>JACTNB010000019.1 GCA_014584345.1 Planctomycetota bacterium
GCCGCATCCTCATGGAAGACGAGGACGACATCGCCCTCAACTTCGCCTGTGCTTCACATGAGCAATACGACGAACGGCATGTGATCGTCACGCCGGATCATGACTTTGTGTTCGAAAGTGGCAGACTCGTCACGAGCTAAGTGGGACAGTGCGTCGGCGAAATGAAGAGGCACCTGCTGTCCGGCAGTGGGTGCCTCATTTTCATTACAATTTGTGGATTGCCAACGATGCTGAATGACGACTTCGCCGATCTTCAACCCGGCCAACTCCAAACCGACGATGAGAAGATCGCCGTTCTGCTCGACTTGCTGGCCAGTGGATTCGAGAACGACGCCGATCTCGACGCTGTTCGTGATGCAGCGCTCCACCATCTGCTTCAGTTTTCACGTCTTCCCGACCGCACCACTGCGATCATGCTGGGCATCCTCTCCGACGAAGACGAAAGCGACCTTGTTCTGAACCGGAAAGTGGCTGCAATCGACCTTCTGGCTCACACTGGGCCGCAGGCCAAGCCCGCTTTTGCGACCTTGAACGATCTTCTGCCGCTCGTGGAGTCAGATCGGGACAGCAAACGGTGGCTGGCCCTGCGAGCGGCGAGGGCCGTTTGGAAGATCACTGGGGACTCATCGCCTGCGGCAGATGTCGCTGGAAAGCTGGCGGAAGACGAGGAGGCGTGGTTGAGAATTCACGCTGCCGAGTTGCTGGGCGAAATAGAGCGTGGGGACGAATAATCGTTGAGGCCACACATTACCCAAAGGGATACTGTCGATTACTCCACTTCAAGTCTCAAAACGAAACTGCGATAGCCGTCTTCAGGTGCATTCTCTGCAAGGACAGCACCCTCCAACATCGCCTTGAGTGCCGCTTGTACGTCGAAGGCGAGTGTGGACTGGACTTCCCGATAATCTTTGCCCCCCTCGGCAGCAACAAGGGTATGGGCACTTTGCTGCCGAAGTGTGCTTAGCCGTTTGAACGATTCCAAACCCTCTGAGATAGCCGCTGTCATCACTCCCCTGTCTTCAAAGTACAACCGCAGTAGATTGCGAGTTTGCCCCTTGGATCGGGCGATCTCTGCTTCCCCCTTTCGATCCTCGGTGGCGATACGACTCACCAGCAGTTTGGGGTTGGGCTGTAGAAACGTGTCAAGGTCTTGAGCAAACCGAACAAGCGACCTTTCCGCATTGTGCGCAAGCGGCATAAGAAAGTCCGGCGACACATTGGAGTTGGGGCAATTCCGAAACATCGACTCGCCTTCGCCTGAAAATAGCGAGTTGATCTCTCGTGCAAACAAGAAGATTGCTTCAAATGAATCGATCCGTGATGGCCAGTCACCATCGATTATCTGGCTCCGATAACGGGCATCGACCTTTGCCAGTTCGGAGTCAGCTAGTTCAAAGCATTTCCATTGGGTCTGGTCCGCTGGAGAGAGACCAGAAAGATGTGCGAGCAATACCGCAAGACATGGGACATTCTGTTTCGTGCGCCCCCAAAAGATGTTCTGGATCATCGACCCATTTCCATAGAGATGCGACGAGCAGACATCGTAGTCTGGATGTTCCCGATAGTGTGCTAGAACTTCCGGTTTGAAGAAATGGAACTCAACTTGATTGCCGGTTTCTCTCAACCTTCGTGTAAAGTACGCCTCGGACACAATGGATTCCTTAGTTGAGTAGATATGATGGGCGTTGGTACTGTCTCGTCCCACGAGCCGAGCAAAAAAGGACACAGCCAATGCGGTTAACGGCGAGGTGCGAGCCACGCATGATTGTATTCCGTGAGGGCCAAGTCTCAGAGTAATTGTAGTTCTCCTGTGATCTCATCGATCTTTTCGGCCTCGTCTGGGCCGATGGCCAAGCAGGTCCGGGTCGGCACTCCATGAAACTCGGTCTTGCCACTGTCCGTGATGAGGTGAACTTCAAGGCGAGCGGCTACCGCCTTGTCGTGAATGGCCATCAACTCGTCTTCGCTGTCCACTCGACAACAGACCTTGGCGAACGCTCCGGTCAGCCACGCTCGTTCGACTTCAGAGAAGTCATTCAGCGAGACCGAGCCACGCTCCTGCAAACGACGACAGATGAAGGACATCGAGGCGTGCGCCGCTTGCGCCATTTGCTTCCCTCTACGCATCTTCAAGTCGTGACGCATGACGATCACCTGCTTGATCCGCTTTGGTTCGTCGTTCACTGGATCATTCCTTTCCGTCGCTGACCGTGAGACCGTGGCACTCGATCCACGTCGGCGGCTCGCACTTCTCGGCCAACCTGCGGATCACCGGCTCGGGAACAGTCTTGTTCCGTGCCTTGTTTTGTCGCAACAGCGTGTCAAACGCAGGTTCGAGGTAGACGATCTCGATGCGGGCGTTGTAGTCAGCAAACAGATCGAGCCACCTGCCACGAGTTTGCCGCATCGTGTTGGTGGCATTGAAGGCGAACGAGGTTCCTGATCGCAGGAACTCCCGACAGCGTTCTTGGGCTTCCTGCGCCACTCGCCCCTGATTGTCGGTCGGATCAACGCCAAGCTCACCCCGAATGTCATCCAAGGAGACAATCGGAATGTCGGAATGGTTTCTGGAGAGCCATGTGTCCTTGCCGCTGCCCGGAAGACCAGCCATGAGTGTCACCGTGCAGGCGAAGTCTTCGTGGGGAACGTAGTGCAGATTTGGCTCCCGCTGTCGGAAGAACGTAAAGCGGGCATGGTCTGTGGCGAAGGGATACGGCTGGTCGTAGCAGCCAGCTTCTTCGGCCATGAGCTTCCAGAAGTGCAGGTTCTCTTCGGGGCGAGTCATCGAGTCAGTGTCTCGGCCACGGGTATCCGCCAGAGCGAACAGGTACAGGAGTCGGTTATTGACCAGCCACGACAGTCGGACGACTTCGTGGGTTGGCTCTTCACGTTCGAGCAGGAAGGCCGGTCGTCCGTGGTAACGAACCAGCCGGGCAATCTCCTCACGAGTCCTCAGATCACACCCCAGATCACGCAGAACGGCACGGGCAACATGTTCTCCTTTGACGGCGTGCTTGGGAGAGCGGACTCGGCCCGTCTCGGGATCAACTTCAGTGGTCAGCGGCTTGGCGACATCGTGGAACAGAGCGGTGCAGAACAGAACGGATTGCGCATGTGGTGTGAGCGACGACCACTCGTCGAGTTCGAGCAGTTGTCCGAGGACCATCTTCGTGTGGGTCCAGACATCGCCTTCCGAGTGCCACTCAGCGTCCTGTGCGCAGTCCGCCATCGCCTGACACCACGACTGGGTTTCGGCCCATGCCGTGATGTCCTCCAGCGACGATTGTTTGAGTTGCTCCCAGTTCATGACCAGATATCCACATCATTCGCCAGCATGTTGGGTACCATCTGCTGGTGCTGCCAGTGCGTGCTTTGCTTGATCTTCTCGACAAACTCAGGACGCACGAACTTGGCTCGTCCCGTGACAGCGCCGTCAGCCTCCGTCCGCAGATACAGACCTTCCATCAAGTTGTCAGGTCGCTTCGTGATTGGGTTCTCGAAGTGGCTATCAAACCTTGATGGCCCGATCAATTCTTCAAGGTCGTCACGATCCACTGTGCCAGTATGAACCACCGGCACCGTCTGAATTCCCGTTCCTTCAAGCAGCGACAACCGACGCTCCAGATCGAGGAAGGCTTCCTGCTCCTTGTCGTAAATGTCGAACTCGAAAAAGTAATGCGTCAGCTTGCGGTAATGGATCGAGTGCCGGGCGTAGACCCATTCCCCAAACAGGATGAAGCGGTTCTGCAACTGCTCCTCCAATACATGCCGCTTTGCCGCCGTCCATTGCTTGAACAGGTCGTACTGCGGGTGCATCCCCTCGGTGATGAGATGGCCCCGGCATTGCAGGACCATCTCACCCGAATCCGAGAAATGGATGCCGACGTTAGTGCCGTCGATCTTCTCTTCGACGATCAAAGACTCGTCGGCGATGAACTCCTTCGACTCCGCTTCGCCGAGATGCTTGTCATCGTCCGTCCCTTTCGACCCAAACAGATGGGGCGTGCGGGGATACTTGGTGAAATCACCGTGGGAAGTACCCATCGTCAGGCTCCTTGTGTTTGAGGTTGGGAAATGATCGACCGCACAAACTGGCCGTAATCGTCTTTCATGGGCAGATCGAAGTCGGTGCGAATCCAACGCCGACGTGCCGACACTTCTTCCTTCGTGATCGGGTTCACGGCAGGTTTATCGTACTCTTCCCAGTACAATCCGACGCCCCGCTTCTGCCAGTTCGGAAGATCGTTGAAGTTGATGTCGTACTGGAACAGCAACTCGTTCTTCTGACTCACGGACAGGCCGAGCATCCGCTTCGTGGCCTGCTGCTCGTTCTGTCCGTCCTTGCGGAGCGTCCAGTAGCACCAAGCACTCAAGGCGTTGCGAGCGGCATCCTCATTCCGCCAGCGGAAGTAGTCCACAACCAGTTCCGAGGTGGGTAACTGGGAAATCCGGCAGTCGAAGCAGGCCGGTTGTCCCAGCTTCAGTGAGAACTGGGCGCTGGCCTCACCAGCCAACGTCGAGTTGTATTTCCGCAGCTTCCTGCCGAAGAGTTGCTCTTCGGGATCGAAGAGCAGCGAAATCTCGTCGCTCTCGGTGTAGGCGTACAGCACCCGGAAACCGCAGGTCATCAGCGACTCCGTGGTGGACACCATCAGGTCACGGAAGCGCTCGTCGAACGGAGCCTCAAACTGGCAGACATCTTTGGTCAACCGGGTGAAGCTCCGACCATCGAGACGAGCGACCATGAAAATGCTGGGCAGCACGCACAGGTCGGCAGCGGTCTCGAAGACCCGCATCTTTTTGTCGAGATCATCAAACTTCATCGTTCCACTCCTCGACGACGAAACCAGCTTCCGTCAGTCGGACGTATTTCAGGGTGTCGAACCCTTCTTCCAATGTTGGCAGTTCCAGTTTTTTGGCTGTGGACAAGATGCCGACATCCGGCACTTGATCCGTTCGCTGCTGATTCCGAGTGAGGCACTCTTCGGCTTTGGACCGGAAGTAGAACCCGACCACGGAATACTTGGCCGACTTCGCAGCGTCGATGTATTTCGCTCTCTCTTCCCGAGTCGGGTTTGTGTTATCGATGACGAACGGCTGCTGAGTCTCCAGACACAGGGCCATCAGCCGTCGTTCTCGGTTCCGAGTCCGCAACAGATCGAGGCTGATCCGAACGTGCGTGGCGAAGAACCTTTCCTTGTAGAAGGACGATTTTCCCGACGCTTGCAGACCAATGAAGACCACCGCTTCCATGACTCACCGTGTTGTCAGTCCAAATGCAAAAAGCCCGCCCGGTTTCGTTCAACCGAGCGGGCTTTGGGTGTTCAGTCCCTAAAAGTAGTGATCCCGGTTCACGCCATCAAAAGCAGCCTTTCGAGAGACAGCATTTCTTGAAGCGATTGCCGGAACCGCAGGGGCAGAGATCATTCCGCCCGAGCTTTTCCTCCAGCAGTTTGTCGCCGTTGACGACCCGTACCCCACGCTTGACCTGCGTTTCGGACGGGAATCCCCGACGACGCTTGCTCATCGTTTCGAAAAAAATGGCTGTTCGTCGAATTGTTCGTGATTCGTGTGTCGCATGGCGCACCTCCGGTTCTTTGGACGTTCTCCTCGTAGACACCGCTCGCCGGGAAAGGTTCAGGGTGGTTGCCGTTACAATAATTGGAACTGCCCAGCCCGACGTTCCGAACGATGATTTCCACGAGATGCCGTCCACGAGAACAAAAGCCCTAGCACTCGCATTCTTCACAGTCGCCTACAATCTCGTTGAAGGCGGCGTGGCGATGCTGGGGGCTGCGATCTCGGGGAGCAACGCACTCTTGGGCTTCGGTCTCGATAGTTTCGTCGAGTCACTGTCCGGCATGGTCATGGTTTGGCGATTTTGGAAGTTCGATCTCACGGCGGAATCAGAAGAGTTCGAGAAGGTCGAGCAACGAGCGGCCCGACTCGTCGGCTACTCGTTCTTCGTTCTCGGAGGCTACGTCGTCCTCGATGCCGGTTTCGCCCTTTACCGGCAGGAAGCACCCGAGACCAGTCTCATCGGGATCGGGTTGGCGATTGCCTCGATCATCGTGATGCCGGTTCTGTTCCTGATGAAATATCGTCTTGGGAAAGCCCTCGGCAGTCGCAGCCTCGTGGCCGACTCGAAAGAGACGCTGGCCTGCCTGATGCTCTCCGTGGCCCTGCTGATCGGTTTGGGAGCGTTCTACATCTGGCGGCTGTGGTGGATCGACTCGGTAGCTGCCTTGGTGATCGCTGCTCTGATTATCCGAGAGGGATTCGAGACGCTTGAGGAGGCAGCGGGAGGTGAAGATGTCGAGTAGACCCATTCGCTTCACCTGCCACGCCACGCTTGCCCTGAAACCCAAGGAGATCGCCAGCCAGATTCTCGATCTGAGCAAGTGGTCCGAATTCAACGGTTACGGCCTGCTGCCGGGGATCATGCAGGCTGAGTTCGAGAAGAAGACCGACGAGATCGTGGGCACAAGAATCCGGGTCACGAACCGGGACGGCTCAACCCACGTCGAAGAGATCGTGGAGTGGGAACCGACAAGGCGACTTCGCTTGCACATGAGCGAGTTTTCGCCGCCCGTGTCCCGACTGGCGACAGCATTCGACGAGACGTGGAAGTTCGAGCGAGTCGGCGACCGGACGAAGGTGGTCCGCTCTTTCGAGATGCACCCGAAGTCAATTCTCACAAAGCCGTTGCTCTGGCTGGTCTCATTCCTCTTGAAGCGAGCCATTGCTCGGCATTTGGAGCAGATGCGTCATGACGAGTAGGGCCATGCGAGATTTCACACAGCCTTCATTTCGTCCACGTCAGCGATGATGACGCCCACGGTTCCGTTCGGGCCGAGGCCGTGCTTTGGCGAATCGACGACAATCCGCATGGCCCGTTCTAGCCACTTTCGTAAGTCCGTCAGCTTCGGCTTCTCGCCGTAGATTTCGAGGTGGACCGGAACGACGAACCGATGGACCGGGCGGTTGCTGACGGCCTGCATCAGAACATCGTGGCAGACCCACGAAGCGTCATTGGCGTTCGCAAAAACCATTGCGTCGTCTTCCTCTGCGCTCCAACCCGAGCCAGTCCAATAGAGCGGATTCCTGAACTCGTCGCTCTTTGCCACGATGACCCGAGGGAACGTGGTCGATCCCTTTTTGATGATCGACAAGAGGGGAATCTCGTTACTCATTGACCGTCCCCCTCGGGCACGAACTGCCCGTCTCCTGACAAGACCCGAGAATTGGCGATCACGACCGGAAGGTCTTTGGCGAGGCGATGCGGATTGCGAATGGCAAGGTTGATCGGCGGCTGGCCGATGACTCTGATGGTCATGAACAACGCTGGCACCTTATCCTGTGTCACAGGGCAAGTGATGATGCCGCTGTCGAGAGACAGAACCTCACAATCGGTTACATCCATCTTCATTGGGGAAGGCTCCTGTCGGTACAACTTTTGGAAATCGACCGGGAGTAGCAGGTGCCTCGTTGCTCTTACTCCCATCGCTCGACTTTCAGGACAGTGTTGCCGGTATTCAGAAGCTCTCGTCAGGGGACAACTTTCCAGTCGTCGCCAACTCTTTCAGTGGGTCTGCCGTGATTGGGCCGTTTTTTGCCGTCCTTTACATCGTGCCAGTTGTTTGCCGTTCATTACTCCTCTGGCGAGTGGGGGGGATCACATTGTCCATAAACCCCAGATAAGTATTCCCAAAAGCCATAGGCCACCTCCGACCACCACCAGCGGAACCCATATCCACGCTAGAATCGCCAGCTTGAATTGCGTTGTATCTGGCAACTGTGCAATACGGTGATGCAGGATGACTGCGGCCACAGGCACCCCTACAAAGCCGAGTACGAGCATCTTTCCCGGCGAGCGAAACAGTCCGAATGCAATACCCGCCATCCAGAGATCAATCGCAAAACCAATGGAAGCGGAAATTGATGGATGAGAGGAGAGCCATTCCAGTCCACTTCGCCTCGTTGGAACCCATGAACCGCAATAGGGGCAACGTCTCGCAATGTTATGAACGATCTGCCCGCACTCTATGCACCGCACATAATCCATAGCGACTCCTCAGAGGATGTGGTCTGTGTTGTGAGCCTTCTGAGTCTCGTCAGCGATTGCGTCCGGTGAACTGACCCCGACGCACCTCGGCGGTGAAGTTTTTGCGGCAAGAGTTGCAGCAGATCACCTGCCCACCGTTCTGCATGGTGATTGTGTACGTTCCAACGGCTCCGCACTTAGGACACTGAGTTGCTCCGCTGCCGTAGGCCATGTTTCTTCTCCTTCTCAAAGGGACTGTGATTTCTGAGCCGAAACGTCTCGGCACAGTGCTGTAATGGAATCCCTGAAACCTGTAAGTCGCTGCGAAGTTGTCAGTCCCAGTCATCGCTTGGCAGATCGTTCGCCCCGCTCATCTGGCCATGAACGAAGGACTTCACGATGAAGAACACGACGGCACCGATGGCAAGAATCGGCAGGATGGGAAGTGAAACCGCAGCCAGCACGAGAATCGCCACGGCACCAGCACAGCCACCAAAGATGGTGCTGGTCCCAGCCCTCGGGTCTTGTCCGACATTGGTATGGGTCCAAGTCGTATGGCAGTGCGGGCACTTGGTAGCGTGGAAATGAACTAGTTCCCCGCAAACCACACACCGTGCGCCATGACCCATGTTGTTGCTCTCCTGACTCAATGTGTCTGAACGAAGTTCGCCTAGCAGGTGCCTCGTGGACCTGAGCGAGACCCAGCGGCAAACCGGCTCAAAAATCTTTTCTGAGCCTCTTTGGGCCGGTCTCTCGCTCAGCACTTTGAGGCTGGTGTTCGACTGGCTTGCCGGTGCCGGTAAAATGGCCGCATGGTTGGCCACACGACAGAACTCCAGAACTTGATTGACCTTGCCACGAGAGGGGACGACTCGGCGTGGGAAGCGGCCCTACGCCATGCCTGCGACCGACTGAGAACTCTGGCGAGCCGGATGATGCGAACGAACCGACGAGTGCGGAGATGGGCAGAGACCGACGACGTATTGCAGAACTCACTGATCCGACTGCATCGGTCGCTGACCGAGGTGCGCCCCGAGTCGGCCCGCCAGTTCTACGGACTGGCGACGACGCACATTCGCCGAGAACTGATCGATCTCGCTCGGAAGAGCTTCGGAGCAGAAGGGATTGGAGCCAACCATCACACCGATGGCGGCATCGCCACGGAGAACAAAGCCGACGACGCCGAACCCGAGACTGTTGAGGCGTGGGCGAAGTTTCACGAACAGGTCGAGGCGTTGCCCGAACCCGAACGTGAGGTTGTCAATCTGCTCTGGTATGAAGAGATGACTCATCCGGAAGCTGCCGAGGTGTTGGGCATCTCACTAGCGACGGTGAAACGGAGATGGCAGTCGGCCCGGATTCGGCTGAGCGAGACTTTGGACGGAGACGCTTTTAGTGAGTGACGACGAGAAGATCAGCGATCTGCTTCTCCAATGGGAGGAAGCTCAAGAGCGAGGGGAAGACCTTGCCGCTGAGATTCTCTGCGCCGGTTTCCCAGAACTGATCGAACCCGTGCGGAAACGGATTGCCGCACTCCGTCGCATGGGCTGGATGACCCGGCCACGATCCGATGAACCCGATCCAAAAGTTGGAACGACGCTGGCTGGTCGCTACCGGATTGACGAGTTGATCGGGGAGGGCGGTCACGGAAAGGTTTACCGTGGTTTCGATCCTGAACTTCAGCGCCCTGTGGCCATCAAGCTGCCCAACGACCGGAAGCTGAACACGAGCAACCTGCTCGAAGAAGCTCGCAAGGTGGCCCGGCTGCGAAATCCGGGGATCGTGACCGTGTACGACGTGGGGCAACACGACGGAGAGCCGTTCATCGTCAGCGACTTCGTGTCCGGCACGACGCTCTGCGACGCTGGGCCGTTCACACCTCAACAGGCTGCTCACCTCGTCGCTGAGATCGCTGAGAGTCTCCACGCTGCCCACGAACAGGGGTTCGTCCACAAGGACATCAAGCCAGCCAACATCCTGATTGACCAGCAGGGCCGACCGTTGCTGACGGACTTCGGCATCGCCACGGCGCTCGGTGAGTCTCCAACCCTGATCGCTGGAACGTTGCCTTACATGGCACCGGAGCAACTGGGTGACGATTCGGCGAAAGGTGATCCTCGCACCGACATCTGGTCGCTCGGTGTCGTTCTGTATGAACTTCTCACTGGCAAGATGCCTTTCGACGATCCATCACCGGCCAAGTTGAGCGACCAAATCAGAAGCCATGTGCCGCTTCCGCCAAGAGGGATCAACTCGGACATCATGCCTGCGCAGGAAGCCGTCGTCCTCAAGTGCTTGGCAAAAGCCCCAGAAGAACGCTACGAAACGGCGGCCCAACTCGCCCATGCACTTCGCACAGTTGGGCGATCACGCAGGCCCGTGAGATGGATGCTACTGGTTGCTGTGCTACTGGCTACCACATTGGTTGCCGTCGTGGTTCGCCAGAACTGGTCCAGCACGCCCACAGCGTCGATAATCTCGACGGCTCACCTTGTGGGCATGAACTTCGATGGGCGGACGAGAATCGTTACACCGCTGCACAGCTTCGCTCCCTGCACGCTCGAAGCTTGGGTTGCTTTCACTGGCGATCCTTCAACGCAGTACGTCATTGGTAGCGACGTGCCTAACTTCTTCGGAATCGGATTCGGTATCGAGGAAAACAGCCCTAACGTAGAGACCATCCGAGGCGGATTCCGAGTAAATGACCGGATTCTCCCCACAGGTGAATGGACGCATCTGGCCGTCGTCTACGGATCATCCGAGACACGGCTCTACATCAGCGGCGAACTTGTAAGTTCTGGTCCACCCACGGAAGTCCCGCAGCATACGACGCCCTTCGTCATCGGGAACGTCGGGGAGCAACACCAACAGATGTTCTTCAAGGGGAACATTCGGAGCGTGCGAATCTCAGACGGCGAGCGATACACGGACACTTTTGACCCCAAATCCGAACTAGCGCCAGACTCCACGGCGGTTCTCGTTTACGACTTCGAGCAGTCATCCGGTGATGCCATCGACGACCTGAGCGGCAGAGGCTATCACGGTCGCCGAGAGCGAATACCCGAACCCTGATTAGCAGGTGCCTCGGCGTGTTCGCCACCAACTCTAGGACACTGGGGGCGAACTTTGTGACCGAAAATCCTGTTCGGCCACCTCTGTTCACGGCAGCCGATTGGCGAGCATCCCGGCGAAGTGGCCATTCGTGCGGAACTCAAGGCGTTCAGCCCGCAACTTTACAGCGCTAATTACTGCCGTAGGATTCTTCTGGAGAATAATTCCACCATGAAAGGACCGAAACGATGACTGACAGCGTAAATGATTTGCTCAGGGCTGAGGTATCACAGACCGAACAGGAAGTGCGCAGCTTTCGTGCGAAGCGAGCATGGAAGCGAAGGAAGGAACAGGCGAAAGAAACCGTCCTGACTCCCGCAGTTGCCTACATTCGGGCGTCACTCCTCAAGCGGAACGCTCAGAAGGAAAGGATTGAAGCCTACGCCCAGAAGAACGGTCTCAAGATTATTCGTTTCTACGAAGACGTAATAACGTCAAGAATGCAACAATGCAGTCGGATGTTAGAAGATGCTGCGAACGGCGACTTCGCCGTCATTCTGTGCCTTGATCTGTCACGCTTCGGACGGTTCGACACCTTCAGGTATAATATAATGAAGAGATGAAGTCCCTCCGTGATGCTGGAGTGAAGCTTCACACAGTTCTCGATGGTGAAATTGAATGGAAGACCCACAACGGATTACTGGTGCAGTCTGATTCAAGCCGAGCGTAACTGCAATTTCGTGAAAGGAACGGCTAATTGATGAAAAAGACCACCATCATTCTGTCAGCGGCCTACGTTCGGATGTCCGACGACGACCAGAAGACATCTATCCCACAACAGAAGAAGCAAATTCAAGCCTACGCTAAGCGCCATGGTTTCAGGATTATCAAGTGGTACATCGACGAGGGAAAGTCTGGTAGCAGGCAGCAGCACAAGCGCACCGACTTTGCCCAACTTCTCTTGGACGCTTCCACGGGGGACTTCTCTGTCATCCTGTGCCTTGATCTGTCACGCTTCGGACGATTGAACGTCATTGATGGAGCGGAAGCGAAGAAGACCCTGCTAAAAGCTGGCGTTAAGCTTCACACCGTTCTTGAAGGGGAAATCGACTGGACCACATCCACCGGACGGATCGTGGATGCTGTCCTGTCTGAAGCCCAACATGACTTCAGCGTCCGCATGGGGCAGAAGACACTTCAGGGCAAGTTGGATGCCTTTCTCGAAGGGAAAATGTTCGGATTCAAGGTGCCGTATGGATACGCCAGATGTGTGACTGATGAAAAGGGGACTCAGCATGTCATTCCAAGAACGGATGAGTTCACAAAGCCAAAGAAATGGAAGGGGGAATTGATTGAAGGCGACCCTGATGAAGTTTGTGTCGTGAAATGGCTGTTCAACGAATTCGCCACACGGGATGTGGGCTTCCGGTGGCTGGCTGCCAAGCTGAATGGAGATGGTGTCCCATCTGCTACGGGTAAGAAGTGGTGTGGAAAGATCGTTCAAGAGATTCTGGCAAACGAAAAGTACGTCGGTGACATGACGCTTGGAAAGAAGCTGGCTGGCGATTTTTGGCGACTGGCTGGCGATGAAGTCATCCGTGTGAATGGGAACGTCAGCAAAGTGGACAGAACGAACACACCGCTTTTGCTTCAGGATGTGCCCACCATCAAGCGCCTTGTGGATCGTGACATTTGGGATACCGTTCAAGAGAAGATCAATCGTCGAAAGGCTAACCATTCTCACAGCAAGGGGAATGGTGGATATGTGCTGAAGGGCGTTGTGTTCTGTGGCCAGTGTGGGAAGCCTTTGTACGGGAATCCGAACAATGGACCGAAGAAGTCAGGGCGAATTCGCTATGTCTGCAAACAAGCCATCAAATTTGGGAAGCAGTGCGATTGTGGGCAGTGGGGTGTTCACGAAGATGAAATCCTTCCCTTCTTGAAGTCGAAGTTGGTGGAAGAAGTGGACAGGAAGCTTCTGGTGTCCTCGCAAGCCATTCGAGAACTAGATGCGCAGCCCAAGGACTCTGCTGGCTTACAGAGAAAGCTGGATGCCTTGGAAGCCAAAATCAAGAAGGGAACTACCAACATGCTTTTGGCTGATCCGAAACACCACGCCGAGTGTCAGGAGCAGCTTGAAGAATGGAAGCTCGAACGGGCTGAATTACGGGCAAGGGTCGAAGAAGCCCAACAGCCAGCCACAGAGTCTCGGAGGGAACGGCTTCGGAAAATGGCAGGCTTCTTGAAAGACAATGCCGACGAACTGATTTTGCTTCGGACCTACACCACGCCTGATGGGAAGTATTCTTCTGGCGTGACGATTCGCAAGGAGTCCTTTCGTGAACTGCTGTTATCGAATGGTTGCCGTCTGGACTTCTGGTGGACTCGGAGCAGTCAGAATAGGTGGGAAGTGGCCAGAGTCAGACTTCGCTTGTTTGGCGGCGCACCTTTTGAAACTACGAGTTCCGAGACCGTGTGATGTGGTTCGCGGAAAGGCCGACGTATCACCAGGGATTGCCCCTCGGCGAGCAGGCCCGAGGCGGAATGAACTCGGGTGGTTTCAAGACTTTCATCCTGCGACAGCGGGGGAAGAATCGTGGGAATCCGCGAGGCGAGCAAGGTTTTGCCGGAACCCGGCGGGCCGATCATCAGCAGATGGTGGTTTCCGGCGGCAGCAACCGTGAGGGCGCGTTTGGCGAACTCCTGCCCCTTGACATCGGCATAATCGATGGCATAGTGCCCGAATTCCTCGACCGCCTGTTGCCAGCGGACCGGTTCCGGATCGATGGCCAGCAAGCCATTTAAGAAACCGACCGCCTCGGCGAGGGATTGCACGGGGATAATGTCGATCCCCTCGACGACACTGGCTTCGCGGACGTTATCGGCGGGAATCAGCAGGCCCCGTTGATTGTTCTGCCGGGCCTCCATGGCCATCGAGAGGGTTCCCCGCGCGGGCCGCAAACTGCCATCCAAGGCCAGTTCGCCGACCGCCGCATACTGCGAAAATTTTTCCTGATCGAGTTGACCGCTTGCCGCCAGGATCCCCAGGGCAATGGGCAAATCCAACGAAGCGGCTTCCTTGGGCAGATCGGCCGGCGAAAGATTGATGACGATACGATCGACACAGCGAACGTAACCCGAGTTGACGATTGCCCGTTCAATGCGATGGGTGCTTTCGCGAACCGCCGCCTCGGCCAGCCCGACCAGAATTGTCTTGGGAAGCGCGCCGGGCGAAATATCGACCTCGACCTCGACAGGCTTGGCATCGATTCCGTACAAGGTAAAACTCAACAGTCGCGCGAGCATCGGGAGAAGTGATCCGATATTAAAGTTCCAAGACGCACAACGGGGCAATGACTCGGCAAGAGGCCTGTTCTATTCCAGGCCATGTCCGCACGCGATCGACGGAATCTCCAATGCGATTCCGGTTATTCACCCGCGGAGGGGTTCTGGCATTACCTCTCTTAGAACACAAGTGTCCAGACGTTGCATCCTGACAGAAATGCCCTCTGATTTCCACCCCGACCGTGATTTCCGCGAACAACAACGTATTCGCCAGCGAGTCAAAGTGAAGGCCGGCTGGCGATATTTGACAGCACCAAAGCCCCATTGACGGATTCAAGGAATGCGTTAGCATGCGCCTGAAACCATGCTGCCCCGGAGGACGAGTGGTGAAGTTTCCCGCATCGCCCAGGGAGCGACGTTTCCCAGGTTCGTGTTTGCTGCGATTCGGGCGATCGGCACGGGGAGATTCCGATGACCAGCTTATCTAGTTCAGTCTACACGGCCCCCTCTGTGTAGCAGGTAATTTCTCATCGGCATGCCCATTCATGAGACCAGCCCCCACCGACGGTTACAGCATCACCTTGCGGCTTCGGCTCGAACATAAACCGGGAGTCCTCGGCCTGGTCACTTCCACCATTGGCAACGCCGGCGGAAGCATTGGGGCCATCGACATCGTCGAGGCGGGTTTCGACAATCTGGTGCGAGACATCACTATCGCCGCCAGCAATGATCAACACGCACAGGAAATCGTGGAATCGGTCAAGGCACTTCCGGGTGTCAGCTTCATTCACTTTTCCGATCGCGTCTTTCTGCTTCATCTGGGGGGTAAGATTGAAGTCAAAAGCAAGATTCCCCTCCAGACCCGAGCCGACCTTTCGCTGGCCTACACCCCGGGCGTTGCACGCGTCTGCATGGCCATTCATGACGATCCCGCGAAAGTTTTCACGCTCTCCATCAAGCGCAACAGCGTAGCCGTCGTCACCGATGGCACGGCAGTGCTCGGCTTGGGCGACATTGGGCCTGCCGCGGCCATGCCGGTGATGGAAGGGAAGGCCATGCTGTTCAAGGAGTTTGCCAACATCGACGCCTTTCCGTTGTGTCTCGATACCAGAGATGTCGACCAGATTGTCGCCACCGTCAAGGCCATCGCGCCTGGTTTCGGGGGAATTAATCTGGAAGATATCTCGGCTCCCCGCTGTTTCGAAGTGGAACGGCGTCTGCGCGAGGAACTCGATATTCCCGTCTTTCACGATGACCAGCATGGCACAGCAGTTGTGGTGCTAGCAGCCGCGATCAATGCCTTGCGCGTTACGGGAAAATCTTTGGAGACCGCCAAGGTTGTCGTTTCCGGAGCGGGTGCAGCGGGAACTGCCTGTGCCCGGATGCTGGTTGCAGCAGGTGTGCGTCATCTGATAGGCTGCGACATCCACGGCGTAATCCATCACGAACGGACCGAACCTGGCATTCAGTGGTGGGTGGAAAACACCAATCCGGAAAATCATCCCGGAAAACTGACCGATGTCATCAATGGAGCCGATCTATTCCTGGGCGTTTCCTCAGGCGGCATTCTGAGCGGAGAAATGGTCAGCCGCATGGCCCGAGAACCCATTGTTTTCGCGCTTGCCAATCCTACCCCCGAAATATCTCCTGAAGAAGCGGCCCCCTATGCCAAGGTGATCGCCACGGGCCGCAGCGATTATCCCAACCAGATCAACAATGTACTCTGTTTCCCTGGAATTTTCCGGGGCGCGCTCGATTGCCGTGCCAGCGAGATCAACGAATCCATGAAGCTCGCTGCGGCGCATGCGATCGCTGACTGTATCTCGGATGTCGAATTGAGTGCCGACTACATCATTCCTTCCGTCTTCAACCGGCGCGTAACATCCGCAGTGGCTGCTGCAGTTGAAGAGGCGGCCTACAACACCGGTGTTGCCCGCCGCGATCGCAATCGTACAGGGAGTTGATTCGAATGTAACCCACTCCGCGGCGATGACGGCTGCAAACACAGCCAGCCAATTCCTTGAATTTTGTGTGCCCTGACAAGCCTGCTCGTGAATCGGAAACCCGCGAAAAGCAGGGTGCTCGGGGAGACAGCGGAGTCCCCCACTTCAACCCCGGCGATTTGCCGCGCTGCGCGTAATCCGAGGTATTATCGAATCTGCCTGTCGCTTTCCAGCATCGCCAGAGTCGGTGTCAATTGATCGGAGAGCAGTCGCATGAACAACTGCCGACCGTCGGTGGTGCTCAGGTGGTCTCCCGGCCCAAAGTGGGCTTCGGTGAGGCGTTCCTCGTGCGAAAAGTCGAGGAGCAGTGCCCCATGGCTGGTAAGATAGGCTGTTAACTCACGGATATATTCCTGCACTTCCCGTGGCTCTGCCTGGTCATCCAGATCGCGGCGTCTTTTCGCGCGAATGAAGAGCGGAGTTATATTTTGTTCCTTCAGCAGCTTGAGGATATGTGGCAGATAGGAATGATCGACTTGAGCGTGAAAATCGTAGCTGACAGCTGCGTCTACGTCTTCATACGCCAATTGAAATTCGTTATAGGTTTTCTGCTGCATCCTGTCAGCAGCGAAGACGTCCTTGAGCGCCCGTCTGCCTTCTCCCTGCCGGATCCTCAGCACGTTCTCCGTTCGTTTTTCAATCTTCAGATTAAGCCAGTTGCGTGCCTCGCGTGGCACCCACGAAAGGGGAGAATTGTAATCGTCGAGCACCAGCCCGCTGAAGCTCAACTTCTCGGCGAGAGGCTCGTGATCGGTCATCATTTGTCTTATCGGCTTCTGATATGACCCCGTAACTCGATAGGCCGGTTCGGTCAAGAACGAATCGCGAAACATGATGCCAACGTATCGCGGTTTATGCTGCGTTTTCGCAATCACATTCTTGATATATAGATACCACCAGAGCGAAGAGGATCCATTGCTTCTGGCGTTAAGGGTGCGGAGTCCGCTGAGCCGCGAAAACTCGTCCGCATCGACGGCTGCCCTCAAGAGGGAATTTCCCACCAGCACCAGTTCGGGCCGCTTGGCTTCAACTTCGGCTCTGCGGGAGGAAAGATCCGACCCGGTCGCCCCCGTTTTCACCAGGACCAGCAGAAACCCCGAAATAAACACAATCGCCACGGCCAGATGACCGCGGATTAGCGCCCGAAGATTTGAGTCAGTGGGAGCAGACATATTTCAAGCTCGCCTAGTGCTTTTGTGATAGTATAGGTTGAGTGCTGTATGCCATCGGCTTTACCAGTGCAACTCTGTTTATTAAAGAGAAACCTGCATGTCACTGGTAGAGCCAGTGGCCCCCGAATTCCTGGCTGTGATAGACCATTAGAACTGAAAATAGATGAACGCTTCGGGATCGCGATTGGCCAGCAGCGCCGTCAATGCCAGCAGACTCCAGTAATAGGCCACGCTGGTCCAATAAGGCTGATAACGAGCTCGAGAGACGGCAAAACTCAACAGCCAGGCCAACGTATAAACCAGACAGTAACCAAGAATCAGCGCGCCAGCAAACAGGTCCGCACCAGACAGCCCCAGGTCTCCCGCAGCAAAGGCATTCACCACCCAGCCCAGACTTGAGGCACGAAACAGCATCCAGCCAAATAGCGTGAAGGCCATCATCAGGCTCCAGGCGGGGATCCGCTGATACCAGCCAGTGGGTGTCCATTTTCCCCCCAGGCCAATCATGTGATAACCCACCAGCAGCACACCGTTGAACACTCCCCAGACAACATAATTCCAGGCCGCCCCGTGCCACAGCCCAGAGAGTGAAAAGGTGAGAATCAAGATACCGGCCAGCCGCCAGCGGGATTCCACTTGAGAGCCTCCCAAGGGGATATACACATAATCTCGAATCCAGCTGGAAAGTGAAATATGCCAACGCCGCCAGAAATCCGATGGGGTGACCGCCAGATACGGCGCGTTGAAGTTTTCCTGTAGTTCCAGACCCAGCAACCGGGCAGACCCCCGCGCGATATCCGTATATGCGGAAAAATCGGCCAATATCTGAATGGCAAACGCAACCGTCCCCGCCAGTAGCACAAACAGTGATGGCTGCTGCAGCATATAAACCTGCTCCACCCACCCGCTCAGATTGTCGGCTACGACTAGCTTTTTGAAGAACCCGAGCACCAGGAGCGGAATAGCCGAAAAGAACTGTTCCCAATTCCAGCGGCGCGGGGATTCAATCTGGGGCAGCAAGCGTGTCGCGCGTTCGATCGGACCTGCCACCAGTTGAGGAAAACACGAAACGAACACGGCAAAGTCGACCAGGTTACGGCAGGCTCGCATCTGCCGCCTGTGGATGTCGATTGTGTAACTCATCGTCTGGAAGGTGTAAAACGAGATCCCGGCTGGGAGCACGATTTCCAGAACGTAGGGCTGCACCTGCCAGCCCAGCCCTCCCAGCAACGCCCCCAGATTCTCCGAGAAGAAGTTGAAGTATTTGAAGACGGCCAGCATCCCGAGATTCGCGACCAGGCTCACCGCCAGTACGCTCCGCCGAAATACATTCCCGCGACGCTCGTCATCAAGCAGCAGGCCACAGGCATAATCCACGAGCGTCGAGGTGGCGATCAGCAAGCAAAACCACGGATGCACGAAACCGTAAAAGGTATAGCTGGCAACCAGCAGAACAATGTTCTGGGCCGTTTTGACGCGTACCAGCCAGTAAAGGGCAAACACCAGCGGCAAAAACACAGCGTATGCCAGCTCGGTGAACGCCATCTCTCGCATCCTTTCGACATCGGGCGGAAGCCCCCCACGGGGCCACTCCGCAGCATCCCTGCAGGCCTTGAAATTCACTCCTTTTCCCGCGGCGAACGAATAACGCCAGCATGAATCTCGGGAATTTAATGCCCCTACTGTTCCCAGGTCAACCAGGCTAGCATTTATGTAAAAAATACGTTGCAGCCCACGGCACGCTGCTAGATCCTCACAAGTAGGAGGGCGAACTAGCAGTTCGATGAGGAATTGGGCATTCGGCGGGATATTGGCTCTTACTTCGTGAGGCGAATTTGGAATTCGCCCTTTTCAGGGCTGAGGGCGAAAAACCAGCGCGAGGACACGGCGAGCGGTTCAACAGCGGCCTGCGCAGGTATAGTCGAAGTTGAACTCTCGTAACAGATGGATCCGCTCTTGGGGGAGCATTCCGCTGTTAAAGAATTTCCCGTAGCACGCGCGAGGGCTCGACACCGGTCAAACGGAAGTCCAAGCCCTGATATTTGTAGCAGAACCGCTTGTGATCGATCCCCAGCAGGTGCAACATCGTGGCGTGAAAGTCGCGCACGTGAACCCGGTCCTCGACGGCATTGTACCCCAGTTCATCAGTCTTTCCGTAGGAAGTGCCTCCGCGGATACCACCGCCTGCCATGCAAAGCGAAAACCCTTTGATGTGGTGGTCGCGTCCATTCCCTTGAGCCATCGGCGTACGGCCGAATTCGCCTCCCCAGACGATCAGAGTGTCCTTCAGCATGTCGCGTTGCTTGAGATCCTGCACGAGCGCGGCGGTGGCCTGATCCACCAGCTTGGACGTCGCAACGATACCGTTCTTGATGCCGCCATGATGATCCCAGCCGCGGTGATACAACTGGATGAAACGCACACCACGTTCCGCCAGGCGTCGCGCCAACAGACAATTGCTGGCAAACGAGCCATCCCCGGGAGTGCAGCCATACATGTCGATCACGTGCGAAGGTTCCCCGGACAGATCGGTCAATTCGGGGACGGCCGTTTGCATGCGAAAAGCCAACTCGTAGCCCCGGACGCGTGTGAGGATTTCTGGATCGCCGAGTTCAGCCTGTCGCAGGGTATTGATACGCGAAACGGCATCGATTACCTCCTGCTGCTGTTGTCGCCCGACGCCCGGTGGATTGCGCACGTAGTGAACCGGAGCGCCGGTGGAATGCATCTGGATGCCCTGGAATCGACTGGGGAGAAATCCGGAATGCCATTGCCGCGAACTGATCGGCTGACCTTGCGCGCCGCCTTCGCTGGTGAGCACGATAAAGCCGGGCAGGTCTTCGGTTTCGCTTCCCAGCCCATACAAAACCCAGGAGCCCATCGAGGGGCGTCCGCTGATCGCGGTGCCGGTATTGAAGAACGTGTGTGCGGGATCGTGATTAATCTGCTCCGTGTGCATCGATTTAATCACGCAGAGATCATCGACGATTTCCCCCATCCGGGGAAAAACATCCGCAATTTCCAGTCCGCTTTCGCCCCGTTTGACGAACGGATGCTGGGGGCCCAGGATCTTCAGTTGCTTGCCCTGAAGCTGCGCGATGGGCTGGCCAGCCGTCAGCGATTCAGGCATCGGCTGCCCATCCATTTTGGCCAACATCGGCTTGTGATCAAATGTTTCCAGATGACTCGGGCCCCCTGCCATGCATAAGTGAATCACGCGTTTCACCCGAGCCGGGTGATGGGCGGGAAAGACTACTCCCCTTGCCCCGGCGGTCGCGTCCTGGGCCGTCCGATCGGCGGCCAGGGCGGAGGAAAGGCCATCGGGCAGCAGGGAGGCGAGGGCCACGGAGCCCAGGCCAAAGCGGCGCAGGAACGTGCGGCGCACCAGTTCGATGGAATCGAAACGGGCAGGGCTGGGAAGACTATCTTTGAATTTCATGGCTAATACCGCATGTAGGTTTCATGAAGATTAAACAAGACCCGAGCGATTCCGGTCCAGGCTGCCAACTCCGTCGCGTCACTCCCATTGGCGACCTTTGCAATACCCACAGAAAGCAAATGTTCCGCCTCGGCTGGATTTGCCGCGTAGTATTCGCGGTGGGATTGATAGACATGCAGCAACTGGTCGACGACTTCGGGTTGGGGGGAGCGTGACAGCACGGTTTGGCAGGCCCATGTGATGCGTTCCCGCGGGGTGTCTCCGCCCGAACTGATCATTCTCCAAGCGAAGACTCGGGCCGCCTCCACAAAGCTGGGGTCGTTCAGCAACACGAGCGCCTGCACGGGCGTATTGGAGCGGAAACGGGCGGCCGTGCATTCCTCTCGGCTGGGGGCATCAAAGGCTTTGAGCATGGGGTGTAGGAACGTGCGTTGCCAATGCGTATAAACACCTCGCCGGTACTGATTCTGATCGGTATCGGGCTGATATTCCCGCCGGGGAAAGTTCAGTTGCGCGTAGTATTTCTCTGGCTGGTAGGGCTTGGCACTGGCACCGCCAACCTGTTCGAACAACAGGCCGGAATGCAGCAATGCGGTGTCGCGGATCATTTCGGAATCGATGCGAAAGCGTCCCTGGCGCGCGAATAGTTTATTGTCCGGATCCATCGCTTGCAGTTGGGCGGTAGGCAACGAGGAGCGACGATAGGCCTCGCTGGTGACGATATGCCGAATCAAGTGCTTCAGATCCCAGCCCGATTCGATGAGCACCAGGGCCAAATGGTCCAGCAATTCGGGATTGTCGGGAAACGTTCCTTGGCCTCCCAGGTCATCGACGCTGCTGCAGATGCCGCGTCCAAACAGCAGTCCCCACACGCGATTGGCCATCGTGCGCGCTGTTAACGGATTATCGGCTCGCGTCATCCAGTGAGCCAAGTCGAGTCGATTGGGGCGCCGCTCTTGAATATCCAGTGTTCCCAGGAAGGCGGGAATCGCGGGTTGCACCACTTCGCCGGAATCATCCTGCCAATTCCCGCGCGGCAGGATGCGAATCTCCCGGGGCGGGACTGCTCGGGTGACGACGGTCAGGGGAGCAGCATCGGTGACCGCCTGCTTTTCCGCCTTCAGGGTTTTGAGTTGTTGATCGAGTTGCAGAACCGGTTCCACCTGGCTCAGGTAATAGTCGGTCAGTTCGTCCGCCTGTTGTTTCTGGCGTTGCTGGACCGGTGTCTGAAGTGCCTTCACGATAGATTCCGGCATGCCGGCCTTCGTGAGCCAGCCGGCCTGATCCCAGTAAACCGTTCCCCCAAATTGCGTGAAGGCCATGCCCACCACCGCGCGTTCAGAGGTTAACCCCATCGCTGCCGCGTCGGCCTCCAGGCGGACCCATTTCCCTGTTTCCGGCAGCAGGCCTTGACGCTGATAACCTGCCCAACTTTCGTCGCGCCGACCGTAACCGATCGCATCATTGCCCCAGACCACGCGATGTTCCCACTGGCCATCGTTGAACTGCAACATGATCGCTTGCGGCGGATTTTCAGGGTCCAGATAGACCCAGCAGAAAAAACGTGATTCCGGGGAGACCGTCACCTCCGACTTGGCTCCCAGGAAGAAGTGCTGGACCAGTCCCTCGGCTTGCTGGCGGCGAGATTTCTCGCCACTGTGGACCGGACCCTGCGCAGCCGTGATGAAATTCCAGGCTCCTTCGCTGGAACCTCCGGTATCCTGGGCATCGTCGATCCAGATGTGAACCTGTTCCTTGCGGCTGTCGACCTGCCGCAGGGCCTCGGCTTCCCATTGCGGCTGCAGCGGGAGGATTTCTTGCCGGATCGTTTCCCGCTGGTTCTGCAAGGCCAGTACTGCTGCTTCCAGTTCCGCCAGACGTGCTTGCTGCCGAGCGGTGGGAACTGGGATCATGGGGGGCCGGCTACGAGCCCCGTAAACGCCCCGTTCCTCCAAATCCGAGAAGAAGGCTCCCAGCGAGTAGAAATCACGCAGTGTGTAAGGATCGTACTTATGATCGTGGCACTGTGCGCAGGCCATGGTGGCACCCAGGAAGACCTGAGAGACATTGCGCACGCGGTCGGCAAAATAGATGGCCAAGTATTCCTTGGCTTGCGCGCCTCCTTCCTCGGTCGTTTGATTCAGGCGGTTGTAGCCCGAGGCCACTTGCTGCCGCAGCGTCGCGTTGGGCAGGAGGTCACCTGCCAGTTGTTCGCGGATGAATTGGTCATAGGGGAGGTTGTTGTTGAAAGCGTCGATCACGTAATCGCGGTAGGGATACTGGGATACATCCTGATCGCCATGGTAGCCCACGGTATCGGCATAACGGACCAGATCCAACCAGTAGATCGCCATGCGCTCGCCGTAGCGAGGGGAATCCAAGAGTCGCGCGACCAGCCTGGCGTAGGCTTCGTCGCTGGTGTCTTGCTCGAATTCGCGGACTTCGCCGTATGTGGGAGGCATGCCGTTCAAGTCGAAACCGAGCCTGCGGATCAGCGTGACACGATCAGCAGGCGGAGTCGGAACTACGCCTGCTTGCGCCAATGCGGCGGCGATGTAGGCATCCACCGGATGGGCAGGCTGAGCCCCGGCGGGGAGTTCCGGGGTACGTCGCTCCAGTGGAGTGTAGGCCCAGTGTGCTTCGTAGGGCGCGCCTTGTTCAATCCAAAGTCGCAACAGGGCGCGTTCCCGATCGGTCAGTTGATTGTGCGCCTCGGCGGGAGGCATGCGGAGATTGGGATCGGTGGATTCGATGCGTTTGATCAACTCACTTTTGCCCGGTACACCAGGGACGATGGCCCCGGATTCAACGGCGGATTCACGCAAGTTTAACCGCAAATCGGCTTCGACGGTTGACGGGTCCAATCCGTGGCAAGCGAAGCACTTATCGGTCAGAATCGGGCGAATATCGCGATTGAATCGCAACGGGGTGTCGGCCTTCGCAACGGGCAGCGCGACACCGAAGGCAAAAACAAAGCCTAACAGAGATGGGGCAATCGTGCGATAATCCATAAATCAGGTTCCAGCAGCGCGTGAGAATTCAAATTCAAGCAACTCTACTGTACCTGATGGGCGCCCTCTCAAACAAGCAACTGTTGATTTGACTACCGTTGGTTCCTTCGGGCAACCGCGGCAGCGAAAACATAAAACTACGCGCCTGTTGCGGGGAATTCGACATTGTGATGCACGTTTTGCACGTCTTCGCAGTCGTTGAGCAGTTCCAGAAACTTTTCGAACGCGGCTGCATCTTCTCCGTCTAGTGCCGTGCTCGCTTGCGATACGAATGTGATCTCCTGAACGTCGAATTCGATATCGGGAAATGTCTCCAGCAAGACTTTCTTGGCTTTGAAAAAGTCGTTCGGGGCGACAAAAGCCGTCAGTTGGCCATCGTTGCTTTCCACTTCATCGACATTCACATCCGCTTCAAGCAAAGCTTCCAGCACTCGATCTTCATCGTCCCCCTTGAACGAGAGGACCGCCAGATGATCGAAGAAATGGCTGACCGACCCGGCATTTCCCAGTTTCCCACCCCCCTTGACAAAACAGTTGCGGACTTCGGTGATGGTTCGATTCGGGTTATCGGTCAAGCAGTCCACAATCACAGGACACCCTCCTGGCCCAATGCCTTCATACCTGGCCTCGGCGAAGTCTTCTCCCCCCGTCCCCTTCGCCTTCTCGATCGCCTTTTCGATGACATGAGCGGGCACCTGCTCCTTTTTCGCCTTCTCGATCAGATTCTTCAGGGCCGGATTTGATTCCGGCTCGGGGACACCATTCCTCGCGACAACGTACAGTAACTTCCCGTATTTCGAATAGAGCTTGGATTTTTGAGCTGCGGTCTTGGCGATCGAATGCTTGCGATTCTCGAAACTTCTTCCCATGGGACAAATCTACTCATTCTCTAGGAGTGAACAACAGTAAGGCACCGGCGTCCCCCGTGACCCGGGTTCAACCGTCTCACTTGTATTCGATTCCCGAAATTTAATCCATCAATTCCATCCATAATGAGACACAAATGCGGCTGTATCGAGGTAATACCTGATTGTGCGATCAGAGCTGGCATGGATCGCAACTTACCCTGAAAGCATTCCGCTATCGGCCTTCCGGGTTTGCTCGAAAGTGTTCTGGAACGCAAAAGTTTTACACGGATACCCTCGCGTTACCGTGACACTGTCAGATTCGATACCTGTCGGACCTGCAATTGGTCCCGGGGTTGCGGTTCAGCGATGTCGGACGGAGTTTCTTCCTCGGCTGATTTCCATAACAGGGCCGACAGATCGTCGAAGAACGTATACAGCACGGGTATTGCCAGCAGAGTCAACAGGAGTGACAAGGTTTGACCGCCGACGGCCAGCACGGCGATCGAACGGCGTTCCTCGGACCCCGGACCGGTTGCAATCAGCAGAGGGATCAGCCCAGCAACAAACGACAGCGTTGTCATCAGAATCGGTCGGAGGCGGTCGCGATTGGCCTGCATGATTGCCTGCCTTCGATCGAGGCCGGCCCTTCTCAGCGAATTGGTATGATCGATCTGCAGAATCGCTGCCTTTTTCACCACGCCGAACAACACCAGAATCCCCAGGGCCGAATACAGATTCAGGGTCTCGCCCCCCCAGTGCAGACTGAGTAATCCGAAGGGTACTGCCAGCGGCAACGAAAGCAAAATCACGATCGGGTACACCAGATTTTCATACTGCGCAGCCAGTACGATATACATAAACACGAAAGAGAGAATCATCGTCCAGAAGAAATCCTGCAGGGTTCGTTCCAGTTCCTTACCACCTCCCAATACCTGAGTGCTGAAGCCTTCGGGGATTCCAACTTCCTTGACCGCCGCATTCAATGCCGCGATCGATTCCCCCAGCGCATACCCATTCGCCAGGTTGGCACGCACGGCAACCATCCGCTGACGATTCAGTCGATCAATTCGGGAAGCCGCCTCGCTGTATTCAAAATCGACGACATTATCGATGCGTGACAGTACGGCATTCGGCGCCCCGGATGGGGACTGGCCTCCGGCTTCGGTTGCAACGGGCCGGGAATTTGTTCGGACATACAATTGCGAAATCGATTCGATATCGTTGCGATCTATCCCGACCAGTCTTAACTCGACATCGTAGGCATCATCGACAGTGTGGTCGCGGTAACGGGAAACGCGATCATCCCCCCCCACGGCGACACGCAGGGTATCCGCGATTTCCAGGACATCAATCCCCAGGGAGGCAGCCCGATTTCTATCCACCCGAACCAGTAACTCGGGATTGTCGATCTGCAGCGTGGAATAGACATCGACCAACCCCGGCAGCTCCCTGGCGACGTTGCGGACAACGGTTGAAAACTCGAGCAGGCGGTCCATATCGGGCCCCGTGATCGACAAGTCGATATCCACGGGAGCCCCCTGGCGGAGAGATGTCAGATTACGCACGGATATTCGCGTATCCGGTATTTTGTTGAGTTCGCGACGCACCTCGGCCATTTTTTCCCGCTGCGAAAAATTCCCGCGAAATGCGGCAGACGGATCTCCATGCCAGAGCCCGGACAGCAACCGCGAGAATGAAAATGTCCGAGTCGTGCTGTCGGTCAGACGGACAAAGATATCGGCCCGATTCACTTCACCCAGGCCACTCGAACCGGCCGTCAGCAGAATGGTTTCCACGCCAGGCATGTTCTGCAGAATTTCCTCCGCCTTGCTCACCACGACATTCATCGACTGCATGGTGGCCCCCTGCTTGGCTTCCATCCGGATTTCAAACTCCGATTCATCCACATTGAGCGGAATGTAATCCTGCTTGACCAGATGATACAAAGGCAGGTTGCTGTATATGACGCCGAGCGAAATCAGCAGCACCAGCCAGCGATAGCGGAGCGACAGGCCAAGCAGCCACAAATAGACCTTTTCAACCCAGCGATAAAACCCGGACCGGGAAGCCGGATTGTCGGGGTTGACCATGCCCGGACGCAGCAGCTTGCTGCACATCATCGGGGTCAGCGAAAAACTGACCAGCATCGAAACCAGAATGGCCACCGTCGCAGTCAGGCCGAACTGATACAGCAGTCTTCCAGTCACACTCGATAAAAACGACACCGGCAGAAACACTATAACCAGCGAAATGGTTGTCGCCAGCACGGCCAGACCGATTTCCCTGGTGCCAACAATGGCCGCCTGTTTCGACGTCATCCCTTTTTCTTCAATGCAGTGAAACACATTCTCCAGCACCACGATGGCATCGTCGATAACCACCCCCACCATCAGCACCAACGCCAGCATGGTGACATTATTCAGTGTGAACCCAAACCACTTCATAAACGCAAACGTAGCCACGATCGAGGCCGGTATCGCAACCGAAGCAATGATGGTCGAACGCCACGAACGCATGAATATCAACACCGTGAGACATGCCAGGATACTTCCTGATATCAGATGCTGTTCGATTTCATGCAACGCCGCCACGATATAACGTGACTGATCCTGAATGACCGAAACCGAAACATCGTCTGGCAGCAACTCCCGCGACCGTTCCAGCATCTCCCGGATGCCTTTGATCACCTCCACGGTGTTCTCGCCCGTCTGCCTCTGCACCCGCAGCACCACGGCCGGTTCACCGTTCAAGCGGGCAGCAGTACGGACTTCTTTCGTCGAATCGCTGACCGTGCCCAGGTCCGAAAGGCGAATTGGCGTGCCATTCCGGGTCTCGATCACCAGATCGGGAAACAGGCTCGACTCATCGACACGGCCCATCGTGCGGATGGCCCGTTCGCGAAATCCCTGATCAAGTCGTCCCCCGGGAACTTCCGTGTTCTGACGTTGCAGCGCATCCCGCACCTGTAATATCGAAAGACCATAAGCTGCCAGGCGGTCGGCATCCACCTTCACCTGCACGGCACGATCGGCAGCCCCGGCGATCGTTACTTCCCCCACGCCCCGCGAAGATTCGATGATATTCTTCACGTAACGGTCCGCAAACAAATACAGTTCCCGAGGAGACCGCTCACCGGAAACCGCCAGTGTCATGATCGGAGACGATTCCAGATCCCGTTTCTGCACCACCGGGGGCTCGATATTCGGGGGCAGCCGATTCAACACCCCGGCGACCGCATCCCGCACATCCTGCGTGGCGGCATCGATGTCGCGATCCAGGTCAAACGTGACAAGCACGAACGAGCGGCCGTCGCTGGAGATGGAACGGAGTTCGTCAATACCCGCAACCGTTGCCACCGCGTCTTCAATGACCGAACTGACTTCCGACTCCACCTCCTGCGCGGCGGCTCCGGGATATGTGGTCCGCACATAAATGGTGGGCAGATCCATGCTCGGAAACCGGTCAACCCCCAACTGCGGAAAGGCGACGATTCCCGCGACCACTAGCGCTACGATCAGCATCAGGGCAAATACCGGACGCTTGACACAAATTTCAGCAAGCCAGTACATGTGCAGTTTCGTAAGTTAAAGTGGGCATGCCGACCGAAAACTTCCTCGCATCAGGCTAACGGTTGTGGGCATTCCAGAGGACAAGGGACAAGGCGGTAAGTAACGATAGCCGATTGGCAACGCGTTCCGATGAGTGTTGTCTGTTCACGAGGGGGGCGGCCCCATCGCGGCTTGATTCACCAGAATTCCCTCGCGCCCATTCGAGGCATCCTTGAGGATGACATCACCCTCCTCTAGCCCCCTAATTATTTGAATCTCGTCTTCCCTTCGCTCACCCAGCAGCACGGGTTGCTCGGCGACACGCCCATCCTGAACTTTCCAGACCTTCTCCACCCCGGCAAACTGTATCACGGCACTTACGGGAACGACTATCGCGCGGGCTTGCGGATCCACTGTTACAAAGGCATTGGCGTATAGACCGGCCCGCAAGCTGCGATCGCTGTTTTCCAGTAAGGCTTCAAACTGCAACGAACGACTGCTCAGTTCCAGAAAGGGAGTGATTCGCTCCACCGTTGTTATCCGGGGCTCGACCACAGATTCAATTTTTACCTCGACATTTTGTCCTGGCTGAACCAGTTGGGAAAGACGCTCGGGAACGTTGCCTCGAAAACGCAACTGCTGAATGCGTACCAGCGAAAACAGCGGATCGCCGATTTTCACGTAGGATCCGGCTGCGACCAGACGGGTATGCACCACCGCCTCGAACGGCGCGCGAAGCACGGTATTTCGCAAATTCTCTTCCGCCAGTTCGAGCGTTGCCTGCTGCACTCGGATAAAGGCAATTTTCTCGCGAACACCGTTAAGTGCCGAATCGTAGCGGGCGGCCGCCACCCGCTCCGAGGACGCTATCTGATCGAATTCCGCACGCACCAGAGCCCCCTGACGCAGCAAATCTTGAGCCCGGTTCAAGTTGGCAATCGACTCGTCCCACAACGCCCGCTGCTCACGCACCGGCGGCGCATTGACCGGATCCAGTTTCTCGACCGGGTCTTCCGGAACAAGACCAACAGCGGATCTCGCCTGGGCCAACTGGGCCTCTGCTTGTTCGACCCGCAACTTGAAGTCATCCTGATAGACTGTCAACAAAGGTTGACCAGCCTCGACAATATCGCCAACATCGACATGCACCTCCACCACCCGGCCATCCACCTTGATCCCCAGCGTGGCGATTTCATCCGGATACAGGCTCCCCTGGCAGCGGACAATCAACGGCCAGTCCCGCTCGACAACCGCAAAAGTTTCCGCCTCATACTCCGGCAGGGCTGTTTCCTCCCGAGAGACAGGGGCGGACTTCCCCCCTCCGCAGCCTGCCAGCAGCGTCAGCAAACAGAACGAAATAATTCGTGGCCAGTCCGTGTTGTTGGAAAATGAAATCATCCCATCAAGGTATCTCCATGCCAGACTTCTGTCCAGAATAGAAGCGGACCGTACGACGCTTTTACCGATAGGCAGCGCGCGGGGTTTACCGGTCATCGACAGCGGAGCGGACTCTAAGGCCTAAATCCGGCTCCGCTGCCGTAACCGATAAAAAACGAGCATCGGCGACCAATTGCCATTGTTAGCCTGTCAGATCGCCAGTTCCGTTCAGAGCAACGGACTTCTACTCACGCATTTTCCACTTATGAATACTCGGCACTTTGCAACCGCCATCGGTCAAAGGCGGCTGTTGAATCCATGCTGTTCAACAATTGCAGAATCCTTGATGCACGGGATATCAACTTTCCTGACGATCCAGAATCAGTTCGGGAAGTTTCTTGATCAGTTGCTTGAGATCGCTACGGAACGATTCCCCTGTCTCTGGACGTTTAGCCTTCTCCAGTAACTCGTGTTCAATTTGCGACATGACGTAATTGCGCACCGCGAACGGCAAGGCCGTGAATAAACGGGAACGGACCGTATAACTGACGGGCAACTCAAACAGTCGGTCCCGCAGATTGAGTTGGCGCAGGACACGACCGGCATCATCGGGCCCCTGCATTGCAAAATCACGGGCAAAACTGCTCGTTCCCGCAACCGGGTACTCAATCCGGAATTCATCAGCATACAACAGGTGCCGCACCAACTGATCGGCTTCCTCCTTCCAGCGTGCTTCCGCAGCCCCCTCCCGCTGCTGGTGCACATCGATCTGCCAGGCGTAATTGGTCCGCACCATCAGATTATGTGCATCAATCTGATGCTCGAGCACCATCAGTGCCACCAGATCGCTGTGCGGTGTCAAATGCTTGGACAGGTCTGTCAGGTGAGACAGATCCGTCACATTTAAGCCACCGACATTTTCGGGTGGCTGTTGCGGACGCTTACCGTCGGGCAGTTGAAAATTACCCCGATGACGGGCTTCACCGTGGGTGCCCGAAACAAACCAGCCTCCCCAGCGCTTTTCGAACGGGGTGCTGTGGTCCGTGCGGAAACTTCCGGCAGACAGCACAGGCTGCCCGTCTGGATCCGTCAACATCGAACGCACCTGCAAACCTGGAATACTTTTCGTGCGGGAGGAGGCATGACATGTCATGCAGCTTGCCACCTGACGTTCGAAACGTGGACTCTCCGGGTTCTGATCCAGCGTGTAGAATACCATCCCCAATTTCTCGTCGGGAACAATCAGTTCAATCTTGCCACCCGGCACATAGCCGACGTAGCAGTCGTCGCCGAAGTACAGCGCCCGCGCATTGTCCGGCTGAATCAGCGGACGCTGCAGGCTGCTCTTGAGAAACGTGAGCATCTGCGAGGATTCCGGAACGTCCAGATGCTTCAGCACACCCCGCAAATATCCGGTCCGTTCTTCATACGGAAGTATCAACTCACCCTGATCAAGCCTGGACTGCAATTCCGTTATCACATTCTCGGGCTTGGCTTCGGAATAACTGATGGGAGGGCTTTCAAAGTCGAGCGGCGGCGCGCCGGAAACTGGTCCCGTCGAACCGCACAACAGCACGACAATGGTCAGCACGGTACTCCCAAAACGTATACTCTTCGCGGGAAAATCGCTGTGATATGGAACGACTTCGGAAATGGAGTTCATTCTTGCATTCCTCCCGCTGTCGCTTCCAAACTGGGGGCTACGTTGACGGCAGTAGACGAGGGCAACTTACGCAGGCAATACACCTTCCCCCCCGTACGAATAATCAACGATCCATTGACGGCGGCATAACCATACTGAACGGGATCGGCAAAGGTGCGTCCGCCCCGCAACCGGGGAGTTTCGCCCTCTTCCCGAGCGTCCTTATTGTCGGCACCAGATCGCTCCGGTCGGCCACTGGCTCGGCGTTTTTCAGCCTCCGTAGTCTCGGGTGGAACCGTTGCAACCTGGGTCTGTTCCCCCGAGCGATTTTCTCCCGAAGCGTTCTGGCTGTCGCCGGAGCCATGCCCATGTCCCCTCGATTCCCGGCGTTGCACATCGGCCGCGCCTGCTTCGGTGGCCCCCTCGAACAACTCGTTCTTCGCGACGACATTAAACTCCCGACCTGACTGAATTACAGTTGTCAGTCCATCCTTGCCGAACAGATAAATGTGATCACCCAGCCCCAGCGGTGTCGCCCAGCAGAGTTGACCGGATCGTTTTGCATACACCTGCTCGCCGGTTTCCGCGTCATAACAGAAAACAACTCCCACACTGTTGACCCAGTATGCCAGCCCTTGATAAACCATCGGTGAACCAAAAGACGGCATTGCCTTTTCGGCTTTCCACAGAATTCTCGGCTCGTATCCCGCCGCGGTTTTCACAATCTGCATGGCCAGATTCGACTCCCGAGCTTGATCCAGGTGCTCATCGTGCATCCCAGGCGATGCGGAAATCAGGAAGCGGTTATCTCCAAACGGCAGTGGTGTTGTGCTCCGGTTTCCACCGACTCCCTCCAACGTCCAGAGTTGTGCTCCCGTTGCCGGGTCGTATCCATCCACCGAGCCATCGGAACTGATGACAATCTGCGATTCTCCCGATATTTCGAGCACGATGGGTGATGTATAACTGTGCCGGCTAAAGCGTTCGGTTTGCCAGCGCGTTTCACCGGTCTTCTTATCCACGGCCAGCAGATAGGACGGACCTTCATGATCGATCAATACAAACACGCTCTCCGCGGTCTGTGCCACGGATGACGCCAGACCAATCTGGATTTCGAATTCGCCGAATTCCTCCACCAGGTTGCGCGTCCATTTTTCCTGGCCTGCATGAGACAGACCGACCAGTTTTCCGGTTTCGAAAAACGCATACACTCCGTCCGCGTCCACTGCCGGGGTCGGGGCCGAACGGCTCTGCGTATAGGTGCTGCGGACCGGTTGGGCAGACTCCGTTTTGTAATCCCATAGTTTGCGACCATCGGCCAGCGAAAGGGCCGTCACATGACAGTCCTCCTTCATCGTGCCGTATATTGTGGTTACAAATACCTTGTCACCCCAGATCACGGGGCTCGATTGACCTGTTCCCACCAGGTCTGCCTGCCAACTGATGTTCGTCTCGGGCGACCATTCCAGAGGCAACGTTTCCGGATGCAACACGGTCGCACCAACTCCCAGAAATCCCGGCCAGCGTTCGGGGCCCGGAGAACTCTCTTCTGCTCGACAGATTCCAGAACATAAACAGACAATACCTAGCACATATGCGGTTCGTTTTCGCATCAGCCCGGAAACATACCATCTACACATACTCATAATATTTATCCAATCGATCTGATCATTAACGACAAAGTAATAAACTGGATGCTAGTTCGCCCACGTAGAAGACTTGTAGGATCAGGAAATCCTTCCAGCAATTACTTCACAAGAACGATGCTGAAATGCCGCTGGGCTTTGCGAATCGGATGCCGCCGGTACTAACCGTGCCTGGCGGCAACCCGTCTTCGGAAAGTTGCCGCGTCACTATCAATAGTCCCCGATCACCTCGCCACCACTTCGCGTGGAAAGTGCCTGCCAAATTACGTGGTCTATGTTTTCACTGATAAACCGGACTGAACCATCACACATCCCTGCCTGTGCTCCTCCTTTATGCCAACTGCCGGCCTTGACGAACCCCATCCCATTCGAGACACAATCCACGAGCATCTGATTCGGCTGGTGATGGGTGTTGAAAGTGCAGTTCATGGCATTGCCACGAATCCATTGACGTCCCCGTTTGCCGGAATAGGCGCTGTAACCCTGGCACAAGGCGTCGGTCACCTGACTCGAACCCCCAACGGAAATCATGGTCTGCTTGATCTCATTCGCCTTAACGGGTGAGATTGAGGTCTGGAGTCCATTGCCGATCGGAGCCTCGGCCGTCAGCAGGGTATTCGTCAGACCATCCGTGATACTTGCCAGCTTCGATGACGAGGTATACCAGAACAGCCCGTCATTCGGGTTCTGAAGCTTGTATTGCTGTACTCCGCCCGGCGTGTTTTCCCCGGTTCCCGCATTGACCATGTAACTCAACGGAGCCCATAACCCGTCGTCGTCGATAACCAGTGGGTCCACGGGGTCCGATGGACACATGAAAAATGGAATCACCGTTTGAGCAGCAGCCTGTTGAACCGGATTGATATATTGTGAACCAGCCGATCCGAGTGTCAGCGGCGCGTTGAAGTCGATCAGATTCTGCAGGTTGGCCTGGTCACAGAAAGGGAGTATTTTCGACTGGGGCGAGAAAGCATGCTGTGATACCGCGGAATTGATTCCGGGTAACGTCCGATAGGTGCTTTCGTAATTGTGCATGGCCAGCCCGATCTGCTTCAGATTGTTTTTGCAGCTCGTTCGGCGGGCCGCTTCCCTGGCCTGCTGAACGGCAGGCAGCAGCAATGCAACCAGGATGGCAATGATCGCGATGACTACCAGTAATTCAATCAAAGTGAATCCGGCTGCTCGCGGGTGTTGTGATAGACGTTGTTTGAACATGCTTCTTTTCCTTATTTCATTCGAGGTGGATGCAACCACCTGTGTTTTCGTGACTTGATTTCCCTTGGTATGGGGCAGTGAACCGTAGCGAGTGCGGCAGACTTGCTCCCCATTCGTTGAAACAGGGCGCATGGCGAGCGCATACTCACTGGGTGAGATAAACAAAATTGCAATCAATTGCCTTGCCGTGTTGAGGCTGTTAACGCGACTGGCGATGGCACGCTCACAACAGGTGGTTCAACCAACTTTGTGAGGAGCGAGCCGAATCCCGCGTGAGCGTGCCAGCACAAGCCGCGCCTTTCAACCCACGGAAATCTTTCTAAAACCCGCACGCAAACTTCCACGCGGGCCCAGGCCACAATCCAAACACCATGGGCGCGGACTGTGCGCGGGAGGATAGCGACAGATTTCAGCAATCGATGCTTCATCGCGATCACGCCAGCCGTGGCGGCGGTTCGGGCGGTTCGGCACAAAGAGATAGCACCGACATCGAGCAGGGATGGTCCCATGACGGAGGTACATCACGTATTTCGGAGGTCTCGATCACGGGAAGCACTGCCCACGGCAGCGAGGTCCCGTATAGACCCTGTCCGTGGCATTTCTGTACTTCCGCGACAAGGATGATCCCCCTCGTGTTCTCATTTTCCTCTTTATCTCGGGCCTTGAATTTGTCTTCGGAGGCACGGCCCGGACTGCAACAACTCGAGGTAATTCCGCTCACGTCTGCCTTCTCCCGCGTACAGCAGGCAGGGAGACTTTTCTCGGCAGGGCGAGTTGAGGCTTCAGCACAACAGGGCCTTGGTTTCGCGGCGGCCAGTGACTGTTCCCGGTTGGCTTCCGCTTTCGCGGCGGCCACCACGAATGCAGGTGGGGTGACACCGTGAGCCTGTGCCCATGCCAATTTCTGTGTGTGGGTAAAGCAACAGCACTGCTTCCAGCATTGGTGCGCCGAATTGCATCCGCAGGGGCGATTCTGACAGGGAAACGGCTCTTTACCATCTTTTTCCGCGGGGGATAATCGAACCACCGGCAGCGGAAAAAATGATGCGCACAGGGAAATCACCAGAAACAGACTGAACAGCCTGCTGATAAACGTGCGTCCGAAATACCTTCGCCGACCCAACATGCAACCTCCCAGCAATCCGGCATTCGGACTACTGAGTAAGACTATCGCATAATAATACCGTCGGCTCACTCCTCACTCTGACATAAAATACAGTAAACGGACAGCTAAAACAACCCAGTCGCTGCGTCCAAAAGTCACCGATACCCTTGCACACCTGGCATGCTTCCTAGTTACCCAACCGTTGCTCCGCAAGCCCGGTACATAACGTGTCATCGGGGACGACGGTTTTCCGTTTCCCGTTCCTTGCGAGAGCCACCAGTCGATGCCGGCCGGCGGTTTTCCGCATCCAGATTTTGAGGCTCGGGAATTTCCTCTCCGGTTAAATCAAATTTTTGGGGCTCGTTAGTCGCCGCAATGGTAATCACAATAGTGGACTGCTCATTATACGCGAGCGGAATGTACTGATGATCTCGCATCTGGTCATCCCCCCGTTCGTCCGCCACACTGATCTGCTTGAATGCGGTTATGCCGACGTATTTCGTGCCGGGTTTTGTTTGTATCGTGAAACTGCCGTTGTCGATGTCCGCCGAATCAGAACTTTCGTCGGGAGTCAAGAAAGAGATCTTGCCACTTTTCAGTGGAGAACCGTTCCAGGTCACCGAGCCAGTCACATTCACCTTGCCATCGTCGCTGGAACAACCCGATAGGGAAATAAGGCAACAAATCGAGAAAAACAAAGTCAATATTCGCATGGGAGTACCTGAACCCGTGAAGAGACTTTCATCCAACAAAACAACAAAGGAGGCGGCCCCTCTCGAGGCCGCCACGCACGGGATACCACTTAGTATTCCCCGATAACTACGCCATCGGCCCGCCCCGCCAGCGCGTGATGGGTCGCCAGATTAATGTTGTTGCTGATAAACCGTACCGAGCCATCCCCCAGGGCCACCTGTGCGCCCCCCTTGTGATAACTCCGCAGGGTCACGATGGCATCCCACCAGTTTCCGCTGATACCCGCCTTGGGTGGGTTTTCTCCACCTAACTCCACATAACCGTTGGCCACAATATCCTGACTACTGGAATTCGGTGTGTAATAAGCCGTGAAACCGGTCCCCATGTTCTGATGCGTCCGCCCCATCCCGGTCCAGGTATTGACTCGGGCAGGCGTGATGATCTCGCCGACCATGTAGGTATTCGTCAACCCATCGAAGCAGTCCCGGAACTGGACAGTCTTGTTAAAGAACTCAAATAGTCCTTTTTGGTGATTAATGGTCACGCCGTTCTGAGTCAGATTACTTTCGTCGTAATCGGTGTTCCCCAGGTTCACGGGATAATTCCGCAACCGGGTGGAATAATTGGCGGAACTGGTTTCCGTGACAATTTCGCTGTCCGAGGGACAATGAAACACATCAATTCGGGCATCGCGCTGCTCTCTATTGATGGTGCTGCTGCCTTCGAACAGTTTGCCCCAGGTGATGGTATCGTAAAGCTGGGACTGTTCCAGAAACGGCAGGATCCGCATGGCATAACCGGGGCAGCCCCGATGATCCCAGAGGGAGTTGCTGTGATCCAGACACTGGTTAACGGCGGGAGGAAGCCTGTTGTGTACGTCATGATAATTGTGCAGAGCCAGACCGATCTGCTTGAGGTTGTTTTTGCAGGCGGACCGGCGGGCCGCTTCGCGAGCCTGTTGCACCGCCGGCAGCAACAAAGCCACAAGTATCGCGATAATCGCGATAACCACGAGGAGTTCAATCAGCGTGAAGCCAGACCTGGAATGGGAGGAGAACTTGGACATGGGAATTCCTTTAAGAACATGAACATGCATTACAGTGCACAAGAGAGCACAACACACAGCGAAAGGTAAGTAGATGAATTGACGATTATCAATCGCAACTTAATCAATATATCTTTATGCTAATGGTGAACAATGCAATTATGCGCGAAACTGATTCGTTATTTTACGCACACTTTTTCACGGTTCCGCTTCTCCCCGCTGTGTGTATCAAAACGTCTCAAGCGGCATGATATCGCGTTGTGCAGGACCTGTTTGCCCCCGGTCACGGTTTCGGTGTGGCAATTCGCAAATCCAGCCTGTCAGAGCTCCGTAACCAAGGCGATTTCGTGAAAAAATCAGTTGCACTGGTGATCGAAACGAGTAATGAATACGCACGGGGAATACTGCGAGGAATCCTCAAATATCAGGATGAACACGATCACTGGCAAATCGACCTTCAGGAGCATGAACGCGGCGCCCCCCCACCCCGCTGGCTGAAAAAATATCAGGGGCGGGGAATTATCGCCCGGATCGAGACGGAAGAAATTGCCCGAAGCATCCAGGCTTCCAATTTACCCGCAGTCGATGTCAGCGCTGCTCGCAAACTGACGGGCATCCCCTGGGTGGAAACGGATGACACGCTGATCTCGGGGCTGGCCCTGAACCATTTTGCCAGCCGGGGATTGCGGAATGTCGCCTTCTGCGGTGAAATCAACTTCAACTGGGCACGCTGGCGCCGCGATGCCTTTGTGAGTCAGGCGACCGAACAGGGCATGACAGTCGATTCCTTTGACCTCACAGCGGGAATGCAAGACCTGAATCATCCGCAAACACGCGCGCGCCTGCTGAACTGGTTGAAACAGTTGCCCGAACCCTGTGGGCTGATGGCTGCCTACGATTCCCTGGCGCGTCGGTTGCTCCAGTACTGCACAATAATCCAACGCCCTGTCCCCAATTCGATTGCCATTGTGGGTGTCGATAACGATCCCATCCTGTGCCGCATGGCCAATCCCCCTCTCAGCAGCATCATCCCCGATGCTGAAGGAGCAGGATATCAGGCAGCAGCCCTGCTGGAATCGATGATGAACCAGAAAAAAGTTGAGGTGGACTGCATCCTGCTCCCTCCCCTGGGTATCGCTGTGAGGCGTTCGTCGGATACGCTCTCCATCGATGACGAAGAGATCGAGGTCGCTGCACGATTTATCCTGGATGAGGCCACGAAGGGAATTAATGTCTCCGATGTGCTCAACAAAACCCACCTTACCCGCCGTGCCCTGGAATTACGCTTCAGGAAGCATCTGGGACTCACTCCCCATGAATTCATTGTTGCCGCCAGAATGTCTCACGCCGAGTTGCTTTTGCGGGAAACTTCACTGACACTGCAGCAAATTGCCTTGCGGTGCGGCATTGAATCAGCTGAATACTTGAGCACCGCATTCAAGAAACATGCCGGCATGCCCCCGGGGCAATACCGTCAATTGCATTACCTGAAAAAGTAGCCTTGACTCCGCCTCGGTCAGTTCAAAGGCGTATATTGGAAATACTCGCCAGGTTCTGCCTGATTTTTGCCTGGACAGGTAGTTGTGGCTGCCCCGTTTGTTAGAATGCAGCAGGCAGGCCTGACAGACAGAACTGCATCCCTGCGCCTCGTAACACCCTTTCCCACGTAATGACCCCCTTGACACCTCACGAAAACAGTCGTACCGATCCCCGGTTGCCGGACGAAAAGACCAACCGGTTCCGCAAAAGGATGCTGACAGTCTGCCTGCTGATGGCAGTCACGGGAAGTATTTCCGCCGCTGCTTGGCGCTGGTCAAGCGGAGTTGATGCGCAAAATCACGCCGTGCGGGTAATGTACGCGGTTCTGACCGATTTTTTAGACCAAAACCAGGGGCGTTGGCCGCGCGACTGGCAGGAATTGAGGCAAATGCCCTCAGCAGGACATTGGTACGATCCTATCAATTTTGACGTGATGGAAGCGGAAGTGGATCTCGATTTTCATCCGGATCTGACCGAGATGGCCGAGCAGTCCGCCGCTGAGTTCACGGCCATTCGCGCGAAAAGGCCCGTCTTTGATTTTTCGAAGGATCCACGGCTGATTGTTTTATTGTCGAAGGTACGAGAATTTCATGGCGAGACACGCTAGAATTCCAGCGGAGGAGCGCAACCGTGTTCGCACAGCGCTCGCGTATTAATGGAATTACCGAGAAAAATGATGCGGAACCCGCGTTGTTAACAACCGCAAGGTTCCAAGAGAGATATTCGTGAAAAGACCCGGCGGCAGTTCGTGTGGGTGTCTCCCGGGAAAGGTGCGAGGTGCGAGATGATACTTCCAATACTGGGTGAAAAACCGGAAATCTACGAAGATCCCCTGGATCTGATGGTGGAAATTGACACGCTGAAGCAGGAAAAACAGGCGAAGATCCTGGCACATTATTACGTGGATGGTGAAATCCAGGACATTGCCGATTACACGGGCGACAGCCTGAAACTCGCGCGCGATGCAACGACAATCGATGCCCCGGTAATTGTCTTCTGCGGCGTTCACTTCATGGGAGAATCGGCCAAGATCCTCAGCCCCGACAAAACCGTCCTGATGCCCGATCTGCTGGCAGGCTGCTCACTGGCGGAAAGTTGCCAGGCGCCAGAGTTGAAAGCGTTGCAAGACAAGTTGAGAGCAGAAGGACGCGATATCGTGACCGTAGCCTACATCAATACCACGGCCGCGGTAAAAAGCTTGTGTGACTGGATCGTGACTAGCGGTAACGCACGCGAAATTATCGATCGAATTCCCGCCGAGCGAGAAATTCTGTTCGTCCCCGATCAGCATCTGGGACGTTACCTGATGGATGTCACCGGGCGTTCCATGATTTTATGGCCCGGTGCCTGCATGGTACACGAAATCTTCAGTTTGCAGGACTTGCTGCGTGCCAAGAAAAACCACCCGGAGAGCATCGTCATTGCCCATCCGGAGTGCCCACATAATATCCTGGAAGTTTCGGACTTCATCGGCGGAACGGAAAAAATGCGCACATACGTCCAATCCCTTGCCGAACCACACCGCTTTCTGGTGGCCACGGAATCCGAAATGATTCACCCCCTCCGCAAGGCCGCTCCCCAGCATGAATACATTCCCGTACCCGGGATCATGGAAAATACCGGCGAAACGTGTGCCTGTAACCGTTGTCCACACATGGCAAGAAATACGCTGCAAAAAGTCCGGGATTGCCTGAAATATGGGCAGCCCGAAATCGTCTGGCAGCCCTATTTCGATCAGGCACGGGACGTCTTGCAGCGGAGCCTGTTGCAGTAAGGCAACCGATACTTGCTGGCTTTGGAGGAACCAGGCCTGTTCCAGGACATGGAAAAAGTTCCCCAGGAGAAGTGCACCAGAACGGGAGGGTACTGGTCTTAAATTTTTGACAGGGTGGTCGAGTAAATTTCATTCAGACACGGGCCTGACACTTGAGCCCGTCCACTTGGCCGAGGAAACCCCAACGTGAGCGAAAGGCAAGACTGGTTACAAAAATTCTGCAATGCCATCGTCGTCGGTTGGGGACCGTTTCTACTGCTGTGGGTTATCGCGGGGGGGTACATGGGGTTGTATGCCCCCCCCTTCTCCGAAGTTGCGGTCTATGGAGAGTTCGATTTCCTCCCCCAGGATGTCCCCTCCCGCCAAGCCGAGGAACTGTATCGGCAGGCTTTCGATAAGGATCTGCTGCGCAGCCTGCTGGTCGTTTGCCTGCGCCGCACCACGCGTGCGGAAGGTTTGACCGCCAACTCCGATTTTGGGGAACAGGATCGAGATCGCAAAAGCGATTACGATTTCATCGACAACGACCTGCGTCCCGCCCTGCAGAACATCTTGAAGACCTTCGAACTGGGCGAACACGCCAATGGCCAAATACCCAGCGAGGCGACACCGTTCGCCGATTCTGCCGTCACCACCTTTTCGGATAAACTACTGGGCCCCCTGCTGATCAGCCGGGATAAAAAAGCATCCCTGGTGTTCGTGGAACTGCCCAACGACTTCATGGACGTTCGCAACGCCTATCTGTTGGATGAGATCGAGTCGCTGCTTTACGAAAATGCCGAATTTCGCAGCATCATACCGCCGGGACTGGAAATCACGCTGGGAGGGACAGCGACCGTCGGACGAGACATGAATCGGGCGGCACTCGATAGCGCGAAGGCCACGGAAAAGGTCACCATTATCATGGTGATCAGCCTGCTGCTGCTCATCTATCGCGCCCCGCTTCTGGCCTTCACTCCCCTGCTGACCGTGGTACTGGTGATGCACGTGACACTGGGAACCATCGCTTACCTGGCCTCCTGGCAGATCATGGGCACGTTTCAGGCAATGGATATTTACATTCTCGTCGTCGTTTATGGCGCGGGAGTGGATTACTGCCTGTTCCTGATCGCCCGCTATCGAGAGGAACTCGAAAAGGGCGTTCCCTACGATCAGGCCGTCTCCAATTCGCTGCGGTACACGCTGACACCCCTGATCTGCAGCGCGGGCACCTCGGTGATCGGCATCGGCATGATGATCTTCACTTCCCACCGCAAGTTTCAGGAGGTCGGACAGGGAATTTCCCTGGGACTGGTGATTGCCTTGCTCGGTAGTATTACCCTGGCGCCCGCACTGTTGCGCCTATTTGGCCGCTGGTCGTTCTGGCCAAATCTGCCCGTCGAACAACCCGGTTCTACACCAGGCTGGATTTCCCGTTCCAGCATGATGGAACGACTGCTCTCCATGAATTTAATCGACAGTTTCTGGAAACGCATGGCAGGTAGCCTCGCGGCTTATCCGGGCTGGTTGTGGCTGGGGGTGACTGGCCTCATGCTCCCGTTTGTGATCATTGCCTGCCTGAACTTTAATTTTCTCAGCTATGGGCTCCTCTCCGAATTGCCCGAAGAAAGCCGCAGTGTCGTGGGAACCCGCGCGGTGCAGGCGCATTTTCAGGCTGGCACACTCGGTCCCACAACCGTGCTGCTCGTTAATGAGTCGCTCAATTTCCTGCAGGAAGATCAGGTTCAATTCGTGCGGGCACTCTGCCAGGAACTTTTTTCCCACAAGGATGAACTCGAGTTGACCGATATCTTCTGCTCCGCATTCCCGCTGGGAATGACCGAAGAGGGACAACAACGCCAAGCCGAACTGGATGCCGACCTGGCCGGTAACACCACCCTCAAGATCGCGCGACGCGCGGGACTGCGGGCACGCGTCATGAAACAGTACGTCGGCAACAAGGTCCCCCTGGGACCCCACGTCACCCGTATCGACCTGGTGTTTGCACACGACCCCTTTCACGCCAATAGCATCGCGCTGCTCGAAAACGCGCTCCGCGAGTTGAATTCCCTGGTCCCCCAATTCCTCCCCGGCGAAACCCGGGTACATGCCCTGGGGTCCACCGCAAGCATTCGCGACATGAAACTGACAACCGATCATGACCAGATCGTGATCAGCTACCTCGTGCTGATCGGCGTGTATCTGATCCTGGTTCTCTTGCTGCGAAAGCCAGCGGTTTCCGCCTACCTCATCCTATCCGTGTTTTTCAGCTATCTGGCAACGCTGGGGGTCACGTTCGTCGTCTTCTGGGCGATGGACCCCGTGAACTTCTCCGGAATTGACTGGAAGGTCCGCATGTTCCTGTTCACCATGCTGATCGCCATCGGGGAAGACTACAATATTTTCCTGGTGGCACGCATCGACGAGGAACGTGCCCGTGCAAATTCCGTGAAAGGCGTGCTGCTGGCGTTGATGAAAACCGGCGGTATTATTTCTAGCTGCGGTTTAATCATGGCCGCCACGTTCTGCTCCTTGATGGCGGGCTCGCTGGAAGGCATGCAACAACTGGGGTTTGCCTTGGCTTTCGGCGTGCTGCTCGATACGTTCGTGGTGCGTACAATTCTCGTCCCGGCGTATCTCATCTTGCTGGAGCGCGGACTGTTTGGTCGTTATTCTCGCTGGTTTGGAGCGGTGGGCGAGCGGCCCGCTTCGCCGGAACAACCTGGGGCGTCGTGAGGCATCCCCTTTTCAATCCTTTTCACGGAGTGTTGACACCATGAAATCTCGCGTGCCTGGCTTGCCACTTGCCTTGCTGTTCTTGTGTGCCGTTCATGCCAACCCGCTCTCCGCGGCCGATACAGGAACCCCCGCTACCCCCGAAAGCACGCCCATTTACGAACTTCGCATCTATTATGCACACCCGGGTAAATTCCCCGAGTTGCTCACACGCTTCCGGGAACATACCGTCAAACTCTTTGAAAAGCACGGCATGGCCAACGTGGGCTACTTTGTTCCCCCGGGAGAAAACAACGACAAACTGGTCTATTTCCTGGCTTACCCGTCCCGGGCAGCGCGAGATGCAAGCTGGCAAGCCTTCCTGAATGATCCCGTCTGGAAAGAGGTGTACGCCAAATCCCACGAAAATGGGCCACTCGTCAAGCAGGTCGAAAGCAAATTCCTCATCCCGACAGACTACTCGCCCGCATTCACAATCGAAAAATCCAAACTTCCACGCGTGTTCGAAATGAGAACCTACATCGCCTCCGAGGGGAATTTGTCCGCCCTGAATGCCCGCTTTCGCAACCACACCGTCAAGCTCTTCGAAAAGCATGGCATGACGAATATCGTCTATTTTAATTTGATGCCCGGACAACCCGGTGCGGAGAACACCTTGTTGTATCTGATCTCGCACCCCAGTGAAGAAGCCCGCCACGCGGCCTTCAAGGCATTTGCCGCCGATCCCGATTGGCAAGCTGCCCGTGCCGATTCGGAAAAACAAGCCGGGGGATCCCTCACCGCCAAAGGGGGAGTCCAGTTCGAATTTCTCTACCCGACAGACTTCTCCCCCCTCAAGTAATCGCGACTCGCGCAAGACCGGGAATCCCGCATGGGGCCTGCCGCGAGGCTGAACTTATTTGGCAGGGTACGCTGTCAGGCTCTGAATTTTTTGTAAGGTACGCTGCGTACCATTTATGTGGTATCCACAAAGCAACAGAACCACAACAAACAGTGGCAAGGTGCTTCCGCGATCAATAAATTCACAGCCTCCGTGCATACCACAAATTACGCATGGTATAGCAAGCCAAGGCACAACATCCTGAAAACTGTTTCCGCATGCGGACACGGAATGCATCGCCTCTCCCACCAGGATCGGCAGCATGCGGACGACACCCCGTTAGATTCCCCGGAATGCCTCTCCCGGGGAATCGATTTCCCTAAATCTGTACCTACTCTTTTTGCACACTCAATATACCCGAGAACCCGATGAACACTTTTGAATATCGTAACCAGGAACTCTACTGCGAGGATGTTCCCGTCGCTCGACTGGCGGAGGAATTCGGCACTCCACTCTGGGTTTACTCCCAAAAAAAATTCCTGCATGAATTTTGCCAACTCCGCGATGCATTCGCGGAATGTGATCCGGTGATCTGCTACTCCGTTAAGGCCAACTCAAATCTGCACATCCTGAAGGCCTTGAACGAAGCCGGCAGCAGCTTCGACGTGGTTTCGGGTGGCGAATTGTTCCGCGTGCTCAGGGCCGGTGCCGATACCACCCGCGTGGTCTTCGCCGGAGTCGGAAAAACCGACGAGGAAATTCGTTTCGCCCTCGAACAGAACATCCTGATGTTCAATGTGGAAAGCGAAGCAGAACTCGATGCCATCTCCGCGATTGCCGCGGAGATGGGCGTGGTTGCCCCCGTGGCCCTGCGGTTGAATCCCGATATCGATGCCAAGACCCACCAGAAAACCACCACCGGCAAAAAAGGCAACAAATTCGGGATGGATATCGAGCGGCACAACGCCTTGGCCGCGAAGGTGCTGACCGATGCTCACTTGGAACTGCGCGGCATCCACATGCACCTGGGCTCTCCCATTCTCACAACCGATCCCTACGAACAGGCCGCACGCAAGGCTGTCGATGTCATCGCGGAACTCCGAGACAAGGGGCACGACATCAGTTGGGTCAATCTCGGGGGAGGCTTCGGCCTGAGTTACCGCAACGAAGAGGCCCCGGATTACAAAACCTATGCCCAGGTAATTGTGCCGCATATCAAGGCGGCAGGATGCAAACTGGCGCTGGAACCAGGCCGCTCCATCATCGGCAATGCCTGCGTTCTCGTCAGTCGCGTGATTTACACAAAACGTGAAGGTGGAAAATTGTTCGTCATCCAGAATGGCGCCATGAACGATCTGGCACGTCCCGCCATGTACGATGCCTTCCACCGCATCTGGCCCGTCAATTCGGATATTCCGCTCCCTTACGATTGCGAAGCACCCGAAATTCCAGGATGTGAAGTCGCGGATGTTGTTGGACCTGTCTGCGAATCGAGCGATTATTTCGCCAAAAATCGCTGCCTGCCTCCCTTGCATCGGGGCGATCTCCTGGCGACTTTCAGCGCGGGTGCCTATGGCACCGCCATGAGCAGCAATTACAACTCGCGACCGCGAGCAGCCGAATTGCTCGTGAACGGCTCGGACGTGCGCCTCATTCGTCAACGCGAAACCTATGCCGACCTCATCGCCTTGGAAGAAACGGAACCGGCAAGCTGACCGGGGCGCGGCAGGCTCAGTGATTCATGATGAATTCGCTGGAGTTCAAATACGCCCAGAGAAAATCCTCGAGTCGGCTCGCCAGTTGGGCCTCCCGCTCCGCAGGAGTGCGGGCATCGCGAATGGGACGGGTCAGCTTTCGGAAGACAGCCAGTTCCTCCGCATGCGGACGGCGGGACAACACGGAGAGACAGAGTCGCTCCAGTTTATCCACATCCGCCAGCGGAGCGGAAATCAGGGTATGCAGCAGCGGGTTTTCCCGCGGGGAAATCGTGGACTCGACAAGATCGCCATTCATCATCACCAGGGCTTGACTGATCGTCCCATCGAAGTGGCTCGACTCATCGTTTTCATCGTTCTGCAACGAACTGATGAATTGCGCCACCCAATCCTCGCGCCGCAACACATGCGTTTTCCAGTCGAGCCGGGGATGGGGATACTCTCCCTTGAGCACCAACAGGGAATCGTAGAGTTGCTCGGAGGAAAGCGGCTTGAAATACATCCGGGAAAATGCCGGAACTTCGCCATTGTCGGGGCGATCGGCCTGATTCCCGCTCGTCAGACGGCTGGACAGACGATACGGACGAGACAGGCACAGCCAGCGAGTCAGGCGTTTGACATCATAGCCATGCTGTACAAAGGCCGTCGTCAGCGTGGAAAACAACGCCGGATGCGTCGGAGGATTGTGTGGTCCCAGATCATCCACCGGGGTAGTGAAACCGTATCCGAACAGATGCGACCAGGTCCGATTCACAAAGGCCCGGGCAATCAGCGGATCCTCACCTTGAGTCAACAGCCGCGCCAATTCACGACGCCGAGGCACCTCCGCGGAGGTGTCGATTTCCATCCCCTGAAAACGGGGATACGCAACCTTCATCACCCCGGTCCGGGTCTCGAAGTACGTCGGACCTCCCACCTTGCGGTCCAGCAGACTGTACACCGCCGGCGCGTCTCCCGCGGATGCGACCTGCAGCGGAGATGTTTTCACCACCGTGGCCTGCTTGAAAAAACTGTTCAACTCCCAGAATTCCTGCTGGCTCACTTCATAGAAGGGATGCTTGTGGCATTGCGCGCAATGGATCTGGGTCCCCAGCAGGGTGCGGGCCACGAAGGCCGTCGCCGGGACCGCCTGATTATTCAAATGAGCCACCAGAAAATTTGCCGCCCCCTGATCCCGGGGATTGCCTTCCGAGGAGATCAGTTCCTGCACGACTTGGCTCCAGCCATATTTATCCTCAATGGATTTCCGCAGGTAGGCCTGCAACGCAACGCGATCCACCTGATCGTTAGGCGTGCGGCCCACCAGCAGGTTTGTCCAGCGCGAGGACCACTGCAAGGAAAATTCCGGGCTGGACAACAACAAATCCACCAATTCCTCGCGACGCGTCGGTTTACCGGAAGCGACATATCGTTCCACTTCCTCGGCCGTGGGAATGCGGCCTGCCAGGTCGAGGTACACGCGACGTACCCATTCATGGTCTTCAGCCAGGGGAGAGGAAGTCAGCCGCATGTCATCCCAGCCACTTGCAATTTGACGATCGATCGCCGCAATGACTTCCTCGTCGCTATATACGCGATTCACCGCGAGACGGGATTCGCCCGGCGGAGACGGACCGACAACTGCTGTCGCGGGTGCCTCGTGCAAGGGGCTGTTCCCCCAGGTCAGTTCCGGCAACACCGCGGGCAGCGCCGGCGGGGTCTCGGCAACCGACGGGAAATCGGGAACGCTATCCGAGGAAATCCGTGCCACCGGATTCGTTTCCTCGGCGGGTTGGGAATGCTCCACGGTCATGGTGAAATGCTCGCGCGGCAGCAAGAAGAACACCCCCCCCAGCAGCAGCAAAACCGATGCTGCCAGCGATGCCATCACTCGATAGGTTTTCCGCCGAGACGCGGGGCTCTGCACGGGCTGCGCATGCAATTCGCCCCAAAGGCCCGAGGTGGCAGAGACTCGCCCGGCCTCTTCCAGCAAATCGTGCATCATATGCTTCATTGCCAGCGAGGCCTGAACGGGAACGTCCTCTCCCAGGGCAGGCAACGCCAGGTCCCACTGTAAATTCGCATGCAGTTCCATGTACGTCACATAAAACCGACAGGCGCGTGCATCGGATGTTACGATCTGGCTCAGTTCATCCGCCTCTGCTTGGTCCAGCCGCTCGTCGCATAGCCGTTCCAGCAAATGGGCCAGACGGGGATATTCGTGGTACATGTCCTTACTCATCGCAGCACCGTTGCCATTTCTCGCTCGATACATTCCAGTAAGGTTCGGCGTATCCGCCCCAGCGACTGATAGATGGAATTCACGGGCCGCTGCAGGCGTTCCGCCAGCGCCTTGCCATCTCCCCCCGATTGATATTTCAACTGAATGATTTCCCGGTCACGCGGCCTCAATTTTCCCAGGCAGATGGACAATGCGCGACGACGTTCTTCGCTCTCATCCTCCATTTTCTGCACGGCTGCGGTCACGGTATTTACAAACTCATCATCAAATCGCAACCTGTTGCGGCGCGAACGCTGATGATGTTTCAACAACTCCAGGCTGGCGATGCGGTACACCCACGCCAGAAAACTTGTACCGACCTTAAAATCGCCGCGCTTCGACAAAATAACGACGTTCGCGTTTTGCAATACCTCCTCCGCAACCTGCGGATCGGCTGTCTGCGCCAAAAGAAACAAATACAAACGCCGTTGACACCCGACAAATTCATCAATAAAGCCTTTTTCCAGAGGCGGGTTGCTGGCATCCCCACTTTCCAGGCCAATCGTTCCCTCGGACGCATCGCTCAATGGCGAGGCCGAGGCCTCGCAAGCGCTGTTCTGGTTGCTGTTCGGGATATCCGCCATGCGCTGTTCCTCGTTCGCCCGTCCATTTCCAACTCGGACAGGTGTTAAAAAAGGGGGGTCCCGGATCCGGTTCCCCCCTTGTTGCCTGTGAATGCCCGGTGGACCTGTTCGATTCAGATCAGTTCCTCGATCGGGTTTCCACCATTGGCAATCTTCATGGGGCGACCACGCTTGGAAGTATGGACAATGTTCAGGGGAATCCCCAACGCCTTGCAGACGGTGGCCCAGATATCTCCGGGGAGATAGCTCTTCCCTTCGATGGCTACTCCATCCTTATCGGTTGAGCCCACTGCCACTCCCCCCTTCAGACCACCCCCACCAATCAGTAACGACCAACTGGCGGCCCAGTGATCACGCCCGGTGTCCTGGTTAATTCGGGGAGTACGACCGAATTCACCCATGCAGACGATCGTCACGTTGTTCATCATGCCGCGACTCTTGAGATCCTGGACCAGAGCCGAAATCCCCTGATCCAACGTCGGCAACCGCTGATCTCGCAACGTGTTAAACACCTGGCTGTGCAAGTCCCAGCCACCCAGGTTCACTTCCACAAACGGCACGCCCTCTTCGACAAGTCGGCGGGCCATCAGCATGCCTCGGCCGAAGTTGTTGTTACCGTAGGCCTCAATGACTTTCGGATCTTCCTTATTCACCTGAAATGCCTGCATTTGCTGCGAGGTCATCAGATTCACGGCCTTGCCATAAACATCCTTGTGCGCCTGAGGAAGATCGCCGCGATCAGACTTAATGAACCCATCTTCGACAACATTCCACATCGCCAGACGCTGATCGAGTCGTCGACGATCGACAGCACCCTGAGTCGCATTGCGGATTTGGCCATTGCTGTCCACCACAAACGGGGCGTGCGTCATCCCCAGAAATCCGGAACTGCCCGATCCCCCCCCCACCGAAACAAAGGCGGGAATTTCCAGGTACTTCCGCTTGGAAGACAATTCGTGACTCACCACCGAACCAAAGGACGGATGCGTCACGGTCGGGTTGGGCACGTAAGCCGTCTGCATGTAATAACGACCACGCGTATGGTCCGCTTCCCGCGTGCTCATGGAACGAACCACCGAGAGCACATCCATCTGCTGGGCAATCTTCGGCAGATGCTCGCTGATCTGCAGATCTCCCTTGGTGCTGATGGGACGGAATTCACCACCATTCTTGGAACCTGGCTTCAGGTCCCACATGTCGATCGTCGGAGGACCACCCCCCAGCCACACCAGGATACAGGCTTTTTCATTGCGGCGTACCTGGTCCGCATTGGCCGAGAGATGATTCAAAAATCCAAAGGCGGGCACCGTCGCGGCGCTCCCCGCGGCCAAGTGCCGCATGAAGTGACGGCGATCCATGGAACCCGGAATGTAAAGACTCATGTGACTTCTCCCAGCGAAATTATTGTGAAATCTTGTAAATTCAAGTGCGTATCCGTTATTCCGGGCAACACATGCCTAGCGGATGAAAATAAACTCATTGCTGTTCAGCAGTGCCCAGTACAAATCCTGGTAGGCCACATTGGGATCGCTGTTCATCTGGAACAGTTTTTTGATGGCGGCCGTATCCCGGGCGTTGGGCAGACGGCACAAGGCAGCCAGATACAACTGCTGTACTTTGCGGACATCCTTGTCGTTGCTGAAGACGATGCGATGCAACAGGCTGCCTTGCTCACACTTGGTAGCTGTCTCAACCAGTTCGCCATTCATCATCATCAAGGCCTGCGGAATGCTCCCATTGAAGGTTGTCGACTCGTCGTTTTCGTCGGTCCCGAAGGTGGTGACAAACTGCTGCAACCACTGGCTGCGGCGCCGCGACGACTCCTCGTAATTGGCCTTGCTCATTTCGTCCGCGTTGGCTGCCACCATCAGCGAGTCGAACAGTTGCTCGGCATTCATCGGCTTAATGTAAAGGTGACTGAACAGCGGCATTTCGCCCGCTGCGGGGTTATCAATCTGATTCTTCGAATTGAATTCACTCGAAAGCTGGTAAGCCGAGGAATTGGCCACCCAGCGCATCAGCATTTTCAAATCGTGCTCCGACTTCACAAACTGTTCCGTCAGATATTCCAGCAGCAACGGGTGCGAAGCCGGATTGTGTGGCCCCATGTCATCGATCGGGCGGGTAAAGCCAAAGCCGAAAAAGTGCCCCCACATCCGATTAACCATGGAGCGGGCCAACTGATTGTTCGGATCGCCCTTAATCGATTCCGCCAGTATTTTAATGCGACTTTCGCCGTTATCGAACTCCACCGTCTCGCCGAAATACTTCGGATAGGCCACCTGCATCAATCCACTACGACGCTCGTAATATACCGGACCCGAAAAATTGTCGGGCAACAATTCCGAATAGTCATCAACCTGGCGACCCGTTTGAGGATCGATCCGACGATGATCGACCCGTCGTACTTGCCGGAAAAAGCTGTTAAATTCCCAAAACTGATTCTGCTTCCAGTCATTAAACGGATGATTGTGACACTGCGTGCACTGCACCTGTACTCCCAAAAAGACCCGGCAGGTCTTCGCCGTTGCCTGGACTCCCTCATCACGCATGGTCATCTGGCTCAGCAGATAATTTACCGCCCCATTTTCCTCGAAGTGTCCTTCAGCCGTCAGAATATCGTAAACCACTTCGTCCCAGCGGCGGTTCTTGGCAAAGGCTTCCCGCAGAAACTTCTGCATCCCATTGCGACTGACACGGTCGGGCGTCTGGCGACCAATCAACTCGTTGGTCCAGATCGTGGTCCAGTTCTCAACATAGCCACGACTTTCCAGCAGCTCATCGATGATCCGCGCACGCTTGTTTTCATCGCTGTCCTTCAGAAATGCCTCCACGACACTCAGCGGAGGAATGTGCCCCACCAAGTCCAGATAAACCCGACGCAACCACGTCACGTCTTCCGCCCGGGGTGAAGGAGACACCTCGTTGTCATCCCAGCCCTGCTTGATCAGTCGATCAATCTCCGCAACGACGGCCGGATCGAATTTCACTCGATAGGCCCCCTCTTGCTTGTCGGCGGCTGTCGCAACCGACGACCAGCAGATCAAACCCAGCAACAGGAATGCGATGTGCTTTTTCATGTTTCTCTCTAATTCCTGACTTAACGGACCACCAGAAATCCAGGCATTCCCGGGGAGCGACCCCGAACTGTAACCCTGAAACCCAGGTAGTATGTCCCCTGCTTATGGAGGCCGACCGTAACGCGGCTTCACTCCTAATATGCATCCTCTTGGATTCTATCAGATGGAATCCAAGTTCACTAATCAATTTCCGTCCAATCGGACAAATTCCACACCGCTTCACCCTGCGGGTTTTGTCCCCCCTACAGGGCAGGCTGCCCGCATCACATTTCAACCACTGTGCAGGCTGAAAACGTATTAATTATCAAACCTCACTCCCTCAGGGAATGTTCGTTTTTTTCCGCCTTAACTTTTCCGAAACCCGTGAATCGGCGAAAACAAGCCCCCCCAAAAAACCATAACCCATTACAAAAGTTGGAATTAAAACCCTCTTGCCGATTTTTTTTAGGATCGAAGCATTCGCTCCGAAGCATCAGCATGCCCAAGAACCACAAAAAAAACGACGTATCCCACTTCTAATTAATGAGTTACATCACAACGCCACGCAACAGAGATCGTCAGACCCGACTCTTTGTGCCCGACAGACAGCTGGCTCCCCTCTATTTTTTCCACAAAATTTGCACACTTGGCAAAATACTCATTCCCCTTCTCCCGGAATTCACGGTATTTTCAGTGAAATAAGGAGCGAGCGGAATAATCCTTACGCCGTAACTTGGCAATTGAGGAGTGTTTTTGCGAAATCATACATTGACTGACTGTCATTTCCGTTAAGATGAACACAACAATCCGCTTTTCCGACCTTTCGGGAGTGCCTTTGATTGTTCGGAAGCAAAATTAACAGTATTTTCCCCATCTTTCCGCATGTTGGAGCGGAATCGTCCGGTGGACAGTGGGTCATCGAACCGACTCGGCAGCCCAAGGAATGCCCCGGTCGAATCGGCTCTTACTCCGTGACATTATAACGGTCTCACGACCTATTCGTTCCTGCACTTCTGGCATGGGGGATTGTGAGTGAAGTTTTGGCAGCATCAACTCGACTCCATCCTCCCTCCACCCCCTTAGCCTATTCAGTATCAACCACATTCCGACATTGAGGCGAGCCACCTCCTGGATCTCGCCCAGACCATGCTGAAGGAGCCCTTCGAATGCTTCAGGCAGAACTGATTGCCAAGCGACTGATTCAATCCATCGAACTACCAGGATACGCATACATTTCTGGCGTTGGCCTGCCCCATCCGCTGCGCGATCCTCGAGGTCATAGCCACGGTCGCAAAAGGGTTTCTCCCCCTGCACTCAGCCAGGACAACTGGTCCACCCACCGCAACTACCTACTGGGACTGGACTTATTCAACTACGGCTACTACTGGGAAGCCCACGAGGAATGGGATCGCCTGCTGAAATCCTCTGGCCCCGAAAGCCTGACGGGGAAATTCCTGAAAGGGCTGGTCAAACTTTCGGCCGCAGGCGTGAAAGTTCGCGAAGGGAGCATTCATGGGGTCCGCCGCCATGCCGCCTCCGCGGGCGAAGTCTTTGCCGATGTTGCAGCCGAATCGGATACCGACACTTACTGCGGACTCGAATTCACGATTCTGCAGTTCGCCGCCGACCGTGCAGCCCAGTTGAACTACAAACAAAAATTTGAATCGGGAAAACCGGTTCGCGTCTTCCCGTTTATTCTGCTGCCTGAAGGGGAAACCATTGCCTGAGGGCATTCGGTCACCCTGGCTTTTCTGAATCCCCCGATCCACCGGGGGATTTTTTATTGCGCGGAATCTGCTACTTTATGCGCATTTTCAACTTGATGTGCACTCTTATCCAAAAAATACGCGATCGCCTGCCGCGGGGGAGCCAGCCCTGTTCCGCTGCAAACCCCAAACCGCCCTGGTAAATCGTGGGCAAACTGAAAACTATCCACTCACTCCTCTATTCGGGCACTGCGGCCGAGTTGTCTCGCGGTGAAGAAATTCCCTGGTTGCCTTATGCGTTTTCGACATGTCTGCCTGGAATCGGTAGGGTATGTGTTGCCTGCCGAGAGAATAACTTCCGATGAAATCGAAGCCCGCCTGGCCCAGGTTTACGAGCGGTTGCATCTCCCCGCAGGCCGCCTCGAACTGATGACGGGAATTACAGAACGCCGCTTCTTTCCGACGGGCAGCAAACCCGGGCCGATCAGCGCGCGGGCAGCGAATCTGGCGATCGAAGCCTCTGGGATACCCCGGCATCTGTTCGGTGCGTTGATTCACGGTTCGGTCTGCCGAGATCAGATGGAACCCGCGACGGCCAATCTGGTGCACCATTGTAGTGGATTGCCTCACTCCGCTCTGGTTCTCGATGTCAGCAATGCCTGCCTGGGACTGTTGAACGGAGCCGTGATTCTGGCCCAGATGATTGAAGCGGGACAGATCCGGGCCGGTGTCGTGGTAGGAGCCGAACTGGGCCGGGGACTTGTCGAAGGGACCATCGATTCCCTGAGGCACGATCCCGCCTTGACGCGTCAGAGTATCAAACCAGCGTTTGCCTCGTTAACCATCGGCTCCGCAGCCGCGGCTCTGGTGCTGTGCGATCGCCGCTTGAGCCGCAATGGGACACACCTGCTGGGGGGGTGCTGGGGGAACGATACCGCTGCTCACCTGTTGTGTGCCGGAGGAGTAGCAACCGAGAAACATGGGGATCATCGCCCGCGCATGGATACGGACTCCGAGGCGTTGCTGGAAGCGGGAATCGCCCTGGCGGAACGGACCTGGCAACAGACCCGGAAGCATTTGAACTGGTCGGAGGCCGACATCCAGCGGGTATTCACACATCAGGTAGGGAAAGCACATCGGAAGCTGCTGCTGGAACGGCTACGTCTCCCCAGCAACAGCGATTTCCCGATTTACGATCGGTTTGGCAACACCGGGGCGGTGGCGTTGCCACTCTCGCTGGCTTTGGGGGCGGAACAGTCGCATGTCCCCGCGGGGACCGATGTGGCGTTTCTGGGCATAGGCAGCGGGCTGAACTCCCTCATGCTGGGCCTACACTGGCAATCGATCGCGGTACAGGGTACCGTTTGGGGAGAGGCAGTGGAGTCATGACAAGGTAAGGGATTCCGGTGGAAACAACAGCAAGTTACACGGTACTGGCACGCCGTTACCGCCCCCAGACATTCGACGACGTGGTGGGGCAGCAGCATGTCGCTCAGGCCTTGAGGAATGCCATTCGGGCGGACCGCGTGGCTCATGCGTACCTGTTCACGGGGGCACGCGGGGTAGGTAAAACCTCGATGGCGCGGATTCTTGCCAAAGCCCTCAACTGCAAACAAGCCGTGGACGGTAATCCCTGCAACACCTGCGAAATCTGCCAGGCGATCTCCACGGGTGGCGATGTCGACGTGATGGAAATCGACGGCGCCTCCAACCGCGGTATCGACGACATTCGCGCCCTGCGGGCCAATGTGGGCATTCGCTCGATGCGCACCCGCGTGAAGATGTATATCATCGACGAAGTGCACATGCTCACGAAGGAAGCCTTCAACGCCCTGCTGAAAACACTGGAAGAACCACCCCCCAACGTCAAATTCGTCTTCTGCACCACGGAACCTCAAAAAGTCCCCGACACGATTCTTTCACGCTGCCAGCGGTTCGATTTCTCCAGCATCGAAACCCAGAAAATCGCCGAACGACTCGCCGAAATCGCCGTGCAGGAAGGGATTGAAGTTGCCAGCGACGCCATCGATCTGGTCGCCCGCAGGGCAGGCGGATCGATGCGCGACAGCCAGTCCCTGTTCGATCAACTGCTCGCCTTCGGCGGATCCCGCATCGAAGCGCGCGACGTGAATCAACTGCTGGGAACGGCCGACGACGAACGCTTGCTGAAAATCGTGCGGTTTGCGCGCCAGCGTCAGACAGCGGAATTGCTGCAGGAAATCGATCTGGCTCACCACGAAGGCGTACAACTGGGGAATCTGGTGGATCAACTGGTGAACTGCTACCGCGACCTGCTGGTGCTGCGATGTGGCGCCCAAAGCGTCGAACTGATTGGCATCGGCCCAGCCAATCGCCAAGCCCTGCAGGCACTCAGCCAGGAATTCAATCTGCCGACCCTCTCGGCTATCATGCAGATCCTTTCGGAAACCAAATCGAAACTCGCCTGGGTCTCGCATGGACGCGCACTGGTTGATCTGGCCCTGATCCGCATTTCGCAACTGGAAAACCTGGAGGAGATTTCCCAGTTGATCACGGACCTAAAAAGTGGGAATTTCCCGGTCGGGACCGCCCCCTCCCACGCGCGTGTGAATCCCGCCTCTCCCCCTCTCGCGCTCTCCGCATCCGCTCAAAAAAAAACTCCTGAATCCCCCCTCCCGGTAGTCCCCGAGGTCGTTTCTCCCCCTTCCCGCATCGATTTCGAGGAATCCCGGAAGGAGTCCATCTGGACACAACTCATTGACTCAATAGACGATACAATCAAAGTACACCTCAAGAAAGTCAGCCGAACTGCAATTATTGCGCCAAATCGACTGGATATTTTCTTTCCCGCGACGTACGCTTTCTCAAAGTCCTGTTTCGAGGACAAGCCTGAGCTTGTTCGCCGGGTGGAAGCACGACTGCGGGAACTGACAGGGATCACCGTCCAGATACGATTTCATCTCGATCCACCGAAAGGTTCTTCGGACACCAAGACGGAGGACGTGCCCCGCGGATCCACAGTGGCTCTCCCTCAGCAGAAACCGGACTTCGTGGCATCCGCAGAGGGCATTTTCTCGGCAACGGTCTCTCGCGCGGAACGAATTCGCCGGAACGTCGAGTGAGTTCTCGCCGCGGCCCGTCGGAATATGAAATCATATCGTCAGATTGCCGGTCACCCGAAGGGGATACGTAAGGAGTCGCCCGGAATAGGGGGCCTTGTAGGGGCCCCTTGGTTGTCGTTTTGGGTCCGGCCCTTCGAGACGATCCGCAAGGTCGTTGGCGGAAAGAGAAAGCCGGGGGATCGGGTGCCAGCTTGCTGGGATAAAAACGGGAAACTGGAGTACGGAAAGCAAGAGGTATCACATGTTCAAAGGCCTGTCCAACTTTGCTTCGATGATGAAGCAAGCCCAGGAATTCCAGGGAAAAATGGGGGCATTTCAGGAATCGCTGAGAGAGCTGCAAGTGACCGGAGAAGCCGGTGCGGGCATGGTCCGCGCGACCGTCAACGGGCAACAGCAGGTCCTGGGCTGCCAGATCGATCCGGCGTTGCTGCAATCGGGCGACCGGGAGATGCTGGAAGAACTGGTCGTCTCGGCTGTGAATCAGGCCTTGGAGAAATCGCGGCAACTGGCAGCGGAAAAAATGTCCACTCTGACCGAAGGTTTCAGCCTGCCGGGCCTGCAGGATGCTCTTTCCAATTTCATGCCAAAGTGAGACAATCCCCGGCGCGCCACGAGGTGCGAAGGATCGGGTTATTTTTTAATAGTACGGGAAATCGTCCACCAATTGTTGTGCCTTGGTTTGAAAAGCAACGCGTAATCCGTGCTACACACAGCGTACCCCGCGATCAATTCACAGCCTCGCAGCGTACTCCGCGTATCACATACAGTCCGAAACCGGGAGCAGCGACTAGTCCGCCACGATTCATGGAACAGCAAACACATCCCTATGGTCCGAGCGTGGGCCGCCTGATCGAAGAATTTTCCCAGATGCCAGGGGTGGGTCGGAAATCGGCCGAGCGCCTGGCGTTGTACGTGGTCAACCTGAAAAAACCGGCGGCAGCCCGCCTGATCCAGGCGATCGACGCAGTGAAACGGAATATCCGTCGCTGCCAGATTTGCCACACGCTGACGGAATCGGATGTCTGCGAGGTCTGCGCGGACCCCCGCCGCGACGCCCACGTCGTCTGCGTGGTGGAGCAACCCAAGGACGTGATTTCCCTGGAGGCCTCGGGAGTGTTTCAAGGGCGGTATCATGTGCTGCACGGATGCCTGTCTCCCTTGAACGGGATCGGTCCGGAACAGTTGACGATCGCCTCCCTGGTGCATCGCGTTCGCGCGCAGGAAGTCACGGAACTGGTGATGGCGACGAATCCGACGCTCGAAGGGGATGGTACCGCCTTGTATATATCCAACTTGCTGGCCAGCGACAACGTGCGTATCACGCGGTTGGCCCGGGGAATAGCCTCGGGGAGCGTGCTGGAGTTTGCCAACAAGGAGATGCTGGCCGATGCCCTCCGCGGGAGACAGAGTTTTTGACGCACGCACCCCTTCCCCGCGATACAACACCCGGCAATGTTTCTAAAATTGCCGGCAGGACACGCTCCTGGCAGTAAACACAAGATTTTCGATGAGCTGAATTTCCAGAAGACTCCTATTCCATCATGCACCTGAATTTTTCACAGCAAATGAAGATGAGCCAGCAAATGAAGCTGGCTCCGCGCATGATTCAATCGATGGAAATCCTGCAAATGTCCGTCATGGCGTTGCAGGAAAAAATTGAGCAGGAACTGAGTGAAAACGTTGTCCTGGAAGTTACGGATCCCCGTCAGCGGGACCTGCACGAAACCATTGCAGCCGACCCCCTGCTGGGGAAGGATATCGATCGTCGCGAGATCGTGGTCGATAGCGACCACAACAATCAGGCCGACTTCGAACGCCTCGTGGAAATGTCCGCCGACTGGCCCGAGGACAACTTCACTTCGGGAGGGAAACCTTCCTCCAACCGCATTGACGAATTTTCGGATCGCCAGCACGACCTGATGGGTAACCTGGAGGCACATCCCCAGTCACTCCAGGATTATCTGCTGGAACAGTTTCATTATTTCAGCAGCGATTTCGAGGAACGGGCCTTTGGCGAGTTCCTGATCCAGAATCTCGACGAACAGGGGCGCCTGCAGGGTACGCTGCCGGAACTGATCCAGGTATATGGCAAGCCGATCGAGCGTAGCACCGCGGAAAAAGTGCTGGGAATGCTGCAGAAACTCGATCCGCCCGGTGTGGGCGCGAGGAATCTACAGGAATGCCTGTTACTGCAGATCAACGAAGAGACACCGTATCGCGACGTGCTGACCACGCTGATCACCGACCACCTCGAAAGCATCAGCCAGAATCGTCTGCCTCTGATTGAACGCCAAACAGGGTATTCCATGGAAACCATCAAGGCCGCCCTGGAACAACTGCGCGGTTTCGAGCCTTACCCCGGCCGCCGGTTCATCAGCCATGTGTCGCAAAATGTCACGCCCGATGTCCGCGTGGAACTGGACAGCGACGGTCACTGGACCGTGCAACTTCTAAATGAATACACGCCGGAACTGCGAATTTCCCGCCGGTATCTGAAAATGCTGGCAGCCAACCCCGATCCACAAACTAAGGAATATATCCGCAAGAAAATCGAATCCGCGAAGTGGCTGATCGATTCCATCGAGCAACGGCACACCACGCTAAGGAAAGTCGCGCAGGCCATTGTCGATCATCAGACGGAGTTCCTGGAAACCGGCCCCGAAGCAATTGTCCCCCTGAAAATGCAGCAGGTGGCCGATGACGTTGGGGTGCACGTCACCACGGTTTCCCGCGCTGTGGATGGCAAATGGATGGAAACCCCCAGGGGACTGTATCCGCTACGGCGGTTCTTCGGAGGAGGGACCGTGACAGCGGACGGCGACGAGGTGGCCTGGCAGAAAATCCGCCTGAAATTACAGGAAGTGATTGACGGCGAAGACAAGCAGGATCCCCTCAGTGACGAAGCGCTGGTGCAGGTAATGGCCGACCACGGGTATAATCTGGCACGCAGAACGATCACCAAATACCGCAAGGCCATGAATATTCCCTCGTCGAGACAACGCAAGGAATACTAACCCGGCGTCACCGCACCGTTGCGGCTACTGCAGTCGATCCGCCGGGATGCCGGAAGCGAGCCACGCGGGCGCGGCATCGGGAAATCAGTGGGAGCGATCCACGAAGAAGTCGTTATCGAACAATTCCACGAGCTTTTCAATGGCTTCCTCCGCCTGCTGACCCTCGGCTTCGAGAAACAAGCGGGTCCCCTGTTCCGCCCGTAATGTCATTAAATCGAACAAGGCCTTGGCATCGACGGTCAGTTCATCTCGTTGTATGCGGATTTCGCAGTCATACCTGCGCGCCAATTCAGCAATCTTCGAGCAGGGAACGAGGTGTAATCCGTTGGCCAGATTCACAACGACTTCCTCTCGGGCGTTATTGCGTTTTCCCATGACGATCTGATCACGCTCCATTAAGATCAACTCCCGGCATAAGCTCTACTCTTACTTCAAATTCGATGATTCGGATGCTTCACGCTGTCAGCGGAACAGGCTCCACGGATGTGGGCCGAACAGATAAAACCCCGACACGGCAATCTCCGCCAAAGCTCGCGGCGGAGGATACGGAAACAGCAAAGAGTGGATTTTTCAGGATTCGAGACGCGTCATCCATTCCGTGTCGAACTCATTGGGGAAAATCCCGAGGAGAGTCCCCTTCTCGACACCCGCGCAATATAAACATATCTTTATGAGCAAGGCGAGATGAATTCCTGGAAATTTGGCGTCTTCCTTGAAATTTCCAGAGTGCAAATGGGATGCCCAATAGGATCAAAAAAACTCAGAGTTCGTCTTGATCGACTTCCCGCAGGAGTTCCATGACGTGTTCTGGCGTTTGGGACTGTCGGATGAAATTGCAGAAATTTTCACTGCGTAGATGACGGGAAATTGTTTCCAGTGCACGCAAGTGGTCACCCGGGCGATCCGGCGGAGAAATGAGTAGAAACAGAATATAGACATCCTCGCCGTCCAGGCTGGCAAAATCCACACCTTCCGGCGCGACCGCGATGGTGGCAACCAGCCCTTCGACCGAGGGATGCTTGGTGTGGGGAACCGCGATTCCCTTACCAATCCCGGTCGATCCGAGTTCTTCGCGTTTCAGAATTGCCGAAACGATACTTTCTTCGTTTTCCGCGGCAATCTGCCCTGTATGACGCAGACTGGCCACCATTTGGCGGACTGCCTGCTCCTTGGTATCCACCTTCAAATCCGTGATGATGGCACCTTTGTCTACAATCTCAGAAAATTTCATCGAGGATGCTCCCACTAAAACTACGTCCCACGCTGGCAGGCAAGGCGATGCACGAAACAGCCTGTTTCCAGTCCGGGACTACATAACAAAATTTGGATCATAAGCGATGGCCAGTTCAATTGCACCCCCATTCCCTTGCGAAACAGGGGGGATCGACCGGGTCATGCGGATTCTTCGCCCGGCATCGGTTCCTCGGCCAAGGGACTGGTCAATTCGTTCAACGGTTTATCGCGCCGATGATCCTGAATTTGTTCCTTGTATTTTTTGATCTGATGTTCAATTTTGTGCAGGGCCTGATCGAACGATTTTTGGGCATCCTCGCCTTCATGATGCGCAACAAAATCGTGCTTATGTTCCGCATCGACCAGGATTTCCGCATTGACCCGGCCGTCATTGAACGCGAAGGTCACGTTGATTTGAGTCACACGCTCGAAATAGACGAGTAGTTTTGCTGCTTTTTCCCGGATATGGGCCTGCACGGTCTCGCCGATGCTGCCGTGACGGCAAGATATTTCCACCTGCACTATCGTTGCTCCTGCTGCATTTCTGGAAGTCAATTGACAATTACATTTTCGCGGACATGGTCGCCGATAGTTGCAGACATGCAGGAATTCCCGGGAAATCCCAACCCCGCGGTTATTGAGCAGCGATGCTCCAATGCCCGGCGCAGGTGTGGTTCCGTTCCCTGCCTCGTCGCAAAATCTTCCTTCCCGTTCCACTCTGTAGATTCCGCTGATTGTAAACAGCTTGGAAGGCGAGTCAAACCAGCGGAACCCTCGCGGAGCGGCATTACCAGATTTCTTGACGATTCGCTGGATCGGGAGTCGGCTGGGATTTCCCCACGACTCCCGATCCCCCTGGCGGATGCCCTTCCCCAACTGCACGAGCCCTCTCGCAAACTGTTCACGTACGGCGATGCCGTCTGCTTCCGTAAAGGAGCGTGCTGTTGGACTGGCTCTCAGGCCCCCGATTTACCTACGATAGACGGCAGACTACACCAGACGATGGGGTATGCCAGGGTCCGCTGCCCCCGTAAGCTAGGGGAAATGACTCCACGGCAATTATCCCGGGTAACATCGGCAAGGTCGCACAGCTTTTTGTCCTCCGATCTCCGCAGCCGGGCCTTGGGAGCAAACCGTGCGGTAAGCCACTCGAATAGATAACTAAAGTGAATCCAGGGAGCCTCGCGATGATTAGGCATGTCTGTCTCCTCGCCCTGACATTGGTTGCACAGATGACCAGATTGTCTCAGGGAGGCTACGACCCCAACGTGTTGCCCCAGGGGCATGAATACTACGAGTTGCGACAAGGGCTTTCGAATTGCCGGTTGAAGTTTGAACGTGAAAAACGGGGGCGGATCGCGTTTCTGGGCGGTTCCATCACGGCGTCCAAAGGCTGGCGAGACGATGTCATTCGCTACTTCCAGACGAGATTTCCCGAGACCGAATTAGATTTCATCAGTGCAGGGATCAGTTCGCTGGGCTCGGTCCCTCACGCCTTCCGTCTGCAACGCGACGTCCTTTCCCATGGTCCCGTCGATCTGTTGTTTGTCGAGGCAGCGGTCAACGATACCACGAACACCCCCGATCGCGACCAGATGCTGCGTGGAATGGAAGGCCTTGTGCGCCAGATGCGGCTGCAAAATCCCCTGGTGGATATCGTGCACCTGCATTTTGTCATGCCAGAGCACATGAGGGACTACTCCCGGGGAATGGTCCCCGCTTCGATTTTCCAGCATGAAAAAGTCGCAGTGGCTTACGGCAATGTGTCGGTTAATCTCTCGCTGGAAGTGACCGAACGGATTGCAGCCGGGGAGTTCACGTGGGACGACGATTTCAAGAATCTGCATCCAGCCCCCTTCGGGCATGCGCTGTATTTCAACAGCATCACTCGTATGACCGAAGCCGCCTTTGCCCAACCCCTCCCCCAGCAGGCTCTGCCTCACCCCCTGCCGTCCTCGCCTCTGGATGCCCGCAGCTATTTTCGCGGGCGTTTCGGTCCGATCGAGGACGTGCGTCTCGTTCGAGGATTCCAACGGGAAACGGCTTGGCAACCCACGGATGGCAAGGGGACGCGGGCGGGATTCGTGAATGTCCCGGCGCTGGTCGGCTCGGGTCCCGGGGCGGAGATGGAATTCGCGTTCGAAGGGACAGCCGTGGGGTTATTCATCACCGCGGGGCCCGACGCCGGGGTGATCGAATACCGCATTGACGGCGGAGAAACGCGATCCATCAGTACGTTTACCCCCTGGAGCCAGGGACTGCATCTTCCCTGGGCAGTCCTCCTCGATGATGGACTGGCCCCGGGTAAACATACGGTGAATATCCGCATTTCGACGGAACTAGCCCCTCAGGCTACGGGGTCCGCGCTGCGGGTATTCCACTTGTTGCTTAACTGAAACGCACCCCCACAACGCTCCAGAGCATGCCGATCCACCGTTCGGCATGCTCACCCGTAAACTAGCCCCGTCCGTCAGGAAGCGGGCCAAGCGGGCGCGACAACTCATAATCACTCGCCCGGCACAAGGTCTACCTGAGTGGATTCCTGTGAGGGTGAAGCGACTCAATAGTGGCCCGTTTCCTGACGGGCGCGGCTAGCTGAATTAACAATGTCGCGACTCTAAATGCGAGGTCGGGGGTGCCGCCGCTCGTTTTCTTCGTGTTCTCCGTGACTCCGTTGATACTACATAACTATGGGTATGCAGAGCGTACCCTCCGACACGGTTACAGCCCCTTGATGCGGAGGGCTCACAAGCCGAGTTGACGTTCCAGTTCGGAGACGCGATCGGTCAAGGCGGCAAGCTGATCCCTCAATTCCTGAAGCTCTTCGAGTGAGGGCGTGGGAACAACCGGGGATGGCTGAAACGAGGAGACTGTGGACTGGGAGGCTCTTGAAGAAATCGAGTGCCCCGATGCAACCGGAGCCGGTTCGTCCGGCTCGTCTCCTGTATGCCTTTCCAGGGTTTTGTTTTCTTCCGCGCGATAGAGGGCGTGATCGATTTCGATTCCCCTGCGTTGCAAATCGCCCGTGGACTGCACATAACCGGCCTGCATCAGGCGTTCGAGTTCCTCGCGCAGTTCGTCCAGGGAATCGAGCGAGGTCATGCGGCTGGCGCGCGTGCGTAGTTCACCCACCTGCTGGCGACCACGGAGGAGCAGTTCTCCCATGATGGCAAGTTGACGATTACTCCAACCCGCCGTGTCGCGAAGCAAGTGCCGATAGCGTTCCGTTCGTCCACCAGCCGTCTGAACGGTTGCAACCAGTCCCCGCTGCTGGAGTTGATTGATGGTATCTTCCAACTCGAACTCGTCATAATTGGTGAGTGGTGCACGATTATTTTTCTGATTGCACCCTGTCACCAGCGCTTTCATGGTGAGCGGATAGTATTCAGGCGTCGTCAATGCTTTTTCGACGAGCACCCCCAGCACGCGGCGTTCCTGCTTCGTGAGCGCCCCGATAAATGCAACATCTGGTGTATTTTCATTCTGTTCCATCGGAACCCTTATCAATTCGGAGCGTTAATTATTGGAGATAGGCGGAGAAGTTACACCCTGCCCGGAAGGGGAGGCCAGGCAAGCGGTGCCCCCCTCTCCCCGCGGGAAACGTGTCCGGAGGTTTTTCGTGAATACTAACTGTCGTGCGAAATCGCCGCCAGACAGCCTCCTCGGAAAAATTACGGTATCCGATTTGCTGTCATCCGCAAAAGCAAATCCCAGTTCCGCTCTCCCGCGGGAAATATTCGGTTCTCCGGGTAAGGGAACGCGCCGCGTGCGAATGGGCGTCCCTCCGCGTCGGCACGAAATCGGGCTGGAGGCTTTTCAGAAGGTGCGGGCACCAGCTAGGATAAAGCGACTGCCGCACCGCACGAGGCAGCAAACGCGGTAGGCATAAACGGTTCCACAAATCCACTGGGAATTTCGAAACGTCCCCTTCGATATTCCCTCAATACTGGAAGTTCAAGTCCATGAGTGAGCGTACTCTGCCTGACGAAGCCATTGAAAAGTTGAGCAAGGCCTATCACGACGTACGGGAACAGATTTCTCGGGTGATCGTGGGGCAAAACGAGGTGATCGATCAATTACTGATCGCGTTGTTCAGCCGGGGACATGTGTTGCTGGAAGGCGTTCCTGGCCTGGCCAAGACCTTGATGATCAGCACGCTGGCCAAATCGCTCTCCCTGACCTTCAGCCGCATCCAGTTCACGCCCGACCTGATGCCCGCCGACATTACAGGAACCGATGTCCTCCAGGAGAATCGGGAGACAGGCAAACGCGAGTTCCGGTTTCTGCACGGCCCCCTGTTTCACAACATGGTGTTGGCGGACGAAATCAACCGGACTCCCCCGAAAACCCAGGCGGCACTGCTGGAAGCCATGCAGGAACGTCACATCTCCGTGGGGCAGATGCAGCACGTACTGAACGACCCCTTCTTCGTAATGGCCACGCAAAACCCCATCGAACAGGAGGGGACGTATCCCCTGCCCGAAGCGCAACAGGACCGCTTCATGTTCAAGGTGTTCGTGGACTACCCCACCTTCCAGGAAGAAAAACAGATCGCGAAGGCCACCACTGGCCTCCAGGATATCGTCATTCAGCAGGTGCTCGACGCAGAGGAAATTCTGGAACTGCAGCGGGTGGTGAAGCAGGTGCCGATTACGGACCACGTGGTGGAATACACCTTGGCACTGGTACGTCAAACCCGCGTGCGGGAAGAGGCGGCACCCGATTTCGTGAAGGAATGGTTGAGCTGGGGCGCCGGCCCGCGAGCGGTGCAGTTTCTGATACTGGGAGCCAAGGCACGGGCACTGCTGCAGGGCCGCACACACGTGTCAACGGAAGATATCGCGGCCCTGGCCAAGCCCGTGCTGCGGCATCGCATCGTGACGAACTTCTCGGCGGAAAGCGAAGGCATCACGACCGACGACGTCATCGAGCGACTGATCCAGGAAACCCCCTCGAAGGAAGGCGAACTGACGAGTGATCCACGACTCAAAAAGATATTTGCCGCCTGAGGCGGTCAGCCGGATTTCCCGACTGGAGATCGAGGCGCGCGGCATCGTGGAGGGTTTCCTCAGCGGTCTGCATCGCAGTCCGTACTTTGGGCAGTCGATCGAATTCGTGCAGCATCGCGAGTACGTCTCGGGGGACGACATCCGGCGAATCGACTGGAAGGTCTGGTCGAAGACCGACAAGTTTTACATCAAGCAATTCGAGGAAGAGACGAACCTGCGGACTACGATTCTACTGGATTGCAGTGAATCGATGAGTTATCAAAGCGGCACGTCCTCCAAATTCGATTATGCCTGCCTGCTGGCAGCGGCGTTGTCATACCTGCTGCTGAAACAGCAGGACTCCGTGGGGCTGACCATCTTCGACGAAGCCGTGCGGGAAACCATCCCTTACCGCAGCAAGCGGAATCACCTGCACGACATACTCAAGACACTGGTGCTGTCGCAGACGGGAGCCACGAAGACCGGTATCTACGAGATCCTGCGGAACACCGCGAAAACCTGCGTGCGACGAGGACTGATCATCCTGATTTCCGATCTGTTCACCGATCGCCAGGAGTTGTTTCGCGGTTTGAAATTACTGCGATTGCGCGGGCATGACGTGATGTTGTTTCACGTGCTCGACGACCAGGAAGTGAATTTCAATTTCAGCGGCACCACGAAGTTCGAGGGGATGGAACAGACCGGAGAACTGATCTGCGATCCCCGGGGCCTGCGGGAAGATTACCTGGCGGCCCTGGAACATTACCTGGGAGAATTACGGCGATTCTGCGCGGGGCATGTAGTGGATTACAGAACGGTTCTCACCAGCGAGCATCTCGATGCGATCCTGGCCCATTACCTGAAACATCGGGTCGGAATGAGGCGGAAATAATGGCAACCGCATGAGGAATTCCCCGCTCCGCACGCGGAGCGGGAACAAGGGGCGTACCCAGACACTCTTCGCGGCAATCCAATTTACAGTGAAACATGGTTTCCCATGGCGTGGCTTTCTCAATTTTTTCTACACCCCGGACTGGCCGTTCTCGGAGCGGCCCTGATATCCGTGCCGGTGATCATTCACCTGCTCAACCGGTTGCAGTATCGCAAGGTGCGATTCGCAGCCATGGAATTTCTGTTGCAGTCGCAGCAACGCAATCGCCGACGGATTCTACTGGAACAGTTGCTGTTGCTATTGCTGCGGGTGCTGATCGTACTGTTCCTGATGGCGCTATTCGCGCGGCTCATACTCGACCCCTCGCAACTTTCGTTGCTGGAACGTCCCGAAACACACCATCTGGTGATCCTGGACGACAGCGGTTCGATGCAGGATCGCTGGGCGGAAACAAATGCGTTCCGGGAAGGGCTTGCAATGGTCAAGCGGCTGACCTCGGATCTGGCGGGACAGGAAGGGCTGCAGTTGCTGACTTTGTTGACCACGAGCGAACCCGACCGGACTTCGGCAAACTTTACGCAGCGCCAGATCGATGTTGCGATGGTCAGCGAATTCGAAGACAAACTGGAAGCCATGCAGCGGGAATGCGGGTACGCGCGGACCTCATGGCCCGAGACCATCGCCGCCATCAAGCGGGTCCTGTCGACCAGCGCGGGACAACAGCATATCGTGCACGTCATTTCCGACTTTCGCGCCTCCGAGTGGAAGCAGGCTCCCCAACTGCTCGAACAGTTGAAGCAACTCGCGGACGAAAAGACCGTGCTGAATCTGATTCCCGCGGTGCCTGGACGCCATGCGAATCTTGCCGTGACGGGATTGTCGGGCGAGGTGCAGACCGCCGCCGTCCGCGTGCCGTTGCAACTGACCGCCGAGATCACCAATTTCAGTGAAACGGTGGAGGAAAACATCTCCGTGCGGGTATTGCTGAATGGCGAACCGATCCCGCAATCGATTACGATTCCCACCATTGAACCCGGAGATACCGTGCGGGAATCGTTTGAAGTCGTCCTGACCACGCCAGGCGAGCACGCCATTGCCGTCCAGATCCCCTCCGATTCCCTGGACGCGGACAATATCCGCCACCTCACCCTATACGTGCCGGATCGACAACGCGTGCTGATCGTGGACGGATCGGAGGAATTCACGGAAGGCTACTATGTCAGCGATGCCTTGTCGGCCGATGCCAGCGTGACCGGCATCGATGTCCTGCTGATCCGGCCCGAAGCCCTGCGCGATCAGGACTTGTCCCGATTCATGGCGGTTTACCTGCTCAATATTCCTGAACTTGCGGCGGATATTGTGGCGTTGCTGGGGGACTACGTTCAGGAGGGGGGCGGGATTGCCTGGTTCCTGGGAGATCGCGTCAACGCGACGTTTTATCGTCAACTGAACGAACAGCCGATCGTGCAGGACTCCGCCGACGAGGCAGGGACACCTCAATCACTCCATTTATTTTCCGTACCGATTTCCCCCTCGCCCGTCGAATTGCCAGCGGCCGACGAAACCGCTCCGGGCTCGGACCTGCAACTGACGACGCATCCCCTGTTCGAATTTCTCAATGCCGCCGATGGCTTGCTGTCGCATTACGTGCGGATCTATCGTTACTTCCCCGTCGACGAACAGCGGGAAGGAGGCGTACCCGCCGGGACCCGGGTGATCGGCAGGTTGCGGAATCAGTCACCCCTGTTTTTTGAATCCCAGGTAGGCAAGGGGCGGATCTTCACGGCACTCACCTCGGTCGGCCCGATGGCAACCCTTCGCGACGAGCGCTGGCATAACTGGTCCTTTGACATGAACGCACCGGGATTCACGGTATTCCATCTGGAATTGGTGAAATACCTGGGTTCGCGACAAGGGCAGCGGACGGAATTCGAAGTGGGTCAGCCTTGGGACGTCACGGTCAATCCGGCAAGTTATCTTCCGGAAGTGCGGGTCGATCCCCCGGATGGTGCCCCGTCGCCGGCAGTCGTTTTGAACGCGACTCCTCCGGTGACAGCGGAAACCGGCGGCAAGGAAGCGGCGCTGTTAACCGCCACGTATGCCGCCACCAATTTTCCAGGGGTTTATCGCCTGACCCGGGAAAATCTGGGGCGAGAAGCGGAAACCGAACTAAAGGCATTCAATGTTCCGGTGGAGGAGAGCGCGCTGGATGTGGTCTCTCCGGCGGAACTGCGGACCCTGTATGCCAGCGTGGCAGGCTTGCTGGTGCAGGAATACGGCGAACTGGAAGGGATTCGTCGCAGCGACCCGGGCCGGGAACTGCGCACCCTGTTAATGACGTTGCTGATCGTGATTCTGGTGGGCGAGCAGGCCTTGGCCTATCGTTTGAGTTATCACCAACGAGGCCAGCGAGGCGGGACACGCGGAGAGTTGCCGGGGAATCGTTGGACGAATGGGCGAGCGTCACCACTCCGGCCAGAACCCGAACTGGCGGCGTCGAACCTGGGGGGCTCCCCACGATGAGTTTCCCGATCTCGTACTTGAATAGCACACACATGCATACCATGCCCCAATCCCTGCTGCTGGCCCAGGAGGCGTTGCAGTTCACGGAGTGGTCATTCCCGGAAACAGCCATGCAATGGCTGCTGCTGCTGATGGTGGCGGGATTGCTGGTCGCGTGGTGCGTGGAAGTTTATCGCCGGGATACTCACGAATTATCCCCCCTCTGGCGTCTCCTGCTGCCTGGCCTGCGTGTGTTGGCGCTGGCCGGGTTGTTGATCGTCTTTCTGAATCCGCGCACCCGGACACAAACCTGGGCGGAACGCCCTTCGCGCGTGGCCATCCTGGTCGATGTTTCCTCATCGATGCAAAATCCATCCAGCGATCCCGCGGGCGAGACCACCGAGGAAACCCTCCCCACGCGCGCGGAACAGGTTGTGGCCCTGCTTCGCGACGAGGACTGGCTGAACGCGCTGCGGGAGAAACACGAAGTAGCTGTCTTCAGCTTCGAAAAAAGTGTATCGAGACGACTTGCCACGCTCCCCAAGCGGAAGCCCGGCAGCGTGGCGGAGGGAACCGGAAACGATCCCCTGGAACAACTCCCCGACTGGGTTGAAGTGTTCCAGCCCTCGGGAGCCGAAACCCGACTGGGTGAATCGGTCTCGCAACTGATGCGGGACATGAATGGCCGCACGCTGGCGGGCATTCTGGTGGTCACGGATGGCGCAAACAACGCTGGCGTGGACGTGCAGTCCACAAACGATCTAGCCCGGCAACTCCGAGTTCGTCTGTTCGCCTTGGGAACCGGTGGGCTGCAACCCCCTGTTAACCTGGAGGTGGCCAAGGTGGTCGCTCCCAGCGATGTACAACTGGGCGATCCGTTCGATATCGAAGCGTACGTCCGCGGGGAAGGGATGACGGGCCAACCTCTACGTGCCGAACTGCTGTTGCGGGAAGTCGGCAGCGAAGCCGCGCCGATTGTTGTGGACGAACGGGAACTGACACTGCTCGAGGATCGCGTCCCCGTGCAGGTCACCTTTCCGCGAACGCCGACGGAACAAGGGGAATGGGAATATCTGGTGCGGGTCTCCAGCGAGTCGTCGAGGCGGGAAATTCGCGAGGAAGACAACGAACGCCTGGTGACGATCAACGCCTTTGAACGCCCCGTCAAGGTGTTGATTTTTGCAGGTGGACCTTCCTGGGACTACCGCTTCCTGTGTGGCACGCTGAAGCGGCATCCCGGGTTTCAGGTCGATGCCTATCTGCAGACGGGAACGATCGGCATCAGCCAGGACGTGGACAATATCCTGCTGGAATTCCCCAAGGATAAAGCATCCCTGTATGAATACGATGTGGTCATCGGTTTTGATCCCGACTGGCTGAAGGTTTCCGAGGAATCACGCCGGCTGTTCGAACAATGGGTCGGCGAAGAAGGGGGAGGTTCGATATTCGTCGCGGGAGACATCCACACGCCTCTGCTGGCGGCCGCACGCGATTCGTTATCGGAAATCCTATATCTTTATCCAGTCTTTCTGGATACGATATTGCCCGGCATCGACATGGTAACGGCGTCGACGCAAGTTCGTCCTCTGGAATTGACGAGCGAGGGATTAGCCGCACCGCTTCTGCAAGTTACGGAGGATCCTGTCACGAGCGAACAATTCTGGAAGGAATTTCCGGGGTTCTATCGGTTTTACCCCACCACGGGCACAAAAACGGGAGCCTCCGTGTATGCCTTGGCCGGAGGCGTGGGAGGCCTGGGAGAAACGGAAGCCCCCATCCTCCTGGCCAGCCAGTTTTATGGCCAGGGACGCACCTTTTATATAGGGTCCCCGGAGTTTTATCGCCTGCGGGCGGAGGACCCCGATTACTTTGAACGCTTCTGGACGCGATTGAGCCGGGAAGCCGCCCAGAATCGACTCCGCCGCAGCAACCCCCGCGGTTCTCTGTTGGTCGATCGCGACGTGATTCGCCTCGGCGATTCGATGAAAATTCGTGCCCGCCTGCTGAATGCGGAATTCGAACCGCTGATCGAGGAGCGGATAACCATCGAAGTGGAACAGCCCGATGGGCGCCTGGTCGTGCCCCCCCCGGAACTGCGTCCCGATCCGACACGGCAGGGAGGATACCTGGGAGAAGCGCGCGGGAGCATGCCAGGCCGCTACCAGATTCGCCTGCGCATTCCCGGATCGGGCGAAATCCTCCGGGAATCGGTGATCACTGAAGTGCCCGACCTGGAAAAACAGGATCTGCAGCAGGATATTCGGCAGTTGCAGTTGTTGACAAATGAAACGGGAGGGGGGTATCTGCCGTTGACTCAAGCGTCCGACGTGCTGGAGCGGCTTCCCGATTCGAGCGAACAGTTTTTACTGGGAGAACAGATTAAAACCCTCTGGGACCGTGGCTGGCTGATGTGCCTGATCATAGGTCTGTTTGGCGTGGAATGGCTGCTGCGTAAACTCCTGAAACTTGCCTGACAACATTCCGGGCGCCCCGTCCGGAACCTGATTCCCTTGCCGGATTTGAATTGAAGATGTCACCCACACTACCCGAACAACTGGATGCCCTGCTGGCGAAACTTAAGTCGTCGATCCGCCGCTATGTGCTGTTGCGGGGACTGGCGATGTTGCTGACGGCCATCGTGGCGGTCTTCTGGCTATCGCTGCTGGCGGATTCCGCCTGGTTTCGCCTCACGCGACTGGAACTCCCCCGCGAAACGCGGCTGGCTATTTTGATCGCGTGTCTGGCCTTGCTCGTCATCGTGCTGTTTCACGGGATCGTCTGGCAACTGATGGTGCAACTGAAGCGCAAGGCCCTGGCGTTGCTGCTCGAACGCAGGTTCCCCCAACTGAACGACCGGTTGATCACCGTCGTGGAAACGGCGGAGGAAACGGAATCAGCGGTAGCGAAAAACGAGCGGGCTCCTCTGTCGCAAACCATGCTGGATCGCACCATCCACGAAGCCTGCCGCCTGATGGAGTCTCTACGCATCGAGGAGGTCTTCAACCCCTTGCCGTTACGGCGGGCGGCATTACTGGCGACGATCGCCGGGGTTTCCCTGGCCGCGACCGCGGTGGCCAGCCCCGGGACATTTTCGCACTGGTCGAATGCGTATGTCAAACTGGCGGACGATTATTGGAATCGCGTCAATGGGCTGGAGGTCTTTGTGCTGGCACAGCCTGGAGATCGGATTCGCCCGTTTGAAAACCGGGTTTGCAAGCATGCATCGGGTAGCGATCTGACCATCCTGGTGACCACCATGGATGGTAAACTGACACCGGCCCAGGTGTTGCTGAACTACCGCGGCCAGGGAGACACGCGGGGGCGGGCCTTGATGACACCGGCCGGTGAAGGAAAGTTTCGCCACACCATTGGTAATCTCATGGAGAACCTCGAGTTCACAATTACCGGAGGAGACTTCACCACCGCGCAGCCATACCACATCGTTGCCACGCCGGAACCGGGAATCGAAACCCTGGTAGCCGAATGCAATTACCCCGCCTACACGGGCTGGAACGATCCCGGTCACGGCGAAGAACGGCTCCGCAGAATTGTCTCGTCCGAATTGACCGTGCCAATGGAAACCGAACTGGACCTGCAAGCCAAGTCCACCAAGCCTCTGGCGGGAGCCCGCATCATAGCTCGCGATTTCGAACTGCAGATCTGGCGAGATTCACAGCAGGGAAGCGTCACCTCGATGTATCGCCAACTGGATGAACGAGGCCTGCCGACGATGCAGGTCCCGATCCAGCCGACATCCGAGGACCTGATCTCCGCCGACGGGTTGCAGTTGAAGCTCCCCTTACGAATTACTTCCAGTGGCCGACAATCCGAGAATTCCACACCGGAACTTCCCCCCCCCTCGGGTGAAATGTCCCGTGTTTCGATTCACGAATCGGAAACATTGCGGATTTATCTTGAGGATCTGGATGGCATCATCAACCTGGAACCGGTCCGTGTGGAGTTGCATGGTCGCCCGGATGAATCTCCCGTGGTGCAGACGCGTCTGGCGGGAATCGGCAAGGCCATCACCCGAAAGGCCATTATGCCGTTTCAGGGTGTGGTCACGGATGATTATGGGCTGGACCAGTTGAATTTCGAGTACCGCGTGGGAACGGAAGCGGAATTGCGTCAACAAACCATCACGCGTCAACCGGGCGGTACACAGCGATTTGTGATGGAGAAATCGGAAAGTCAGCCACTGGAAAAATTCGACGTACTCCCCCTGGAACTGAAAGTGGATGATGTACTGCTCATCGGCCTGGTGGCCAGGGATGCCGATAATTTGAATGGGCCCCACGTGTCGCGGGGGGAAATCTATCGGATGAAAATTGTGAGCGAGGAAGCGTTACTCTCACTGCTGTATCAGGACGAACTGAATCTGCGACGGCGGTTCGAGCAGGTCATCGAGGAAATTACCCGGTCTCGAGACGACTTGCAACAGGCCCTGCCTGGCACGGAGGAACAGCCGACCCCCAGGATTTCCGAAGCGGTCCAGCGATCCCTGAATACTATACAGAAAGACTCCATCGAAACCGATGCCATCCGTGCCGCTTTTGAGAGCATCCATGAGGAAATAATCAACAATCGCATCGATACCCCACAGATTCGCAATCGCCTGGAGGGGAAAATTATACAACCGCTGCGTGCCACCCTGGAAAACGAATTTCAACTTGCGGAAGAACACTTACGCTTGCTCGACTTCAGTTTAAGGCGTGCGCAAGCGACCAGTATCACGCCAGAACAATGTATTGCCAATCTGGATGCCTTATTGTCCAGTCTGGCACAAATTCTGCTTGAAATGAGAAAACTGGAAAGTTTTCAGGAAGTGATCGAACTGCTGAAAGGCATCATAGAAGAGGAAAAGGGATTGAAACAAAAGACGGAAGAGGAACGAAAAAAGAAGCTGATCGATCTGTTGAATTAGTGTAAGATAGTGAGTTGATATTTCCCGGCAGGGTGTCGGCCCGAATCGAGCCGATTCGTACTGCCCAAGTCTGTCGGTCTGTCTCAAGCAAGGAGCACGTCCATGGTCAAGGTTGCCCGCGCGACGCGGAAAGTACCGATATTGCGTCCGTGGTTTCCCCTGCTGACGCTGCTGGCCGTGCTATTCCCCTGCCTCCCTGCCTCCGCCCAGGAAACTGCCCCGGCAGAGGGAACACAGGCGGAACGCTCCCTGAGCGAAATTCAGCAGTCGATTTCCGCCCGCTATCAGCGGTTCGCCAAGACATTGACGCAGTTGCACGGCTACATGAAGGAGACCGACCCGGCCCGTGCCGAGTTGCTGATGCGCGTGATCGGCCGCAGCAACGAAGCCCGCGTCGATGCCCAAATGGATATTATTCTGCAACTGCTGAGCCAGGAAAATCCCCAGTACGGGAGTGTTGTGGAGCGCCAGGAGGACTTGATCCAGTCCTTGCTCAACCTGCTGGATGTTCTGCAAAGCGAGGATGAGCGTAAGCGGATCGCGGACGAAATCGCCAGGATCGAGGAATTGATCGGCGATTTGAATAAACTTGTTGTCGAACAGAAGGAAGTCCGCGCGGGAACGGAACGGGGCCGTTCACTGGAAAGCCTGGAACAAAGACAACAGGGAGTCACCGACAAAACGGAAAAGCTGGCCGACAAAATCGACCAGCAGGACCGCGAACGCCGCGAACAGGCCGAGGCCGAGCAGCGTGGCGAGAAACAGGGGGAAGGGGAACAGCAGGACGGCTCCAAACAGGATCAGCCGCCTAAAAAACCCGGAGAATCCCCCGAGCAGCAACCTTCCGAGTCGGAAGCCCCTCCCAGCGAAAAAACCAGTCCAAAGGAACCTTCGGAATCTCAACCGGGCGAACAAAAATCGCCACAGGACTCCTCCGATAGCCCCTCCGATTCTCAAAGCCAGCAGCAGCAACAACAACAGCAACAACAGAAAGGCGAGCAGCAAAAGGGGGAGCAGCAGCCTTCCGAAAGTGATTCGGCCAGTCAACCGAACGAACCGACGCCCGGGCGGGAAGAAATTGAGTCCGCCATCGATAAAATGCAGCGGGCTATCGATGAACTGAAGGAAAAAAACCGCGATCAGGCCTCCCGTGAACAGGATCAGGCGATTGCGGAACTGGAGAAGGCCAAGGCCAAACTGGAGGAGATCCTGCGACAACTGCGAGAGGAAGAGCAGAAGATTCTGCTGGCGGACCTGGAAGCGCGATTTCGCAAAATGCTGCTGATGCAGGTCAACGTGCGTAAATCGAGCGGGCAGATTCAGGAGATCCCGGATGATCAGCGGCTTCCCCGGCATCGCGCCCGTGCCACGCAACTGGCCCGCGATGAACGGGAAATCGTGCTGGAAGTCGACAAGGCATTAATTCTGCTCCGCGAAGAAGGGACATCGGTTGCGTTTCCCGAAGCGGTGGTGCAGATCCGCGAAGACATGCAAACGGTCGCCGAATGGTTAAATAGTTTCGAAGTGAATGAACTGACGTTGGCCATCGAGGACGACATCATCGAAGCCCTCGAAGAACTGGTGGAAGCTCTCCGCAAGGAGATGGAAAAACTGGAAGAACAGGAACAGCAACAGCAGCAACAACAACAGCAACAGGACGACCCCGAATTAATCGACCTGATCGCGGAACTCAAACTGCTGCGTTCGCTGCAGTACCGAGTCAACCGGAGAACCCAACAACTGGGGCGAACCGTCGAGGGAGAACAAGCCGCGGAAAATTCCGTTCTGGAACTGTTGAGTCAACTCGCGGAACGTCAGGCACGCATTCAACGGGCAACCTACGACTTGTCCACGGGCAAGAATCGGTGAGCACACGCATCGCAAAACGCCGGGCCTGCCGATATCACATGAAAACCATTAATTCCGAAATCCTTCCCATCCCCCAAGAAAAGCCTGTAATAGACAGGGAGCCTTCGATGGCAGGACGATCCCCAGCGGCTTTTATTCCCGCCTGGCGCAATGACATCCGGAACGGGTTCTATCGCTTGTGCCTGGCTTGCGTATTCACGTGCGGCCCGGCCGCGGCGACAATCGTTTGTGGTCAGGAAGTGTACGAACAGCCTGCGGCCGCGACCGTTGCCGAACGCTGCCGTGCCTGGCTCGAACAGGTCGCCCCGGCGAAACTCCCGGAATGGGACCGCCTGGCCGAAGCGCGGACGGAGGTTTCGTCGCACACGCTTTCGCTGATTGCCGAGGCAGCCGGTTTGGCCGATCCAGCAACTAATAAACTGCTGGACCGTCTGCGCAATGAACCGCAGTATCTGCTGTTATCCGTTCTGGAGAGCCATCCGCTGGCTATCGAGGACAACTGGATCCGCGCGAACCTGCAACTGTACCTGGCGTTGGAACTTTCCCAGCGGCAGTTGTACGAAGAAGCGCTGGGTCTGCTGGAGCAAACGGAAGACACGGAAGTCGTGGATCCGGCCAGTTACTTTTTTCATCGCGCCGTCTGCGAGCATCATCTGCTGCATCGCGAACCCGCGCTGTCATCGCTGGAAACCCTGTTGACGCAATGCCGCCCGCTCCCCACGCGGTATCGCATGTTGGGAGAATTGATGCGGCAGGATCTGTCGGGCCTGGAGGAAAAAAGCCTGAATGAAATTTCGCGGAAGATGCGCGATGTCGAGCGCCGTCTGGATCTGGGGCGATCCGGACAGAAGGTACAAAAAATCGAACGCGAAATCATCGATACACTCGATGAACTGATCGCCAAGCTGGAACAACAGGCCGGGGGCGGGGGTGGCGGAGGTTCCAGCCAGGGACAAGGGAATCAGCCAAGCAGCCCAGCACAGGACAGCCGCGTGAAGGGGAGCACCGCACCAGGCGAAGTCGAGAACAAGGAACTGGGCCGCAAGGACGGGTGGGGCGACCTGCCTCCCAAGGAAAAGGCCCAGGCCAAGCAGATACTGGGGACCATGTTCCCGCCCCACTATCAGCGCGCCATTGAAGCCTACAACAAGAAGAACGCACAACGGGAGAACCAGAAACCCTGATGTCTCATCTCTCTGTTGCCGGGAACGACCCGTTTGCCGTGTGCGTGAAAGAGCCACTACCATGAAACTCTTATCAGGTATTGTACTAGCCCCCCTGGTGTGGTTGTGCCTGACCAGCATGGGTGTCGCCGCCGAAGTATTGCTCCTGGATGGGACGACTCTGCGGGGTGATGTCCTTGCTATCGAACAAGGGACGGTACAGGTACGCCAGGAGAACGAGGAGATCCGTCTGCCCCTGGAACGGGTACTGAGTATTGAATGGTCGGCTGACGCTCCGGATGCCAAGGCCAGCGGCGAACTCCTGCTGTTGGACGACGGTTCCCGCCTGCATATTGTGGAAGCGTCGAGCGATGGGCGTTTCGTCTCTGCGACATCCCCCGCCTCCGGTCCGTTGAAGATTCCGCAGGCGAGCATCAAGGCGGTCCGCTTCAAGTCCGAGACGCGTGAACTGAACGAGCAGTGGGATAAACTGCTTCAAAAGCCCTCCGCGGACGACATGCTGGTAATCCAGAAGGGGATGATACTCGATTTTCTGCCGGGCGTTGTCACGGAATATAATGCGAAGGAAGTTCTGTTTCTGTACCAGGGGAGCGAGATTCCGGTAAAGCGCGAGCGGGTGTTTGGCATGATCCACCCGCGCAAATCGGCCGGTGCAGCGGAAACCCTCTGCCGGCTGTTGAGCCGGGGCGGAGATGAACTGCTGTTACGCCGCCTTTCCCTGACCGACGGTCAACTGCGGGGAGAACTCCTAGCCAATGTTTCCGTGGAACTGCCGGTGGAACAGATTACCAAGCTCGATTTCAGCCTGGGGCGACTGGCCTATCTGTCCGACCTGAACCCCGAGGGAGTCGAACATACTCCTTATTTCGACACGGTCTGGCCGTTTCAGCGGGACCGGACCAACACGGGTGCCCCGTTGCGGTTGGGGGGAAAACAGTATTCCAAGGGGCTCTGGATCCATTCCAAAACGCTGTTGAACTACCGGCTGGCGGGGGAATATACGCGACTGCAATGTCTGTTGGGAATCGACGACGCCGTGGCTGAAAATGGGTTGGGACACGTGCAGGTCCGCATTAAGGCCGACGAAAAGATTCTGTTCGACGAGGAAGTTTCCGCGCTGGACGATCCGCGACTACTCGACCTGGACCTGACCAACGCGCGTTTTCTGCAGATACTGGTGGATTTCGGCAAGGGACTGGATGTGGGGGATCACCTGGTCCTGGGAGAAGCCAAGCTGATCAAATAGCCGAGTGCATCGGCATAATGCCGATCATCCTCATTCTCCAGGCGAGATTTTCAGGAACTGCGGGCGAAGAAACAGCATGACTCTCACCATTAAACGAGTACACCTTCAGAGAGACAATTGGAGCGAAGCGTGCCCTTCGTTTCGCCAGAACAATTTCGTGGAGATGAATGAATCCTCGGTTATGAAAACATACACACAACAAGCCATTTTGTGCGTTCTGGCGCTGGGGGTCTCCTTGGGGGCGGCCTCCCGGAGTTCGGCGGATGTTCCTGCTGCCGTGCGCGAAGCGGAAGAAGCCCGCGTTGCCGTGATCGAACAGGCGAGTGCCAGCGTGGTGGCAATTTTCCCCCCGAATGGCCAGGGGGGCGGTTCCGGCGTGCTGATTTCCCCCTCGGGCTTGACGTTAACAAACTTTCACGTGGTCCAGGGAGCGGGCCCTTTTCTGAAATGTGGGTTGAAGGATGGCGTGGTTTACGATGCCGTGCTGATCGGTATCGATCCCACGGGGGATGTGGCGATTATCCAATTGCTGGGACGCACCGATTTTCCGTACTCACCCCTGGGGGACAGCGATACCGTCCGTGCGGGCGATTGGGCATTTGCGATGGGAAATCCTTTTCTGCTGGCCGAGGACTTCACCCCCACCTTGACCTACGGCATGGTGAGCGGGGTTCGTCGTTATCAGTATCCAGCCGGTACTTTTCTGGAATATACGGACTGCATCCAGGTCGATACATCCATCAATCCCGGGAATTCGGGGGGGCCGCTGTTCAATACCTCGGGCGAGGTGATTGGCATCAACGGACGGATTTCAGTGGAAAAACGGGGGCGGGTAAACGCAGGGGCCGGTTATGCGATCTCGATCAACCAGATCAAGCACTTTCGCGACCACCTGCTCAGTGGTCGCGTGGTGGATCACGCCACCCTGGGAGCGACGGTACGCTCGGATGAGTTCTCGAACGTGATCATCGATACAATTCTGCCGGATTGCGATGCGTTTTATCAGGGATTGCGTCGCGGGGACGAAGTCGTTTCCTTCGGCGGAAGAAGCATCGGCAGCGTGAATCAATTCAAGAATGTGCTGGGGATCTACCCCAAGGGTTGGAAAGTTCCGCTGACGTATCGGCGCGAGGGCCAGCGCACGGAAATTTTCGTCCGCCTCCAGGGGTTGCACTCCACGGGAGAACTGCTGCAGTTTGCCGAGGGGCCAGCGGCTCCCCGACCGAAACAGGACGAGAAAAATCCCGAGGATCCCGAACAACCCCGCCCCGGGTTGCCGGAAATGCTGAATCCGCATCGCCAGCCTCCCCCTATCCCGGAGGAACATGCCCACTTGTACGAAGCCCGACTGGGGTTCGCCAACTATCATTTCAATCGTCTGAAACAGGAAGAACTGTTCGCGCAGCTCAAGGAGCTGGGGGATTTTGGCGGGGCTGGCGCCAAGTGGACAATCCAGGGGACCGTGGCCAGTCAGCCGCCGTTCCGACTGGTGCTCTCCGAGGTTGCCTGTCTGCTGGAAGTTCCTTCGGAACAGCGGTTGATGCTGCTCGATCTGGAACGTCCGGAAACGCACATGGCGGGCTGGAATTCGGACGGCCTGCTGATGGCCTTTCAGCAGTGGCAGCAGTTGTTGACGGCCGGGGCGGAGGCCTTCACGGAAGTGTATTATGTCGGGAGCGAACCCTTGGACGGGGCCGGCCCACGCGTGGATGTCCTGGCAACCATGCAGTCGGGGCGGGAATGTCGCTGGTACTTTGACCAGAAGCAGAAACAATTCGTGGGCTGGGACATCTCCGTGATGGATCACGTTCCGGAGTGTGGTATCCGTTTGCAGGGCTGGATTCGGGAAGGGGCCTATTCCCGGCCCACCGGATGGACCTTGCTGGTCCCCGGCCAGGCTCCCCTCGAATTTCAGGTGAGTCGCATGTCCGTGGAAAAATTCGAGCCCCCCGCGCTTCCCTGACCCCTTCCCTTTGTTGATATTGTCATACGCATGTTCAAACCGAATCCGCGACGTTTCCTACCCGTGCTCCTCCCGATGCTGCTGGCCTGCGCCCTCGGCCTCATGACGGCGCGGGCCCGAGCGGATACCGCGCCCGCCGCTCCCAGCGACATTTCCGATCAGGTTTTTCCGCGGATCGTGAAGTTGTATGGGGCGGGAGGACTGAAGAACCTGGCCAATTATGGAACCGGTGTGCTCGTCTCGCCCGATGGGCATATTCTGACCATCTGGAATCATCTGCTGGATACCGAACAGATCACGGTGGTGCTGGACAACGGGCGGCGATTAGAGGCGCGGTTCGTGGGGGGAGCGGGCGAAGCCGGGCTGGCAATTCTGAAAGTCGAAGTCAAGAATGCCCCCTACTTTGATCTGACGCGGATTCCCCGGCGCGGGCCCGGCAGCCCGGTCCTGGGATTCAGCAATATGTTCAACGTCGCCGCCGGGGACGAACCGGTCTCCGTGATTCACGGCGTCATTGCCACCGTCACCCCCCTCGATGCCCGCCGGGGGCGATACGATATTCCGTACAAGGGGGATGTGTATATCGTGGATGCAATCATGAATAATCCGGGTTCCGCAGGGGGAGCCCTGACCACACTGGAGGGGGAGTTGCTGGGCCTGATCGGCAAGGAACTTCGAGACAGCCGTTCCAATTTGTGGATTAATTATGCCATTCCGATGTACGATTTGAATGAAACCGTCGGCAAGTTAATTCGGGGGGAAGTAATTGCCAACGATCGCATGGAACTCCCTGCCGTTGTTCAGGAACTGGATACAACTCCGCTGGGACTGCGACTGGTCCCCAATGTCGTTGCCCGGACTCCCGCCTATCTGGATGCGGTCCTTCCCGGGTCGGCAGCCGCGGAACAGGGGTTGCAACCAGACGATCTGATCGTGTTGATCAACGACGATTTGATTCAGTCGTGCAGCGAATTTTACAAATATCTTCGAACCGCGAAACGTGGGGACCTGTTGCGAATCACCGTCCGGCGCGATCGCGAATTACTGACGGTGGAATTGCCCGTGCCCGATTTTTCTCGTTAGCCCGCGATGCGCGCGTGGTCCTCGCCACCGGATCACCGGCTCGGGCCGAACCATCCGCGACCGCGGCCACCATGTGGCCCGCCAGGCCACCGAGATATCGCGCCGACACCCATTTCGTTCTCCCGCGCACTCCCATCATTCATTTCCAGCGAAGTATGGATGTTCCATGCCCGATTTTCAGCTTGTCAGTGATTTTCAACCCGCGGGGGACCAGCCGCGGGCCATCTCGGCTCTGGTGCGCGGTATTCGCGAACAGAAGCGGAATCAAGTCCTGCTGGGCGTGACCGGTTCGGGCAAGACGTTCACGATGGCCAATGTCATCCAGGAACTGAACCGCCCCACGCTGGTGCTGTCGCACAACAAGACACTGGCGGCCCAGTTGTACGGAGAGTTTCGGGAATTCTTTCCCCACAACGCGGTGACGTATTTCGTCAGTTATTACGACTATTACCAGCCCGAAGCCTATATTCCGCAGCGGGACATCTACATCGAAAAAGACGCCTCGATCAACGACGAGATCGATCGTCTGCGACTGCTGGCAACTAGCGCCCTCGTCAGCCGGCGCGACGTGATTGTGGTGGCGAGTGTCAGTTGTATTTACGGCCTGGGTTCTCCCAAGGATTATCTGGACATGATGATCCCGCTACAGATCGGACAGCAGGTCGATCGCGACGAACTCTTGCTGCGACTGATCGACATCCACTATGAGCGGAACGATTTTCAACGGGCCCGGGGGAAATTTCGCGTTCGGGGAGACGTGATCGAACTGTGGCCCGCCTACGAGGAATTCGCGTATCGCATCGAGTTGTGGGGCGACGAAGTGGAAGCGTTGTCGATCATCGATCCCCTCACCGGCGAAACACACAAAATTCACCAGGATATTTACATCTATCCCGCGAAACATTTCGTGCTGCCCCAAAGTCGCATCGACGCGGCGATGATCGAGATCGAGGAAGAGTTGAACCTCCGCCTGGAAGAGTATCGGCAACAGGGGAAACTGCTGGAAATGCAGCGGCTGAGCGCGCGGACCCGCTACGACATGGAACTATTGCGGGAAACCGGTTTCTGTCCGGGGATCGAAAATTACTCGCGGGCCCTGGCGGGGCGCAAACCAGGGCAGCCCCCCTACACCCTGTACGACTTCTTCCCCGACGATTTTCTGATGTTCATCGATGAATCCCACGTCACCTTGCCCCAGCTAAGGGCCATGTACGCCGGGGACCGCAGCCGCAAGCAGAATCTGGTTGAACACGGATTCCGCCTGCCGATGGCGCTCGATAATCGTCCGCTCACCTTCGAGGAATGGAACAATCGGCGGAATCAGGTGGTCTTTGTCTCCGCAACCCCCGCGGACTGGGAGTTGGAACAGTCGGAAGGGGAGATCGTCGAGCAGATTATCCGTCCGACAGGCCTGGTCGATCCCCTGGTGCATGTGATACCCGCCAGGCGTCAGGTACGCCATCTGATGGAACAAATTCGCATCCGGGTGGAACGGGGGGAACGGACGCTGGTGACCACCTTAACCAAACGGCTGGCGGAGGATCTGACCGGCTACCTGCAGGAAGAGGGGCTGAAATGCGCCTGGCTGCATTCGGAACTGGACGCGATTGAACGGGTGGAAATTTTGCGTGAACTACGCGAGGGAATCCACGACACACTGGTGGGAGTGAATCTGTTGCGCGAGGGGATCGACCTGCCAGAAGTTTCCCTGGTCGCCATCATGGATGCGGACAAGGAAGGTTTTCTCAGAAACGAGACCAGCCTGATCCAGACGATCGGTCGTTCCGCACGAAACGTAAATGCCGAAGTCATTCTGTATGCCGATTCCGTCACTCAGAGCATGCAGCGAGCCATCGACGAAACCAATCGGCGCCGTGAACTGCAACTGGAATACAACCGGCAGCACGGCATCACTCCCGAAACCATCCGCAAGGCGATCAAGCGGGGGATCGAAGAGGAACTGGAAGCGCGGCAGATGGTGCAGCATGTCGGCGGAGTTTCCAACGAAACGGAATACATCACACAGGAATATCTCCGCGAGATGGAAGAGGAGATGCTCAAGGCAGCCGAGAATCTGGAGTTCGAACATGCAGCTGAACTCCGCGATCGCATTCTGCGTCTCAAGGAGCATGTCGGTCAGCACGTCCCCACGGACTCCACGGAGGCACCCGGATCGCGCGCCAAGAAAAAACCACGCAGCAAGAAATCGGGACGGCAGGGAACACGGCGACCGAAGTAACGCGGCGCATCATCCCTGATGGGCGCGGCTGGTTGCAAAATAAGACGCGGCTCGTATGCGAATACGAGCCGCGTGGCCGATGGCGTGCTGTTCGCCTGGATGATCACTTGGCTTCGGCGGTGATACCGGGCCACTCATCGGTGCGGAACGGAGTCAATGGCAGCAACAGATTGTTTCTGACATTACAGACGGGGTTATCCGCCCAGGCATAGCGAACCGCCACGGGCTTTGCGACAACTGGACTGCTGACTTCGATCTTGTTGCCCGCGATGATTCTGGCATCGGCGGGTACAAAGACTCGGTCTTCCCCGGCGATCGTAAAGCCGATCGGTTCGCGGACATCGATGGTTTGGAGCGTCGCCCCGACGTCCTGGAAGTTGAGCACGATTTTGTTTCCCTGCACCTCGTGTGATTCATAGCGAGGGCTGGCAGCATGGATATCGAACCCGTAATCCCGGGCCAGGGCATGGCGTGCCAGACGTTTGGCAACATCCTGCTTGTTTCGCGGGTGAATATCGTCCGACTCTCCCAGATCGATAATAATTGCTTCGCCGGTATTGGGAAGCGAGAGCGTCATGGTTTGCGCTTCGCGCAGTTCGGCCCAGGTACTTTCCGCGGGCGCGGGGACGACGCGGCGGAAATTGGCCAACGAGACCCAGTAGAAGGGAAAGTCTCCCTGTTGCCATTCGTCGCGCCAATTCGTAATCATCAAGGGGAAGAGTTCGCGATATTGATACGCCCGGCCCGCATTGGATTCGCCCTGGTACCAGATCGCGCCGCGGATGCCATACCCGATGATCGGATGCAGACATCCCCCATACAGGTTTCCGGGACGATGATTGCCCGTCAGCGGATCGCGCGGTGGTTGAGGCCGGGGAGTCGAAGGCTTGCCCTCCGCCCGGGCCGCTTTATCGGCTTCCTGCCAGTTCCGTAACCGCACATTGTAATCCGCCAGGGCTTTCTCGTGGTCGTAGGTGGCCTCCGTCTTTTTCCACTGCTCCAGCATGCCCGTAAACCGGCCATCCTGTTCGAGGAGATCGCGATTCACCCAGGCTTCCGCGGAAGATCCTCCCCAGGCATTGTTGATCAAGCCAATCGGCACGCCGAGCGTCTGATGCAATTGGCGCCCGAAAAAATAACCCACCGCCGAGAAGTTCCCCACGGTCTCGGGGGAACAGACCTGCCAAGCCCCATCAAAATTCTTCTCGGACTCCTGCGAGGCTCGATTGGGAACGTGCAACAGGCGAATTTGGGGATACTTCGCAGTCAGTTGCTCCAGATCGGGATCGTTTGCCTGTGCCACGCGCCAGGCCATGTTCGATTGACCCGAACAGACCCACACTTCCCCCACCAGTACATCCTGGAGTTCGCGAGCCGACGTGCCACGCACGGATAGTGTATAGGGGCCCCCCGCTTCGAGTGGGTTCAGCTTGACGCGCCACCGGCCCGAATCGTCCGCGGTGGCGGTGTGTGTTTGCCCGTGAATGGCTACGGTCACCCGTGTTCCTGGATCATCCCAGCCCCAGACCGGATTCTGTTGATTGCGCTGCAACACCATGTGGTCGGTAAAGACGTTCGGCATTGTCAATTCCGCGCGAGACAATGTCGGCAGAACCAGGGACAGCAGCAACGCCCCCAGTAATACAGTAAAGCGTTTCATTTTTTACTCCTGTTGAAAAATACCCGAGTTGATCACGCGAAAAGCACTGCTGGCAGGCGTAGGAGAAATCCCCCCCACGAGAACCATAAACCATGGTGTATGCGAAAACCGCCCCGGTGGCAACACATCGACCAAGTTTGCCTCCTAACCGTCCGTACCCCCGTTTCTCCGGGAAATCGGAATTCCGCCCGCTGGTGCACCTCGACGGATATCTGGTGGTCGCAAGCCCAGCGCACGCACCGATCCCTACAACCGGTATTTTCCTGCCCGGTTTGGCAAAGTGCGGCGAAGTCTACAAAAAAGAGATGTTTTTCTCCTGTACCCCACTTTTATGTTGGCGGTTGCAAGATCTAACGAGGCTCCCGTTTGTATTCGGATTGCCTGACTTTGGAATGTCGGGCGTGTTGTTCACCATGAATTAGTTGCAATTACTGTCTTCTCATGAAATGATTTTCAGAGAAGAGTTTGTATTGCACGTTGTGACTTTCACCCTTGCGGTCTACCCGCGGCAGCATCGTTTGATCTGGCTGCATTTCCCATTTAGCCGATGCCGTTCATCGGTTGAAACTCACTTCGAAACTCTTCAGTCGAGGAAATCCAATGTTTGCACTCAAACAACCCAAGGCTCCCCAGAAGAAGACCGTGCTGCCCGTGGCCGAATCCCTCCCCAAGTCGCCCAAGGTCACGGAAGCGGAAATGCCGGCTTCGAAGCCGCAGGAAGCCAAACCCAAGACACAAAATCTGATCGCCGAGGGAACCGTGATTCACGGCAATATCGAAGCGGAGGGAGACGTGACCCTGGCTGGCAAGGTGCACGGAGATGTATCGACCAGGGCGAAACTGACCGTCGACGTGGCAGCCGTGATCGAAGGTAATATCATCGCGGAGAATGCCGATATCGCCGGCACCGTGCAGGGGACCGTCACCGTGCGGGGACTGCTAACGATTCGCACCAGCAGCCAGATCGACGGCGATGTCATCACCAAGAATCTCAATGTGGAATCGGGCTCCATGTTCACGGGACGATTTGACGTCGGCTCGACCGCCAAGCCCGCATCGAATGGCAAATCGCACTATTCCGACTACAAAGAGGCCCCGGCGCTGCAAAGCGTTCTGGATTGAACCGAGGCGTTCGTCAACTAATTCCGTCAGTATTTCCCGGGTTAATGGAACTCTCCCATGCTCGACTCCGTCGATTTGAATCCCCAGACTGCTGAAACTCTTCAACAGAAAATCAAGAGTCTGGCGAGCCTGATGGCACGGACCGCGGAATCTCTCTCGCAAGGAGAGCCGGTGGAGTTACAGCATCTGGCGGATGAAATAGCCCTGATTCAGGACCATGTGCAAAAGGTGTCGCGGCAATTACAGGAACATCCGCTGCTGGCGGAACAAGAACGGTATGTCACGCGATCGGGAGAAATCATCGATGCGTGCCGTGAAATTGGAGAACGCCAGCAAGCGGTGGATCTGCTGAGACGCCTGCAACTGGTGAAATCGTTTTCACCCGGGGACCAGGAAGCCTTTCGGCAGATGGTGGATCAGGTATCGAACCTGGTGCAGCGGCTTACCAGCGGAAACACGGAAGAACGGCGTCAGGCGGTTCGGTCCACCATGGGAGAAAGTTCGGCATTTCGCGCGCTGTACGAACTCATCAGTCGTCCCGAAGACCTTTCGGACGACCGTTGGCTCGAAACACAGCGCCTGGTGACCGAAGCGTTCGGACGCGATGTTGCCATGGCCGTGTTGCGGGGTCGTGCCCGCTAGTCCCTGGCGCCACGGCCGGATGATTTTGCCGATGGGAATCAAGCGAGCAACGGATGGTGTCGGGATTTCACAATCCTAGGGGAATTTGTGTTAAGGGGCGAAAAGCATGAACAGTATGCGCTACAAGGTCTTATTATCCTACCTGCCCGGAATGGCCTCGGTTGTCAACTCGTTTCAGTCCGAGCAGGTTCAATTGGCCGTGTTTGACCGTCTGATTTCGGCGTTGGAAGAAAAGACGGACTTCGTGGAAACGTCGTCGACTGGAAAGTCGTCCCGCTCCTCTTCGTCCCGCTCTAGCTCCTCTCTGGATGTTTCGAGTGCCGAACTCGAACACGAACTGGTCGAGGGGGAAAGCATTCATGCCGACCTGGATACCAGTATTTAGCAACACACAAGCACACTCCTGGGGAAATCCCCCAGGAGTGCAATCATGAATGCAGGCAAGCACCGGACGAGGCGCGCCGGGTTGCAGGCAGAGTTTCAGGGAAGGTTGTCCGACCAGTAGTCGAGGTGCTCGGAGGGTCGAACTGAACACGGAGTAATTGAATGAATTCCGCGCTGATTCCCGATTTCGACCAATTGCAGCAGGCCGCCAGAAAACTCTCGCGGGTCCTGCTGGACGCCGTTCCGCTTCTGGCGGAACAAGGTCGATTTCCCGACGATCAGTTGCTGCACGAAATTCGCGAGTACGACCGGCAGGAAAAGCACTTCCGTCAGGTTCTCGGGAAACTGCTGCGAGAATCTCGCCTGCCCATTCCCGGAGAATGGCACAAACTCTCCCATCGGGAATTGATGCTGCAGGGGCAAACGGCCCTCATGGTCTGCCAGGCACGCGAATTGGCCGAGGAATACCGCGCACGTCTGCGCCAGGCGCAGTGTTCGCATGAACTCAAATCGGAACTGCTGGGAGAACTACGCGAATTCGAATCCCTGCTGGAGTCCCCGCCCCTGCCGATTACGGATGAAATGATCGATTTCGCCACCCATCATCATCCACTCCAAAACAGAATCGAACAGGCCTGCGCCATTCCGGCCCCCCCGCCCGTCGAGCAGAAATCGGTCGTTGTCCCGGAAACTCCGCAGGTGGAAGCCGCGATCAGCGCGCCCACAATAGGGCAGAAACCGCAGGAAGATGCCCTGATATTCACCATCGAGGATGCACGTAACCGCGCGGGGGAACGCGCGGACCTTGAACAACCGGCGCCCCCAGAGACACCACCCGAGACGGATTCCGTCAGCGTCATCGCCGAAGAAGCCCTGATCGAACCGAGCGTGCTGGACGAAGATTTGATTTTCGATGATTTCAAGTCGGATCCCGCCGAAAAACGGATACTGACGGCTTCCGAACTGAATCAAAGGCTGGATCAATTCCAAGAGGAACTACTGCATCAAAATGAATCGTTGCGCGAGACAAGGGAAACGGCTCCGCCAGTGGAAACGTTTCTGCCCGCGGATTCCGTGTTCGAAGAATTGGAAAGCAGTCCCGAGGCCGAACCGGCATCCGGCAGGTTGCGCGGTCACTTACCTTCCGAGATCGAACAGCAGATTGTGAGTGTATTCGAAAAGCCCCCGGTGAGCCCGGTTCCGCTCCCCGCCGAGCCTTCGCGTTACGTCGAATCCCTTGCGGAAGTCGATTTCTCGCAAATCCAGGAACTGGCTCAAAAAGCCGACGGGGCGCAAAACCGGTTTGACCGCGTTTCCTATCTGTCCCGGCTGATCTGGGAATTAATTGCCCAAGGGGAATATCAATGGGCCTACCAGGTATCGCGCTGCCTGTATGCAAATGTCGATAACGATCTCCACATACCGGCCCCTGCCCCCTGGCTGCTTCAGTTACTGATCCTGGGAGACCAGGTGAAATTTTCCTCGGGTCGAGTCTCGCGGGAATTTCAAACCATCGCCGAACAGCATCGCAAGGAAGCCATGCAACTGGCGGAAGCGGTCGATACCCCCGAAGCGTTTCTACTGCGCGCCAGTCTGATGCGAGGGGCGATTACCACGGCTTCAAGCGTGGCAGCCGATATTTTGCGAACTTATGTGATCCAGCCCAATCAAACTCAACTGTATAATTACTGCAGCCGCATTGCCTCGTTTTCTTCGCGTGCCAGCGGCTTGAAGCTGGATCAGTATTTTTATCGTCCCGGGGCAGCCTCCATCGAATCCGAAGCGCGATCGATCCGCTCCCAGGTGACGTCCTGGAAAACGAATGTCTTCGATAAAATCCTGACGTATCGGGTGGCCATCCCCCTGTTTTCCCGCGCGTATTGGAGCGTGCAACCGGCGGCGGCTGTGGCGCTGCCCAATGTCATGACACTCTGGCGTACGCGTCAGATTTTGCAGTCGCATATCGCCCGCCTGTTGCAACCCATCCTGGAAAACCGGCTAACGCAAAGTTCCCTGATGGAAACGGAACTGCGCCGACTGTCGCAAAGCGTGATCCTGTCGGGTGCCGATACCCTGATCGTGATTTCCGAGAACGATACCGTCCGCCTGCCCGGCAGAACCATCTACAACCATGTCCAACAGGCCATCGAATTTGGTTCGCACTGGCTCGTACTGGCCGCTTCGTTCCCCGGGATCGAAAGCGTGCTGGTCCCCCAGGAAATCAACGAATTGCGAGACGAAATCGATCGTCGTCAATCCGCGGTTTTCCAGGAAATGAAGAGCCTGGAAAAAACTCACCCGAACCACGCGCATCGCGCGGCATTAACCGCCTGCCGACGCAATATGGATCGCATCCACCAGTTGTTTCATCCCACGGAAGAACCACGCATCGGGGAACAGGACCCCACTTGCCTGATGAACGCCGAACTGCTGAAGATCCCAGGCATCCCGCTCGATGACGACTGGAACTGTCCCGTAACGCCCGGTACGCTGGAACACCAGATTCTTGGATTTCTTTCCAACGGCCCCCGCTCCTGGGACCAGGCCTTCGAGGATCAACTGGAGTCGGGTTCCTATCGATCCGCGCGCTCCCTGCTGCGGCTTGATGTCTGGACCGACGCGCGGCGAAACGAGTTGCAGGAAGCGTTGGAAGACAGTCGCACCCTGAGCGTGGAATCCCTCCAGCAGCTTGCCCAGCGTATCCGCGCGCAGATTCAGGAATCGAAGCAAATCGAAATGATCTCCTCGAAGGAAGCCAGCGAATATTCCGCTCAAATCGACGAGGTGGAAGCGCACATGTCCGGAGAGTATCGACTTGATCAGATCCGCGGAGAACTGACCCACATTCGGCAAATGTTGGATAACCGGCGTGGACAGGAACTGAAAAAAATCCAGGAACGATTATCCAGACTCTCCGGCTTTGACCTGAATGTCGCGACGCATCAGGAAGCAGGTAGCACCCCTTCGGTGGCGTCCCTGCCCAAGTCTTCCGAGGAGGAGACACCGGAAGAGGATGACTGGGCACTCGAAGTGTAACAGGCCGCCGTGGGAATCTGTCCCAATTACACTGGCCGGGCCGGGCATTTTCGAGAACCTTCACCACATGGAAAAGAATAGCTTGTGTTGGCCGGTACGCTTCGTCATCATGAATTGAGATGTAATCGGCTCAATGGCCAAATCCCCGCTGCGACGGGAGGTGAGTTGCCACTGGATACCAAACCCGGATTTTTAAGTCCGCCTGGATTCGTGTCGTGAACAGTCCGAAGGAACCTTTGTCCCAAGCGGAACTGGATCTGCTTGTTCAAGCGCATCGTTTGCTTGAGCAGGGTGATCTGCTGCAGGCACGTACTCTGTTTCTGTCCGTCATGCAACAGGCTCCATCCGCACCGGAAGAGTTCGTGCAGGTCCGGATTGCCGCTCTGGCCGGTCTGGTCGAATGGGCCGCCCTCCAGAAACTGCAGGAATCCGTCGAGGAATCGATCGAGTCCATCAGGCAAGAACTGGAAAGCCATCCGGGTACGAGTCAACTGCCAGACTTGCAGGATCAATTGGCGACCCGGCTGAATTCCCTGAGTGAACGCCTGGGGGCCTTGCGATTCTGGACAGCCGTAAAGCAACTTAGTCGACTGGTGCTCCGGTATGTCGTGGCGGACACCTCGCTGACGCAGTCCCATCGCATCCGGGCATTGAACAACCTCGGATCGGCGTTGCTGGCGGAGAAGCGCATCGACGATGCCATCCATGTCTGGCAAACCACAATCAAGGATTATACCGCCAAGGCGGCGCAATCCTGTCCCTCGCCGCTGGCCACCCTGCATAACAACCTGGCGGAACTGCGGCGTCTACAGTGTCAGATTCCGTTGGCCTGTTATCATCATCGGCAGGCGCTGGCGCTGCGACTTTCCTGCCCGGAACGCGATCCGCTGCTGGTCCGTCAATCGCGAGTCAACCTGACCCAGGTGCTGATCGAATCGCGCGACTTTGAGGAGGCGCGGATACAAATCGAAGCCTGCCTGACCGAAAACGGATTTGCGTCTAAATCACAACATCCCGATTTTCTGCGTGCCAGCTTGCTGAAGACGAGGATTCTGCTCGAGACGGGGCAACTCCGCACCGCAGAAACGATGATCAACCAGTTGACACGGTCCCCGGGCAACGACTCCGGCAAATCAGGCCGTATCGAAACCGAAACCCATCTCCTGCGATTCGAACACGCGATTCTGCTGAACAAGCACAACATCATTCGCAGCGAACTCGAACGTTTGCCGAAATTGATTTCCCAACATCAACTCGAAGAGTCCATCCTGGAAGCCCGCTTTCTGCTTTTGATGGGGAAGTTGACACCCGAGGAGACTTCCGGGCAAATGGATCACCGGGAAACGCATACGCAACGTGCGTTGCAGATACTCCGCAAACGACTGCCACGTAACCATCCCACCACCGCACTCGCCGTCTTTCAACTGGCGGATATTTATGCCCACACGATGCGAGGGCAGCGGGCCGTGCAAACCGCGAACAGCGCCATGGCCATGTTCGAACAGACATTTGGCGATCAGAGCCTGCCCATGATCCATGCCTTTACGGAGTTGGGGCGGATTGTGCTGCAACGCGATCAGTTCAAGACGGTCCGCCAGTTGATGAAACTCGGCTTGCAGATCCAGCGTCAACACAGCCCCGCCCCTGCCATCACGCGCTTTCATCAATACGATTTACTGTCGCAGGCCTACGAAGGACTGCAACGTCCGCGGCTGGCGGCTTATTTCGCGCGTGCAGCCTGGAATCTGGTTCATCAGTCGCTGGAATACCCAGCAGCATCGGAAATTCCCCTGGCAGAGCGCGCACTGACCTTGTCGCAACAGGCAGGACACGACGAAGCTGGCATTCCCGTGGCAGCTGCACTGGTGGAATTGCTCGGTTCGGAATTTCATTCCGAACACCCCCGCGTGTATCTTGCCCTGGAAACCCTGGGACGTCTGTACGCCCGCGTGGGGCAAGCGGAAAGTGCAGCGGGTTATCTCTCGCAGATCCTCTCCGTGCGCTGCGGTGAACTTGGGGAGAACTCGCCCGAGGCAATCGCCCTGATGGAATTGACGGCGGACATGCATCGCCAGGCAGGGCAGGAGGAAAAGGCAGAAATGATCGAGGAGCAACTGCAATTGTTGTCCCAGAAGGCCTCGCACGTGCTCAGCGATCTGCTGTAGGCGACGCCCTCCTTGATGCAATTGCCTGAATCTGTCCCCCGCGCGGTCAGCGAATGGAGTGTTTCCCCATGAGCCTGTCTTCCATCAATCCCGCCACCGAGGAATGCATCGCGGAATATCCCCCGGCAAGTCCAGACGAAGTGCAGACGCGGCTGGAACGGGCTCGGACGACCTTTCACGAATGGTGTGCCTGTCCGCATGCCGAGCGAGCGGGCAAGCTGCGCGCACTCGCCGCCTTGCTGCGAAGTCGCTCCGTGCCGCTGGCTGAACTGGCCACGCGGGAAATGGGGAAACCGATTCTACAGGCACGTGCGGAAGTCGAAAAATGCGCCTGGGTCTGTGAATATTACGCGGAACTGGCTCCCGGATTCCTCGCCCCCCGCATGGAATCCACCTCGGCACGGAAATCCTATGTCCGCTACGATCCCCTGGGGACGTTGCTGGCCATCATGCCCTGGAATTTTCCCTACTGGCAAGTTTTTCGCGCGGCTGTGCCGGCACTTGCGGCAGGAAATATGCTGGTTCTCAAACATGCCTCGAATGTCAGCGGCGTGGCGCTGGAAATCGAAAATCTCTTCCTGGCCGCGGGATTTCCCCCCGGTGCCATGACAACGCTGCTGATTGACTCTACCCAGGTGGAGCCTTTAATCGCACACCCCCTGATCCATGCCGTCACTTTCACTGGCAGCGAAACGATTGGCCGCAAGGTTGGGATGGCCGCCGGCCGGAATTTGAAACCTTCCGTTCTGGAACTGGGAGGCTCCGACCCCTTCATCGTGCTGGCCGACGCGGACATTCCACATGCCGCTGCCATGGCCGTGCGCGCCCGCTGCCAGAATACGGGCCAAAGTTGCATCGCCGCCAAGCGGTTTATTGTCGTGGACGCGGCACGGGAGGAATTCACTTCCCTGTTCGCGAGCCGGATGATCGCATTACGCCACGGCGATCCCCTGCAGGAACAAAACGATCTGGGACCGTTGGCGCGGCGGGATCTGCGCGAGACGCTGCATTCGCAAATGTGTCAATCAATGGACCAGGGCGCGGAATTGTTGTGCGGAGGCGTGATTCCGGACGGCCGGGGCTTTTTCTATCCTCCCACGGTTCTGACGAATGTCCGACCAGGCATGCCTGCTTTTGACGAAGAAACGTTTGGCCCTCTGGCCGCCATCATCCCCGCGCGGGATACCGATGAGGCGATACACCTGGCCAATCAATCCCGATTTGGTCTGGGTGCCAGTGTGTGGACCAGGCAATCCGATGCCGCGGAAAATCTCGCCCGACAAATTGAAGCCGGTAGCGTTTTCGTGAATCAGTTCGTGCAATCCGATCCCCATTTGCCCTTTGGCGGCATCAAACATTCGGGATATGGCCGGGAACTCTCCCGCGAAGGCATGCTTGAATTTCTCAATGCCAAAACGGTCTGGATCCAGGATGTCTGACGTGAATATAGGATTGCTGACATTGACGAACTAGCCGCGCCCGTCAGGAAGCGGGCCAGACTGGGCCCCAGCTTATCGCAATGCATTGCTATTACTGATGTTACGCCACAGAAACACCCCATTGGGAACCGCCCGCGTGGCCCGCTTCCTGACGGGCGCGGCTAGTATTCCAGGCACACTCGAGACAAAATATACCGCATTGGTAACTGTGTGAGAAATGTGGGCTAACTGCCGCGCCAACATTTCCAGCAGGCAGACAGCCTCTGCTCCAGTGCACCTGGCTTTTCACAAAACAGACGCTGGCCCTGCTGTTCCGCCAGTTGTTGCAGTTCGCGTCGCCTGTCGGTACAGCGTGCCTGCCATTCCGAAAAGTGGATTTGGCCCCTGTTTTCCCGTTTCCATGTCTCCAGATGCAATTCCAATACCGCCAGATCGTGATCGTCTCCCAGCAACTCTCCCAACACCTCGGCCTCCAGGCGATACACATGGACCACCGGTTTCCAGAGACCTTCCAGCAGATGCAATTGATACCCCAGGTCCTTTACTCGCTTGCGCCATTCGTGGTACGCCTCATTGCACCGCTCCCGTTTCGCCACGCGGAAGGCAGCCTTCCCCCGACGATAGCTTTCGACAAAACCGGCACGGAGATCGGCCTCGCGTGACGACGCCAACTGCCAGTCGGCAATCCGCGCCTGGGCATGTTTCAGATCTTCAACCTGTTTCGCGAGCCTGGCAGGCAAATCGATATCCTCCTGCTGTAATGCCTGGTCGCGCTGGCCTTCCAGAATGTGCCTGATCCGCTGGAATTCAGGATTGGTGGACAAGCCTGCCTCGCGGGCCTCAAACTTTTTCAGCGTTTCCAGCAAGGCCTCGGCATCGCGGCAGGCAGCAAAACCTCGTGCCGCCTCTCGATACCAGGCATTCTCGTACGCAAAGGTTTTTCCGAGAACAGGCCGCACCAGGCGCAACATCGCCCGCATGCGTTTACAGCGTTTGCGAAACAGGTGGACCGCCTCGTGGAGATCCGGAGTCTCCACCAACTCGCCGACCATCACCCCAATCTGCTCGTGGGCGATCCGACGAATACCTTCCAACAGGGGTTCCTTACGTTTCAGCCGGTACGCCATCGGTATGCCCCCGCGGAGTCAGACGCTCTCATTGGTTATCACCGCAACCACGACACTCCACTCCCGCGGCAGACACGTCAACTTGGCCCGGTCACACTGCCTGCGCATGCATCCCGATAGGCTGTTATTGCTCGAGCAACGTCGCATTCAACCGCAGAAACTCCTGCTTCCAATAGTATTGATCCAGCAACCCCTGCGTCGAATACCCCAACTGCCGATAAGCCACGAAAATGGCCTCGATGGTGGCCAGCCCCTGGTCGGGATCTTCGAACAGCTTCGAGTTTCGAGGATAAGCCGTCCGCCAGGTGGGTAACGAACGAATAGGAACTTCGGCAAAATCGCTTTCCATTTTCTCCGCCCAGCGCCAGGTTCCGTCCAGCACCAGCAAACCCTGCGTGCAATCATGCGGCGATAGCAATGGCCCCCCCAGGCCCAGGCGCACATAATTCGAGGGAATCCGGGGCGATGCCAGTGGATAGTTCCAAAATTCAAAACCGCCCCGCTGCCGCAAGGGCTCGACCGTGCATTTGCTCCGCCGTTCCTTGTGATGCACCACAATAATCGTCGGGAGCGAAGGAAGCTTTAAGGACTCGCTCCCCTCCCCCCCGGGAAGACCTTCTTGCATGGCGATGTCGCTTTACGCTTCCGATTTCAGTTTTTCGACAGCGGCTTCGTGCTGGGCAATTTCCTGTTGCAGACGCACCACGTCCTGGGGGTCATCCATCTGCTGCTTCGCGCCGGCCAGTTGTTGCCTCAACTTGGTGATTTTCTGCCGATGAACCTCGATCTGCTTCTTTTGCTTCTTATTTTGTGACATACCTGAATTCCTGTCGTTCAAATGGCGAATACAGATATCATAGCAAAAATTACCGGAGACGTCACGGAGCGTCTGACGTCTCGAGCCAATGCGGGGCAGCGCTGGACTTCAGACCAAATCTGCACAGTCCAGTTGCAGCAGGCTGATTTCCGGACGGCAGCGGAGCCGCAAGGGATGCCGTCCCGATACACCACGCGAGACATGCAACGTCGTGGGAGGTAAATAGAATTCGCCATCCGCAAACCGCACCCCATGCCGACTGGGGGCCAGCACGGCACCAATCCCAGGCAGCTTGATCTGGCCGCCATGGTTATGCCCCGACAACATCAGGTCCACTCCCGCCCGGCGTGCCCAGCGAATGTTATCGGGCGTGTGGCTCATCAGAATTCGAAAGGCCGAATCCGGCACCGCGGTCAAATCGGGAGCAGTTCCCATCCAGGGACGTTCATCGCCGGCAAGAAAGATCCGGCTTTCGCCCCGCTGTATTTCCATCGCGGGCCCCTGACACTCCTGCCAGCCCAGTTGCTTCAGGGAATCGCGAATCCGATCGTCCGCCAGATGCCAATCGTGGTTCCCCAGTATGTAGTAACATCCCAGCGGAGCCTGCAGTTTGCCCAGCGTGGCTGGCAGCCAGGATACCAGACGGAGATCATCCAAAAGATCGCCCGTGAATGCGACCAGGTCCGGCTTGGTTTGGCTGGCATCGTACAGCACCTGCTCGAAGTATTCCCGGTCAATCGCGTCCGAGAAATGCAAATCGCTGATATGGAGTATCCGAAACTGATGAAACGCATGCGGCAAACGCGCGAACACAAACCGCTTTGTGTTCAGTTCCAGCGAAAACGCCTGATTTCCGGGTATATGGGCGAGCTTCGCATAGGGGCCCTGCCCGATCGGCTTCCGACCCAGCCGCGCCACATAATCCAGTATCTGGAAATCGTACCGCACATTACCAGGAGGACGCCTGGAAACAGCTCGCGAAAACACCCTCATCCCAAAAAACACCAGCCCCAACGCGGGAAACAGCCAGACCCCATGTATCCACGCCGCGGAATCGGCCCCAGCGCTCGCCAGGGACGACAAGCCAGGCCGTCCCTGATACCGCAACAAGGAGATCAGTAATACGCCGGGCACAAGCAATACCGCAATTTCCGCGGGTCTGCGCCAGCGATCCAGCACCCGATCATGAATCGGCAGGCTGTAAAGCCGATTGATATAACTGCACCAGAACCAGCAATTGCCGAAGATTCCAGCCAGTAGCAAACTTAATTCGAATATGCCCAACATAGTCATCCGGTCGAAAGGGTAAACTCCGTCTCCCTCGTCCGCTTTCAAGCCTTGACGATTTTTTCCCGCCCATCGCTCACCTGCCGCGTGGCGTTCCGTGTGTCGAGCACCAACGGGGCATGCTGCACGATAAATGCGTAATCGTAGGCGGAATGATCGGTCGCAATCAGCACGCAATCCTGGGCCGCCAGCATTTCCGCGGTCAGTTCCTGGCTGTGCATCTCGGGCAGATTGTGATGCCGCATCTTCGGCAGATGAGGCACGTGCGGATCGTTGTACGATAGTGCCGCCCCGCGTCTCAGCAGTTCCTCCATCAGGACAAACGAAGGGCTTTCTCGGGGATCATCGACATCCTTCTTGTAGGCGACACCCAATAGCAGGATTTTACTCCCCTTGATCGGTTTTCCCCGCTCGTTGAGGAATTCCGCCAACCGCGTAATGACGTACTCCGGCATGCGGGCATTCACCTCGCCAGCCAGTTCAATAAACCGGGTGGTCAGCCCCTGCTTGCGTGCCAGCCAGGTCAGGTAAAATGGATCAATGGGTATGCAGTGGCCCCCCAACCCGGGCCCGGGATAAAACGCCTGAAATCCGAAGGGCTTCGTCTTGGCGGCATCAATCACCTCCCAGACATCGATCCCCATGCGGTCGAACAAGGTCTTCAACTCGTTGACCAGCGCGATATTCACGGCACGATAGGTGTTTTCCAAAATCTTACACGCTTCGGCCACTTCGCAACTGGATACGGGAATGACCTTCACGATCGACTGCGAATACAGCGTGGTTGCCAGATCCAGACTGATGGGATCGTACCCTCCCACAACTTTCGGGATCCCGGCTGCCGTGTAGTCGGGGTTGCCCGGATCCTCCCGTTCCGGCGAATAGGCCAGATAGAAATCCCGACCAGCCTGCAATCCCGTTTCCTCTAAAATCGGCAGCATCACATCACGCGTCGTCGTGGGATACGTCGTGCTTTCCAGCACCACCAGCTGCCCAGGCCTCAACACCTGGGCTATCGAGCGGGTCGTTTCGACGACATATGTCAAATCGGGATCACGGCTGTCATTCAGTGGTGTCGGCACGCAGATCAGCAACACGTCCGGTTCGGAAAGCCGAGACAGATCCGCCGTCGCTTCGAAACGGCCCGATTCACGCCATTCCGATACTTCACTGGAATGGATATGCTTGATGTAACTTCTCCCCTGATTCAGCAAATCCACCTTCCGCTGATCGACATCAAAGCCGATCGCACGAAACTGCTTGCGGAAGAAAGCGCTAATAAGCGGCAAGCCCACATATCCCAAACCTATCACGCCCACCAGGCATTGGCGATTTTCAATTCGCTGCTTCAGTTCGGCATGCATCGCGTTTCGTTTCCTCGACTCAGAAGTAATATCAGATATCAAAACAGCACCCCCTGCGAACGAAACCGCGAGGATTTCGCCGGTCTAGCACGGGTTCTGCAGCGGCGCGCGGGATCGTAGCCCGACCAGGGAATTCAGGCAAGACCGGAATTCCCTCGCCCCGGAGGAGATCACCGTCCCTCGGCGGCCTTGTTGGCCGGGTTTTCGTACCAGATCACCCCCAACTGATCCCGCTCTTCGCATGTCAGGGTATCCAGGTCGCCATCCCCATCCAGGTCCAGCAGCACTAGCAGGTCGTATTTCACCCCCTGATCCCGTCCGGAAATCGCCTGCAAAGGAGCGGCCTCCGATTGCTCCCAGACTGGCCCCCGCAGCCAGTACACGCCGTTTTTCCCCTCGGCCTGTTCGCAACTGACGACCAGATCGAGACATCCATCCCCGTCCATGTCTCCCGCCACAAGACACTTCCCCGTCCCTGTCTCGGCGGGACGAGGGATTTCCCGGACCCGAAAGTGGGGAACCCCCGGCTTGGATTCATTGAGCAAAACCAGCCCACCCGCCCCCTTCACGGCGCACAACACATCCAGCCGCCCCTTCCGAACGATCTCCGCGGTGCTCAGGAACATCACCTCCCGCTCCTGTCCACCGATGGGAAATTCCGGCCAGTGTTCCAATGGGGTGCCGTTGCCCGGGTTCAGACGGCACCAGCATCCGCGATGCGGCCCCATGCGATCCGAATAAAGCAAGTCCAGCCGACCATCGCCATCCACATCGCCCCATTCCAGCGACATGATCCAGCCCGCGGGGCCAATTTCCCGCCAGCGTGCCTCGGCAATCTCGACACTCACCGAAAAATCGAAGTAACCCAGGCGTCCACCGGGATTCTTGGAACCACACACGATCCGGGTTTCCCGTTCCCGGAAGTCCGGCGTCAACGGAAAGGGGACCGCGTACATCCAACGCGTCGCCCGCATCGATTCCCGCAGCGAAATTGTTTTCCAGGCATCCGCAACCAGAAGTTGGTCCACCTGCCGCGGCGCCAGATGCACAAAAACCGTCTGCTCGTTCCCTTCGCAGCAACTGATCACATCGAGCCGACCATCGCCATTCACGTCGAAAAAACAGGCATCCTCGGGCGAATTCACCCGCCCCACGGTGACGGCTGGCCATGGTTCCCGTATGCGATCTTTCGGCGGTTGCAGATAAACACGTACCTGGCCTCCCTCTTCCCAGCCCGTCACCAGATCGAGGCGGCCATCGCCATCGAGATCCCCCAGCTTGATTCCATCCGCCCCTCGGGACGAAGCATCAATGACATGCCTGGCCCAACCTGCCGGCGATTCCGCAAACGCCACCGTGGTTAACGCCAGGGAGCCCGCAAGGGAAAACAACCAGACCAGACAACCTCGCATGCCGACCTCGCTTTCAGGCAACGAGGGCTTCCGGGAGTGCAAGGCAGCACTTCCCTGCCCCCTAATCCTTCTCACCTGCCTTGATCTTCTTCAATGCCTGAAACTCGGGCATTTGTTTGTAATAGTCATCCAGCGGAAAGCAGCCGGAAATCATGCCGTTGCGCGGCCCCGTGGTGCAATCGCTGAAGGTGCGGCAGATTTTCTTCTGGGCGCGATAATCCTCCCCCCGCAAGACCTGCGCGGGCAGTTGCCACTGACTCAGCACTAGCCGCCCGATGCCCACGAAATCGACATCTCCATTCCGCACCGCCGCTTGCGCGACATGCGGCAAATACTCCTGAAAGTAGGTATAGGCGGAGCCGACCACGGGCAAACCCGGCACGGCACGCCGGACCCGCGCCACGGCCGCCATCTGACGACAGCACCCCACCAGCGGATCCTCGGGGGGCTGATACCCATCGGAGGGAGGAAAGTAGGCCGGCCGCTGGATATGCGGATTGTAATAAGGCGAGCCAGCAGTCAAATTGACCAGGGAAATGTGAAGTTCATCACGCATCAACTGCATCAAACGAATCGGCTCCGTCAGGTCGATTTCCAGCGGATTACTCCGATTGCAGCCAAACCCCGGATAATCGGGATCGACATACGTCGAAGGGGCACCCAACCCGGGCCGACCTGTTTTTTCATCGTAGTTTTCCGGTTGATATGGGAGGAAGTCGAACAGCGACAATCGCACTCCCAGAATCAACTCGGGACACTCGGAATGAATCCCCTCGCATATCTCCCGCAGATAACGGGTCCGATTTTCAAAGGAGCCCCCATATTTACCCGGTCGGGAATAGGCTGATAGAAACTCGTGCCCCAAATAGCCGTGGCAGTGCTTAATATCCACAAAGCGATACCCCAGGCGATAGGCACCCCGGGCAGCTTCGATATATTTATCGATCAACTCCTCTACCTCGGCGTCCGATAGCAGGGCGGAATCGTCATCGGGCAAGATACCTATCCGCGCATCGAGCATGGGGTGGTGATAGACAATGCGGGGTTCCAGTTGTGATTTGATGTTCGGACGACAGTATCGGCCCGAATGTGTTAACTGCAAGCCGACCAGGAGATCCTCTGTTGCCGAATTGCCGAAGGCGTCGCGGTGGGCCTGCTGCAGGGTCTCCAGCAACCCCGCCAGCGACTGCTCGTTGTCGGCGGAATAATACAACTGATTCGGATTCGCGCGGCCATCGGGACGTACCGCAACCGCTTCGCCTCCCCAGATCAACTTGCAGCCCGATTCCCCGAAGTGCTTCCACCGCCTCAGCGTATGCTCCGAGGGTTTCCCGTCGCGCGTGCCATCCCAACCTTCCATGGGATGCACGGCCCAGCGATTTCCCACTCGAAAACCGGCAATTTCGAGCGGTTCCGCCAAGGGCGAACCCCCTTCCGCGGAGAGCGGTTGATCATCGAGTTCTAGCGAAAGTCCCAGGGAGTGGAGATACTCCCGGAATGAGTCTACGGTCTTGAAGGATGCAATGCGCGAATATGCCATGAAACCTGATTGCTCTTTCCTTTTGTGCAACGTCACAGTTTAATTTTTAGAGTCGCGTGCCAGTGCAACCCCTTGTCGAAGAGAAAGTCGCAAGACACAGGCAGAGCCGGTGGCCCCCTGAAATTCCAAGCCGGAATCGACATCTACTACCATCGTCCATCAAGCGAGCCACGTTGTGGCTGAAAAAAAATGCCACCGGCACCCGAACCCAGACATAAGGAGGCGCCCGTGGCAACAGCCCGACCGATCCCCGCTATCCCTACCAGCGAGACCGGCAGCGGTAACCGTAGTAACGCGGGCCGCAATACGCAACCCTGGTCGTTGTATAATACCCGTAATAGCCTGTATAGTACGGAGCAGCATACGACGGAACGGCATAGTGCCCCGTATAATAGGCCGGGTAATACGCCGAATAATAGGGTGGGTGGTACGCCGAGTAGCCATAAGGCGCGTACCCATATCCGTACCCCAGCCCATAATTGTACGCCGGATAATACCCTGCATAATAGCCAGGATAGTACCCCGTATAATAATGACCGTAGTAGCCATGGTAATAGGGCATGGCCTCCAGGCTGTTCGCTTGCCCAGCCAACAGAAATGCGGTTCCCAATACGGCCAGAATGCAAAGTTTCCTCATCGCCCTGCCCTCCCTAAAGTGAATTGATTGAATCCATTGAACGCCTCAATTCCTCTGCCACCAAACAACCGTTCGAAACCATTCCCCTGCCTCCGTGTCCGATGCCCAAGGTACCACTCCAGGATGCCCCCAAGCCTGTGGAGATTTCACCTTATTCATTGTCTTATACGGACTTGGTGATTTTCAAGTGAAATGCACCTTTTTACAACAATCTATTTTTCTCCTTGCAAAATCGTGCCTGTTCACCACGAGTTCACATGCCAGCCTTCAGTTCCCACGCAGCTGGATGGCCGGAAATTTCCTGCGGGAATTGTCAGGGGGGGAGCACACCGCAATAATTCCTCCGGAAGGGTTCACCCGTCGTGATCCTTGGGATTGCATAGTGCGTTGCTCTGAATGGCCTGGAATTCAGGTCGGGGGGTTGGCAAACAGGGCGATCGGAACAGTTCGGCCATTTAAGAAGAGTTGCGGCACTGTTGAAGACAAGTCCCATTCCTGGACTGCCCCTGTCCCGAAATATGTTTTGTGAACACTGAAATACCCGAATCAACTCGTTAAGGATTGGACATCCATGTACTACTTGATCTTTCTGTCCCCCGCCATTCTGCTGATGCTGTGGGCTCAATACAAAGTGAAATCAAATTTTGCCCGGGGAATGAACGTCCCGGCGCGGATGTCGGGGGCCGCCACGGCCCGCCATATACTCGATACCTCGGGCCTGAATGATGTCGAAGTAGTGGAAACGGAAGGGATGCTCACCGACCATTACGATCCGAGCCATCGGGTGGTCCGCTTGAGCCAGGATGTCTATCACGGACAGACGGCTGCCTCCGTGGGGATCGCCGCCCACGAGGTGGGCCATGCCCTGCAGCACGCGCAGCATTATGGACCGCTCGTGATCCGCAACCTGGCGGTGCCGGCGGCCCAGTTTGGCGGAACCGCCTTCATGATACTGCTGATCGTCGGGATGCTGATGCAGAGTATCCAACTGGTGATGCTGGGCATTGCCATGTATGCCTGCGTGGTGGTCTTTCAGATCATCAATTTGCCCGTCGAATTCGATGCCAGCAATCGCGCGAAACGCATCCTCTCGGAAATGGGCATTGTCGATCAACAGGGGGCCATCGCGGTGGCGGGGGTTTTGAACGCGGCTGCCTGGACCTATGTCGCCGCCACTTTGCAGGCAATTCTGACCCTGCTCTACTACATCATGATTTTCAGCAACCGGCGGGATTGAAAAATCCTCGATGCGACGCAAACATGGAACCTGTCCTCGCGTTACGAATCTGCGGGGGCAGGTTTTTTTCATCCCGGCATCGCCAGGGATTGCCGCTTCGCCTTCTCGTGAAATTTGAGCCCCGCGATGGGTGCACAATTCGACTATCCAATGCTGAAGTTGCCGGAAAACGAGCTTGCCTGGACGGCAACCGATCGTTTACTGGACCTGGACGCCGAGGAGGCTCCCCCTCTGCTGTTCTTGCATGGCCCCTCGGGCGTCGGCAAAAGCCATTTGATCATTCACCTGTTGCGAGAATGGCTCCCGGCTGTGGAGCCCCTGAAGTATCGCCTGCTTTCCATGCACGAATTCGCAACCTTGAACATGGAAGCACCGGCAGCCGAATCGTCCGGCGAATCCCTGCGTTCCCTGGGCCAGTTAGACCTGCTGGTCTGCGAGGGATTGCAACACCTGGACCAGCAACCCTGGCTACAAAAAAAATTGATCTCGCTGTTCGATCAACTTCAAGGCACAAGTGCCCGGGTCGTTATCACCAGCCAGATGCCGATCGGGGCCTACGATCAAGTCCTGCCGAAACTTGTCAGCCGTTGCCGCGGAGGCGTGACGGCGACGATCAGCCTCCCCGGCGAATCCAGTCGCGCGCGTTTGTTGAGACACTTCGCGGAAATCCATGGGCTGACGCTCGACGACGAACTGACCCGTAGCCTGGCCCGCCAACTCCCCGTAACTCCCCGCGAGTTGCAAGGCTGCATCGTGCAACTGGAAGCTCTCCAGCGACACCAGACCCTGCCGTTGACGGCCGATACAATCCAGGATTTTCTCTCAATGCAACAACAGCGGCAGCCCCCCACGATGATGGAAGTTGCCCGATCGGTGGCCCGGGAATTCGGCGTGAGCGTGCAGGCCATCCGCTCTGCTGCCCGGGAACAAAGCCTGCTGATTCCCAGACAAGTGGCGATGCTGTTGTCACGCGAGTTGATTCAGGCAAACTATGCCGATATCGGGGCCTATTACGGCGGTCGGAGCCACAGCACGGTCATGCATGCCTGCCGTGCCTTGCTGGAAAAATCCCAGCAAAGTCCCGAACTCGATTACCGGCTGTGTCAACTGCGTCGTCTGCTGCAAGGTCTGTCAACCAATTCCCGCTGATGGCCCCGTCCGAAGAAAGATCCCATGGCGCGTCATGGCACTCATCGTGGCAAACCGTTGCTCTCCAACCACCAGAAAAGCTGGCTCTGGGGTACGGTGCCCGTTTTTGAAACTCTGCATGCCCGCTGCTGGCCCGTGTACGAACTTGTGATGGCCAACTCGGGGGAATCGGAATGGCACCAGCGCATCCGCGCGCTGGCCGAGTCGCAACAGATCCCCCTGCGTCGCGAATCCGCCACGCGCCTGACCGAATTGTGCAAGGCCAGCGACCACCAGGGAATTCTGGCGTTGCTGGGACCGTTTCCCTACGCCCCGCTTGCACCGCTCCTCCCCGGCGCGAATGCGGCCTCCGTGATCCTGCTGCTCGATCGCCTGCAGGATGCCCATAATTTCGGGGCCATCGTGCGTTCCGCGGCGGCCTTCGGAACCCGCGCGGTGATTATCGGAGAGGCTGAGCAGGTTCCCGTCAACAGTCATGTCGCCCGGAGTTCCGCCGGGGCCGTCAATCATGTGCCCATCTGCCGAGCACGCAATCTGGCCTCGACATTGAAGGACTGCCGCGCCGCCGGTTTCCGGATTCTTGCCGCCACCATGCAGGGCAATCTCTCGATACGGAATGTCCGCCTTGCCGACCGTTACGCCAAGGCTCCCCTGGTGTTGCTGATCGGCAACGAAGCGACGGGTATCGCACCGGAATTAATCGCACTCTGCGATGATACCCTTTCCATCCCGATGACCGGCCCCGTGGAATCCCTGAACGCCGCCGTCGCGGCCGGTATCCTGCTGTTCGAACTGATTCCCGACCGGGAAGCCATCAGCGAATAATCGTGACCTGCCCACCCACGGGAATGTTAGGCCACAAGGCTCCTGTTGGCTCGATCCGCAAGGGAACCGTAGGGACCGTGGTTTTATCCCCCGCACGCTCGGGCGAGGTGGCAACCGCCACGTTCGTCACCACGCCGGAACGGGTTTCACCATTGGGAAACCGGCACTTGACGGTGGTGTCGACCGAAAACCGATGCGAAACCGTCGTGGGAATATCCGCTATCACGAACGATTCACTCAACTGAAACATATCCGCCAGCACTTCCCCGGCTTGAACGTATTCACCGGGACGTCGGCGGAAATTGGCAATCGTCCCAACCGTATTGGACCGCACATTCTGTTGTTCCAGCGAGTTTTCGAGGTGCTGCAGTTCCTCCCGCGCCTGCAGCAGTTGCAACTCCACCTCGGAAACCCCCACGGCCATTTGCACGCGCCGCGCTATTTCCTGCTTCTGTTGCTTCAATTTTTCCAGTCGCTGCGTGCACAGCTTCAACTGCGCGCTTGTCGCTTCGATTGAATTGTTGGCCGCCTCTTCCTTCAACATCGCGTTGATCTGCCGTTCCGACAACTTGCTGCCGCCCCCCCCTTCCAGATCTTGAGGGGTCAGCAGGGGAAGATCCTGCGGCGAAAGGACCGTGCTCCCCTCGTCATAGGTATGCAGGGTATCACGCCAGGCCATCGCCTCAATCTCATGGTAATACTTCTTTTGCAACAGTTCGGCAGTCTGTAGTTCCACCTGATAAATGGCGCCATCAATTTCACGCAGATGGTCGTGCAGATTGACGTCCACTTCCGCCAGCAGGGTGGCATGCCGGGCTTCCAGTCGCGCCACCTCCTTACGCTGGAGCTGCAATTGACGGGACAGATTATGGCCGCCGATCCGGCACAACAACACATCGGGGTCAACCGTTTCTCCCTCTGCTACGTGCCAAGCCTGCAGGATGCCATCCACGGGTGCCCGCACGAGAAACGTCTCGACCTGAACCGCCCCGGTAAATTGATTGCCGCTACTGGCGTTGAGCAGACGATTCGTGGCAATTCCCAACCCCAGCGACAGACAGGAAATCAGCAGCAAGCGGAACGCAGGACAGGCTGGTTCGGGGGAGTTGTTCAGAGCTTCACGGGAAACTTCGGTTGTCATGAGAACTACTACTCGCTCCTGGGAAACCTTCAGACCGCTGCGAATGACCTGCCCGCATAACTCGCCCCGAGCAGACCTGGAAAACAATAACGGTTATCCGAATTATCGGATTTGAGCGGGAATACGGATGAGACCGTTTCGGATTCCCCAGCGAATTCCCCCAAGACACTTCGGGGAAAACTCAAAAACAAAAATGAACAAAAGGACACTTTTTGGTTGACCAGGAAACTGAATTTTAGTACAGTTTTTCAGTCTTTAAGAAGGAGACCACGATGCACGCGAATGTCGACGACTGGAATCGAGCCGCGGAGCATGTCTGCCAAGATGTATTGTCTGCCTGCGGTTACGAGGCGGGAGTGGTTGATGCCCTACAGTTGGCGCGCAAGCTCGGATATTCCGTCATTTTCGATGAGCTGCAGGCCACACGGGGGCGGTTGAAACGCATCGGTCACAAAACATCCATCTTCCTTAAACCCGATACCCGACCGGAACGGATTCAATGGGCCCTGAGTCATGAAATTGGAGAGTCTCTGGCCTACCGGGTCTTTCAAACTCTCGAGTTGGCCCCCCCGTCGGAGTCGATGGGATTGCGAGAGCAGGTTGCCAATTTGCTGGCCACGCGGCTGTTGTTGCCAAGCCGGGATTTTTTATCAACGGCCCTGCACTGCCACTCGGATATTCAGGCCTTGAAGCGGATTTACTGGACCGCCAGCCATGAACTGATCGCCTTGCGCCTGCTGGATCTTCCGCGCCGGGCCTGCGTAACGATTGTCGACCAGGGACGCGTCACCAAAAGGCGTGCCAGCACCCCTTCACAACCTGGCCCCTGGACCACGCTGGAACAGAATTGCTGGCAAGAAACGCATCGCGGAGCCCGTTTCCAGGAATCCTGCAGCGAGCAAGTGCACATCCGATGCTGGCCGATTCACGAACCGCACTGGAAACGAGAAATCCTGCTGACAACCCTGCCCCTCTCCTGGGAGACGGAACCCGGCTACGATTAACACAATTCCAGAACCCCTCCGGCCGCTCTCGATGGGGAGAGCGGTGCAGGAATATCCGCGATGCTCAGGGAAGCTGAATCGATTCGATCATCCGCACCACGTCGTCCTCGTTCCATTCCTTTTCATCGAGAATCAACAAGAAAAGCACGGGGCCATCGGCTGTCGGAATCATGGCACGCACCTGGTACATCCCTCGTTCAGCCGGCGGGTTCGGCTGTTCCGCTTGTTCTTCCACTGGAGCATCCCGCGGCGGATCGACGGGAGCAGGGTCCTCCTCCTGCAATTCCACGGCCTTTACGGCTGCTCCCTGGGCCAAACGTCCCTTCATGAACAGGAATTCCACCTGCTGGCTATCAATTTCAATTGACCGGGATTCCGTGCTTTCGATCACCATGTCCGCCTGTTTCGTCTCCTGGCGGATGGCTTCCTCGATCTGCTGGACGACGTCCCCCTGCTGTACCATCGCTCCCTGCAGGCGAACCACGATCAACATGCCCTGCTGCTCACCAGTCTCCACCACCACGCCACGCACGCGCATGAAGCCGAGTAGATTCATCGAAACCGCGACCTTGGGGCGAAAGCCGTCAGGCAAGTCCAGCGTCAAAATTTCCTTGAGTGCAATTTCCGCCTGGGCCGGGTCTTCGACGATCTTCGGCACCATCGAATACATGCTGATGCCGATACCACAACAGCAGAGCAGCGAGACCCCGCCCGTGACAGCCAGTAGAATCAGCAAAAATTTCCAGCCACAGCCACTGGATTTCGCGGCGGAGGAGCGAACATCGCCCTCGGGACGAAACAATTCATCGTCGTTCATGGGGCACACATGCGGGGAAAGCGGTCAAGACAAGGAGGACAGGGTAAACAGGAGATGCGTCACCAGATTAACTGGCTGCACCCTGAACCGGATTCTAATCGTTCCCAGTAGAGAATTCGAGCACACCCCGTTGAATGCGGACAGGGGCATGTGTTCGGGAACCGCGGACCGTAAATTAAATAAACAGAGGCCCCCGCGAACGAGGGCCTCTGTTTCTATCGTGATCAGGTGACGAATACGTCAGGCCTGTTTATTACGTAACCGCAGGGAATACAACATCGTCAGGGACCCCAGGCACATCAGGACGTAGGGAACCCAGTTGGGGGGAGACAGTTCATGGTAATTCTCCGCGGTGCGAGTGGAAATTACACTCCAAAGCGGAAATTGATCCACCGCCGTGGCGCTGGCGTGAATCAGGACGCGATCCACACAAAAAAAGATGGCCCCCCAGAGGAGCACAAACATTCCCAGCGTAAAGAAGGTGGATCGGATGACCATACGGCCGCAGTCTCGCAGAACAAGGGACAACATGCCAGGCCAACGATCGGCCTGAATATGCTATCGGCACGGGTTTTACCCGCCGATCAACCGGAGCAGGCGATTGTCGGCCTTTCGTCACTTGCAGTTCCGGATGTGATGGCTATGCTTGCAATCCGGTTTACGAAGTTTGTTTCCTCTTCGAGGCGACTGGCCCTTTCAACGCAACGGCGCGAGTCGAGCCGAACAGAGAGCCTGAAAGCGAGAAAGTCTCATGCGTGCGGATATCGTCCTGCTTCCCGGTGATGGAATTGGCCCCGAAATCGTTTGTCAAGCCGAACTGGTGCTGCAGGAAATCGCGCGGCTGTTCCAGCACGATTTCGAGATGCTGACCGCGGAAATCGGAGGCTGCGCCATCGATGCCCATGGCGATCCCCTGCCGGAGAAAACCCTCGATCCCTGCCGCAAGGCCGATGCCATTTTGCTGGGAGCGGTCGGCGGCCCGAAATGGGACGACCCCAACGCGAAAACCCGCCCCGAAAAGGGGCTCCTGAAAATTCGCAAGGAACTGGGACTGTTCGCTAATTTGCGCCCCATCAAGCCTTGCGCCGCCTTGATCGACGCCTCCCCTCTGAAAAGACATATCATCGAAGGAGTCGACATTCTATTTGTCCGGGAATTAACCGGCGGAATTTACTTCGGGGATTCACGCGCCTGGGAAGAAAATGGCGAAGAAGTCGCCCTGAATGAAATGATCTATCGTACCCACGAAATCGAACGGGTTGTCCGTGTTGCAGCCAGAGCCGCACAGCAACGCAAGGGGCACCTCACCTCGGTCGATAAAGCCAACGTCCTGGAAGTTTCCCGATTGTGGCGTCGGACCGCCCAGCGCGTGGTGCAACAGGAATTCAACGACCTGAACTATGATGTCGTCCTTGTCGACGCCATGGCCATGCATCTCATCTCACGTCCTCGCGATTTTGATGTCGTTGTCACCGGAAACCTGTTCGGAGATATTCTCACCGATGAAGGTTCCATGCTCCCAGGTTCCCTCGGCTTGCTCCCCTCGGCTTCTCTGGGGGAAAGCGGTCCCGGATTGTATGAACCGATTCACGGCTCGGCCCCGGACATTGCAGGCAAAGGCATCGCCAATCCACTGGCGACCATCCTGGCAGCCGCCATGATGCTGAAACATTCCCTGGGATTGAGCCAGGAAGCCGAGGCCATTGAACAGGCGGTGGAATCGGTGCTGAATGCCGGACATCGCACCGCGGACATTGCGGCGGGAGCAAAAAGCATCTCCACCGTGGAAATGGGGCAGAAAGTGATCGAAGCCCTCCGCAGCGGAGTTTAGTCCACATTTCTCACACTGTTACCAATGCGGTAAATATTGCCTCGAAAGTGCGAAAACTAGCCCAGCCCGTCAGGAAGCGGGCCGGGTTGGGGCTCGGGATATCGCCCGCATGATTGTGTGTCGCGACAAGATCGCAAGGAACACAGCGTGTCGCTGCGCGACCGGTAATCCACTCAGGCAACCCTCGTATCCCCTGAACGACCGGGATGTTGACGCCATTGCTCGATTGTTTCCTGCGAACATCCCAGACATGCCGCGATTTCCGCATCCGTCAAACCTGTCTCGATCAGGCATGAAATCCGTTGATTGATTTCCGGTTCAGGCTGAACTCCACGACTGGCCTGCAATACTTCTTCCAGACGCCCTATTTCGTGCTCCGCATCTCGTATCAGTCGGTCCAGCACATGCAGAGTGGTTTCGACACGCCCCTCGACCTCGCGTCCATAGTCATACAATCGCAGTTCCATTTCCTGTATGAGTCCTTCGGGGGTATGACTCCGCTGCTCCTTTTCCCGTTCCAACTCGCTCAGCGGATTCTGACGGGCAATGCGCTGACGTGCGGAAACCGATCGCCATAACAGCATGCCCCCCGTCAACAGAATCAGACCAATAACCGCCAGGGAAAAATCAAGATCAGGCAACATCGTAAACTCCTTCGGCGAGCCAAATCACCAGATGCCGAATTCCGAAATTTCCGTTCTCGGGCTAGCCCACAACACGGCACACCCCACCTTGTAGCCGCCACCGTCCCCCTCAACCATGATCGTGCCCATGATGATCGTGTTCGTGATGATCGTGTTCGTGATGATCGCCGGGGATTTGAGGGAGTTTGATTTCGGGGTCGAACGCGGCCTGGGCAGCACGGTAGATTTCACGGAGAGGAACACCGTGTTCCCGTGCCAGGTGGGCGCAGTCCGAAAATTCCGGCTGAAACCAGGCCGTCTTCCCGGTGCGCGGGGTAATTTTCCCCGTCACCACCCCATACACGGTGTCGGCGTGCCCCGCCTGTCGGGGCAACACGGCCCGTTCGATCAGGCTGCGACGAATTCCCAGCGTGCCGGTCTGCTCGAAGACAATCGACTGCATCCGCTCAACGTGTTCGGGCCGACACAACACACTGAAGAGCGTCGCTGGCCGATTCTTTTTCATGCCAATCGCCGTGGTGAACACGTCCAGCGCACCAGCCTGCTCCAGCAACTGCCGCGTGTACCCCAGCACTTCACCACTCACATCATCCAGATTGGTTTCCAGCAGACAGACCACTTCCTGATTCGCTTCCAGCGTCATGCTTCCCACAAATAACCGCAGTAGATTCGCTCGTCCGGGAAGGGTCATTGTGCCTGCCCCATAACCGATCGCATCGATCGTCATCGCTGGCATCCGGCCAAACCGATCGACCAGCGAGCGAACAATCGCCGCTCCGGTTGGCGTGGTCAGTTCCGCCTCCACGGGTACATCCCACAAGGGGATTCCCTTCAACAACTCCGCAGTGCCTGGCGCGGGAATCGGGCACAGCCCATGATCGATTTGAACGGTACCAAACCCCGTGGGAACAGGGCTGCAATGGATTTGCTCCACGCTCAGCAGGTCGAAACCGATCGCGACGCCGATGATATCCACGATGGAATCAATCGCGCCAACTTCATGAAAGTGCACGCGTTCCATTTCCGAACCATGCACGGTCGCCTCGGCTTGCGCTATCTGCTCGAAAATGCTCCAGGCCATCGAACGCTGCCGGACCGACAAGAGATGGGAACGATCCAGAATGGCCCGCACATCGGCCAGGTGACGATGCGCATGCTGAGGGGGATGTTGCACCTTCACCGCCGTCGCCGCAAAGCCCCCTTTGTTGATCTTCTCGACATGCAATCGCACGCCTTCCAGATGCAGCGAGTCGATCCCCGCCTGAATTTTTTCGGCGGGAACTCCCGCATCGATCAACGCGGCCAACGTCATATCGCCACTGATGCCCGTGTGGCATTCCAGATACGCTATACGCATGAATCACTTCTGGGAGCAAAAGAAGAAGAACAGGAAAGGCAGACACAAGAACTCAGCCGGCCACAGTGTAATTCGCTCGAATGTTCTTCCCTAGAGCATTTTCGGGGAAAGCAGGCAGAGGCTCCCTGCCAGAAATGCCTGCCAACTGCACTTGGAGAAGTGGTGCGGGGCTACATTCCGCATCGTGTGTCTTATAGTATCCATCGAGCCCACGAAACGACTGTGCGCAATTCCACTGAATGGGACCCCGATCCTTGCCTCCTGCCCGCAAGACCCGCGACCCCATCCCACAACCACGAACTGGTTAACATGCAGGTGTTCGAAAAACCACGCAACCCCCTTCAGATGCAGTCCCGCCGCATGCGGTTTTTGCAGCCCTGTTACGATATCCGTTATATCCACACCGTGTTCGACAGATTTCAATGGCAGACATAAATCCATGCGGCACCGAAATCGAGACGTGCCGTGCCACAATAATCAGCCCCCCAATACGAGATCGTTCTGGCATTGACCATCCGTGCTGTATTTTATATAAGCCGTCAGGGCTTGAGCCCCCCTGACACGATGTCACCAAACCGGTTACTCGACGAACAACCGGACCGATCAGGATGATCACGCATGAGAGAACATAAAAAAGAGAGTTTCCCCGGTTACATGACCAGAGCCGTCGAGATCTTCTCCCGGCAGGCTCCCGGGCAGCACATTCTCGACCTGCCCGCGGGCAGCGGCAAACTGACGAAAGCCCTGCGGGCGCAAGGCCATATCGTCACCCCGGCGGATATCAACGGCCATGCCGAGGACTTCGTCTATGCAGACATGACCTGCCGACTCCCCTTTAACGACGAAACCTTCGATGGGGTTGTCTGCCTGGAGGGCGTTGAGCATGTATTAAATCCCTTTCTGCTTATCGGGGAACTGCTCCGCGTCTCCAAAATCGGCGGCAAGGTGATCGTCTCCACCCCGAATATCATGAATATGTATTCGCGGTTGCAGTTTCTGTTTACAGGTACGTTTTACCAGTTTCACCCGGCTCAACTGCACGACTACGAACCCCACGAGGCCGTGGATCGCTTCCACATTTCGCCCATGTCCTACCATCGCCTGCGGTATCTGGGCGATTATTTTGGCGCCCAAGTCGCGGAAGTGCATGCCGACAAGGCCAAAAAAGCCTGGCTCGCCCCTGTCTATGCAGGCCTCAACCTGCTGGGCAAACCGTGGGCCCGCGCGTTGTTCTTCAACCGAAACTACGAAAAATACCGTCATCGCAATGAACAGATTTACGGCCATATCAACTCCCGCGCTTTGCTGACGGGACGTTCCCTGGTGCTTGTTTACGAGAAGGTGAAAGCCACAACCCCGATAACAATCAACACCCCTGGCACGAGCCACACGGCAAACAAGGCCGCCTGAAGCGTCTAAACTGATCTGTCGCGGGCCGCCCGTCACACTCCAGGCCCGCATTTCCACGGAGCAATGCATGTCGACGGAAAGTCCACCCCCTGTCTCGGCAGCCGTGATCTGTCACAACGAACAGGAATACATCGCGCAGTGCCTGCACTCGCTACGCTGGTGCGAACAGGTTGTACTGGTCGATTCCGGTTCCACCGATGCCACGCTCGAGATCGCACGGGGCTTTCCGAATGTCGAGATCGCCACGCGTCCCTTCGATAACTTCATCAACCAGAAAAACTTTGCCCTGTCGCTCTGCCGTCAGGAGTGGGTCGTCTCCCTCGATGCGGATGAAGTACTTACCGATCCGCTGATCGAGGAAATCCGCGGGTTGTCCTTCGAAAAGGCGGGCTACCGCATCGGACGCAGATCCTTCATCGGCGCAAGGGAAATTAAGCACGGCACCTGGAGCCCCGATTACCAGCTCCGCCTGTTTCGCAAATCGCGGTCATGCTGGGGGGGGACCAATCCGCACGAAACCATCCTGCTCGATGGGGACGTCGGCAAATTGGAAACCCGCATGCTCCACTACAGCTACCACAACCACCAGGAATACGTCGAACGCAATACCCGGTATATCCACATGATGGTCGACCATCTTGCCGCCCAGGGACGCACCGCGCGCCCCTGGGAACCATACCTGCATTGCGTGGGTAATTTCCTGAAGGCCTACATCCTTCGCCGTGGCTTCCTCGATGGATATTCCGGATATTTCCTCGCACGCCATATCGCGGGGGGATCCTTCCTGAAATACCGCTTGTTGTCACAACGGATGCAAAGACTGACCTGACCGCGCGGCGGGCTTCTGGTTTTGGCCCGTCATCATCCTTTACCGGGAATTTGATCCGTGAATTTATCTTGCGATGCCTCTCTGTTTTCCTTCAAGTCCTGGCGCAAGAAGCTTCGCGCCGCACGGCAAAAACGCACCTTTCGCAAGGCCATGCCCGATGTCGCGCCGCGCGATCTCGATATCATCGAACGCGTGCAGCCTTTCACCTTGCTCAGCCCCGATCGCATCTATGCATTCATGGAAGCCACACGGCATGTCGTAAAAGTCAAGCTGCCTGGCGCCATCGTTGAATGTGGTGTATGGAAGGGTGGAGCGGTCATGTCGTCCCTGCTCGCGCTGGCCGACCTGGGCTGCGCCAATCGTGAGATTTATCTCTACGATACCTTCGAGGGGATGCCCATGCCTGGCACGGAAGACTGCAAATACGACGGTGCAGTTATCGCGGATGACTTCCAGGCCAGAAAGGTCGGCGACAACGGTTCCACCTGGTGTCGCGGCGAGTTCAACGAAGTCCAACGGAACATCATGAGCACCAATTACCCCCTGGAAAAAATCCATTTCATCAAGGGGAAGGTCGAAGAGACGATTCCGGGCACGATCCCCGAGCAAATTGCGATTCTCCGGCTCGATACCGACTGGTATGAATCGACGCGACACGAACTCGAATACCTGTATCCCCGGCTCGTACCGGGCGGCGTTCTCATCATCGACGATTACGGACACTGGGAAGGCGCCCGCCAGGCCGTCGACGAATACTTTGCCAGACATGGCATTCCCATGCTGCTGCATCGCACCGACTACACCGGACGAATTGGCATTAAAGCCGCCTGACTCCTCACCATTACCCCCCAACCCACGGGATTGCTTCCATTATGAGCGGCAGAACGCGCGATTGCTCGGATACCCTGGAACCGGAAATGACCCCTGCGGAGCAGGCATTTCTGAGGGATCTTATCCGCCGCGAAAATTTCAGCGGTACACATCTGGAAATCGGCACCGCCGCCGGTGGATCGCTCTGCAGCATGATGAGTTGCTTCCACGATGACGCCCGGCCGCGTTTCGTAGTTGTCGACCGCATGAATTATTTTCCCCGCCAAAAGGATATTGTCTGCCAGAATCTCGAACAGCACGGACTCTCACCAGCCGCAGTGGACTTTCGCGAATCCTCCAGCGCTACGGCCTTTCATGCGGCGGCCGCGCAACAGGAACGCTTCGATTTCATGCTGATTGACGCCTGCCACAAAATTCTTGCCGTCATGGCCGATTTACGCTGGATGCGCTTGCTGAATGTCGGCGGAATTGCCTGCTTTCATGATTACGCTACAAAGTTTCCCGGTGTCAAACTCTCCGTCGATCGCCTGCTGGCCCGCTACAACAACTACGAAATCGTCGGACAAGCCGATTCCCTGCTGGCGATTCGCAAAACGGCAATCTGCCGCTCGGGTGAAATCTCGCTGGCCGACAATGCTTACGGCATGGCCATGGTCATCCCTCTGACGATCGAACGTAAGTTGAAAAAATGGAACCTGCGAAAGTCCGCCTGAGCGCTGTGGAATACCCACCTGTGCCCGCACAACTCCGCACTCCCGGCCCGAGTGACAATGTCTGCAAGCAGGAGTTACGAATCTTTCGCGCTCACGCCTCCCGCCCCCGAATTGCGATCATTCGCCAGAAATTCCGGCTCGACGGGGGAGGAGAACGCATTGTGCAATTGATGCGGGAAATCCTGGCGAAACAGGGGCACGATGTCACCCTGATTGCCCGTGAATGGCAGGGAGGAGATTCCACCGAAAAAATCCTTCGCTGCAATCCTGCCCGCTGGACCCGCGTGCAACGGGAGTCTCGCTTCGCACACCAGGCCCTGCTGCTGGCCAGGCAACACCGCTTCGATCTCGTGCAAAGTCACGAACGCATCCCAGGATGCAGTCTCTATCGAGCGGGGGACGGCGTGCATCGTTGCTGGCTGGAACAGCGAGAAAGGCAACTGGGGCCTGTTTCGCGCCAACTGTTGCGTTGCAGTCGCTTTCATCGCTACATGCTTCAAGCGGAACGCGAGATGTTCGGACACCCCAATCTGCGAGCCGTTATCTGTAATTCGGGGATGGTTCGGGACGAAATCGCGAACCATTTCCGTATCGATGCCGAGAAATTATTCCTGATCCACAACGGCGTGGATACCGCACGCTTCCACCCACGCCTGAAATCGATGCGGGAATCAATCCGCCAACAACTCCTGCTGCCAAGCGAGGCCCCCGTCTTCCTGATGGTAGGCTCTGGCTGGGAACGCAAGGGACTGACACAGACACTCCATGCGCTCGCTAGCGTTCCCGCGGCCCATCTGGTCGTAGTGGGACGCGACAAGGCCGCTGGAAAATACCGGCGTTTAATCGCCAGGCTGGGACTGACCGCGCGCGTCCGATTGGCGGGCGTACAAGCCGATGTCGCCCCCTATTACGGAGCCGCCGATGCCCTGGTGTTGCCAGCACTCTACGACCCGTTCCCCAATTCCATCCTGGAAGCCATGGCTGCGGGACTGCCCGTGTTGACAAGCCCAAAATGCGGGGCCATCGATTTCATCCAAAATGACGAAAACGGCTTCGTCTGCGACCCCTTCGACCAGGAGACACTGATCGAGGCTTTGCGACAGTTGACGGATTTCAACCTGTCTGCCCGCCTGGGCGCCCACGCGCGGGTAACGGTCGAGCCGTTCACTCCTGATTTTCTGGAATCACAACTGACACGACTTTATAGCCACTTACTGGCCAGCTAGGAGCGACAGGCTTTTGTAGCCAATTTGGCCCCAGGGAAACCTCGGATCACTCTGGACGTAACTTCCGGGAATTTCTAAGATTCCGCGACGGAACGAATTTGCCGAGAAGCGATTCGTTCTGTTGCACAGTTGCCCCGCGGAGTTCCCCGGAAATTCAACGGAGCCGACTTATCTCTTCAGTGCTGGCTCGCATTCGGTCATGGGGCCCCCTGCTCCGACGAACGCGCGACTTTTGGAAATTGCACTCATCGCAGGGAAGCGAGCGAGACAATGTCGATACTTGATGGATTCACAAAAATCTGGCCTTTCATGGCCCGCTATCGCGGCATGATGCTGGCCTCCTTTCTGCTGGCCCTGCTGGTGGGCGCCCTCTGGGGAGCCAACCTCTCCCTGGCGTTCCCCGTCTCCAACGTGTTGATGGAAGGCAGCCTGCAGGATTATGTCGAAAACAAAATTGCCGAGGCCAATGCGGAAATCGCCACGGCAGAAGCAGCGATTGCCGCGATCGACGCGGAACTCGATTCCACGGAACTCAAGGAATCCCACCGCGTTCGTCGACTCGACTCTCGAGCCGAACAATTGGGAAAAATCGCCTACGCTTCTCGCAATCTGCACTGGATGAATTGGACCAGGGCCAAGATCCTCCCCTGGATACCAGAGGACCAGTTCAACACCGTGGCCCTGTTCTTTGGCATCCTGTTCATCGCGACAGCGATCAAAGGGGTGCTGCTGTTCGCCCAAAACATGGTGGTCGGCAGCCTCGTGGAACTCGTGACAATTGATGTCCGCAAGGCCTGTTTCCGCAAGTGCCTCAAGCTCGACTACCAGACCCTCTCTCTTGAAGGGACGCCCGCCCTGATGTCGCGCTTTACCTACGACATCCAGGAAATGGCTGCGGGACTGGCGTTGCTGGGAGGCAAAATGGCCCGGGAACCGTTCAAAGCCCTCTGCTGCATTGGCCTGGCCTTCATGGTCAACTGGAGATTGACCATGCTCTCGATGATCTTCGTGCCGATTACGGGGATTATTTTTTATCGTTTCGGCAAACTGCTCAAGAATGCCAGTTACCGCATGATGGAAAGTATGTCCCGCATTTATCAGGTGCTGGAAGAAACTTTCAACTCCCTTAGAGTGGTGATTGCCTTCGGCAACACGCAGCGCCACCGTGCGAACTTTCATAACGAAAACAAGAAATACTACGACAAGGCAATGAAAATCCGGCTGATCGATTCACTGACGAATCCCACGGTCGAATTGATGGGTATCGGCGCCATTTTCGTAACGGTTCTTCCCTGCATGTACCTGTTGCTCCGCAAAACCACCACCATCTGGGGGATTCAACTGGCCAACAGCCCGCCCGATATTTCCACGCTGATCCTGCTGTACACATTTCTGGTCGGCACGATCGATCCCGTCCGCAAGCTCTCGACCATCTACGCCAAGATCAAACGCAGCGTTGTCGCGATCGCCAGGATCGACGAGTTTCTACAATCCGAAACTCGCGTAGTCGATACCGAGAATCCACGCCTGCTGCCCCGGCACTGCAAGCAAATCGAGTTCCAGAGCATTCGTTTTGCCTACGCCACCAAGGAAAATCGTCCCCGGCCCGATGCCCTCCGCGACGTTTCGCTCACCATCCAACACGGCGAATGCGTTGTCGTGGTCGGCGAAAATGGCTCCGGCAAATCCACACTGGTGAATCTGCTGCCCCGTTATTACGACCCCGAACAGGGACGCATTCTGGTGGATGACGTCGATATCCAGCAGGTCCCCCTCAAGGAATTACGCTCCCAACTGGGTGTGGTCACGCAGGAAACCCTGCTGTTCAACACCACGATCCTCGAAAACATCCGCTACGGCAATCCCGCGGCCACGCGCGAACAGATCGAACTGGCCGCCCGGCAGGCAGGGGTCACCCAATTTATCGAACAACTGCCCGATGGCTTCGAGACGGTCGTCGGCGAAAAAGGGGCCGGACTGTCGGGTGGACAACGCCAGCGCATCGCCCTGGCCCGCGCGATTGTCCGCAAGCCTGCCATCCTGATTCTCGACGAAGCAACCTCCGCCATCGATTCCCAAAGTGAATTCCACATTCAACAGGCCCTGAAACAATTTCTGAATCAGTGCACCACGTTTATCATCACCCACGCGGTGAATCGCAGCCTGCTGGAGATTGCCACGCGCATCGTCGTGATGCACGAAGGACAACTGATCGCGCAAGGCAAACACGAACAACTCCTGGAAATCTGCCCCATCTACCACAATCTGTTCCAGGCCCAGGTCAAGCAACGGGCCGCCTGAACAGGTCTTTCATCCGCGCGAAAAATTCGGGGACTGGCTGCTGCTCGCTCGCCCGCGCCGGATGCGTTACACTATCCGGGCTGGCCCTACCCCCTGCCTCCGTAACGCCCTCCGCATATGAAACTCCCGTACCTGATCGAACTCGCTCAACACCTGCTTGCCGGGCTCGAATCCACTCCAGTGGACCGCTGGAATCGGCATCGCGAGTTTATCCTCGGGCAACAGACCGCCGATGGCGGCTTCCGGGGACGCGAGGGCGATTCCGATCTCTATTACACCGGCTTTGCCGTCCGAGCCCTGGGACTCACCGGAGGACTCGACAGGCAAACCTCGAACCTGATCGCCGACTATCTGCTCTCCCAACGAAACCAGACGCATTCCCCCGTGGATCTGCTGAACTGGATCTCTTGTGCCCTTGCCGTGCAATTGGCCGGGGGACCCGACCTGTTCCTGGCCGATCAAACCAGTGAAGCCTGGCTCAATCGACTTTTCGAACAACTGGGGCAACTGCGGCGCGACGACGGCGGCTACGCCAAGGGACCCGAAGGGAAGCTCGGCAGCACCTACCAGACGTTTCTCATCGTGGTCACGCACGATCTGCTCGGCAGAACCGTCCCCCAGCCGGAACGCATTGTCGAATTCCTCTTCCATCGGCAACGCGACGACGGCGGCTTTGTCGAAATCGCCCCTATGCGCCGCAGTGGTACCAACCCTACTGCCGCAGCGGTCGCCACGCTCAAACTCCTGGGGGCCATCGATGCCCCCCTCATTGCCGACGTCCGGGATTTCCTCAAGGATGTCCAGCAGGACGACGGCGGGATCTCCGCCAATACCCGTATTCCCTTCGGCGATGCCCTCTCCACGTTCACGGCCCTCAACGCCATGCGCGATCTGCAAATCAACTATGGAGGACTCCGCTTCTCGGCTCGCGATTTCGTCCTGCAGGGGCTCGAATTCCCCACCGGCGGGTTTCGAGCCGCTCTCTGGGATGAACAGCCAGATGTCGAGTACACCTACTACGCGCTCGGCGTGCTCGCGCTCACCGCGACCACCGCGACCACCAACTGATCCCGCGTCGTCTTTTCCGGATCGACCGCCCCCCATTCAGTTCCTGCCCGGTTCGGACCATGTCAAACGGCCCGCATCGATCTCGGCCCTCAACCCGGGATACTGCTCGAGCAGTTTGGCCGCTTCCCCGTGCCTGCTCGATGACAGCGACAATGCCGCCGCCCGTTGTTCAACCTCCGTCCCTTCACGCAAGACCCGCGCCAGATCCTCCAGCGCCTCCGCCTGGTGTTCCGGCTTCACGCAGCGCCACAATTCCGGTGAAACCTCACGCCGCGCGGCCCAACGCTCGTGGGCATAATCTCGCAGCATACCCGTCAATGCCGGGTTATTTCGCGATTCCAAGCCAACAACCGGGATCAGACTGATCCCGACAAACAGGCACTTCAAGATCATCTGATTCCACATCCCCTCGGGTAGTTGTTCGCACGGATAGGGATTGCGATGCGCCACCGCCTGAAACACCGCCCCCATGTTCGTGCGAATCCCTTCCCCCGCGCGCGCCACGTGCATGGGCTGATCGGGATACAAGGGCAAACCCTGGTACAGGGCAATCAGTTCATGGACTTCACCCGTCGCAAACAGACGGTCGAGCACCTCCACGAACTTCTCCGAACTTTCCGCACGATAGCCCAACAGCAGACGCATCCGTACGGTATCGGGCAAACTCCAGTGACCGGGCTGCCAGCCGGGACGCAATCGCTCGGCCGCATCCAGCTCCGCAGTTGACAAGCCAAGTTCCAGCTTGGGAATTTTTCGCGACACCTGCCCGAATCCCAGGTACAACTCCTTGAGATTCCCCCCCGCGATCCGCTCCTGACGCGCGGAAATCCATTCCCGAGCTTCTTCCGATAATCGCGTGGCAAACCAGTCATCGAACAGTTCCACGAATGACATGCAGTCTCTCCCCGTTTCCCGACGGCTGTTGAATTGCGCCACGCACCCTGCCGTATCCCTCGACGTCACCCGGCAGTTTTTTGTGGTTTTAGTCTAACGGTCCCGGCGGGCGAAACAAACCGCCGGGCGGGTCCTCCCGTTCAGAACAGGGCTTCCGGAGGCAACGCCCCGACACATTCGGAAAGGTTGTGCAACGCCTTGAGACTGCCACGCCGCAGGGCCAGCAGATCCCGTAGCTTCAAGGGGTGTCGCAACAGATGTCGCAGCGCCGCAAGCGAATCCAGTTCCCCGTCGGACCGAACAAACGACAGGGCCTCGGGCAGTAGTTCGGTAGTCACGTCATCACTGATCGCCCGCAGCACCCAGACCGGCAGATTCCAACGGCTCGCGCAGGCAGCCACCGTGTAACTTTCCATATCCACCAACGCCGCGCCGCTCGCTCGGGCAAGTTGCCGCTTATCCGCCGAGGTACAGATCGGTTGAGACATAGAAATCTGAGTCGCCCGCGGGAAGGAAGCGGAAAGTTGTCCCCCCGATGCACGATGAACTGTCGAGCCAGCCACATCCTGCAGCAAAGTCTCGACACAAACAACCTGTCCCTGCTTGAACTCCTCGGTCAACGCGCCGGAAAGTCCACAGGCAAGAATTCCGCGCGGTGCCACGCAGGACAGCAGGCTTTCCAAGCTGCGCTGCATCGACTCCGCGCCTACTCCCCCTTGCAGCAAACCAACGCGTCCCCACTTGACGCGCCCTTCCCAATAACGGCCAATCGGAACGGATCGTCGTCTCGCCCCCCGCAAGACCCTCAGCAGGGCCTGGCGCTCCATCGACAACGCGCAGACCCACAAGCAGTCCAGGCTCTGCCCGGGTTTATCAATCTTCGTAGCTCCCATCGTCATGCCGGGTGATCATCGCCTGTTTCCTCGTCCGGAGGATGTTGCTCCATCTCCGCGAGATATTCTTCGAGCAGATCCTGCCGATCGGAAATGTTCTCGACGATGGCATAACGCCCGTCGGCCCAACGGAACATGTCCACGTTGCGGCATCGCTCGCTACAGAACGGAAACCAGGCCGGTGGTTCTCCGGCCGATGATATTACCAGCTTGTGACAGATGGGACACGTATGCGGTTTGATCATTGGCTCGCTCCGCGCCGTCTTATTCGGCAGACTTGCCTTCTGGCTTCGCTGCCGGCTTCGATGTGCCTGCACTCTCCCCGGTCGATCCCGAGGATTCCGTCTTGGTTGCCGCATCGGCTCCTTTTTTATAGGAATCGCTGCGATAGTCGGTCTGGTAAAAGCCGCTCCCCTTGAAGATCACGCCCGCCCCCGGGCCTATCTGGCGTTTCGCTTTTTGCTTGCCACAGGCGGGACATTTCTTGATCGGAGCTGCCTTGATCGACTGAAACACTTCCCACGTCTCGTTGCATGCGCCACATTTATAATCGTACGTTGGCATCGACATGACTTTCCAGAAAAAACAACGCCGAATTAAACTCCCCTCGGACCGCGATTGCTAATTGTCCCGAGACTCACTCGCATCGGCAGTAGCCGCCGGCCCCGTGGAAACGATCACTTTGGCTGGCCTGACTATCCGGTCCAGCATCTTGTAACCCGTCTCCAGTTCCGCCAGGATATGCATCGGCGGAACCTCCTCCGAAGGGGCTTGCTGGAGGGCCTCGTGCATATTCGGATCGAATACCTCTCCCTGGGTCGGTATGACCTCTATTCTATTCCGCTGCAGCGCCTCCACCAACTGGCGCGACACCATTTCCACACCCATTTTCAGGTTCTGGATATCCTGCGACTGTTCCGCCGCGGCGGTCGCCCGCTGCAGGTTATCGATGGTCGGCAGCACGTCGCGAATCAGATTCAGCCCCTCGTAGCGGCGAAACTGTTCGATTTCATTCTGGGCACGGCGACGATAGTTCACCAACTCTGCCTGAGCGCGCGCCAGCCGATCCTCCAGGTCTGCCTTCTCCGCTTTGAGTTGTTCCAGCTCCGCATCCTGGCTATCGCGCTCCTCCGCGGGTAGACTCCCTGCCGCTTCGCTCGCCGGGGTTTCCGCAGCCTCGATTCTTTCTTCCTCGGTCATAATGTCTCGCGCTCCCCGTATTTATTTTTCATCACCGGCATCGCCTTCGCCGCCCCAGTGAATAAATTCCTTGACATGTTCCCAGAAGGACTTCCGATGCGGGCCCACATGCACATGATCGTGCGTGGCCAGTTCCCTCAGCAACCGTTCCTGCTCCGCGTCCAGCTTGCGGGGAACCTCAATATGCAACTCCGCGTGCAAATCTCCAATCCGCCCCGTCTGGGGATCGCGGACCCCCTTCCCCGCAAGGCGAATCACATCCAGGGGCTGCGTCCCTGCCGGTATCGTCAGCTTCTCCCGCCCTACCAACGTCGGAATCTCGATTTCTGCGCCGAGCGCGGCCTGGGAAAAGGTAATCGGAATCTTGCATATCAGGTGAATCCCCTCCCGCTGAAACAACGGATGATCCCTTACTACGATTTGCACATACAAATCCCCACGCGGACCACCCCCACGGCCAGGACTCCCCTCGCCCCGCAAGCACAACTGCATCCCGTTATCCACACCGGCGGGAACGCTCACTTCCAGTTCGACAACTTCTTCCTCGAAACCACTCCCCCAACAACTCTGGCATTTGTCCTTGATCACCGTACCCCGTCCGCCACAATTCGGACAGGTTGTCTGTACCCGGAAGAAACCCTGGCTCTGCACAACCTGGCCACGCCCCTGGCAATAATCGCATGTCTCCGGACTCGAACCCGGCTTAGCCCCGCTCCCCCGACAGGTGCCGCAAGGCTTGCTCCGCTTCAATTTGACTGTTTTCTTGCAACCCAAGGCCGCTTCCAGCAGATCCAGCTTGAGGGTCGTCTGCAGATGCTCCCCCCGCGATGGGCCATTGGGTCGCGAACGCCGCGAACCAAACCCACCAAACAGATCGCCAAAGGCATCGAAAATATCCTGCACATCATGGAACGGACTGGCACCACCATTCCCGCCCAACCCGGCATGGCCATGGCGGTCATACCGGTTTTTCTTGTCGGGGTTGCTCAGCACCTCGTAGGCCTCGGAGGCTTCCTTGAAACGCGAAACGGCCTCCTCGTCTCCCGGATTGCGATCCGGGTGATTCTCCACCGCAATCTTGCGATAGGCCTTCTTGATCTCGGTGACGCTCGCCTCGCGAGTGATCCCAAGGATTTCGTAGTAGTCCCGTTTGTCAGTCATCACCACTGATTCTTACCCATGTATGCATGATGCCCTCATTTCGGCAAACAGCGCGCCACCCCCTGCTTGTTCGCGGGTAAACACGAGAAAGGGTCATCGTCACCCGATGACCCTTTCGTGCAGCCCTCAGAGTATTGGTGACTTGCGGGAAGCCAACGTCGAAAACGCCTTTACCGGACGCTTCCTTCCGCCTGCTTCTTGCTCTTGCCTTCTTCGTCGGTCTTGGTCACCAGGACTTGCGTCGTCAGCATCAGGCCGGAAATGGATGCCGCGTTCTTCAAGGCGGTTTTCACCACCTTCGCCGGATCGATGATCCCCCGTTGCACCATGTCGCCATACTCACCCTTTTTGGCGTCATAGCCTTCGTTGGTCTTCATATCCTTCACTTCGTCGGCAATCACGGCCCCATCTTCGCCACAGTTGGAAGCGATCTGGCGGATCGGGGCCTGCAGCGCGCGAACCACGATTTCCACTCCAATTCGCTCGTCCCCCGTGGCCTCGACCTTGCTTACAGTATCCACGCAACGCAGCAACGCCACGCCACCACCGGGCAGAATGCCTTCTTCCACGGCAGCACGCGTGGCATGCAAGGCGTCTTCCATGCGGGCCTTGGTTTGCTTCATCTCCGCCTCGGTCGATGCCCCCACGGAAATAATCGCCACGCCACCCGTGATTTTCGCAAGTCGCTCCTGGAATTTTTCGCGGTCGTAATCGCTATCGGTTTCCTCGATATGATTGCGAATCTGATCCACGCGCGCCTGAATCGCCTTCGGATCGCCCGCCCCTTCGATAATCGTGCAGCTATCCTTGGTGATCTCGATCCGGCGGGCCTGGCCCAGATGGCCAACCTCGACGTTTTCCAGCTTGATTCCCAAGTCCTCGGAAATCAGCGTACCCCCCGTCAACACCGCAATGTCGCCCAGCATCGCCTTGCGGCGATCGCCAAAGCCGGGGGCCTTGACGGCGGATACATTCAAAATACCTCGCAATTTGTTGACCACCAGGGCCGTGAGAGGTTCCCCTTCCACGTCCTCGCAGATCAACAGCAACGGACGCCCCGTCTGGGAGACCTTCTCCAGAATCGGAATAATGTCCCGCAACGAGGAAACCTTCTTCTCGTACAGCAGAATTAAGGCATCTTCCAGCACGCAGGACATCGTTTCGGGCTGGTTCACGAAGTACGGCGAAATGTACCCCTTGTCGAACTGCATCCCTTCCGCCAATTCCAGCGTGGTCGTGTTTCCCTTGCCTTCCTCGACCGTAATCACGCCATCACGCCCCACTTTTTCCATCGCGTCGGCAATCAGATTCCCGATGGTATCATCGTTGTTGGCGGAAATCGCACCTACGCTCGCAATTTCCGATTTCTCGGAGACCGGCTTTGCCAGGCTTTCCAGCTTGCCGATTGCAGCCGCCACAGCCTTCTCGATGCCACGACGCACAACCGTCGGATTGGCCCCCATCGAAATACTGCGCAGGCCTTCTTCGTAGATCGCACGGGCCAGTACCGTCGCCGTGGTCGTTCCATCACCCGCAATATCGCTGGTCTTCGAGGCCACTTCGTTGACCAGTTTCGCTCCCATGTTTTCGAACGGGTCCGACAGGTCCACTTCCTTGCTGACGGTCACGCCATCCTTCGTGACGACGGGATTTCCAAAACTTTTGTCAATGATCACGTTGCGGCCGGTCGGCCCCATCGTGACGGCAACGGCATCGGATAACGTCCGCACACCCTTTTGCAGCTTGATGCGGGCCTGATCCGAAAAGAGCATTTGCTTGGCCACGTTTCGATACTCCTCAATGTATTAAGTGACGCCGACCCTTCAATCGATGGGTTCAGCGGATGTTCGATCTGTCGTCTACAGGGTTCGCACCGATGCGGAAAAACCAGCCCGCCAGACCACTGCCGGCGGGCCCCCCTTTCACCTCAAACCACCTTGGCGAGAATATCACTCTCCCGCAAAATCTTGTATTCGTCGCCGTCCACTTCAATATCCGTTCCGCCGTATTTACCGTACAGAACTTCGTCCCCAACGACGACCGCCACCGCACAACGCTCGCCACTCTCCAACAGGCGGCCTGGGCCAACCGCCACCACTCTGCCACGCTGTGGCTTCTCCTTGGCGGAATCGGGCAGCACGATCCCACCCGCGGTCATTTCTTCGGCTTCCATTGGGGTGACCACAACGCGATCATCAAGCGGATTCAACTGCATTGAACATTACTCCTGAATTGAACAAATCTGTTTTCGATTGGGTTGTAACTGTATTTCATCAAACGGGGTGCCGACAGGACTAGAATCCCATGCCGCCCATGCCAGGCATGCCACCCATTCCGCCCATGCCACCCATTCCTCCCATGTCGCCCATGTCGTGGTGATGGTCGTCATGATGATCTTCTTCCTTGGCCGGTTCCTGCACGATGATCGAATCCGTCGTCATCAACAGACTGGCAACACTGGCGGCGTTTTGCAGGGCCGTGCGAACCACTTTGGCTGGGTCCACCACGCCGAATTCGTACAGATCTCCGTACTTGTCGTGCATGGCGTCGTACCCGTAGGCCTTGCCTTTCCCCTTGAGGATCCGGTTCGCGACCACGGAACCATCCAGCCCCGCGTTTTCCGCGATTTTCCGCAAGGGCATATCGAGAATGTCTTCCACCAGCTTGGCCCCGAGAGCCTCGTCCCCCTTCAGGGACAGCGATTCAATCGCGCCACGGCAACGCATCAGGGCTGTACCACCCCCGGGGACGATTCCTTCTTCAATGGCTGCCCGCGTGGCTGCCAACGCATCGTCTACCAGGTCCTTCTTTTCCTTCATTTCCGTCTCGGTGACGGCTCCCACCCGAATCTGGGCGACACCGCCAGCCAACTTGGCCAGACGCTCCTGCAGTTTTTCGCGATCGTAATCGCTGTCGGTCTGCTCGATTTCCCGTCGAATCAGTTCCGCGCGCCCTTCGATGGCCGCCTTGGAACCGGCCCCCTCGATAATCGTCGTGTTGTCCGAAGAAATATACACCTTCTTCGCCACGCCCAGATCGCTCAGTTCCACCGATTCCAGCTTGATGCCCAGATCCTTGAACAGCGGCTTCCCCTTGGTCAACACACCGATGTCTTCCAGCATGGCCTTGCGACGATCCCCATACCCCGGGGCCTTCACGGCTACCACGCGCAGAATGCCTCGCAGTTTGTTCACCACCAGAGTCGCCAGAGCTTCCCCGTCGACGTCTTCCGCAATAATCAACAAAGGCACGTTCGCCTTTGATATCTTCTCCAACAAGGGCACCAGGGTTTTCGCGCTACTGATCTTCTCTTCGTGGATCAGAATGCGGCAGTTTTCGATTTCGACGGTCTGCTTGTCCTGATTGGTCACGAAGTGCGGAGACAAGAAGCCTCGCTCGAACTGCATCCCCTCCACCAAGTTCACTTCGGTGGTAATCTGACGCCCTTCTTCGATCGTGATCACTCCATCCTTGCCCACCTTCATCAAAGCGTCGGCCAAAATTTCGCCGATCTCAGGATCGTTGTTCCCCGCAATGGTCGCCACCATCCGGATTGCTTCCCGGTCATTCGCCTTGACGTTTTTGGACATCGTTTTCAGATGTTCCACCACGGCGGTCACGGCCTTTTGCATCCCTCGGCTCAGAGACATCGCATCCGCGCCTGCAGCGATGTATTTCAAACCGGCACGAAACAGGGCTTCCGCCAGCACGGTGGCGGTGGTGGTCCCATCACCCGCCAGATCACCCGTCTTGGAGGCCACCTCCTTGACCAACTGCACGCCACAGTTTTCAAACGGATCTTCCAGCTCGATATCCTCGGCAACGGTCACGCCGTCCTTGGTGACCTTCGGAGTCCCCCAACCCTTGTCGAGGACTGCATTGCGGCCACGCGGCCCCAGGGTGCTGCTCACGGCGTTCGCGAGCTTAGTCACTCCCACGAGAAGTTGCTTGCGCGCATCCTCATCAAAACTTAACAACTTGGCCACGGCTTCTCCTCACTATCAGAGATCCAACATTCAGACATATCCAACATCACCCTGCCGCGGGGCTTCAACCCTCTATCCCTGACGGGACGGTAAACGACAAAGCGGAAACAACTCCCCAAGCTGGAAAACGACTCGAACCCACGCTGCAATCACTCGCGACACGGTTCATCCAACGCCAGTCTGCCCCCTCCACATACCTTCAGCATGCAGAAATGACATATCGAGCCGTTCCATCTCCCAACATAGCAACTCACATGCCAACAAAACAAAACACACCTATCCCATTAAACTTCAATCAGTTAAGACAACAATCGCTATCCCCGGCACACGGAACCGCTGCCCCCCTGCCATCTTGGCAGGAATATTCCCCAGTTCTCGGCGCGGAATCTCCCTATTACCTCTGCAGGGCATACACGCCGACCGAGGGGAATTATTCGAGAGAACATCCCCGGGTTAACCCACATTTCTCACACACTTACCAATGCGGTAAATTTGCCTCGAAAATGCCCAGAAAACTAGCCGCGCCCGTCAGGAAGCGGGCCAGACGGGTAGTTCCTCAACGAGCACCACTTTGCCACAACATCAATCCTGGAAATGCATTGCGATAAGCCAGGCCCCAGTCTGGCCCGCTTCCTGACGGGCGCGGCTAGTTCGTCGAAGTTAACAGGCCTGATTGATTGACCCGGGTGAGAAATCCGGGTTAAGCAATACGGACTGCCACTGCCGCCATGGAGCAGCACGGCTGAAAAGCACACTTGCGGTCTTGCCACGCACACAACGCCGAGAGAACCCACGGCAGCGATTCAGAACGCCATCACCGGAACCTGAGCGGCTTGCGGCAGGGGTTGGATTTCCATGCGGGGTGGCGGCAGCACTTTGGGTGGGCGCAAGGCTCCCGGCCCCATTTCCAGCATTTTCGCGAAACCGCGCAAGGTTTCACGCACCCCATCTTGCACCTTGATTCGCGGGAGATCGACGGTCCCTTGAACTTCCACCGTAAACAGCACAGGCAGCACGTTTTCCAGTCGATTCAAGACCTGACTGGCCAGGTTAATCCGGCTCCCCCGGCGCGGCGGACGATAGACGAAATCCATGTCGATCGTGCGATCAAACCGAATCGTCCCCTGACCGAACAGACTCATGCTGTCCCCCAGCAGGCCAATTTCATCGAACACGAACTTCTCGTCGAGGATGCGAAACTGGGCATAGGCATCGCGAAACGCCGCATCGTCCACTGGGGCAAAACGCAGGCTCTGAAACATCTGAAAAATAATCGGCAATTCGTACAGGGCCGCCGGACTGATTAACACCCGGCCGTTGCCGACCATGTTCCGCGTGGATACCGCATCCCCCGCCAGGTCGATATATCCATTGACTTCGCCTTTGATATTTGCCTGACCGTAGTTGCTCTGGATGGCCCATTGTTCGAGATCCGCTCGACTCAACGTGCAACGCAGCCAGTAAGGCATGGCCGTCGTCCGTTTCGCCAGCAAATCCAGAAACAATTCCCCACCAAAAACTCGCCCCGTAATTCGTTCGTGCCGGGAAACCGTTGCCCATTCATCCTCGGGCGATTCGGGCTCGAACATCCGCGCGGAACCGAGCAGGATCTGCTCCCGATCGACGCGGAAGGGCCCCTTCACATCCGTGACCTGGTATCCCATGACCCAGCAGGAATCGAGTTGCACATGCCCCTTGGGAATCAGCACCACCCCTTCGCGATCCAACATTCCCTGAAACTGCAGCTTGCCACTGGCCCGCTGCAGATCGATCCCCACATAGACGTCCAGTTGATTGAATTCCGCCTCCGCATCCCAGGCGGCGGTGACCACCTCTCCCCGATAATCCCCCTTGAACTCCAGCTTGCCTGCCAGCGAAACCGGCCGCTGCAGTTTCAACGATTCCAGCAGCCTGCGGAACGACACGGGCAGGGCTGCCAGCAGTTCATGATTCGGGAACAGGTCGTCGAGTACCAGGTTCTCGAAGCGGAGTTGCCAATATTTTTCGTGAGGCGAAAACGTACCCGTTGTCGACAGGCTACACTGGTCGTGCGAGGCTTTCAGATTTTCGAATGCCACCACGCCATCCCGTCCGATCGCCAGCGTCGCGTCAATTTCCGAGATACGCCACGGAAACACCGTCGGCATAATTTCGCAGTTTTGCAGTTTCATCAGCGGAATTTCTACTTGGGCCTTGTCGGTACCGCTCATCCAGCCAACATTCACGGTCAATCCGAAACCGCCTCGGGGACGCAACATTTCCCACACACGCGCCACTTCGGGGCTGGCCCTGCGAATCGCCAGATACAGATCGTTATCGAAATACGCCTGCTGGGCCGCCATTGTCATGTCCAGTTTCCACTCGCCGGACACGGGAACAACCGTCCCAAAGCCGTTGATCCGAGTATCTCCGTGAACGCCCGCCAGACGCGTGAATTGCCAGCCGGTTTCATCGGAATTGACATGTCCAGACAATTGGCGAATCCCCAACGGGAACGAATCGACATGCAGCGAGGCCTCGTAAATGTCCGCATCCAGACGAATGATCGGCTTATTCCCCAACGCCAGCTTGCGCACGATGACGCAATGCACATCGGCCATCCCCTGCAAACCAAGGTACGTCAGAATTTCGCGTTCCCGGGGGCGCAGGGCGCGATAAAACTGATCATCGATCGCAATGCGATCCACGCTGATATCAAACACGGTCTCCGCGCGGGGCCCCGGGTCGAGTACCGTACCCGTCAAGGTCACGGTTCTCCCCGAGGCCATTCCGGTTCCCTGCAACGCCCACGCTTCCGGGCCTACTCCATGATCCGTCCGGATGATCGTCCCCTGCAAGTTGGTCACCGGGTAGGAAAACATCTGATGACGAATCGCACCTTCGTGGATCTCCGCGCTGTGCAGATCAAAGTCGATTTCCCGCGTCTCTCCGCGCCGCAAGCCAAAGGCTATGCTCAGTGTTCCTGCCGGGCTTAATTCGTCGTACAACGTTTTCATCCCATTCGGCAGAAATCCTCGCGTGGCGGGGGTGACCTGATAATTATTCAGCGTGACCAGCAATTCCTCAGGCACGTTTGCGGGGAGGGTCTGTTCTCCCCAACCCCAGGCTCCGGTGATCCGTGCCAAGGTTCGCCCCGAAGCAAGCTGCATCCGATCGATTCGCATCCCCAGGCGATCAATGGCAATCTGCCCCTCGATCCTGTCCAAAGGCAAGGGAATCCCCGGGTGTTGCAGTTCCCCGCGAACGAGTTCGATAAACACGGCAAAGTCGGGTTCGCCCTGTTCCTGTTGCGAACAGTGAAAGTTCAAATCCGCCGCAAGTTTCAGTGAAAATGCCTGCTCGACAGGCTGCTCCCTGCCGTGACTGGCCCTTTGGACGGCCACCTGGTCCGTCGCGGGAATTTCCGTGGCAGACACCCCCTCCCCGTCAGTCAAGTCCGCATGGCGCTCCTCCGAGGTGCCTTTCGCCAGAAGCCCCCAACCCGGCTGCTGCAGTTGCGACACCACGCGATCGGCATCGGGAGAGATCATCGCCGCGGCCTGCAGCAGGGGCTGATCGATCGTCAGCCCCTTCAGATCGCCCGACAGTTCCCATGTTCGATGCAGTACATCCACCATGCCGGAAAACCGGGAACTCCCCAAGGTCTCCTCGCGCCCGACCCCTTCGAATCGGTAACTGTGTCGGGTCACTGGCGTCAGGTCGATATCCACGGCATCGATCCGAGCACGCAGGGCACGTTCGAATTCCTCGTGCTCCCATTGAACGGCGATGCCCGCATCCCGGATCTTCACCAAGGGGACCGCCCCCGTTTCAGCCGTCGATTTCAGTTTCGGCAGGTTTTCCCAGTTCCACTGGCCCGACTTCTCCCGAATCACGGTCACTTGCGGGCGATTTACCTCGACAGACTGCACGTCTATGCGGTGCTGCTGCAGCAGCAGGTCGCGATCCACGGTCACGCGCACCCCTTGAATCGTACAGAGCGGAGGGGTTGCAGAGTTCGGATTGACGACCACGTCCGCCAGCACTAGACGGCCCCGCTGATCCAGCTCCGCCTTGGAAAAACTGATATTCCACTCCGGGTACTCTTCCCGCAGCGTTTGACGGATCATCCGTTCGATGTAGTGGTCCCGTTGGGACCAGGCCCACAAAATTGCAATTGTCACCACGCAACAGACCGTCAGGCTCAACACCAGCAGCGCCCAAAACGATTCCGCCCCAAAGGCAAACCACGAACGCAAGGGACGAGGACGCACTATCCCCGACGTTTCCTTCACGTTCATTTTGCGACGTCGAAACCACATGTCTGTCATCTTCCGCAGGCGGGCAAAACGCGGGGGGAGTAACAATACGGAACCCGCGCCCACGCGAAAGCCTTAAGAGAAGGATAGTCCCCAACGCTTGTCAGTTGCCGGAATTTGCCGCAGGCCACGATGGATTCCGCCAGATATCCAACCTGGAAATGCCACGTATTATCCATCTTTCGCGAACCTCCTTGTCCGCATGCTTTGTGTGTCCGTTACCAGACGACCCGTGAAAACGTCTCTCGTTTACCTCGGCCAGGATCAAAAACCACTACAGCGGGACAACATTCATACCTGGATCGGTCGACGAGGCAGGAGTTGATTCCACATCAACTCCATGCCGATTCCCGCCAGTATCGCCAGGGGAAACTCCGCAGGCAGGCGATAACGCAGGGAACTGACGAACAACATGTGCAGGGCGGTAAAATACACGATCGGGACGATACAAAGAAAGAGGAACCAGCATTTATCACGAAGCCCCCAGCCCCCCCAGATAGACAGAGTCAGTAGCCCCAGAAACCCGAGTCCCACGGTGGCCCCCAACAACGGATGTTGAAACTGGTCCGCGTTGGGCCAGGGTTTCCAGAATCGCCAGAATTTCACCGCCGCCAGTCGCAACGATTCCCCAGGGTATTCACGGACAAATTGCAGGGCTTTATCCTTGTAGTAGCGGTTCATCTCGTATTCGCTCATGCGGTCCAGCACACGATCTTCCTCGAAGAACGTCATGTCGCTATCCCCATTCGCGCCGGGACGCAAGCCGTCGTATAAACTCGGGCCCATCCACAGGGTCGTCAGCACAAAATGCCCCGTGACCTGCTGATTTCGCATCCCCCAGGGACTCAACGAAAGCCCCAGACAACCCGCGAGCACCACCCAGCTTCCCAAAGCCACCGGCCAGTTCTTGCGGGGCAACAACCAGAGCACCAGAAGCAGGCAGACCGGAAACAACAGCCAACTCGGTCGAAAATAAACCGCCAGCCCCGCCAGCAATCCAGCCACGGCGGCCCAGCAAAATATCGGGCCCCGGGCGTTTCGCTCAATCGCCTGCAGCCAGCGGCAACAGGCCCAGAGATTCCACATGATCGCGACCGCAAACAGGCATTCCGTCAGGATCATCACCGAAAAACCGACATAAACCGGCATCAGGGCGACCAGCAACCCCGCCCAGAGGCCCGCCCGGCTCGAATGAAATTCCGTGGCCAGCCACACCACGGGAAAAACCACCAGACTCGTCAGCACGGCCAGAAAGTAACGGGCCGCTTCCTGGGAATCGCCAAATAACCAGATCGAGGACGCCAACACAACCGGAAACCCTGGCATCCGCAGCACGTAACGCGGGGGCTCGTAGAGCGAGAAATCCGCTCCGCTTAAAAGCCCCCGAGCCAAGCGCCAGTAGCCATCCGCATCCCCTTCGATCAGATACACACGCCCCGCAACCCGCGCCAGGTAATCGTTCAACAGTCCGGCCGCGATCACTCGGGCTCCAACCGCCAACAGAAAAAGCACGATCACCAACTGCCAGTGGTAAGGCTTCCGCTCGTGCGCCACGGGGGAATTCGTCATGCTCAGTCGGTCGCCTTCTTCGCTCGATCTTGCCGTCGCACCGCCTGGTCGGGCTTTCGTTCGGGGACATTCCTTTCCGGCAGCCAGCGGCGATGCTGCTCGATGACTCCCCGATATTCTTCTCGCGCCGCCAGATTACGATATTCCCGGGGATCCACCCGGTGATCGTACAACTCCTCGCTCCCGTCCGCATACCGGATATAGCGCCAGTCCCCGGAACGGACCGCGTGGTGATTGCGTCCATGCGTCGTAACGCTGGCCGAATTCCACTCTGCCCGAGGGTTTTCCAACAGGGGCAACAACGATTTCCCCTCCAGTTCAGGACGCTGGTCCAGATCACACAACTCGATCAGCGTGGGATAAATGTCCAACAGATTCACGGGGGCTTCGCAGACGGCACCGGCTTGCTTCCCTTGCGGTAGTACGATTGCGAGCGGCACGCGCGTCGCTTCCTCCCACAACGCAAATTTCCGCCAGTGTTGTTTTTCTCCCAGATGCCAGCCGTGATCACTCCAGAACACGATCACGGTATTGTCCCGCTGGGGACTTCGCTCGTATGCATCCAGCAACAGGCCGATCAAACGGTCGGCATAGGCGATCGAAGCCAGGTATCCCTGCACCGCCTTGGACCACTCCCCGCTCTTCACGACAGCCGCATGATCTCCCCCCGGCTTGGCCATTTTGATTCCCGCCTCGGGAATATCCTCCAGATCATCCGCCGGGACTTCAGGCAGCACGACTCCCTCCAGGGGGTACTGCTCAAAAAATTCTCGAGGAACATACCAGGGCAAATGGGGGCGATAAATTCCACAGGCCAGAAAGAAGGGCTGATCGGACCAGTCCCGCTCCAATTGCTTGACGACATACGCGACGGTTTGAAAGTCGCCCGTCTGTTCCAGGGGCGCATCCACCGCGGACCAGTCGAAGTGCGCCTTGTTCAATCCATTGACATTACTGGGCACGGGGTACAGATCCACGAATTTCTGCTTTTCCAGCGAGGGGGCATACTCGTGCCAGGAAGCAGGATCGGGAAACGCATCGTGATAGATTTTTCCCGATCCCAGGGCCCGATACCCATGCTGCTGGAAATGCTGGGGAATTGTCACCGCGTCCGGCAATACAGGCCGCCATTCATCGGGATTGTGATAGATTCCGGTCGAGGAAGGTCGCAGCCCGGTCATCAATGCCACCCGCGAGGGATTGCACGCAGGGGCAGCACAATAACATTTGCTGAACAGCACACCCTTGGCAAACAGGCGGTCCATGTTCGGCGTCCGCGATTGCGGGTGCCCCCTCAATGCACCAACCCAGTCGTTCAAATCATCCACCGCGATGAACAAAACATTTGGCCTGGCCCGCGACGCGCCGGATTCGCCTGCCGCCAACGCGCCCGCAAGCATCGTGAACACCAGGCCTCCCACCCATAGGATACCCGCAATACCCGCACTCAGGGATTTCATGGCTTCAACTCGCTGTAAAACGGGAAACGGAAGCAACGGCGCTTATTCTTGCAGATGCATCAACAGGCTGGCAAGCTGTACCACAACCGGAACCCATAAAAAAAGACGCGCCCGAGGACGCGTCTTTTCTTGCTTGTTACCGCGGCATGCCACGGTCTGGTTTAGTACAGATCTTCGTCTCCGCCAGACTTCTTGTGGTCGTCCTTGGGAGCTTCCGCGATCAGGGCATCGCTGGTCAACAGCAGGGTGGCCACGCTGGATGCGTTCTGCAACGCCGAGCGAGTCACCTTCACGGGATCGATGACACCGGCCTTCACCATGTCTTCGTATTTTTCCGTGGCGGCGTTGTAGCCCACGTTCCCTTCCTTATCCAGCACCTTTTCGCAGATCACGCTGCCATCCAGCCCCGCATTGTTGGCGATTTGAGTCAGCGGAGCCCGGCAGGCCCGCAGAATGATCTCATAACCCACTTTTTCGTCGTGGTTCAGCTTCTTGCCGCTCAACTTTGCGGAGGCTCGCAGCAACGCCACGCCCCCACCCGGCAGAATGCCTTCTTCGACGGCTGCACGTGTCGCATGCAAGGCGTCTTCGACGCGGGCCTTTTTCTCCTTCATTTCGCTTTCGGTGGCCGCTCCCACGTTCACTTCGGCAACGCCGCCCGAAAGCTTGGCAATCCGCTCTTCGAGCTTTTCCCGATCGTAATCGCTGGTCGAATTTTCCAGTTCGCGACGAATTTGATCGATGCGGGCCTTAATGTCCGCGGTCTTGCCTGCCCCTTCGATGATTGTGGTGTTGTCCTTGTCGACAACCACCTTCTTGGCACGCCCCAGGTCGGATAGCTGAATGTTTTCCAGTTTGATTCCCAGGTCTTCGAAAATCGCCTGGCCACCCACCATAATGGCAAGATCCTGCAGCATCGCCTTACGGCGATCGCCATAACCGGGAGCCTTCACGGCGGCCACGTTGAACGTGCCACGCAGCTTGTTAATCACCAGCGTCGCCAAGGCTTCGCCTTCCACCTCTTCGGCCACGATCAGCAGTGGCTTGCCCGAGTTCACCACCTTTTCCAGCACGGGCACAAGGTCCTTGATACTGGAAATCTTCTTCTCGTGAATCAGCACGTAGGCGTCTTCAAACACACATTCCATGCTGGTCGGATCGGTCACGAAGTAAGGCGACAGATAACCGCGATCGAACTGCATCCCTTCCACCACTTCGAAACTGGTTTCCAGGCTCTTGCCTTCCTCGACGGTGATCACCCCGTCCTTGCCGACCTGCTCCATCGCTTCGGAAAGAATGCGGCCGATTTCGGCATCGCCGTTGGCGGCCACGGTCCCCACCTGGGCAATCGCCTTCTTGTTCTTGCATTCGATCGCCATGCCACGCAATTCCTGGGTGATATCGGCAACCGCCTGTTCCATCCCCCGCTTCATGTCCAGTGGGCTGACCCCTGCCACGACCGACTTCAATCCCTCGTTGAAAATCGCCTCTGCCATGATGGTTGCGGTGGTGGTGCCGTCGCCGGCAACATCCGAAGTCTTGCTGGCAACCTCGCGCACCATGCGGGCTCCCATGTCTTCAAATTTGTCGCTCAGTTCCACTTCCTTGGCAACTGTCACGCCGTCCTTGGTCACCGTGGGAGAACCGAAGCTCTTCTCGATAATCACATTGCGACCGCGAGGCCCGAGAGTCACCTTCACGGCTCGAGCCAGCTTGCTCACGCCACGACGCATCGCTTCTTGTGCTTCCTGATCGAAAGCAATGATTTTTGCCATCTGAGTTTGTCTCCTGAAAGTTTGCTATTTTCAACTTGTTTCAACCCGCGGAATCCCCCGGGCAGAACCCCTGTGTTCGAGTGCTTGCGACGCCAGGAAGATCACCTAGAACGTCGCCAGAATATCTCCCTCCCGCAGCAGGAGATAATCCTCGTCTCCCAGTTTGATCTCGTCACCCGCATACGAACTGAAGATCACCCGATCCCCTTCCTTCACCGTCAGGGGCAACTTGGTCCCATCGCTTTTCACGTGGCCATCGCCAATCGCAATTACTTCGCCACGCTGGGGCTTACTCTTGGCGGAATCCGGCAGCACAATACCACCGCTCGTCTTGCTTTCCGCTTCCTGACGCTTGACAACCACCTTGTCACCGAGAGGAACAATCTTCACCGACGTACTTGCTGCCATGGGGACATACTCCTGATGCCATCAATTAATACTGATCTATTCACCTTCAACCTACCCTGACGGCGTACCGCCAGTGCGGGCGAACAATTCTCCACGCCCCTTCCATGCAATTGGCATGCCAGAGAAAACAAAAACACACAACACCTTAAAAATCAACACCTTACAATCTTAACACCCCACACTGCCTGCCGACTTAACAGGCCCCCCTGCAATTCCACTCCTGCCGCCTGCCACTATGGCAGCCCTATACCGACCAACCGGATCCGCCTGTTATGCGTTGCAAGCATGGCCCCCACCCCGTCGATTCAATGGGTGCCACGGCTCTATGAGCCGTGCAACTCTGGGAAAATGTTTGGAAATTCGTACGGCTCGCAGAGCCGTGGCACACAACAATGCATAAATCAACGCGCCGGCGGCTCGGTGTGGCAGGTTTCAAGGAAGAGTCCCGGCATTGGCGACTGAGCTTCCAGGTGGCACGGATCCCGTCGCATGGCAGCAGCCATCAGATGGGTGGAGCCAAGTCGGCAGTGGAGGCGGGAGACGAGATGACCCCAGCCGGATCGACAGGCCTCACACAATTCCGCCCTGCAGCCTTTGCCTCGTAAAGCTGTTCGTCGGCACGCTTACACCATGTGGAAATGGTTTCGTTAGGCTGTAACTCGGCAATCCCCTGACTGATGGTCACGGGGTGATCCGCCAGAATCCCTGCCCGAGCCACCCGGGTACGCAGCCGTTCCGCCAGTCCCCATGCAGCGGCCAGGGGAGTCTCGGGCAACAAGATGGTGAATTCCTCACCCCCACTGCGAAAGAGTTCGTCCTGGGGGCGCAGTTCTTCCCGCAGCAGCCGGGCCACTTCCGTTAGCGTGCGATCCCCCGCATCGTGACCATAATCATCGTTGACCTGCTTGAAATGATCGATATCCAACAGGATCAAACAGTTTGTCCCTCCCCCGGGTTGGCGCGTCCGGTGGGCAGCCAGCCGAAGGGCACGTGACAGAAATCGGCGATTGAACACCCCCGTGAGCACATCGCGATTGGCCTGATCAATCAGACGGGCCTGCAGATCGATGATTACGCCCACCAATAGATTCGTGAAGATGCAGACCAGCCCCAGGGTGATGACAAACCGGCTGGCCATTTCCAGCCCCAGAAAATAGAAGGCCGTTGGCGCGACGGTCAGCAGATAAACGGTTTCCATGATCCGTGCATCCCGCCGACGACAAACAAAATTGTAGGTTAAGGGCACCGGATAAACCCAGAAGGTAGCCAGGATCCCCAGGATGGAAATTCCATACAGCAACGTGGCGAGAATCGCGGCAAACTGCAACACCAGCGGCAAGGGAGGTTGCTTCCCCCGATAGATTGCCAGGGCATTCACCGCACAGACGAGACAAACGCTCCCCGTCAGACCCGCCATCGTGTAACGCTGCTGCAACAGATTGATGAACGTGAACGGAACCAGAAAGGGAAGAATCCCAAACCCCAGCAGCATCAGTACGCGCTGACGATACTCTCGGGGAATATCCGCGACACTTTCCGAAGTACTGAATCTCAAACTCACCATGATCTTTCCAGACTTACCCGCGAGAGCAACCGCGGAGAAGCATTCTGGGGAATCCGCGAGGCAACTCGAATACCAATAGCATTCGGCTTTCGGTTCCCACAAGCCCAATACGGCCCCCAGGCACGGACCACGCGCCACGGGACTGAATCTTTTCGCAGGATACGCTACCAGCCCATGATTTTTTCGTGGGGTACGCTACGCGAAGCATTTCCGCGGCATCCACTCGGCAACCAAACCACATCCTAGAGTGGCAAGTTGCTTTCGCAATCAAAAAATTCATGGCTGCGGCGTGGTCTGGAAGCAGGGTTCCGGGAGGAAAGACCGCTCGAACGTCAACTCGCCAGGGGAGGCATCAAGCGAGAATCTTGTCGATCACCTGCCCCTTGCCGGGTTCCACCAGCGCCACTTGCTGACCGTTGGCCACATGCGCAAACGTGGTATGATCCAGCCCCATCTGGTGCAGCAGTGTCGCGTGGAAGTCGTGTTGCGTGACGATATCTTTCACCGCTCGATGCCCGAATTCATCGGTCGCGCCATGCACGTGACCTGATTTCAGTCCCCCGCCGGCCATCCAGATGGAAAAACCTTCGGTGTTGTGATCGCGGCCCGGCTTGCGCCCTTCGCCGCGATCCTGCACGACCGGCAGACGCCCCATTTCTCCCCCCCACTGCACGATGGTGGAGTCGAGCAGACCCCGCTGCTTCAAATCGGTCACCAGGGCCGCACAGGGCTTGTCGACCCGCGGGCAGGCCCCCTCCAGGGCGGCAAAGATATTTTCGTGCATGTCCCAGGCATAATTCCAGATTTGCACAAAGCGGACGCCCCGTTCCACAAACCGGCGGGCCAGCAGGCAGGCCTCCGCCATGCTCGCGCAGAGTTTGTCACCGGTCCCGTACAACTCATGCGTTGCTTGAGACTCCCGCTTCAGGTCCAAAGCCTCGGTCGCTGCCGTTTGCATCCGCGCCGCCAGTTCGTAACTGGCAATTCGGGCCGACAGATCCTGTTCCCCCGGATGTTCCTGCAGATGGGCCTGGTTCAACTGCTGTAGTAAGTCGAGTTGCCGCTGCTGCGCGTTCCCCAGCATGTGCTGTGGCGGATCCAGATTGGCAATCCGCGGGCGTTGTTCGCGGACGATCGTCCCCTGATAAATCGAGGGGAGATGGCGGTTATCCCAGAAAGGGGAGCCGGGCGGGTCGCTCCGCAAAATCAGGGCCACAAAGGCCGGGAGATTGTCGGTTTCCGCCCCCAGACCATACACCAGCCAACTTCCGAGTGCCGGCCAGCCCTCCCGGCCACGTCCGGTAGTCAGGGCTCGCATTCCCGCCACATGATTGCGAATGTCGGGAAGGTGCATCGAGCGAATCAGCGTGACATCATCCACGATCTCCGCAAAATGCGGCAGCAGTTCCGCGTTGATCTCCATACCCGATTCCCCATGGCGAGAGAATTTCCAAGGGGTGGGGAGCACCAGGGAAGTCGCCTGGCCGGCATTATCGTATTTGATATCCTTGCCGGGAAATTTCTGATTCGCGTATTTTTCCAGCAGGGGTTTGTAATCGAACAGATCGAGGTGGCTCGGTCCCCCTCCCGTAAACACGGATATCATCGCCTTGGCACGCGGTTCGTGATGCGGCGTCTTGGGAAGCAGATTGTATTCCACCGGTTCCAGGGAGGGTTTGGCCGGGGCCGCCGACGCGGTGTTCCGCATCATCAACGAGGTCAACCCCAGCGAGGAAATTCCCAGGGCGTTTTGCGCCAGGAAGTGTCGGCGGGAAGACCGTTCATAGGCGTCGCGCATGGAGGCACCTTCAATCGACATAAAGAAATTCGTTGGAACTAAACAAAATCTGACACAACGAGGCCAACGCGAGTTCCGCGGGAGTTTTGGACTGCTGTGCCGTGAATTCCGCGGTTTGTGCCTGAAGATAATCCAGGGCGGCCGACACTTCCGCTTCCCGCGGCGCGCGGGAATACACCAGTTGCCAGAGTCGCTCCACCCGTGCGCCTTCGGTCCCCTCGGGCCCCGTCAGTTCCTTCACCCGCTGGGCACAGGCGCGCGCCTGCTCTTGCACAAAATCGCTGTTCAACAAGGCCAGCGACTGGGTTGCCACGGTCGAGACCACGCGCCGTTCGCAATTTGGCTCCATTTGTGGAGCATCGAACACCTGCAGCATGGCAACCGGAGTGGTCCGGCGGATCTGGATGTAGACGGTGCGTTTCAGTTCCCGTTGATCCTCAGAAAGTTTCCCGCCCCCCACCTCGATGATGCCTCCCGGATTGGCGGATACGGGAACCGGGGGACCATGCATGGTTGGATTCAATCGCCCGCTGACATACAAAATCGCATCCCGAATCGCTTCGGCCTCGCGACGCTGCACGGGCATTCTCCAGAGGAGTTGATTCTCGATATCGACGGCGTCCCCCTCGGGCGTGCGGCGCGAGGATTGGCGGTAGACGCGGGACGTCATGATCAGGCGATGCAGCCGTTTTAATGTCCAGCCCTGCTCCATGAAATCGGCTGCCAGCCAGTCGAGGAGTTCCGGATGCGTTGGCCGACTCCCCTGGGTTCCGAAATCTCCGGGGGTATCGACCAGTCCCCGCCCGAAATGATGCTGCCAGAAACGATTCACCAGCACGCGTGCTACCAGAGGATGGTTTCCGCTCACCAAAAACCGTGCGTATTCCAGCCGCCGCCCCGTGCTCGCCAGGGGTGATTCAGAAACCGGGGCTACCTCCTGGCGCAAATCGGCGAACAACGCCAGTCCTCCCGGTGCGATCGGCTCCCCCACGGGCGAGGTATGGTCGCCTCGATGAAACACAAAGGTATCCGGCACTTGCCCGGGAACCTCGTGAACCACGCGAATCAGTCGTGGGGCGGGCTTCTGCTGCCGCAATTCCGCCGCCCGGGTCTCCAGTTCCTCGTAGGATTTTTTCAGATCCTTGCCGTCCTTGAATCGCTCCAGAAACAAATGTAATGTCCCCGGACTCAACAGGCCCAGCATGGGAAATTGTTCCAGCACAAATTGCCGCTGTTCCTCGCTACGATCCTTCGCAGCCGTCAGATAAGCTGTACGGGCAAATTCGCGTTGATCCTCCGGAACGGTCTCCAACACACGTTCCAGAATGGTATCCACCACCATCTGTCGCTGCTCGTTGCGGGACTGATCCAGCAGCCGCGCCTGCTCCTCGATCTCGGCCACTTTTCCTTTTTCCTCGGCCGAGAGGATGCCCACGCGCCGGGCCGCGGGCAAACGCCAGTTCTCCACGTTGTAAACCGGGGCCAGCAGGGCTCGCAGACGATAGAAATCTTCCTGGGCAACCGGATCAAATCGGTGATGATGGCATTCCGCGCACGCCACCGTGGTGGCCAGCAGCGACGAACTGATGATTTTTATCGTCTCGGTAATCACCTGATTGCGCGCGGCGACCGGGTCCATCGGGCTGGATCCCGTTCCATCCGGCCCCATCCGCAAGAAGCCCGTGGCGGTCAGAGCTTCCAGAACGTCCGGATTCTCGTTGGCCAGAGACTCGGCATTTGCCGACGTCGCTCCCACCAGTTCATCCCCCGCCAACTGCTCCAGCACAAATCGATTCCAGGGCTTGTCCGCGTTAAACGAGCGAATGACATAATCTCGATAATGCCAGGCGTCTTCCCGAATGGGGTCCTTGTCGTCGTACCCTTCGGAATCGGCGTATCCGGCCGCATCCAGCCAATGGCGGCCCCAGCGTTCTCCATAGTGGGGAGATGCCAGTAGCCGGTCGATCAGTTTCTCGTAGGCATCGGGGGAGTCATCGTTTACGAAGTCGTGTGTTTCCTCGGGCGTCGGCGGCAAACCCGTGAGATCGAATGTCGCCCGGCGAATCAGGCGGACGCGATCAGCTTCCGGTGAAAACGGCAACCCGTGCTCGGTGAGTTTCCGGGCAATGAAGGCATCAATGGGATTGTCGCCGATCTGGCTGACATTTCCCGTCGGCACAGGGGGCTTTTTGATCGGACGATACGCCCAATGCCCCCGTTCCGCGCTGCTGATAAACAATTCTCCGGGGACGGGATTCTGTTCCGGTTCCGCTTCGGCCAGGGGGGCCCCCTGTGCCACCCAGGCCTCGAGCAGCGCCACCTGGCCTGCCGAAAGTTGTTCCTCTTTTTTGGGGGGCATTTGTCCGCTACGGACATATTCGATCAGCAGGCTCTCCTTCCCCTGTCCGGGGACAATGGCCGGCCCGGACTCTCCGCCTGCCAACATCAAGCGCCGTAACCGCAAATCCAGCCCGCCCGCCAATTCCTTGTCTTCACCGTGGCAATGAAAACAGTGAGCTTTCAACAAGGGGCGCACATCCGTTTCATATCGGACTTCCCCGGCCGACAGCAAAACAGGGACACCGAAAATGCAACAGCAGAACAGAATCAGGCAGGGTATTCTCATCGGGCGGGACCTCGGGAGGCAGGACAGATATCTCCTGATATGATGTTAGACATCGACTCCCGTGGATACAAGGCGAGAATGGAATTTCCCCTCATTTGCGGGAAATTGCCCTTCGCACAGGCGCATCGCGCAAAATCCGATTGTTTCGGCTGAGAACGCCCTGTTTCCGTGACTTTCTCAAGACAGCCAATCGGGCCTGAACAACATGACCAGCCCCAGCAATGCGATGGCGGAACCACTCAACAGTTTCAACCAGCGACCGTGTTGCTCCTGCATTTTACGGCGATCGAGCGTGACCACCACGATCCCCACCATCAGGGCATCGTCCAGCATGTAGGCCAGAATGTACAGCAGGAGAAAGGTGTAATTCTTCCAGGCGGGAAAACCCTGTTGTGTCAGAATTTGTGAATACAACGCGGGCAAACCCGCCGTGCAGAGCAGTTCCACTAGATTCACCAGCACCGCCAGCACCGCCGCGCCACAAATGGCCGCCGTCAGATTTTCCGCTGTCACGATCCGCCGCACCCGCGCGTAAATCCCCGGCTTGGCCGATTCCGGGATCGAAAGTGATACGCCTTGTTTGAAGGCAAAAAAATCCTTGATATGAATCGTCCCGATCCCCAAGGCCAGCACCGCCAGCGCGATCTGCACGGTTCGCAAATATCCGACCAGCAGAAACACGTTCAGCCAGGCCGCCATGAACGCAAGGTAGGCCAGTCCGCTGATGACCACGAACGTCCCCGCCACCGCCAGTATTTTGACACGACTCTTCAAATTCACCAGCACCGACAGCAGGAACAACAGCACCCACATCGCGCACGGATTAAACCCATCCACCAGCCCCACCAGGAACGTAAAGGCAGGCATCCCCAGCGCGGAAACCGACAATCGCCCCAGCACCGGTACTTCCATCCCATTCGGCTGCTCGCCGGATAACACCGGGAGATTCCCCAGATCATCCAGGGGTGTCTCGTCCCCGGCTGGAGCAACGGGAATCGCCGGCAGATCGTCGAGGGGAGAATCGATGTACTCCGCTTGCGCCAGTCCTGTCGCGAGCGGTATCCCCCAGCCGGCCAGCAGCGGAGAAATCCCTCGAACATCGCCCCCATTCCATAACGACACCCCACGCCTCGGGTGCGAATTCCCGGAAGTCTCCGTCCCCGCGCCGGTGGGCCGAGGACGCGGTGGTGGACAAGGGACCGTCCAGGTATTCAGGGTAGACTCTATTTTTCTCCCCTGAATCTCGTCGCTGATCCAGCCCACCGAAATCTCGTTGCAAAACTGAATCACCGGATAACTGACGGCCTTGACTTGATACTTATCCGTCATTTGCTGCAGATACTTGACGGCGTTTGCGTCGCTGGTGACATCGAATCGCACGAACTTGAAACAGGGATATCGGGATTCGATGCGGGACAGAAAGGCTTTTGCGGCATCGCAGTGATTGCAACCGGGCCGCACAAAAATGTTTACCGTCAGCATCGCGTCCAGTTCATGCGGCAACAGATCCAGATCCTGTATGTCGTACAGCAAATACTTGCAGCCATACAGCGCGGGGGGCATTGCCTGGGGGAGGCGAAAGTAATTTTGTATCTGGCGAAACCGGTCCGCCACCCGGGCGTCCTGATCCATGTTCAGCACCCGCAGGGAAACATTTTCGCGTGCATCCACATACGCGCGCGCCCGTTCCGCAATTTGCGATCCCAGCGGATCGTTCTGGCGCAGATAGAATTCCAGCACCACGCAACGACGCGGCTCCACGGACTGCTGTCCCCAAACTGCAGTCACACAGCCCGATACCAGCCACAACGCGACGATCACGCCAAGCCAGGAAGGACACTCGATCCCCTTCCGCCTCCTTGTTGCACAAAGCCGCGGACAGTACCCAAACATGTGCAACTCCCCAAAATACCTGTCGTACAACCCAATTACTTCTTACTTCGATTGTAGCCCGCCCGGCGGATCAAAAATGATTTCCCAACCGGAAATATTGTCGCAGATTCCCCCCGCGGAAACGAGCGTAACACGCCTCGCCAACAAGCCACAGGGTCTGCGCGGAGCAGGATGTGCAAGGCAGGACGACACGGCAGAAGAGCGGATTGCGGAATCGCCCCCGCGGCGCGGACCTGAAAAACAAAAAAGGCTATTCAAAACGAATTTTGAATAGCCTTGGAAGACTCACACGAAATTCATCATGCCAGACGATTGTTACCGGAACCAGCAGAGAGCGAATTCCCCCTCGCGCTTTCGTCCGGTATCATCAGGCACTACTTGACCGCTTCATCCTTTTCGTCCTTGACGGGACATTCTTCCTTCTTTTCGCAGCAAGCCTTGGTTTCACAGCAAGCCTTCGGTTCGCAGCAGGTGGTCTTGCAGCAATTCGTGTAGCAGCAGTTCGTGTAGTAGTAGCAAGGGGTGTAACAGCGGCGAGCCCTGCGGCAACGGCGGCCGGCATCGGCATCCGTAACCAGCATTCCAGTGAAGATCGCCAGAACGACCACGGACGCAATCAGCTTGACACTCGACTTCATCTCTTTCTCCTTTGTCTCGAATACCAACTCTCCATACCGAACGATTCGGCAGTGTCAATTACTGTTTTATGTACACTCTCCGCAACCGTCAACCTATTTGCCTCAAATTACTCATTTATTTCACAATCATTCATTTACCCCATTGTGCAGATTCACGACAGGCTTGCCTGATATCTCAGGGCCTGCGAACTTTCTTACCGGTAACCAAAAAGCCATCCGACCTGTAGCATATGGCCACGCTCGCCGAGTGGTTCGTGTCTGGGGAACACCACCGCGAGACAATTGAAGACCGCTCCCTGGCGCAATTCCACCTCGGACAATCGACTGGATATCTTATGCACCCTTGCTTTTTATCCGAGGATCAACTTCTCGCCGACTGCACCACGATCCGCCAGCGGCGCAGTGGCCCTGGGGGGCAACACCGTAACAAGGTGGAAACCGCGATCCGCCTTGAACACCGTCCCTCGGGGCTGACCGCGCAGGCCAGCGAGCGGCGTTCCCAAGCAGAGAATCTCAAGGAAGCGCTGTTTCGCCTGCGACTGGAACTCGCATTAAACCTCCGCTCTAATGAACCGGTAGCGACTGCGGAAGAGGTATCGACTCTCTGGATGTCACGCGTCCGCACGGGACGGATGGCGGTCAACCCCGGCCATGCGGATTTCCCGGCCCTGCTCGCTGAAGCGCTCGATGTACTGCAGCGGGTTGACTGGGACCACAAACAGGCCGCCGAGCGACTGCGGATCTCCCCGTCGCAGTTACTCAAGTTGATTAAACTCGAACCGCGTGCCTGGCTCCTGCTCAACACGCGTCGCCAAGAACGGGGACTGCATCCGCTGGCTTGAAATTTGCAATAAAAAGGGGCTGATCCGTCTTGTCCTCGCATGAAATGACTCCCTGCGGCGGGTATGCTGACATTTCAAATCGAGCGTTTCAGCCGGTGTCGATCCACCCGGATCCATCAAACGCAACTTTTTTTCCTCTGGCATGTGGGACCAGCGATGCAAGAGATCCACGAGGCCCTGCCGACCGAAGAACTTTCCACGAAACCGGCCAAAAAAATCTGGCGGCGTTTCTGGGGTGGGCTGGCCCTGTTCCTGCTGGTCGCCCTTCCGGCCTGGGTGTATTTCAATTTTTTGCGGGATATTCCATTAAGAATTTCGCCCCGCACAACCTACCTCACGGAACCCCTCGATGAACACGGCCGATTCGATTATGCAACCGCACTCCACGCCCGCCTGCTGAAGGGCCTCCCCCCGGAAGACAATCTCTTTCCCCTGATACTGCAAGTTCTGGGTGTCGACGCGACCGAATGGGCAGAACAGCTGGAATTGCTCGAACAGCAGGCCCCCTGGCTGGATTTCAACAGCCTGCCGCAAAAACGCCGCTGGATCTCGCTAACCGAACAAGCCAATGAGATAACGTCCATGGAATCCATCCTGCACATGGCAACACACAAGGTGGAACTCGACGCGTATGCCGAATGGCAGAAAAAGGAAGAGCAGATCCGGCAGGCATGCCAGGCTCCGTTTCGCGATGAAGACTTCCCCTGGATCGCCGAGCATTTGCGGAAGCAGGAACCAATCTTGCGTGAATGTTTTGCGTTTCGAGAACGGCGAGGCTGTGAAATCCCCTTTATCCTCGACAGGGAAACCTACGCGGAATCATTCTCGTCGGCGTTGGGATATCAAAACCATCTGACGGTCGATCTGACGGCTTATGCCATGTGGCAACTGTCCCGGGGCGAGACCGAAATCGCTCTCGACGCATTACACACGGCCTGGCATTTGTGCGATCAACTGATCACCCTGCCCCGCATGGAGATTTACTGGACGATTACGTCCTATCGGAATGAATACGTCTACCCTGCCCTCGGCCATATCGCCATGCACCCTTCGGTGACCGCGGAGCAGAAGGCCCGCTTTCGTCGGCTGATTGCCTCCAGCCAGTCACCGGATTACGACGCGCTGCAATTGATCACGCGCATCGGCACTCTGGAAATGCTGCCTCTGTTTGCGGAAGTAGAACTCATGGAAATCTATGCGCTCGGAGACTGGGCAGACAACCTGGGCTTGATCGACTCCCTCGGACTGAAGTTCGATCAGAATGCCGCCTTGTCCACCTTGAATGATTACTTTGATCGTCTGGAGCAACTGCGGCAATTTCAGGATCCCCACGAACGGACCCTGCAACGCGAAGCCGCCTACAATCAGTTCGCCATCGAAGCGGAGCAGGCCAGCCTGGCACAATTCGCGAAGCTGATGCTGGGCGGTCAACGGGCGCGTGGGCATTTTATTGCTAGGCGAATGATCGCGGAATGGATTGGCATGCTGGAATTCATGGACTTCGCCGAAGACCAGCGTAAGCTTGAAACGCGCCGCACGCTGCTGTTGCTGCTGCTGGCCGTCGGCGAATATCGCGATCGGGAAGGACATTACCCAGCGAAGCTGGACGATCTGGTCCCCGAGTATTTCGACGAAATTCCGCTGGATCGCTACGCGAACGCCCCGTTCCGCTACGAAGTCGACAACCAGACCCTCCAGATCCATTCGGTGGGCCTCAACGGCAGCGACGATGGCGGATTGCTGCAACCCGAAGCGGGCGACGACATCGCCTTTGGCAACAAATTCCCTTGAAACGATCGACTGCTTTCCGAGAGACTGCACGATCTTCTTGATCATCAATCCCTGGCATCTCAATCCTACCCGGTTCGAGATAACCCGGATCTCCACCCCAATCACAGGAATTTATATTCTGGTGTCCCGCAAGCATACCTTAAAGGTGCTCATTCCGCAGGCGCGCATCGAGCAACGTCTGGACGAACTGGCCGAGGAAATTTCCACCCGGTATCATGACCGCCCGCTCACGTTGCTGGGTGTCATGACGGGAAGCCTGCTGTTTCTGGCCGATCTGATGAAACGGTTGCGCGTCCCGCATCAGGTGGGAGTCATTCAGGCCAGCAGTTATCCCGGCAACGCCACCACGCCCGGGGAATTGAAATGCAACCTGGAATTTCTACCTCCGCTACGGCAGCGGGATGTGCTGCTGATCGACGATATTCTCGATACGGGGCAAACATTGCAGGCCCTCGTTGGGCAACTCGAACTCCATCAGCCGGCCAGCTTGCGGACCGCCGTGCTACTTTGGAAACGGGAACGGACACGCACAACGCTGCAACCCGACTTTCTCGGTTTTCCGATCGACGATCATTTCGTCGTCGGATACGGACTCGACTACGACGACAACTACCGCCACCTGACCGACATTCATCTCGTGGAATTCACTCCCGCGCCACCACCCCGATAAGTCGCGTTTCCCTCCCGCTTCCCTCGAGCGAGCCGAGACTGCGGGGAAACGGGACAGGCCAAACAGCGGGGCTCACGAGGAGAGCGTGCGATCCTCGTTCCCGTTTTGCCCGCGAGGATGTTCCCCCTCGGCGGCTTCGCTGGAATAGGGCCACTCGAGCGTGAAGCAGGCTCCGTGATTCGGTTCGCTGTCCAGCAGAATATCGCCCCCGTGTTCTCGCAGAATTTTGCGACTGACAGCCAGCCCGATGCCGGTTCCTCGCGCCCCCTTGGTCGATTCAAACACTTGAAAAATCTTGTCCCGCAAGCTGGCGGGAATTCCCGGGCCGTTGTCTTGCACCTTCACTACCAGATGCTCCGCGGCCTGGTCGAAGGAGGTCGTGACAGTGACCAGGCCCCCATCCGCGGGTTGTTCCGCGGCATCAATGGCATTGGTGACGATATTCAGCACGGCACGATGTATTCCTTCCGGATCGAAGGAAGAGGACGGTATTGGTTCTCCCAATTTGGCGATCAAACGCACGCCACACTCGGCGGCCCGCGATTCCATCAATTCACATACGTCGGCCACGATTTCATTCAGGGAAGCCAACTCCATGCGGGGGGCCCGTTCCTTGCTGAACGTCAGCATGTCCATCACCAGGTGGTAAATCTTGTCCTGATTCTTCTCCACCAGGCTCCACCCCTTGCGGATGAGGTCCTGGTCGTTCTGGTTCAGCCCCATGTCGATCAGGTAACTCCCGCCCCGCACGCCTTGAAGAATGTTCTTGATGTGATGGCTCAACGTGGCGATGGTTTGACCGATCGCCGCCAGACGCTCCGCATCCACCAGCGATTGCTGATAACGGAAATTCTCGATCGCCAGGGCACATTGCCGACCCACCGCCGTCAACAACCGGAGTTGTTCGTCCGTCAAATGAGTTTCCGAGCGGGCGGCTGCCCCCAGCACGTGTTGAGGATCCGTCAGATCGAGATAAATCACCCCCAGCAGCGCCATCCGCCCCTGCATCGGCACGCAGAGCGCTTCCTGCACTCCCGCTTGCAGAATACTCTGTCCCGGATCGAAACGCGTATCGTGCAGCGGATCGCTGGTGCGGACCGCCTGCCCCGTCTTGAGAACATAATCGACGATCGACTTGGAAATCGGCATCCGCAACGGCTCGGCCCCACGCACGATCCTGCTGGCTTCCTCGTCCTGGCCCTCCGTCGGCAACGCGGAACGTTGGGCGCTGGCCTGGGGGACCACCAGGCCCGTTTCCGTATCGATCAGCAACATGCAGCCGCGATCCGCGTGTACCGTGTGCAGAATCATCCGCAACACGCGTTCCAGCAGTTCGGTCATCGTCATCGAGGGACGCACCGCCTGTTCGGCAATATTCCCCATCACCCGCAGGATATCCGCGGGGCGCAGCCGCTCCGCGCTCACCGCCTGCGACGACTTGCCGGTCTTCAAATCGTCCGGCGAAAACGTCCGTACAATCTGAGAATGCCCCTGCAACGAACTCCCGCCGATCAGATCGACGTTCATCAACGACGATTCCTGCTGTTTCGGCAAGGCAAACACCAGCGTGCTGCGACCCAGGCGTATCTGGTCGCCCGATTCCAGAAATCGCTGCTTGATCGGCTGCCCATTCACGAAGGTGCCGTTGGAACTGTTGAGGTCTTCCAGTACCCAGCCCCCATCCCGAGGCACGATCCGGGCATGCACGCGCGAAGCCTCCGTATCCAGGATGCGGATCGGATTCTGGGCACCACGGCCAATGACCATGCTCCCGGAAAGATCAAAACGCACGCCCTGATCATTCCCCTCGATCACCAGTAGTGTCGCTCGTGCCTCGGACATGTCGTTTCAGTGAATACGAATTCTCAAACCGGGCCTGCTCCCGCGGATTGCCCGCCATCCCCGCATACCCCACTCTCGTGGACCAGCAGCGCCGCAAACCCATTCACGATCCCTCGTCCCGCAATCGGCTCCTGCCTTCGCTTCGACCTCCCTCGCATCGTAACCAAACCGCCGCGAATTTTCACCAGACCACGCCACCAATCCCCAACCCGACAACCTCGCCCAGGCTCGCTTTTCCAGCCGTTTCCTGGTATCGGTACTCACTGCGATCCTCGTTCCAGCCCGCCCCGATCGGCGGATTCGCCGGCCCGATCCGGCAATTCAGCATCTTACTTCACGGGAACTCGTTCATGCCTCAACACCACGAAATCCTTGCTCGACTGCTTCAGAATCGCCTCGTCGGCATCCTCCGGGCCAACTCGGGAGAGTTGCTGGTCGATGTTTGCCGGGCACTCATCGCCGGGGGAATGCACTGCATCGAAATCACCATGACCGTCCCCGGCGCCCTGCGAATCCTCGAACAGGCCCGAGCCGAACTGGGAGACCAGATGCTGCTGGGGGCCGGGTCCGTGCTCGATCCCGAAACGGCCCGTCTCGTCATCCTGGCAGGGGCCGATTACATCGTCGCCCCCAACACCAATGTCGAAGTGATTCAACTGGCCAAACGCTATGGCAAACCGATCATACCCGGGGCCTTTACCCCCACCGAAATTATCCACGCCTGGCAATCGGGGGCGGATATCGTCAAGCTGTTTCCCTCCGATCCCATTGGCCCTGCATACCTGAAAGCCATCAAAGGCCCCTTGCCTCAAATCCGCATCATGCCCACCGGAGGCGTCTCCCTCGATACCATGGCCGAATTCTTCAACGCCGGCGCCTGTGCCGTCGGCATCGGCTCTACACTGCTCAAAAAGGAATGGCTCGATAACAAGAATTTAGCCGCCATCGAAGCCGAGGCTCGCAAATATGTCGAACTCGAACGTTCCCTCCGCAGCGGATGCTGAAACGTTCCGCCTCGGCCATTTCCCCCCGATCGATCCTTTCGCGCGAATTTGAACCCGCTTTGTGATTTCAAGGAAAAATAACTGAACACATGTAGACAACCCCGCCGACACACTCCATACTATGGACATGGACATACGTTGGCTATTTGTGGACATGAATTCCTACTTCGCCTCGGTTGAGCAGCAGGTGAAACCAGAGCTGCGCGGTCGCCCGGTTGCCGTCGTCCCGGTAATAGCCGAAACAACCTGTTGCATTGCAGCAAGTTACGAAGCCAAGGCCCAGGGGGTACGGACCGGCACCCGGGTCAACGAAGCCCGCTTTCTCTGTCCGGAAATTGTTTTTATCCCCGCGCGGACCGAACGTTATGTCCATTATCACGAGCGAATCGTCAAAGCCGTCGAATCCGTGCTGCCCGTTCACGAAGTCCATTCCATCGATGAAATGTCCTGCCGGCTCACCGGGCCCGATCGTGAACTGGAACGAGCAATGTCCCTGGCCCGTCAGGTCAAACAGGCCATCTGGAAGCAGGCTGGCGAGGCCCTGCACTGTTCGGTCGGCCTGGCTCCCAACCGGTTGCTCGCCAAAGTGGCCAGCGACATGCACAAACCGAATGGACTGACGATCCTGCGCAAGGCCGAGTTACCCCAGGCGCTGTTCGGCTTGCAACTCGACGATCTACCGGGCATCGGTTCGCGGATGTTGCGGCGTTGCCATCGGGCCGGAATCCGCAGCATCGAACACCTTTGCAACGCCCCCTTGCCGAAATTACGCGATCTCTGGGGAGGCGTGGTGGGCGAACGCTGGTGGTATTGGCTCCGGGGCGAGGATTTATCGGAAAAACCGACCCAACGCCGATCCATCGGGCATCAGCATGTGCTCCCCCCCCAGTGCCGCACACGCGAAGCGGCTTTTCAGATTCTCGTCAAACTAACACACAAGGCAGCCGCCCGACTTCGCGCCATCAACTACTGGGCCGGAGCCATCACCGTTCGAGTCGGATTCCTGGGACAATGGGACTGGACCGAATCGAGGCGCCTGCCGGACGTGCAGGATACCTGCACGCTCGTCTCGTCCCTGGCGGAGATGTGGCGGCAGTCTCCCCTGCATGCCACCCCCTTCAAGGTGGAAATCACGCTGGACCGGCTCAAATCGTCGCGCAGTTGTCCCCTGCCCCTGTTCCCCGAACAACGGCGACGCACGGAACTGGCACGAGCCATGGACGCCGTGAATGCCCGACTCGGCCAGGGAGCCGTCTATCTGGCCTCCATGCAGGGGGCGGAGCGGGAAGCGCCCGACCGCATTGCGTTCCGCTCGATTCCAGACTGTTCCCCCAAACACCCCGCGTGGCGCGACACCGAACCCTGAATCCCCTCGGCGGAAATAAAAAAACAGCCACGCTCCAAAAGTAGCGTGGCCGCGAATTTCATTATCCAGAAGACCGGCTCGAACCCCTACCTAGGCAAGGGAACCTCGGCGTTTCCTGTTAAGCCTCGGCTGTAGCAGTCACCGGTTCCGCGGGAACCGCTTCCTGCTTCTCGACAACCTGCAAGCCGGGAATCTGCAATTCGTTGATGATGACCGTCGTATACTTTTGGCGGTGTCCGGTATGACGACGCAAGTTCTTGCGACGACGAAACTTCTGAATCTCCAGCTTCAAGCCTTTATGCAACGGATTGGCCACGGTCGCCGATACGGTTGCCGATTCGATCACGGGGAGCCCAATCACACTTTCCCCACCGGCATTGGCCAGCAAGACACGATCGAACACAATCGCGCTCCCCGCCTCGACATCGTCCCGCAAATCAATGGCCAGTTCCTGCCCCGGCTGGACTCGGTACTGACGTCCGCCGTCTTCAATTATTGCAAACATCACTCAACACCTTGATTACAGCAAATTTATCGGAATTTCCCACATACCGGCCACAACAGGGACCGGCAGGGGAATGAGTCGGGTTTACGACCGGCACCAAATTCGAAGCCGAGAGTGTAATCACTTTACCCGATTATTTCGAGTTCGTTGTGGTCGAAAATGAGATTTCCTCGCCAAATTCATTCGCACACCGCAACTCGATGAAGTTTTGGTTCACATCGTAACGCGAATCGAAGTTGATGGCCGCCTTGCTCCGTTCTTCCAGCGCCAGCAACTCCTTGCGTTTCTTGTTGGCCAGGTACGTCGCCACGCGATGATGCAACTCAACGGAAATCTTACGGACACGCGTGTCGCTGGCGGCTCGCATCAACTCCCGCATGACCTCGATCGCCACGCTTTCCACCTTTTTCACGTGCCCCGTGCCACCACAACTCGGGCATTCTTCGTAAATGCTCCGCTTCAGCGAAGGCCGAATTCGCTGCCGGGTCATTTCGATCAGCCCAAATGGACTGATGCGCAGGACCTTCGTGCGAGCCCGATCCCGCTGCACCGCATCCCGCAAACAGTTTTCGACGGAACGGCGATGCTTATCCATCCGCATGTCGATAAAGTCGTTGACAATCACCCCCCCAAGGTCGCGGAGGCGAATCTGCCGCGCAATCTCGCGGGCAGCGCGCATGTTAACCTGAAAGGACGTTTCCTCCGCATCGTTATCGACACGATGTGTTCCACTGTTCACATCAATGGCCACCAGGGCCTCGGTTTGATCGATCACGATCGAGCCCCCTCCCTGCAGAGGAACCACGCGACTTTGGATGTTGGTGATTTCCTGCTCGATTTTGTATCGGTGAAACAACGGCTCGGCCCCGTCGTACAACTGCACGCGGTCGACATGTTTCGGCAGCACAACCTTCATGAATTCGCGGGCCCGCTCGTACTGCCGCTCGTCATCCACCAGCACCACGTCGATATCGGCCGCGTAGATATCGCGGATCGTCCGCGTGATCATGTCGCTTTCCTCGTAGACATCGACGGGGGCGGCGTGTTTCTGGATGCGGCGGACAATCACCTTCCAAAGCCGCAACAGATAATTCATGTCGCGCCGCAAATCCTTCTCGCTGCGATCGACACCCGCCGTGCGGATAATAAACCCCAATCCCGGCGGCGGAGCCAGTTCCTTGATGATTTCCCGCAGTTTGCGGCGATCATCCAGGTTTTCGATTTTGCGACTGATTCCCACGCGTTGCAAAGCAGGCATCAGCACCAGATAACGCCCCGGAATACTGATGTAGGTCGAAAGCGTAGGCCCCTTGTTGCCGATGCCATCCTTGATAACCTGCACAAGGACTTCGTCCCCCCGCTTGAAAATATCCTGAATCGAGGGCTTGGCCTGCACGGAACGTTCATTGATCGGTCGGCGTGGCGGCTTGCGTCCCCCCGCGTTGGAATCCCCATTCGCACGGGGCCTGTCGCGTGAGGAACGGCGATTGGGGTCCACGGGAGGGAGGTGCTTGAAATACTCGGATTCCACGTCGCTGACGTGTAAAAAACCGTTCGAGCCGACTCCAAAATCAACAAACGCCGCCTGAATGCTGGGCTCGATGTTGACGATCCGCCCCTTGTAGATATTACCAACGAAACTTTCCTGGCTGTTTCGTTCCACATACAGTTCTTCGAGAACGCCGTCTTCAACAATTGCGATACGGCTTTCTTCGGGCTGGTACGCATTGACCAGCATTTCTCTCTTCATGATAAACCTTTCTCGGTTAAGGCGAGAAAGGGGTTGTTGATTTCACGGGGACGCGCAGGATCGAAATTGCCTCGAAGGGAAGGTCGACCGTCGGACTCACAATTTCCAGGCCTTCAGGGGAACTTTGATCCCGGCCAATCCGGATAAATGTGAAACTAATCGACCTTAAACCGCCTCGACTCGAATTCCACCAACAGGGCTGGCCCTGCCTTGACGCATTTTTCCGATCGCTCACACCACGGTCCACACCGAGTGTTTAATCCCTGCAGCGGACGAATCTCCTTGCCACACCCGTCCGAAGTGTGTCAATGGCAATGGACTTGCATTCGTTCACCGCAAGCGATCATGCAGACGTTACTTTCAAGGAGATGCTCTGTTCGACCCGCGATTTATGTACAACATCCTCGAACCCCCCGTCTTACCGCCGACGGATGACGTCGACACGGTAAAAGCGGGAGACGCGCCTGGACAGGCTGCGCTCGACTCGTGATGAAACCAGCTCAATCGACAGGCAGTTTCCTTGACGGGGTGCTGAAATGACCGCCCGAGACTCTGGAAGAAGCCGCACTTTCCGATGGGACGTGGAAAGCACACTCCCCCAAGTTCAATGAATCCGCGAGACAGGGACGATGCGACCTGTGAACGTGTAACAACACCTTTCCCAAGTTGTTTCTGTAAATCACCAGGGACTTCCCGGCCCCCGGCACTAAAAATTTAACGCTTCTCGAAAACCCTGGGCAGTGGGATGGAAACGTCCCCCCGAACGCAATCCTGGGCCGAGATTTAACTGTTTGCTTGTCATTTCCCGAAGACGAAACGGCTATAACCGAACCTCCAGCCTCCGACTGTCCGCCGAAGACCTGCGGGAAAATTACTCTTATATGCTGACAACCCCCGATCACTTTCGCAATAGCTGGCGGTTCTTTCCGTCACCGGTAGACGGAAATAATCCTGTTCCCCTCTCCTTCCCTGACAACAAGATCCCCCATCTCCCAGCGACCTTACAAACCACCCCGAGGGAGAACTAAAAGGCTGGGTAGCCGAACCGACAATGCCAGCCGTGGGTTATTCAAGAATCCCTCTGACATCATCCGACGCTGGCGGGTGCGGCTCAGTATCGCAATGCGGCTTTATTAATCGAATTCGGCAAGACGCAAAGCCGGTGACTCATTCCAGCCTGTGGCCCTTCCCGTCATGCCGTGGCATCGAGCATGGCCCCCGCTGGAGAGACCGGCATAACGCGTGTTTCTCCAAAATTGGGCAAATCGGCAAGTTGCAAATGCCGATATGCCGATGCCGACAAGACTGCCCCCGAGAGATAAAGCAGGCCCGTGGAATCCTGTGCGTAGCGGGCATGATGTCCGTTGCGGTGCGACATGACCCAGGCCAGTTCCAGTTCCTCGGGAGAATACATACGCAAGGAATTCATCGTGTTCAGCAGTTGATGCAACCGGTTTGCGGATGTCGTATTGTAAGGTTCCTCTCCCGCCGGATGGATGCCGCCCCCCTGCGGTGGACGCCGTGCGCCAACCGGGTAAATCCATTCTCCGGCAACACAACCGGAGTAGGCTGGAGAACTCGTCGAGCAGACAGGGAATGCGGACACGAAACCATCCTTCAAGGAACTTCAGGGACGTTTCTTGTGTGCATTATTGCGATCGGTCCCGCCTCCGCCTTCGGAAAACTCTCCCCGTCTTACCGATTTTGTATGATCGAGGCGCCGAGTCGCTATAATCGCGCGGAGTGGAAGCGGGATGTTTGCGATTGTCAACACGTGTTGCGGCAATACCTCATTCCCCGCACAAGGAACCTTTTGAATTACGATCGCGAACAGGCGTGATGGCCCGCGGTCGAATGGGGCGGACATGGAAATTCTTCTGGCCAACGACGACGGTATTCATGCGCCCGGTTTGCGGGCATTGCATGCGGAACTGAAGCAACTGGGAAATGTTGTGGTGGTGGCTCCCGCCATCGAGCAAAGTGGCGTGGGACACACCGTGACGTACCGCAGTCCCTTGCAGGTGGAAGAAATTTTTGATCATGGCCAGCACTTTGGCTGGGCCGTGCATGGCAGTCCGGCCGACTGCGTCAAGCTCGGCATCCTGGAGTTCAGCCCGAAAAAACCGCAACTGGTCGTCTCCGGAATCAACTCCGGCGCCAATTATGGAATCAACGTGCTGTATTCAGGGACCGTGGCTGCTGCCATCGAAGGCGCGTTTTTTGGCGTTACGTCCGTAGCGATTTCACTGAATCTGGATAGCCCGCCGGACTATGAACGGACGGCCCGGAGATCCGTCCGCCTGATACGCGATCTGCTTGCGCGGTTCCCGGCCGAGGGGCTGCTCTGGAGTATCAATTTTCCTCCGAGCGATGTCGAACTGAAGGGGGTCCGGTTCACTTCGATGGGCATTAAACGCCGCAAGGAAGTGATCGAGCGACGCATCGATCCCCGGGGCAAACCCTATTTCTGGAGCGGTACCGACCCGCTGGAAAATCACATCCTGGACGCTGGCACGGATATCGAGGCCCTGTCGAGAAATTATGCCAGTATCACCCCGTTGATGTTCGATCTCACCGACACGCCGCGCCTGCAACCGATGCTGCAAGAGGAATGGACCTGCGATTGATGGCGTACCTCGCTACCAGAAATTCGTCCCGTGGCCGGAGAATGGAACCGGGCGGAGTCCGATCCGGAGACCGCCCGCATAAACAGCCTGCCTCTCCAGAAGTTCCCTGGTAACCATCAGCGGCCTCGTGCCGGTGGCGGCATCAACCCTTCCATGGCGCTCATGGGGGGCGACCCTTCCATCATCATGTTGCCACCACGTCGGGTGGCGTTGCGGCGGCGGCCTTTCAGTCGCGTGGCCCCCTCCATGCCTTCCATCCCATCCATCACGGGGGCACCACCACCGATCAGGGCATCCAGATCGCTGGCTGGTCCCTTCTTGGACAAATCCTTGATTGAATCGAACGGTTTCTTTTCCGCAAGGTAATAGCTGTCGTAGCTGGCCAGCAGTTTTTGCGAACTGACGGGATCGATTTCCACCAGTTTGCCATCGCTATCCACTACCAGAGCCTGTGGCGTAACTCCCAGTTCTCCGCGGGTCAGCGCGCGGGGCAATTTCAGGTCGGTATGCAGTCGGGAATCGAGCTTATTCATAACCAGGGCATCCACCAGCAGATCGCTGGTGGCGAACGGGACGTCCGATTCTTCCTCGTACTTGAAGGCGGCAGGATCCAGCACATGGGTTTTCGTGGTCCCGCTGATGTAATCACCGGGCTCCATCGAGAGCGTCCCCTTGATCATGGTCCCCGTCTTGTCGTACCACTGAAAAATCTGCATCTCCGCCTGTTTGCTGGTAACGCCGCGCGGAGGCGTCACGCGAGCCAGGAAGTAGGCAAAATCGGGAGAGACCGTCGCGACATTGGACGGTTCGCTCATTGGCGTTTCACGGGTTTCCCCTTCCACCACCGATGGATGCACCACGCGTTCCACCGGCTGATCGTAGTTCGGATTCCGCAGTACCAGGCTGACGCGATAGCGATACGATTTGCCCGGAAGCAGGTCGAAATCGATGTAGCGAAACAGCACCAGGTTCCCCGCGGCGGTCACCTGCGCCTTGATCCGCTCGATCAATTTCTTGCGGACCTCGGCGGGGGTTCCCTTGAATTCGTCATCCACCATCTGCGTAATTTGGCGGGCATCCGTCTGCTCGAAATAATCCTGCTGCATGCTGGTTACGTCGAGTTGTTGCCGAGAGAATCCTCCCGGTGCCACGCGCTGCTTGATCGCCTTGTTCTGCTTGCGAGCCTGATCGAGAATTTCACGATTCAACGCCGCTTCCATCTCGATTTCCGCTTCCGTCAATTCAAAGTTCTTGACCGCGGGATGATTCACCTTGTTCCGCCAGACCCCCAGCAACCGCGCGGGCAAGGGCATGGTAATCACGGAATTCCGCACCCCGACCGAAACCACGTCCGCATCGAAGTCGACCGTCTGCTTCAAGTAGTCGATCGCCACTTCAATATCGACAGGCTCCCATTCGCCCCAAGGCCCCTGAGGCGAGTCGGCCATCTGTCGTTCCAGTTTGAAATCGAGAAATTCCACCAGGCGGGAAGCATCCACCTCGGAAATATTCAACGCCTTGGAATAGTTGAGCGCCTGCTTGCGGAGGTCGTACACGCCACGCACGCTGATATAACGGACCGGTACCCCTTTCACGTTCGACGGGAGCCCCATTCCCGACATGCCTTCCATGCCTTCCATGCCCTCCATGCCGGACATCCCTTCCATGACCATGGCGTTCGGGTCGTAGTTGATCATCACCTGCTCTTCGTAGACGCTTCCACCAAAGGGGTTCACCATTCCGGACCCGGGCCCGCCCCCTCCATCGAGATTCGCCAATCCGGCTCCCACGGGACGCGAGGCGACATCATCCAATTCCGGATCTTCCGGTTCCTTGGTTTTTTCGGCCTCAGTAGCAGCCAGTTCGGTACTGGTGGCATCTTCGGTTTTCAGGGGATCGGCACTTTGGGCCAACAGGGTGCGGCCCCCATCGGCAACCAACTGCATCACCGCCAGTAATTCGGGTTCCTTGCGGGGTTCGGCGGCACCAAAGGGACTGCCCACGTATTCGGTCGAGAAGGCAAACGGGCGATCCGACATTTCCGCCAGCATCACGTTCACTTCTTCCTGGACATTCAGTATGGGATACTTCGATTGTTCCTCTTCGGGCCAGGTCGAATTCTCGATGCGAACATCCGCCTGCTGCAGATTTTCCAACAGGCTGCCAGGCCGTTTCGTGTAACTGAACCAACTGGTTCCGAGCAGCGTCAACAAGACAAACAGGCAGACGAGGCCAAACACGACTTTCTCGCCATGCTTGAGCACCACCCGCTTCAAATTGTCGCCCGTGAAAAACGCTTTAAGCTTGGCCATGTCAGCCTCCTGAACAACGACGGTAACGGTATTCGTTGATTGTTGTTACTGTATTGAGAGTTGTCCCTGTAATGGGATATCCGAGGTTCGATCCAAAAAACTTTGTGCCGCTTAATTTGCGGGGGGCTCCGGTTCGGGTGTCGGAGGGGTTTCCGCGGGATCGGCTGGAATTTCCGGTTGATCGGGTGTTGGCGCGGGTGTAGGTGTCAGGTCGTCCGGACTTTCCGGCACTTCCGGCACGGGTGCGGGCGAAGCAGCAGGCTGCCCCGGTTCCTCTGGAGGAGCCGGCTCGCTTTCCGCTTGTGCAGCCGGAGCCGCTGCCGCCGCCTCGGCTTTTTCACGCAATTCGACCAGATTCTCCGGCGGGTTATAAATGTGAATCAATCCGCTGATTGCCACCACGGCCAGTTGAGGTCCAAACTGGGCCGCACTCGCCAGCGAGGCGAACTCGCTGGACGTTCCATCCTGTCGGAACGCACCGTCTTCCATAGGCACGGAACCGCCCGGCATGGGCCCTGCCGGCATGGGTCCTGCCGGCATGGGATACGGATTGAAGGTGGTGTCCCCTGTATAACTCGAACCACCTCCGCCCAACAGGGAACTTCCCTCGGAACCGTAGCCCATTCCCATCCCCGGGCCAGACATCGGATTTGCCTGGGCCATCTGCACGCGGGTAATCGTCACGGGCCAGGAGTTATTCGTGAGTTCGGCCAGGAGTTTGGGCAACCGCTGATGATCGATGATCGCTTCCAGATAAAATCCGCGTTTTTTGAACACGGTGCCCGTTTTGTAATCGACATAACGTCCCTGCTCTTCGCCGAATTCATCGGCGGGATTGAAGGTGACACTGGCGATCCCCAGGCTGCCCGTCCCTTCCGTCATGCCGCCTCCTGCAAACGGGTCATCTCCGGGAGGGGCGCCCGTTTCAAAAAATCCCCCTTCCTCCTCGCTGCTGCCATATTCACCACCACTGCCGGCGGGGGGGGTCGCATCAGGATAATCCCCGGTTCCGCCCACCAGCCGCAACACCGAAATGCTACGCACCAGCGACTCCGTAACCAGCGAGGCATCGGAATTGGCCCGGCGGATCGAATTCAGCAACGATTCCACCAGCCAGAGATCTTCCTGGGCATCCCACAACTCTTCGGAATTGGGGGTCAGATCGCCGAACTTGGTCTGAGGCATGAGAGACTCGGGAAAAACAACCGTCCCCTTGCCCGTCTCGACATTGAACGGATCGGCCTTCCGCCAGAGATTCTTCACCTCGACGTTGTAATTGTTCTTGTAGATATTGCGGGCGATGGGCGAAATTTCTTCCCGATAGAACTTCGGCTGCAGTTCCCTTTTGATGGTACTGGGCCACACCATCATCGCTTCCTGGCGTTTCCACAAGCCGTAGCGGGCATCCAGATTCAGGTCTTCGGCCTTTTGAGCCTTGACGTTCAATTTTTCACTCCAACTACCGTTGGCCTGCATCCCTCCGGGGACCTGCTTGAAGGCATCTTCGATCTTGGTGATCTTCTCGGTGGTCTGCTGCGAGAATTGCTTGACCGCGGGCATCCAGCCGACCAGGGGCAAAATCAGCACCAGGCCGAATAGAATCCAGAAATGGTGCTGAATCACAGGTTTAAGTTTATCCATGGCTCTGATCCTCTTTCGCGGGTGGCGACAGGTGGATTGAAATCGTCAATGTTCGGGTCAGGGATTCGATGGCCCCTTGGGGCCGGTCACGGTTGAAAGTAAAATTCGAAAGCCCTTCGGCTGGGAGTCTCCGTCAAGGCGCCTCTGTCCCGTCTGGTTCCGGTGGAGCTTCCCCTTCCTCGGCCGGAGCCGCTTCGACAACGGCGGCCAGAGGATCGGTTTCCAGACGCTCCGCCGGGGGAATCGGCTTCCAAACGAATTGAATGACAAAATTCGTGCGATGAACTTCCTTCATCTCGGTCGGTTGAGCCGACGGATTGGGTTGCCCATCTCCCTGATACTGCGGGGCAAAGGATCCCTCGTCGGGAGCCCCCGGAGTCCGCGAGAATGGGTTGGCCCGGGTGACGTCGATCCGCGGACCGCTCCGCTTGCGGGTATCCCGCTGCTGCAAACTGACGAGTTCCTGCTTGCCCTGCAAGACCACGGGATGACTAATCCCCAGCTTGCGAACATCGACCTTGGGGCCGTCCTCCTGCTTCATTTCCCACTTCTGCAAATTGGGGATAATCGTGTGCAGCAGGTAGTTGAGGCCCTGGTCGGTCTCGGGTTTATCCGGTAAGTGGTGATAATGGCTGCCGGTCAATGTGAACAGATACCCCTCTCCATCGGGTGGAGAAATTTGTTGCAGGCCGTGTTCCTTGGCGACTTCGTCACTCAACAGTTTGACACTTTCTGGCAGACTTTCGTACCAGGCGGCCAGATCTTCTTCCTTCTTGGCGGTCAGGCTGGCAATCAGCAGGCGATTCCGTTTTTCCAAATCCTTTTCGTCGAGCGCTTCGCCGATGTCTCGCGGCAGGCACTCGTTGACCGACTTGTAGAATTCCAACCAGGTGGTGTCCTTCATTCCTTCCGTCAGGGTCGCGCCGGTCGCCTTGGCGGTGTTGTAGCGTCCGTCGGCCGAGGAATAGGCGGAAACGTAGCCTCCCCATTTCCCCTGCAATTTCGAGGACTGATCCAGGGCTTGATCCCAAGGCTCGTTATGAACGGCATTGTAGGCCTTGGCATAGCCTATCGTGGAAAGTGCCAGCCCGGTCAGCAGCGTCGCCGCCGTGATGGCGGCCCACGGTTTTTTGCGTCGTATCTCCCGCGCCAGGGCAATTTCCGGCGGGAGCAGCGTGGTTGTGGTGGTGGTCATCCCCATGGCTTGCAAAGCCAAACCGTAGGCGACCGTGAACGAGGGAATGTTCTCGCGGAACAAGGGGGCTTCCAGGACCGAGGTCCCCGCCAATTGCTTAAAATCCTCGACCCGCTGCACGGGATATTCGAGGTGCTGTTCCAGGAACTTCTGCAGACCTGCCATGCGGAACCCATTCCCGCAGCCCAGAACCCGCGAGATTTCGCCTCCCTGATTCACGCTGGAGAAATAGCCGAGCGAGCGTTGCACTTCCGAGAGGTAATCGTTGAAGACCGGCCTCAATGCCTGAAACACCGCCTTCGGATCGGGGGACTTGGTCGCGTTGCATTTCAGGTGCTCGGCCTTGGCGAAGGTCAGCTTCATTTCCTTGGTGAGTGCCCGGGTGAAGTGATTCCCCCCCAGGGGGATGTTGCGAATCCAGATTTTCGCGCCATTGGTGACCATGATGGTCGATTGATCCGCCCCCATATCGAGCAGCGCGACATATTCGCCCCCTTCGGGAGCCTCTTCTCCGGGCCGGATCCCCAACTGATCGTATGCCAGGAAGTTGTATTGCGCCAGTGGCGCGATCTGCATCAGCTCGACTTCAATTTTGTTATCCTGAAACGGCTTCAACTGCCGCATCACCTGATCCCGCTTCATCGCAAAAATGCCGACTTCCGCATCGATCAGGAATCCCCCCGCTTCCATCCCGCCGCCGAGACGCTGGAAATCCCAGATCACATCGTCCAGCGGGAACGGTATCTGCTGACGGGCCTCGTACTTCACAATTTCCTTGACCTTACCCGGTTCCACGGGGGGCAACTGGATGAAGCGCGCCAGCGAGGACTGCGCGGGCAAGCCAATCGCCACCAGATCGCCCGCCAGTTTATTGCGGGACAGGAACTTGCCCATGGCTTCCTGAATCAACTCATCGGGAATCGCGTCGGGCTGGGAGAGAATCTTGGCGTGCGGAATGTAATCGAAGCCCACCGCTACCACCTGGTGAGCCGCCTCGGCGTAGCGTAACTTCAACGCCTTGAGACCAGCCTGCCCAATTTCGATTCCCCAAACGGCTTTTGTTTCCGGCATCGTGAACCTCTTGTCTATTAGGCAAACATGGCGAGCCTTGGCTCGAACCTGTCCATAACTTATTGATTGTGCCCAGTCTGACGGTCCTCGCAAGTACAAGCACACCTGTGGGATGCCTGTCCGAGTGGTCAAACTGAAGCAAAAAATTTCGAAGGGAAGCGAGACGTGGAACGGTTAATTATAAGTTAGGAAATGCTTTACGTAAAACAAAAACTGGTATGAACTCCTCCTCGGAAGCAGGAAATCCCGGTTCCCGGGCAGGTTTTTTACCATTTCTTCTCATTTCCGCCCCTCGGACACCCTCCCGGAAGCGATTTTGTGCCGACGAAGGTAGCATGCGGGAGTACGAGGAAACAAGAGGCACCTGACTTTCCTACGAATTTAAGACGTGGCAGGACTGGTTTCAGTTCCCGAATCCGCAAAAAAAATTTGCGAGAGCTCCGTCGCCCGTGCCCGGGGATGCTCGGCTCGGCAGAGTACCTGACTAACGGCCACGCGTTTCCCACCGGCTTCCGCCACCTGACTCCCATTCGCGGAATCGATTCCTCCGATGGCAAACCAGGGAATTGTGATCCGAGCCGCAACCTCCCGCAACAGGCCAGGACCGACGTATTCCCGGGCCGCAAATGGCTTCGTTCCCGAAGGAAACACCGGCCCCACACCAATGTAATCGGCTCCTTCCGCTTCCGCCCGACAGGCCTGGTCCAGCGAATGCGTGGAAATTCCAATCAGCAGTTCCGACCCCACAATCCGGCGGACATCGCCCAGGGAAAGTTCTTCTTGCCCGACATGCACACCATCCGCTTCGCAGAGCACCGCAATATCGGGCCGGTCGTTGATTACCAGCAGCGAGTCGGTTTCGCGGGTTAATTCACGCAGAGCACGCGCCTGAACGAGCAATTCGCGATCCGTCCGATGCTTGTCCCTCAACTGAAAAATACCCACACCCCCCGCAGCCGACTCTCGGACCACCACTTCCAGGGGTTGGCGACAGGCCTGTTCCGCTATGAGCAAATACAGGTGACAGGCATTCAATTTCGCCAGCCGGGCATCACGGGGAGTCCCCAGAATCTGTTTTTCCAGATCGTAAAATCGATACCGCAAGGCCTCGATGCCCATTGCGGACGGCACACATATCAGCTTGCCATACTCCTCGAGCACCCGCAGGGATTCCTCGACCCGTTTCGCGTTGGCCCGGATGACATCCAGCAGACTCAGTCGGGACCGTTCCGAGGGAAGGGATATTCCGGTGCCGACATCCCCGGCCGTATCGCGACAGTGCAGCTGCGATTCCAACCGCAGCCCGGACAGGCAGACTTGCAACTGGTGCCTTAACGCCTTGAGCTGCTCGGTCAATCCCGCATCTTCGCGATGAAAACGGACGTACTCCTCGACGACGCGCAGCCCTTCCCGGCAACGGTTGGCGGAAGCATCCAGGATGCGTAGGGTTGATTGCGTCTCGAAGTGGCTCAATGTACTCCGGTCCTGTCTTCAGCAGGTCAACTTCGACGAACGAGTGCCCCCGCGGGGTTGGATTGGACGGGCTAGCAGGTTGCACGGAATATGGGTGGCAAATCACTAGATGGGGCCATCCCGGTCGGGCTTGAGCTAGCTTTCCCCCCCTATCTCAGGATGGCAGACAGTTTCTGTTCGCAGGCCGTGACAATCTGTTTGTGAAGGGTGTCCACTTCCTCTCCGGTCAGCGTCCGTTCATCGGATCGAAATGCCGCGCGGGCGAGATAGGTTTTCTTGCCCACGCCAATTTTCTCTCCCCGATATTGCCCCGCATAGGCAAGATTCCGCAGGAGTTCGCCACCGGCACTCGTTATCGTACCTGCCAGTTCCTGCCAGGTGATCCGTTCCTCCAGTAAAAAATTGAAATCCCGTTCGATGGCTGGAAATTGTGGAATCCGCTGGAGTTGCGGGGCCTGCTCCAGATGCTGCACCAGGGGGTCCAGATCGACCTCGGCAACAGTCACGGCATCCTTGAGATCGAAACGGTCCGAAACGTTACGATCCAGTTCCCCCAGCCAGCCCCAAAAAAGATCATTCAGGTAGAGTTCCGCCCCTCGTCCCGCAGCAAATCCCGCATAATCACAGGGGTGTGCCGTCAGTTCCAGATCCCGGCTGACCTCGCCGACCAATTGCTCCAGCAACCCCTTCAACGAGAGGAAATCGTCCCCCGTCACGGTGCCGATCATCAGCGACTGGGCGGCTCCCCGAGTCGAAAACGCGGTGAAGACACGCGCGATTTCGTACAACCGGGCATTCGCGGTCCCCGTCCGCTCGTTGGCACGCCGGGAGACCAGCAAACTGGGAATCAGACTCGGACGCAAGACATTCTCCCTGCGTCGCGAGGAATGATCGACCCGCAACAGCGGGTCCACACGCCGCGGATTGAACGACTGGCTCTCCTCCTCCGACGTGAACGTCAGCGTCATTGCCTCGAAATAGCCCTGCGCATTGAACACGCGATGCACCAGATCGGTAGTTCGATCGAGCTTCGATTTCTGTGCCGCGGTGACCCGTGGCGCGTCGTTCTCGGAGATTTTCTCGTAACCGTGAATGCGAGCCACTTCCTCGATCAAATCGACCTCGCGCGGCAGATCCGCGCGCCAGGAGGGAATTTGATAGGTCGCCTGCCGGTCGTCCGCGGCGATTTCAACCAGCCCCAGGTTCTTCAAAATCCCCCGCGACTCCGCGGGCGACACCGGAATACCGAGCAACCGGGGGACGCTGGCGAAACGTAACGTCACTTGGACGGGAACGTGTTCGGGAAGTGGCGGAACCGTTATCGGATCATTCAGAATTTCTCCACCGGCAAGTTGTACGATCAATTCACAGCAGCGGCGACTGGCCCAATCGAGTTGTTGCCGGTTAATTCCCCGCTCGAAGCGAAACGACGAGTCACTGAACAGCGACAATTTACGGGCGGTACGGCGAACGGAGAGCGGGGCGAATTGAGCCGCTTCGATCAGCAGATCGGTAGTCTGTTCGGTCACTTCGGAAAGCTGGCCCCCCATCACGCCGGCAATGGCGGCAGGGCGTTCGGCATCCGCGATCACGCACGTCTGGTTGTCGAGTTCGTATTCCCGGCCATCGATGGCGAGTATTTTTTCGCCCGGTTTGGCCAATCGGACAACAATCCGCTGGCCGGACAGTTTTTGAAAATCGAAGGCATGCAGTGGTTGACCGCACTCCATCAGGACATAATTGGTCACATCGACCACGTTATTGACAGACCGCAATCCCAGACATTCCAGGCGATGCTTCAACCAGTCGGGGCTGGGGCCGACCTTCACGCCTCGAATGATTCTGGCGGTGTAGTGCGCACAATGATCGGGGCAGCGGTTTTCCACGGAAGTGATCGTGGCAGTAGCCGTCGCCACGGGTTCGATCCGCGCCTCGGGAATCCGCAGGGGTTGATGAAACAGCGCGGAAAGTTCACGAGCGACGCCGATCTGTCCGAGGCAATCGGCACGATTACTGGTCACCTCCAGATCAATCGCAAAATCGTCTCCACACGCCTGAATCTCCTCCAGATTCAGGCCCGACATCATCAGCCGCTCCGCCGCCTGCCGCGGGGTGCATTCGAGAGAGACATAATCGCGTAACCAGTTCCAACTGACAATCATGGGAAGCAATGAGACCAGAATTAAGGAGTACAGGGAAATCTGGAATTACCGAAAACTCCGGGGTTCCAGGAAGATTCAGACAGACGTATCGGGAGACTGCCGCAGGATCCGCAACAGTTCTTCCTTGAGATTACCATTTACGGAAATTCCATTCTGGGAGTAAATCGTCGCCCGTCCCTGACGATCGATGAAATGCCCCCCCGCTTCTTCGAGAATCGGCAACAGGGCCGCTGCATCCCAGGCACTGAGGACCGGATCAACCATAATTTCCGCGCGGCCTGTAGCTACCAGCATATGCCCGAAACAATCGCCCCAGCCCCGTGTCAGTTTGACGCGCGTGGAAAGTTCGTTGTAGGGCCGGGAAAGCCCCAAGGCTTCCCAGCGTGCCGCATTCGTTGTGCAGAAACAAGCCTCTTCGAGTCGATCCACCTGAGAAACGCGGGCCGGAATCGGGGCATTGTCTCGAATTTTCCACCAGGCCCCAGAACCCTTCGCGGCATACACCACTTCGTCCAACGCGGGAAAGCCACATACTCCCGCGACACAACGGCGTTCCTCGTGTTCGTCCACTTCCTCCAATCCGATCAGGCAGCCGAACAGCGGCACCCCGTGCACGAACGATTTCGTGCCATCGATCGGATCGAGAATCCAGCGGAAGCGATTCTTGCCCGGTTTTTCGGGGAATTCCTCTCCGAGCACGCCATCTTCGGGAAAGTCCTGGTCGAGCAGTCGGCGAATCAGCAGTTCCGCGCCTCGATCCGCCTCGGTCACGGGGGTGGAATCGTGCTTGGAATCGATTGCCAGATCGCGATTCTGGTAATAGCCAAGAATCAACTCGCGAGCCTGCGAGGCCGCTTCGAGGGCGAATTCGAGCCGTGTCTGATATTCGGGATTCATCGTACTCATGTGAGGCAATGGGGTGATGGACAGATTAAAAAACAGACGCTACAGGGAAGCGGAATTCTGGCGGAGACAGGTCCTGGAAAGGACCGGTGTGCCCGTCGTTCAAACGGCCCCCGGTTTCAGGCGGTAGAGATGCTCGCCTGCCTTGCGGACCAGGAGCACCCCTTCGTCCTCGCGGTTGGCAAAGGATTCCACATCGATGGAATCGGGATCACGATAGCCCAGGCTGATCTCGGCACACACCTCGGGAGGAATTTGAGAGGCCAGCGTTACCTGCACGCGGGGGTATTCGACCCCCTCCTCGAACCGCCCGCCGCCGCGGACATGCGTGGAGTGGGCCAGCACGCCCCGCGGGATATGCGAAAACTTCCCGGGCTGCTTCACGAAATAGTCGCGGACATGATAGCCGATTTCGCGAATCAAATTGCCATGCGTGATGGAAATTTCCGACAGGTGAGGGGCATAGATGATCAATTCCCCGCCATCCGCGACCACCGGTTCCAGTTTATACATGCACTTGCCGGCCACCCACAGTTCGTCGTACATCAAGGGGGCGCAAGACAACACCTGACGATAACTGTGATCGCACCACTTGATGTGCGTCTGGGAGGAGATATCGGCCGCAACATGCCAGGCCTCCTCGGGTGTCCCATAGGCCAGGCCATACAATTTGCAATCGGGGGACACCACGAATGTCAACGCGCGGCGCTCGCGGGGAATCAACTTCGCGGCCCGATCCACCACCCGGCGCACGGGGGTATCCTTCACCCCGATAATCGAGGCATTTGTGATCAGTGCCCCCAGCCAGTGAAAATAATTCAGCAGTTCGGGACCGGAAATTCCCGGGAAAAAATACTTATTCCCCCCCGAAAACCCGACGACTTCATGCGGGAAGACAGGACCGACCACGAACAGCATATCGTAATCGAGCACCCGCTTGTTGATTTTAACGGGGACTTCCTCGCTCATCAGACCGCCGGAAATTTCGTAGGTCTCTTCGGGGGTCAACACGCCCAGTTGCGTGAGACTCTCTTCCCGGTCCCATTCGTGATTGAACAGGCCCAATTGAAAAAACAGTCGCTGCCGCTCCTCGGGACTGATCCCCAGGATGCCGCACATCTGCTGTTCCGACATCGGAGGATGCGTCCCCAGCGCGAAGATCACATCCAGTTGCACTGTGACGGGCTTCAACAGGCGATGCAATGTATCGAACAACAGCGGCATCGGAGCCGTGCGGGTAAAATCGGGAACAATCAGCAGAACTTTCTTGCCGACAAAATCCTCGATTTTCACATGCGCCGCGATCCACTCCCGGACTGCATCCTCCGAAAGCGTGGGGTGAGAAGGCGTTGTGGTGATAGCTGTATTCTCCACGTCTGAACTACCCAAAACAACAAACAAAACCATGCGTGACTTCCAGAATACACGCCCTGCCTCCCAGGCGGGCACCTGCGGCCCATGGATACAAGGATGCCTTCAAGGTAGCAGAGTCGGAGCTAATTCACCAGCGAGCATTCCGCCTGAACACGCGAATCGATCCCCTCGTACTCCCAGGAACCACCGTGCCGCCGGAGTGCATTTCCCAGCAGTCAACGGGAGCGGAACCAACAGGCAAGGAAACTCGGCCCCTCACCTGCCAAACACCCATCCACGCTCGAATATGCGTTCGTGTTTTCCAAAATGTCGCAGATGCGAGCGAGGCACGTGCGTTTGTGACAAATCCGTCTTGCCCCGTTTTTTTGTTTTCGCGTACAGTCCGCACGTTCTCGTTTCAGCATTTCTCCTGCACAACCGCGAATATACGAATGCCTCTCATGGAATATGCACTGAAACCCCTGTCCAAAACATGCAGCGCGACGGGCCAGCCCTTGGAGCCTGGCAGTTTGTGTTACTCCGTATTGATCGAACTGAACGGACGCTTCGAACGCCGCGACTTTTCCCCCGAAGGCTGGCGTGGCGTCCCCGATGCCGCCGTTGGCGTTTGGCGCACGCAAGTCCCGGAAGCCGAAGTCAAGGCACATCCGCTGCGAGATTTGAATCAGATGGTCGAAATGTTCATCACGCTGGTGGAACAGGCCAACGATCCGCAAAAAAAACTCCGCTACGTCCTGGCCCTGTGGCTGGTGCGCAAAAAACGGCTGATCCACGAAGAGACACGCGAGACCGCCGAGGGGGCCGTGATGATCCTCACCGGTGCCCAGGGGGAAGGGACCTTCGAAATTCCCGAAGAACTGATCTCGGATTTCGAAATGGCCCATCTGCAGGCACAAATTCAAACACTTTGCCAGCAAGACAAACGCCAGGCGGCCTGAGACTTCCCGCGAACTTCCTTTCAGCGGCCAATTGTGCAGGACTTATTCAGACTACGCATTGTGGGTGGTAACCTGACTTCTCGAGACCAACGGCAGTAAACGAATTACGGCAATAAACGGGGGTCACCCGATCTTCCCCGACACATGGCCCACATCACCGGGGCGCATCGCAAGGTGTCCCCGCAGGATAAAGGAATTCCGATTGAGTCGTTCCGCCCGTCGAGCACGGACGCTGGCAGGCTGGTTGTTGGTGGGCATGACCATCACAACACTGCTCGGCTGCGCGACGAACTCCCGGAATTATCGCCAAACGTTCTCGACCATGTTCCACCGCAGCGCCAAAATACCGGCGGATGCTTCCAAGGAACACATCATCAACTATGTGAATCAGCACACGGAACCGATCCACGCCTGGAGATCCACAAAAGCGACGGTGAATGTTACAGGGGTTGTGATTCCCTTGCAGGCGATGCTGGCCGTGGAACAGCCTAACCATTTTCGCCTGACCGTTTCCAGCGGATTGACGGGCAATGAACTGGATCTCGGTTCGAACCCCGATCACGTCTGGTTCTGGGTACAGCGCATGGATCCCCAGACCGTGATGACGTGCCGGCACGAGGAAATCGAGGCCGTTCAGGATCAACTGCAGGTCCCCTTTCAACCGGACTGGCTGATGGAAGTCCTCTGCGTCAAGCCGATCGATGGCTCGGAAGCGGAATTGATCCGCGATCCCCAGGATCCCTACGAGGTCAAACTGGTCAGTCACCACACAAACGAAAGCGGATTCGTGACGCGCCGCATCGTTACCATCGATTTGCGTCGCGGCGTCATTGTCAGCCATCAGTTGTACGATGCCCATCACCGTTTGATCGCCAAGGCGGATTTAAGCGATTACCGCGACTTCCCGCACACCAACGCCCGCCTGCCACACGATATCCAGCTCTGCTGGGTCGAACAGGACCTGAAGTTACGGATCTCCCTGAATGGCGTGGAAGTCAACCCGCCGCACCTGTCCGCGGAGATCTGGACTGCTCCCAACCCGAAGGATTGCCGAGTGGTCGAACTGAAACGGGACCAACTGGTTCATCCCGCCGCTGGCCTGGTCCGCTCCGAACAGGAGAAACCGAAAGCCATCACGCATTATGAATTGGACGCCCCCAGTGGAGTCTGGCTTCAAGACCAGAAGATCCGAATCCCCAAGGATGCACCGGCAACTCCGGTGGAGCCGCATGCGTCCTCCACCAAACTGGCAAACGCAGAACTCTCCACTCCCGCGGGGAATCCGTATTACCAACCGGGCGACCTGCCCGGATCGCCACACAATCCCCTGGAACCACCCCCCTTCCCGGAACAATCCGCCCGGCCTGGCCACGCCAGGGTCCAGACGGCCTCCAATCTCCCGGCGGATGGTTTCGCGCCTCCTCGAAAATCACGCGAGACGCTTATCGACGGGATTCCCGCGTCTGAATTCGAGCCGCCTGTAAGGCGTTGAGCAACAGATTCGCAATTGTCATCGGCCCAACCCCCTTGGGCACTGGCGTAATGGCAGAGGCGATTTCGCGTACCGATTCATAGGCCACGTCCCCAACCAAGCGGTCCCCCACGCGGTTGATGCCGACATCGATCACAATCGCACCGGGCTTGACCATGTCGGCGGTAACGAATTCCGGCTTGCCAATCGCGGCGATCAGTATATCGGCCTGACGCGTCTGTTCCGACAGATTCCGGGTGCGACTATGGCACAGCGTGACGGTGGCGTCGACCCCTTTCTGGATCAACAGCAGCGCCATCGGCTTCCCCACGATTTCACTGCGTCCCAGTACCACCGCATGCAGGCCGCTCGTCTCGGGGGCGACCGAACGAATCAACTGCAGGCAGCCCGCGGGCGTGCAGGGCAAAAACCGCGGGCGCCCCTGCACCAGCAACCCCACGTTTTCCGGATGAAACGCATCCACGTCCTTCCAGGGGGAAATCGCATCCAGAATCGCCTGTTCCTCGATTTGCGGAGGCAACGGCAGTTGCACCAGAATCCCGTGCACGTCCTCCGCTTCGTTCAACGTGCCGATCAGATCGAGCAATTCCTGTTGCGAGGTACTGGCCGGCAAACGGTATACCGTGCTTTTCATGCCTGACGCCAGGCAGAATTTTTCCTTGTTTCGCACGTACACCTGGCTGGCTGGATCTTCGCCCACCAGCACCACCACCAGGGACGGCGTGACTCCCGTCCGTTCAATAAACGTGGCGACTTCGCGTTGTAATTCCGCCCGCATATTCGCGGCAATCGTTTGCCCATCGATAACAGTAGCAGTCACGCGAACTCCTTAACATCCAGAACGAACTTGCAATCATCCCCACCAGCATCGTCTCACCGAGATACCGGATAATCCGGATTTCCAGATCGGTCGATGAAACAGGATTGCCGACTTCGATCAACTATCGCTTCATGATAGTTTTGTGTTAGGGGCGCGTGCCACTGGCTTCGCCCGTGCAACCCCATCATGACGAGAAACCCGAAAGGCACTGCCCGAGCCAGTGTCCCCCGAATTCCCGACTGTAATCGACCACAAACCGCGCCCGCCGTGGACCGCCTTCCTGATGAGAGCGGCGTCCCTTCGTCCGGCGTACATCGTCAGAGGATGTAAATCAGCGGAAACAGGAAAATCCAGACCAGATCCACAAAGTGCCAGTACAGGCCGACGTTTTCCAAGTAGGTCATGGCGCTGATCTTCAGAAACGGCCCGCGGAGCAGAATCGTAAGAAACAGGAACAGGCCGATGATCACGTGCAGGGCATGAATTCCCGTCAGCAGGAAATACAGAGAAGCGAACAGGTTGCCATATTTAATGGGCTGCGTGACATGCACTCCCGCGCTGGCGGAAGCAAAGCGAGGCTCGTGATGCAACCAGTCGATCGCGCCACGAACGCCCCCTTGTTCCAGCGCCTGTTCCACGCTGCTGAAATGAGCCGTCTCCCCTGGTGTGGTCGCCGCATGGGGATCCGCTCCCAGGGAGACCGATTCCGCCGCCACCCGATCGCGTATGACGGTGCGTGCGAGTTCGAAGTCACTCCAGGCTGAAAACTCCGCCACGGTTTCCCCGGAATCGGCGGACTGCTTTTCTTCGAGCAGTTTCTGTTTTTCGACCGAAGAAGTCCCTTCCGGTATCAGGCGGCCCAGCCACTGCCGCGAGGCTGCGTCCAAACGTTGCGACACCTGCTGCATCGACTCCCGATCCGTTTCGGGAATTTGCCCGGGGAGTATGCCATGTTCGAATTTTCCCCGATATTCGACCGATTTAATCCCGAGAAATGCCACCCCCAACAGCAGCGCCCCCAGCAAGGCCAACTGGGCCTGACCAATCCGTCCTCTTCCCAGTCGCTCGTGGGATAACACCACCAGATAGCTGGAACAGATCAGCACAAACGTATTCACGCCGCCAGCCAATATGTTGATATGCGTCACCGCGGGATCCGTGGGCCACCCCGGCGAGCCGAACCGCAGCACAATGTACGAGCCGATCAACCCCGTGAAGAACATGATTTCCGTCCCCAGGAACAGCCACATGGCCAGCTTCGAGTTGGGAATCGGCAACCCCATGCGGTGGGGAGTTGGCGCGGGAGAAACTGTTGTCATAACACCTGGAATTCAACTAGGGCAATAAGAGAGGAAGTCCGTCAGGGTTGTGTTACCTGGCCGAGCGGAACGCGCCCCACCGCGGCGTAGCTGTTCATGGCACTCAAATGACTGCAGGTCAGCGTGGCCAGGACCAGCGGCAGGTAAATCAGCGAGCAGAACAGCAGTTGCCGAGCCGTTTGGCGAGTTTCTTCCCGCAGAAACCGCAGCGAAAACCATACATAGGCCAGACCAGCCCCCAAGGTAATCCAGAAATACGCCGGACCTGCAATGCCATACTGATGCGGCAGCAAACTGACGGGGAGCAGGATCAAGGCATACGCCAGGGCCAATGTACCCGTGACATAACGCTCGGGCAGCCCATTCGGCAGCATCCATAAACCGGCTTGATAATAATCCTGCCGATACAACCAGGCGATGGCCAGAAAATGAGGAAACTGCCACAAGAACATGAGAGAAAACAACCAGAAGGCTTCCCAGCCCAACGGTTGCCCCGCTGCTGCCCAGCCCAAAACGGGGGGCATGGCGCCGGGGATCGCCCCGACTGCGGTACACAGGGAGGTATGTCGCTTCATGGGGGTGTATATCGCCACGTACAAAACCCAGTTGAGCAAGGTCAACAGCGATACCAGCGGATTCACAAACACCCAGAGATGCACCACCCCAAAAACTCCGGTGATTCCGGCAAACAGCAACGCTTCCCGAGGACGAACCCGGCCCGAGGGAAGAGGACGATTCCGCGTCCGCACCATCAGCAGATCGGTCGAAATCTCCAGGTACTGATTCACCGTACATGACGATGCGGCTATGCAGGCAATCCCCAGCAGTGCATTCAGCAGCAACCACCAGTCCGTACCCATGCCGCCTTGCGAACCGACCAGAAACCCGACGGCCACCGTGACTAATACCATCACGGAAATCCGCAGTTTGGCCAGTTCGGCATAATCTGCAAATCGGGCATGCCAGGTCGAGGCTTCGGACGGGCAAACCGCCGCGGGCAGGGCGGAATGATCCCTCGCCACGCTGGAGGAAGTCAACTGACTCACGAAATTCACTCCTTGTTCATTTCGCGTTTCACCGAGTCGGAAACGACTTCGGCAAAACACGATAATCTGTCACACTCGATAACTATCAACTGGCCTGCCCCGGGACAGGGGTCAGTTCCGCCTGTCGGCTGGCCAGCATCCATAGCCGGAAGCAACGTGCCATCAGCACGGCCGCCGAGCCTATCACCAGCACGCCCGTCACCATATGCCCCGTGCGAGACAGAACCTGTCCCGTGGACTGTGCCACGGCAATGATGCCCAGCGAGGGGATTCCGAATTTTGCAGCATAGGTCACCAGCCCCAACATGAACTGGAACGCCACCGCCAGCAACACCCACCGCATCGCCTGTCGCAACCAGGCACTGCGTGTTTTTACGATCACAAACAATAGAACATGCACCAGCACCACCGCTAGCACGCCCAAACCGAGATGCTCATGAATCGGAGCCCGCGTTCCGATCGGATGCCGAATCAGGCCCCCCAACGCATATTGCACCAGCAAGAACAGGAAAAACAGCAATGTCCCGTAACTGGCGGTCTTCAATCTAGCCGATTCCTCGGGTAATTTGAAATCCGTCCAGGCTGGTGAGGCGACCGTGCAGGTGACACACATCAGGCTGAACACCAGCGAGGCAAAAAATCCGTGAAACATCGCCAGCCCGCGCTGATTGAGTTCCACGCGATAACCCCCGAGAAGTCCCTGTAGAATCACCGCTACCAGGACACTTATCCCCAACAGCATCAGGTGACGGGGCGAGTTCTTCCGCGAACAGGCCACGGCGAGGGCAATCGCCGACAGACCAATCACAATCCCGGCCAGTCGATGGCCATGCTCCAGAAATTTGTCGTAACTTTCCCTGTTCGTTCCCATGTCGCCCATCAAACGCAACCAGGGATAACTGAACATCCCCTGCCCATCCGAAGTGGGCCAGTCGGGAAAAGCCATGCCTGCATCTTGGGTTGTCGTCATGGCCCCCAGCACGATCGGCAACAGCGACAGCACCGTGGTCAGCACGGCCAGTCGATGAATTCCGGGAGGAGTCATAACGGGGTCATTTGGCATAAAATCAGCCAGCTCTCTGTTATCTCTACTGTTTCGTGCAGGTCACTTGTTCGTTCAGGAATCCCGCCTGGGCGCGGAATCGTTCTGGGGCCAGAAATCGGCAGCAGGATTTTCGGGGTTACTATACTCATATGGTCCCCGGTACACGAGGGGGGGTGCGTCAAAATTGCCATGAGGCGGAGGCGAGGGAGCCTGCCATTCCAGCCCATTGGAATTCCAGGGATTACGACCGGCCTTCTTACCAAACACCAGGCTACCGAAAAAATTCACGAACAGCACCAGTTGGGCAAGTCCCATCAGAATGGCGGCATAGGTCATGAACTGATTGAGCGGCAATAAATGTTCAAGATATTCGTGCAGATAGGGATTGGCGTAACGGCGCGGCATACCGGCAATTCCCAGCATGTGCATCGGAAAAAAGGTTCCGTTCATGCCGATGAACGTGAGAACGAAATGCACCTTTCCCAGGGTTTCGTTCATCATGCGGCCAAACATCTTGGGATACCAGAAGTGGATTGCTCCAAACACGCCGAACAAGGTCGCCCCGAACAACACATAGTGGAAGTGCGCCACGATGAAATAGGTATCGTGAATGTATATGTCGACCGGGACAGCAGCCATGAAAATTCCGCTCAAGCCCCCCACGATGAACATGGAGACAAAAGCGACCGTGTTCAACGTCACCGTGTTGAATTCAAGCTGCCCACCCCAGATGGTGCCGATCCAGTTGAATACCTTGATTGCCGACGGCAGGGCAATCATGATGGTGGCCACCATGAAGGTCATCCCCAGGGCCGGATTCATACCGGAAATAAACATGTGGTGGCCCCAGACGATAAACCCCAGTCCAGCAATGGCGGACATCGAATAAATCATGGGACGATACCCAAAGATCGGCTTGCGGCACATACAGGCCAGCATGTCCGAAACCATCCCCATTGCCGGCAGCAGCATGATGTACACCGCCGGATGCGAGTAAAACCAGAACAAATGCTGCCAGAGCAGAGTCTGTCCCCCGCCCACGGTGGGATCGGCATTGTTGACGACGACCCCCGCCGGCACAAAAAAGCAAGTCCCCAGTTCGCGATCGGCTAGCAACATCAGGCCGGCCGCCGTCAACACGGGCAACGCAAACGCCTGCAGCACGGCGGTAATGAACATGCTCCAGATCGTCAATGGCATCCGGAACAGAGTCATTCCCGGTGCTCGCATGTTGATGATGGTTGTCATGTAGTTGATCGAGCCCATCATCGAGGAAATCCCCACGAAGGTGACTCCCAGCAGCCATAATGTTTGCGCAAAGCCCGAACCCGGAGCGGAATCGTACAATGCCGCCAGCAGCGGATAGGAAGTCCAGCCAGCGGCAGGCCCCCCTTCGTACAGGAAACTGAGCCCGAAACAGGTAATGGCAGGCCACATGAACCAGTAGCTCATCATGTTCAGTTTCGGAAAGGCCATGTCCGGCGCGCCGATCATCAGGGGGATCAGAAAGTTCCCGAAGGCCCCTGCCAGAATCGGGATGATCACCAGAAAAATCATCACGGTGCCGTGCATCGTGAACAGCATCGTGTAGAACTCGGGGGAAACCTGGCCTCCATGCTCGGCAAACAAGGCATTGCTGACCCAGGGCATCTGAGAGTTCGGAAACGCGAGTTGCCAGCGAATTGCCAGGGCCAACAGGCCTCCCACCACGAGCATGACAAATGTCGTCAGCAGGAACTGCACGCCGATCACCTTGTGATCCGTCGAAAAGACGTAGCGGTTGATCCACCAGCGATTGTCATGAGGCAGCGCGTCGTGGGAAACATGTTCGCATGACTCGGACGCGACGGAACGGGAACTACTCACGATGCTTAAACCTTCTCGGTTAAATAAAGTGCAGTGGCAACGGCGGCCCTGTCACCGCCGGGCGACCCGGGACGCAAGGGGGATGGTCATTCCTCGCGATACCCATCGTCCATTTGTTCGATGTGTTTCCGCTGGAGCAGGGCCTCGTAGTCTTCCGGAGCATGGGCAATCACCTTGCCCGCCATTTTGTAATGCCCCCAGCCACACAACTCGGCACACACGAGGGGATATTCACCCGGTTGAGAGACTTCGAACCAGACGGGTATGACATGTCCCGGCAAGGCATCCTGCTTGATGCGCAGACTTGGTAGAAAGAACGAGTGCTGGACATCCTGTGTCCGCAGTTGAATGGTCACGGGAGTCCCCGCGGGAACGTGGATGATGTTCACGTCGTACATATCATCCAGGCGAGGGGTTTTTTCCAGTTTCTTGCCGGGCGCCGGGTAGCGTATCCGCCACTCGAACTGGCGCGCGGTAACTTCCGCAACCACATGCTGCCGGGCCGCTTCGGGAAATGCCGATTCGATGCGGAAATTCGCCCAGACCCGCATCTGGTAAAAGGCCAGAAACAGCAGAATGGCTCCCGGAATGATGGTCCAGATCGCTTCCAGACGGTGATTCCCATGTGTGTACCAGGCCGGGCGATCCGCCTTGCGACCCGATGCCGAATACAATACGTACAATAATCCCACTTGAGTCCCGATGAACACGATCGTGACTAAAATCAGGATCACGTAGAACAAGTGATCGATATCCTCGCCCAGCGGAGAATCGGCTCGCCCGTTGCCAGGAAAACCCCAGTTCCACGTCGGCGCAAGCACCGAGATCACCAGCGCCAGCACCGGCCAGATCAGGAAAAATAACAGCCACCACACTCGCTTCACGGAAAGCCTCGCGGTCTTCGGGTGATCCAAGTTCTAAAATCCGAACCGAACGGGCCAGGCACAGACCCTGTCACGTTCGTCACATCCACTTCACTCACCTATGCCACCCGGTAGTTTAGTCCACTCCTCGAACCCGGGACGCCACAGCACTCCCGTGGACACTCCGAGGGAGCGTCCTTGAAAAAACTCTAACGCGATTCCTCGGATAAAACCATCAGGTAGTTTACGATGTCCCAGATCTGCGCGTCGGTCAGCCCCTTCCCACCGAAGACAGGCATGGGAGTCCCCTTGATCCCCACGTAAAGTCGGCGAAACAGGTCCACGGGCCGGCTGCCTCCCCGAAAAATGCCTGTCGTCAGGTCCCGCGGGGGGAGCGGATTGCCCCATTCGTCGTGCAATCCGACCGTGTCATAGAGTGACCCATCCCGCTTTTTCTGAAACTGAAACGTCTGATACCCGTTTCCCCGGCCCGTATCCCCGTGACACGATGCACACTGGGCATCCTTCCCCAGATACAACTGGCGACCATTTTCCACCGAGGTCAACTCGGGGTTTGCCAGCGACGGACCGCGAGGATCGGGACGGCCCAGGCTGGGCCACAAAATGGCATCTTCCGCATCGGCATGACTCCAGTTGTCCGCCAAATCCTGCAGCACGCCTAATTCGATTTCCGGGTAATCCTCGGACAGGAACTCGGTCAGATCTTGCTCGAATTCCCGTTGTATTTCCTGCTGTTCGGCAGGATCTTCCACGTCGGCCAGATCCTTGTCGAGGACTTTCTGCGAAAAATCAACCGCCAACTCCACGTTCAGTTTTTTTTCGGTTTCCCCCCGCAACGCCAGGTACTTCACATAGGCCACCATCAGATCGAGTTGCGTCTCCGGCAGCATGTTAAAGGACGGCATGTACGTGCCCGGAATCCCTTCCTTGAGGATGTGTTTCAAATCGGCCGTCGAGATTTTTTCCTGGGGACCAGTCGACGTGTATTTGAATATCCCCAGGCGATAATCGCGCGGGCGGGGCTGCATGAACGCCGCCGTCGGACCGTTTCCGTCCCCCGTAACGCCGTGACAGTGCAGACAATGCTGGCCATACAATTCCCTGGCCCGTCGCAAATTCGCGTTGGGGTGGAACGCCAGCTTCAACCCCGGTTCGATCAGTTCCATTTCCGGCAGGGGGCCACTCAGGCTCAACACCGCGGACTTCGGATCAAAAGCGGTTGCCATCAACGTCCCGAGGGATGCCAGCGGATCGGGAGAGCCGGACTCCAGCGCATCCATCCGGACCTCGAAAACGGCTTCCGGATCGAACAAAAATTCCAGCTTCGCGGGCGTCGAAATCGGGGGCAAACCCTTTTCTTCCAGTGTGAGTTGCGATCGATTTTCAGCATCGACATCCTGCACGGTCCACAGGTCGCCTCCCCGATCGACCGGGAAAAAAAACGGAATGCGGGGATCAGCGGGCGTGCCAAACGTGGCTTCGAGACTTGCCTGAACCGCCTCGCGCGCGGCGGGCATCAGTTCCGCGGTCTCGGGAGAGTACACGTACCGGCTCTCTACCTGATCACAACCAGCGAACAGCCCACACAGCAGCACTAGCATCGGCCAGACAGTCCAGGGGCGAATTGACCATTCAAGCAACATATTCACGAAATTATCCTGAGCAATCACTACTCGCAGGGCGAGTAGCGGATTCACGCAAACCGGCATCCCAATGACAACCAACTGCCAATCTCGCGCAGTTTAACACGAGAGCGGAGATCATACCGGGATTTCAGGCGGGAGGAAGAATCCTGGGGGGCTTAATTATGGAATTCAGACCGTGCAACCCCGTTACAATCGGCAGGGTGATACGAATCGTCCCTCGCATTGTGCCCAATCAGGGCGCCCGTTCAACCATTCCAGGACGTAAAGCGGCCGGATTGCGACAAACTGTCGCATCAACCCCCACCGATCCATCACTTGCCGATGCAAAATTTACTGAACACCCGATCGAGCAAGTCATCCGTATAAACCTGGCCTAAAATTACGCCCAGTTCCTGAATGGCTCCCCGAAGTTCCTCGGCGATCAATTCCTCTCCCGCATACCGATCCGCCAATGCGCTGGCCAGTTTCAGGTGTTCGCCAGTCCGTTCAATCGAATCGCGACAACGGGCAGCGGTTGTGCCCAGAATTTCCCAGGAGCGTGTCTGGTTGTCTCGAAGCAACATTTCGAGCGCGTGTTTCAGATCCTCCAGGCCCCGTTCCGCCTGCACGCTCACTCCGCAGCGAAACCGTGTCGTCTCTCCCTGCCCCAGCGGGTCGCCAGCCCGTTTCTCGGCACGATCGACTTTTGTCTGAATCCGCCAACACGGCAGGGAACTTGCCTGGAGTTGCTCCCACGCCTGTTCATCTATGTCGCGTTCCCGTTGATTCAGCCCCATGGGAGTGCACCACAAGATCAAGTCGGCACGCTGATATTCCTGGTCGCGAAAACGCTGTGCCTGCCGACCAATTTCATCCAGGCCGGTTTCCCAGCCCGCGGTGTCGTAGAATTCCACCCGTTGACCGGCAAGGGTCGTCTGTCCGATCAGATAATCCGTCGTGGTGCCGGCGAGATCCGCGACCAGCGCGTGTTGCTCGGCGAGACGATTGAACAGCGAACTTTTCCCGGCATTCGGCAAACCTGCCAGCACGATCCGGATGTCGGACGTATTCACCATGCGGTCGAGGGCCGATTCCCGCAATAGGTCGAGTTCCAGGACAAACCGCCGCAGACGGGTCTGAAATTCGTCGCGATCGATGAATTCGAGATCTTCCTCGACGAAATCCAGGCCAGCCTCGAGATCGGCCAGGTCGTCCAACAACTGGTCGCGCATGGTGCGCATCCGCCGAGAAATCCCGCCGGCCAGTTGCGAGAGGGCCACATCGAGTTGATGTTCGCCTTGTGCCTCGATTACTCCCAGTACCGCTTCGGCCTGCACCAGGGAGAGTTTTCCCGCCAGAAATCCACGCAACGTAAATTCACCGGGACGGGCGGGGCGCGCCCCGGCCGCATATAACCGCTGCAGTAGCCAGTTCAAGAAGGGGGGCGCCCCCAGGGTATGAATTTCTGCCGCCGGCTCCCCGGTATAACTACGAGACAGAGGCCAGACATACACCGCGAGTGGCAATTGGCTGCCCCGCGTTTCGAGCGGCAGATGACACACGTAACGCCGAGGAATGCGGGGATCAAGCTCCGGTCGATCCGGACAACTCCGCAGAACGTCGTGCAGCAGTGTAAGCGTGTGGATTCCGCTGATCCGGAGAATGCCTCGCGGACTCGCCCCTGGCGCGGAGGCAATCGCTGCGATGGTCTCTTCGGTTGGCAACCCGGAACGAGTCAGCATGTCTACATAACTCAGCGTTAATGGAATAACTCTGCACGGATCGAAAACAGGCCAGCGCCCCATCCCTGTTACCGGAAGGTGTACCAGAAACCGACTCCTGCTACAATTTCTGCATTCCTGCTGTTCTTTACTAAATAGGAAATCGTCCCGATGCTGCAACTTTTTTCCCTGCTCTGGCTGCCGATTTTCATCATTCTGATGGCCCTGCTGATCGGCGGCCTGGCTTGGTTCTTCTTCGTTCGTTCCATCGACATCCCCTGGGATGATCGCCAGAAGCGTCCTTGAATCCTTACGCTCCGGTTTTCCCGGCTGCTGCAGGCCCCCGTATTGTGATGCCCGCAAAACCGCGATAATCGTCTCAAACCCAAGACCGCTTCCGTGGAAATGGCGCCCCCTGGAGAATGGGGAAGTAAAGTCCTTGTGATCGCCCGGTGAGAGCAGGGAAATGGTGTTGCAGGGTCGTTTTTCCTGTACGTTGAAGATAAGATGTGACGAAATGCGTTTCGTCCACCCCCTTGGTGGAATCACGTGTGGTGCCGGGGTCCGAGGAGTATCCCTGCGGACGCGAGCGGAGCCTTACAACAGCTTGGACAGGCAGAACTTAGCACGGGAGCAAGTCCTTTGAGTACAATTCCTCGGAATGTTAGCCTGAGTCAACCGGACGAGCAGATCGATCCGCGGGACGATCAGGAACCGAGCAGCGACGAACGGCCCCGGAAACGTAAACGCCGCAGCACCAGCCACTTGAAGCAGGTCCCCCCCACACTGGAGCAGCGGGAACACATCAAGGCCGCGGCGGAACGTTACGTACGAGATCTCGGCAAGGATCGCCCGTTCTCAAAATCCGAACTGGAAGCCATGGGGCGGGAACTGCTGGCCAGCCTGGGGCTGGAGGAGTGTTATCTCGGCTTTACGATGGTGTTGCTGGGGAATTTCTTCTGGAAGCGACAGATGGTGGCCATTCCGTTCGAGCGGCGGATGCTGTTGCTGCCCCACTGTCTGAAACATGCGGAAGGTTGCCCAGCCGATTACAACGAATTCGGTCTGGATTGCGAAACCTGTGGCGCCTGTTCCATTGCCGATTACAAAGTCAAGGCGGAACAACTGGGGTACAAGGTTCTGGTGGCGGAAGGGTCGCCGATCGTGCTCAAGATTATCGTCGAGGGCTACGTCGATGGTATCGTGGGGGTTGCCTGTTTGAACGTGCTGGAAAAGGCCATCGACAAAGTGTTGCTGGCCGGCGTTCCATCCTACGCCATCCCACTCCATTCCGGGGACTGCAAGAACACCTCGCTGGATGAAGCCTGGGTGTGGGATGTCCTGGAAGTTTACGAACCCCTGCCCGATCAGCGGACTGCGGGATACATCCCGCTGATGCGCGAGGGGAAACGCCTGTTCGACAAGGAGGAATTCGATCGCCTGTTGCCTCCGTTGCGCATTGGGCAGACACAAACCCCTCGTTCCCCGCTGGCCAAAACCGAGGAAATCGCCCGGGACTGGCTGGCAAACGGTGGCAAGCGATTTCGTCCGTTCATCACCCTGGCAGCCTGGGACGCGCGGCTCGGGGGAGAGGCCACGCGCCTGGATCCCAGCAACCCGGCTCCCCTTGACATTCCGGACGCCGTCAAAAAATCGGCCATTGCGATAGAAGCCTTTCACAAGGCATCGCTGGTGCACGACGACATTCAGGACGACGACCAGTATCGCTATGGGGAAGAGACCCTGCATCGGCGGCATGGCGTCGGGATGGCCATCAACGTGGGGGATTATCTGATCGGCATGGGGTATCGCCTGCTGGCGGAATGCCACGTGGACGGAGATCCCTTGGCGGTGAGCGACATTGTACAGCGTATGTCACTGGCCCATATCAAACTCTGCGAAGGCCAGGGGGCCGAGATGGAATGGACCAATCATCCTTCGCTGGACCTGACACCTCTGGACGCCATGCAGATTTACGCCTTGAAAACCTCTCCCGCATTCGAGGCGGCCCTGTACGCGGGATTGCGACTGTCGGGCGATATTGCCCCCTACGAGGAAATGATCCCCGCCTTTTGTCGGCATCTGGGAGTGGGCTTTCAGATCCTGAACGACTTGAAGGACTGGCGTGGCGATGTGCGCAACAAAGTGATCACCGGGCAGGACGCGATGGCGTTGCGTCCCACGTTGCTGCTGGCGATGGCCATCAAGGCGGCCAGCCCGGAGCAGAGGACCATTCTGGAAAACGTCTTGAAGGGGGACCCGGATTCTCCGCTGCAACGACTGGAACTTCTCAAACTGATCTTCGAGCAAACCGATGCTTTCAACCAGGCGGAGATGCTGGTGGAAAAATCCCGCGAGCGCGCCGAAGCTTTGGCGGACGCGGTTCAACCGGAATCCCTGCGACATTACCTGTATTTCCTGATCGACACCGTGCTGGCGCCGGAAGAGGGGGCAGCCGAACCAGAAAACGGACCGGTCCTGGTTTCCCTGTCGTTTCCCGAGGAATCGTGACACATGCCTGGCTTGTGACACTTGCCCGCCCCCGGTCGGATGAACCGGCACGAACGCGGAGGTTCCTTCGGGGACAGGCAAGCGAACTCTTCCCTGAAAGTGAAGTAACATCGTGGAATGGCTTGTGACACTCCTGCTGGGATTCGGCGTGATGCTGTTCGGCGGGGGGTTTCTGGCCCGGCATATCCAGGCGATCGGTCGCTTGAAGCAGGATCCCGAACTGCGTGCCCGGGATGCCGCCTACCTGGTGGGCCAACAGCGCCGCAGAATCGTTACGTCAGTGATGATCATGGTGGTCGGTGCCTTGATTCCCCTCAGTTACGACGCCATTGTCAGGCAGCGTAACCCGGGACTCGCATCCGCCGTGTTGCTGACCATTCTGGTGTTGATTCTGGTCATCATGCTGCTCGCCGTCGCCGATGCCCTCGCCGGGCGTTACCTGCGGGCGGATTTGCAACTGCGCAAGGCAGAGGCTGCATTGCGGCGGACCCTGCTCGAAAACGATTTGCAGTACCACGCGAACTGGAAACAGCAGCAGGAACAGAAACTCCAGGCTTCCGGTCAAGAGGCCAGCAGCAACCGGAAGCCAGGCCAAACCTCGGAGGAGAATTAAGATTCTCCCTGCCAATCCCCGCTGAAGACTTCGACGGCTGGTCCTGTCATGAAGACCTCGCCGGTCTCTTCGGACCATTCCAGCAGCAGGTCTCCCCCGAGCAGGTGAATGACCACCCGCCGCTCGGTCCGTCCTGAAAGCACGCCAGCCACCGCGACGGCACAGGCCCCCGTTCCACAGGCCAGGGTTTCCCCCGATCCCCGCTCCCAGACGCGCATATTCATTTCGCGGGGGGAAAGAACCTGAATGAACTCGGCATTGACGCGATTGGGAAACGCGGGATGGCGCTCCACCTGGGGGCCAATCGTATGCACCCAATAATCGCTCAGTTCCGGCAAGAAGGTGACGCAATGCGGATTCCCCATCGAAACACAAGTGACCGCCAGCGTCTCGCCGCCAACGTTCAGTTCGGCATCAATCGGGGGATCGCCAGGCAGCGTGGTGGGAATCTTTTCCGAAATCAGGATCGGGCGGCCCATGTTCACGCGGACCTGCCGCACGCGCCCCGCTTCCGGAAACAGTTGCAGCGTCAACACGCCGTTTCCCGTTTCAATTTTCAACTCTTCCCGTTGCGCAATGCCATGATCGTACACATACTTGGCGACGCAGCGAATACCGTTGCCACACATTTCCGATTCACTGCCGTCCGCGTTGAACATCCGCATGCGGGCATCGGCGCGGTCGGTCGGTTCGATCAGAATCAGACCATCACTGCCGACGCCGTTATGCCGATCGCTCAGTTTGCGGGCCAGGCTGGGGGCGTCCTCGGGCAACTGTTCCTCGAACAGATTGACATACACATAATCGTTCCCGGCCCCCTGCATCTTCGTGAATTTCATCGTAAATCCTTGACTCCCGCACAGGGAGAATCCGCCATTTCAAAAAGAGATCCATCTTCCATCGCAGCCACCGGGGTATCCCCGCGGATGCGGACACGTGCGCGGAGCATTCGCCGGAGTTTCACTTCGCGATTTTCTCGGCCACCATGCATGCATTTGCCGGTTAGCTGGCCGGTACGAACAACAGACACATGGGGCGGGGCACCTTTGCCTGGTGTCCCGTCGCCTGAAGTGCTCCGCTCTGCTGGCCAATCCGAAAAGAGACAAGATTGTTTCCGTTCATGTTCGCGGCGATAAAAATTTTCCCCGTGGGATCCAGGCCGATAAACCGGGGATGATCGCCCTGGGTCGGTACGTGTTCCACAAAGGTCAGGCGACCGGACCCCGCATCAATGCGATACACCGCCGTGCTGTTGTGCCCACGATTCGAACCGTACAAGAATTTTCCGCTGGGATGCACGACCACTTCCGCGGTCGTGTTGGCTCCGTCGAAATCGGCGGGGAGCGTATTGACTGTTTCAATCTCGCTCAATTCGCCGGTGGCGGAATTGAAAGCCAGCACGGACAGGGTGTTATCGAGTTCGTTAATGCAGTACAGCCACTTTCCGCTGGGATGAAAACTGACATGACGGGGCCCCGCGCCAGGAGCCGCCTTCCAGAATCCGCCCGGTTGAAGCTCCCCCGAGGACGAAATCGGAAAGACCTCGACGTGATCATTTCCCAGATCGGCAACACAGACAAATTTGCCATCGGTGGCAAAGGCCACGCCATGGGGATGCGGTCGCTTCTGCCGTTGTGGATGCGCGCTGGACCCCTCGTGTTTCACCCGGGAAACCGTTTGCCGCAAAGTCCCGTTGGCATCGAGCGGAATCAGTGAGGTCCCTTCTCCGCCGTAGTGACACACCGCGACGAAGCGACCGTCGCGGGAAACTTCGATATGCGTGGTTCCGCTGTCCGCGGTGGGAGCCTTGTTTAGAAATTCGAGTTGACCGGTCCGGGAATCAATGCGGTAGGCCCGGACATAACCATTGGGTTGTCCCGCTTCGACGGCTTCCGAAGTTCCCGCATACAGCAGGGGGAGCGTGGGATGCAGCGCCATGAATCCCGTGTTGACATCCGCCGCGGCAATCCTCGTTTCGCCGAGGGCGCCGGTTTCGGTATCCAGGGAACAAACCAGAATCGACGGGGGATTGGCGGGGCTGGCAATGAACACCCATTGTTGCCCGGCGAACACCGTGGCAGCGTGCAGGAACGTGCAGACGGCAAGTGACAGCATTGGGAGCGTTCGCATGGAGGAACCCCGTTATTGCAAAGTGAATGAGTGGAAACGGCAAAGCACTCCGCCCGACCTTCCATACCCCTTCAATTTGACCGAATCAAGGTGAAAATTTCAATCACCCGGACTCCCGTAAATTCTCCCAGTGGGAATCGGGGGCAGAGCTTGCACCGTCAATCCGAGATTTTTCCACAGAATTCACAGAAGCATCTCGACTGCCGCATCCACAACAAAAACAGTACCGCAAGGGAGTAAGCCATCGTGGAGCCACTTGCGTCTTGTTGCCATCAACTTGGGTGGACTTTGTATCGAGCGAGTGTATTACAAAAAGTTGCACCCGTGTGGCCCGCTCCTGACGGGCGCGGCTGGTACGCGCACCTGGGCTTTTCAGTCAAATTTCCAATGCGTGGATGCGGAGGATCAATTTTCCTCTGGCAAGGACGACTCCATTGGCAGGATCCGCTGCAGGGGTAGCGTCAACAGGGTGCCGTTGCGCAGTCCCAACAGCAGCGACTGATCGAGAATGCGCGGTCGACAACCGAGACTGGCGGGAAGTTGCAGCCGGTTCAGCTCGCGCCCCGAGGCTTGTTCGACGAGCAGCAATTCCCCGCTGGTCAACCCCACCAGAAGCTGCGTTTCATTCAAGGGGATGGGGGAGATTGCCAAGGGGGCGGAGAGCGGCAGTTTCCAGTCCACCTGCGAGATATCGGGTAAGGCCAGGGCCAGCAATTCCTGGGTATCAATCTCGACGAACAGATGATCGGCAACAGACCAAGGGCCGGCCGTGGGGCGCGAGGGCAATTCCGCCTGCCGCCGCACCACCAGCGATTGGGTATCCAGGGCCAGAAGTTGCCCGTTCGCCAGGGCCAGGTAATAGGTCTCGTTGACCAGGCTTCCCGCGTCGACCACGCTGGCGGGCAATGTCAGGGAACCGACTTCCCCCAGATACCTGCGGGGGTCTTCACGTTGCTGCAATGCCAACAGCTCGCGCTGATTGAACAACCCGAGCAAGGACGTTTCGTTGATGGCCACTAGATCCTGCCAGACGGGCGGAGGGGTTCCTGCCTCCCGGGAAGGGAACGTCCAGGAATCGATTGTGGTATTGCTCGCCCCCAGGGAGATCTGGTGTACGCCATGCGCATCGCACCAGAACAGGCTCTGCCCGACCACGCTGACGGGCCGGGCCGGTATGCCGGAAAGCGTGATTTTCGCTGGCAGGCCCGCGGGGGGATTGATCAGTCGCGCCTGTTGCCCTTGATGAATCACGCACCAGCGATCTCCGTCCGCGGGCGCGACGAACACCTTGGAGACTGCCAGCGGCTGCCCCGGAGGGCGCTCGAAGAGTTGTTCGAGGGGTTCCACCCAGCGGAGTTGCCCGGCGGTTTTGCCGCGAGAGAGGTCGAACATCTGGCCATTCGCATTGATGCAGCGGGGCATTCCCGCCTGCGAGGCGGGGGGAGTCAACCAGAGTGGAACGGAAGCGACATTCATGCGCCAGTACGATTCCCCGAGGTCGTAGTCGTAATGCAGGAAAATCGTCCCCTGGTCCGGTCCGATGCGTCCCGCGACCTGGAGATGCGTTCCCGCCAGTTGCAGCGATTGACTGGCCTGCCCCAGCACGGCGGACAGGTCCTTTTGTTCGAAGGCAGCCGTCAGCAAGGTCAGTTCCCGCAAGGTTTCACCTGCCACCAGCAGGCGATCCCCCTCGGCCGGCTTCAGGAACAGACGGGTATCTTCCGTGAAGGGGAGCGGCGCAACGGTAATCCGACGCAGGGGTGGGTCGCCAGGATCGTCCGACAATTGCCAGGCGGCGACACGGGGGCCAAAGGTTTCGAGAAACAGGCGATTCCCCCAGGGAACCGGCGCGCCAATCGCGATGCCCGGCAGCCGTTCGCTTTGACGCCGCTTCACATCCCAGGCCCCTTCCTCGAAGGCCAGGATCCGCAGGCTGCCGGCAAGGAGTTGATCGCTTTCAACCACGAGCAGCAGATCATTGAAGAGAAACGGCTGTACGCGCAAGGAACCCGGCGCGTGGCCATGGTAGCGTACCTCGCGGCAAGTCCAGGTAAGGCGATCGATGAAATAAAAGACATCCTGTTCCGCGATGGCCAGCAACGTCTGTTCGTCCAGCAGCGCGGGAGGCGCGGAGATTGCTTGCGGAAACGTCATCCGCGCGACGGTTTGCCCCGTTTCCAGTTCAATCCCCAGTAACTCGCGTTGATCCGTTACCAGATACGCCATGCCCGAAGCCAGGGTCGGGGCATGCAGACAGGACGCCCCCAGCAGGATCCGCCAGAGCACTTCCCCCGTCTCCCGATTCACCAGGGCCAGCCCGTGCCCGGAATCCGTCGCTATCAACAAGGCAGGATGCCGGGCATTGACCTCGATGGGTTCGAACGGAACCAGCGTTCCCGTGGCAATTTTCCACAAAGGCTTGCCGGTCAGGCGATCGACACCAAAACAATTCCCCGCGGAAAGGAGCCAGGCCGCCTGCCCATCGGATTGAATGTCAAAGCGGGACAACTGATATTCCAGTAGCGTGATTTCGTCCCATTCCGGTTGTTCGGGGGGCCGGGGACTGGAAGCGGAATCGTCCAGCAATTGCGGTTGAACGTGGCTGCGTTCCAACTCCAGAGCCTGCCGCACGCGTTGCGTGAAGGCCTCCTGCGTGGCAAACACCGGATACCGCGCCACCGCCCGCCGGTACGTGTTGAGCAACGCGGCTACGTCCTGGTCGCGTAATTGCTGATCCATGCTGGCCAGGCTCTGCTGCCGGACGTCGAATTCGAGCAGTTCCGCGCGGGCCATCCGAGACGCTTTTTCAATTTCCTGATCCTGTTCGTCATTGGATCCATCGGTGGCCTTGAATCGCCCAAACAACAACCGGGCCTGGTCGCCCGTCTGCACGAATGCGGGATCGTGCAGTTTGCCGGCCTGCCGAAACGCCAGAGTGGCAATACGGAAACAGGCATCGGCCAATGGAGAATACCAATCGCGGAAATAATCCCGGCTGCGATGCTGTTCGATGAATTCCTCCACCGAGGACAGCGCCACGTTGGGGTCGGAACTGGCCCCGTGCAGGGCGCGATGGATCCGTGCATGGCTCAGTTCCACGCGTGCCTGCTGGGCCAGCGAACTGGCGGGGAAGTCGTCGAGGAACTTTTCGTAGCGTTGAATCGCCTGCCCGAATTTGCCGGCATCGCGATCGGCACGCGCTGCAGCCAGATTGGCCTGCGCGGTCTGACGGCCGATCATCAAGTACAGCGCGGCAGTCGCCACCAGCAGCAGCACACCCGCGATCGTCAGGGAAGAGACCAGGGGCGACCGCAACGCATCCCGTTCGCCCGGCCGCCGCGAACGAGTCAGCCAGTCCCCCACCGAGGTATCGACACGTTCACCGCTCGGACGGGTCAGTTTCAGCGTACCGGCCGGTTCCATCAGTTTTCGTTCTACGGGAACGGGAGACGCCTTCCCCTCCGCAGTGCCGGGTGCGGTTGCCGCTGCCGGACCAGTACCCTGAAACGGCGGAAGCGGTGCCTGCGATACGGGTGCTGCCGACTTTACGGGAGGGGGCGTCTTGTCTGGCTGTTCCGGTTCATCCGAAAATCGAATGAGCACGTCGCCCACCTGCAATGTGTCGCCGGGCTTCAATATGGCCGCGCGAACCTGCTGCCCCGAGAGATTCAAATCGGGCAGTGCGGCCGCGGTGATTTCGTACCCCTTCGTCTTGCGGTTCCATAAAATACGGGCCAGCAGCATTGGCACATGCGGATTGTCCACAACGATACTGTTGGTGGCATGCCGACCAATCGTCAGCGGTTCCCTTTCATTCAGCGTCTCGCTCTGCCGAGAACCATCGGGAAATAGGATTTGCAAATACGCCATGGAAGAGTGGGCTGTCGTCCGAATGAAAAATCGATGACGGCTGAAAGTGACGCCGATTGGGTGCAGTATCCGGTTCAGACTAACCGACAGACGGGCTTCTGACAATTCTGGCCCCGGCTCCCGTCGTCCGGTATCATGCCTGGACAAGGCGACTGCCATTTGATTCGCACGGAGCCCGTCTTGGGAAAAGTCGTCACGTCCCTGCCGATTCAGTCCTCGGAACGAACTCCCCAGCGAATGCGCTGCATGCCGATTTCCTGTGCGGCATCGACGGCGGTCACGAGGGTTTCATGCCGGGAACGCGGATCGGCGGAAATGATGACTTCCGTTTTCTGATCCTGACTGCGGAGTTCCGACAACCGCAAGGGCAAATCCCGGGGATCGGCCAACGGCTGATCCTCAACCAGGATGCGATTGTCTTGATCGATTTCGATCAGAATCGCTTTCTCCTCCACCTCGTCCAGGCGGATGACGGTTTGAGCCGCCCCCTGTTGATCGGGATCGGGTGGCGGCGTTTCAATGGACTTCTGCAACGAAAAGGAAGCGGTTACCATAAAGAATATCAACAACAGGAACGTGACATCGACCATGGGGGTCAAATCGAGTTCTTCGAGTTCCGCCGCGCGTCGACCGATTCGCAGCGACGGGACCTCCTCCTCGGTTTCCCTCTCGCGACTTGCCAGTATCGGCTGCGCTGGTGGTTGTTCGCGGGAGGGCCGGGGACTCTCATTCGTCTCGGCTGCTGGCATGCCGACAGCCGGTTCCTCGGGCATTTCGCCTGTGAGCAGAGGGATCCGCGTCGGTTGCTGGCAGCGCGGGCAGACTGTCATTTCCCCCGCAAGCCTGCGCGTGATGCTCATAAGCTGCGAACAGTGCTGACAACGAAAGGCAATTGGCATGGGCCTCTATCCGAATAGGGAAAAAACTCCACTCAATCCTACCGAAAAGCTCTCGCTGCAAACCAGTGATTCCCTCCCCGGAAACGGATTTTCCCTGCCAACTCCGCCCTGCAAGCGCCTGGCGAAATTGCGGCAAATCTTGACGCCCCTCCCCATTCCGTTGATACTTTGCCATTGAACCATCAATTCTTGCCACGGATCGAACACCTCCCGTCTCGAAAGACTCAGCCGATGCTTTACTTCAACAGGACCAGCGGTCGGAATGTTCCTTTTTCCCGATTGGTCTGCCGCGCCGCCCTGCTGACTCTCGCCTGGGGGATGCCACTTCTCTCTGCTCGGGCACAACCCCATCCTGCCGAGGCAACAGCGAGCACGTCTCCTCCGAATATCGTCATCCTCTTCACCGACGACCTGGGATACGCGGACGTCGGCTGTTTTGGTGCCGAGGGATACGAAACCCCGAATTTGGATCGCATGGCCCGGGAAGGCCGCCGTTTCACCAGTTTTTACGTCCCCCAGGCGGTCTGCAGTGCCTCGCGGGCCGCTCTGCTCACCGGCTGTTACAACATCCGGGTGGGAATCACGGGAGCGCTGAGCCACCGCTCCATAATTGGCATCAACGACGAGGAAATGACACTCGGCGAACTGGTGAAACAACGCGACTACGCGACGGCTGCCATCGGAAAGTGGCATCTCGGATTTCAGCAGAAATTCCTGCCGCTGCAACACGGCTTCGACGTCTATTTCGGCCTCCCCTACTCGAACGACATGTGGCCCTATCACCCGGGCTTCGCGCATCTCCCGCTCGAGGAAGCCAGACAGAAAGGCTATCCCGATCTCCCCTTGTATTCGGGGAATCAGGTTATAAACCCCGCCGTGACCCCGGAGGACCAGACTAAACTGACCACGCAATACACTGAACACGCCCTGAAATTCATCGATGCCCACCAGCACAGGCCGTTCCTGCTGTATCTGGCCCATTCGATGCCACACGTCCCCCTGTTTGTTTCGGAAAAATACGCCGGTCATTCCCGGCGGGGGTTATTCGGCGACGTTATCGAGGAAATTGACTGGTCCGTGGGACAGGTGCTGTCGCGTCTGCGCGAAAATGGCCTGGAGGACAAGACACTGGTGATCTTCACTTCGGATAACGGGCCGTGGCTCTCCTATGGCAATCATGCGGGATCGGCCGGCCCCTTTCGCGAAGGGAAGGGAACCAGTTGGGAGGGAGGTGTGCGTGTCCCCTGCATCATGCGCTGGCCCGGGAAAATTCCCGCCGATTCCGTATGCGACGAAATGGCCATTACCATCGATCTCCTCCCCACCATCGCCGCTCTGGTGGAGGCCCCCCTGCCCGATCACCCACTGGATGGACGAGATATTCGCCCATTGATCTTCGGCGCGGAGAATGCCAAAACCCCGCACGAAGCCTTCTATTATTACTGGGGCAATCAACTCGAAGCAATTCGCAGCGGCGACTGGAAATTGCACTTTCCGCATTCGTATCGCAGCCTGACCGGAACACCGGGCCGCGATGGCAAACCCGATGGCTATTCACAACGGAAAACAGACCTGGCACTCTACAATCTGAAAACCGATCCCGGGGAAACCACCGATCTCCGCGAACAGCACCCCGAAGTGGTCGCACGTCTGCAAAAGTTGGCCGAACAGGCCCGGCTGGAACTGGGCGATTCCGCTACCAAACAACCAGGCTCCGGTATCCGCGAACCGGGCAGACTTTAATCCACTCCGGTTGACCACACCGGAGTGCCGGCGCGGGCTAGCGGTAGATCTTCAACTGGGGCGCGGTGGAATTCCGTTGCTCCTGGACGACACGTCTCGGGTTATCAGAGAACTGCTTACGTGGAATCCGGCTGGTACGCGCCGCGTGATAACGCACCAGGAGCGCGCTCCGCAGGTGACTCCAGGGGGCCATGCTGTAGCGATAACTGTTGAGCACGTCGGTGGACCAGAGCGCCCGCGCGGTCTCCGTCCATTCACAGGTTGGGCAGATCTCGTACTGGTCATCTCCCAGAGCTATCCCCTGTTCCAGCAGGCGGCCCAGCAGGACCGATGCCACCTGCCGGGATGAAAGCCGCCCGCTCGTGCAGGCAGACGAAGCATGGGACATTCCCTGCACCAGTTCAACGGTCGCCCCCTGCACAAATCCCAGGCCACAGGCGAGGGGTAACTGATCGAGCACCAGAGCCGATAAATCAAGTTGATTCCGTTGATCGGCGGCCAGAGCCAGATGTTCCAGCATCGCGAATTCTCCTGCCCGGCCGGTGGCGGAGAGAACCATTTTCCAGGCATTCAGCAGGCGTTCCAAATCGGCAGACGCATGGACTCCCGAGCGATAACGCCAGAGTTGCACCTGCCCGAGTTGATCGATCCGGCGTTCTGCCTGCAGGATCTCGTCCAGCACTTCGGTTCGCTTGGAAGACAGAAATTCCGACCAGCTTCCGACCAGTTGAATCAGGGGTATCTGCCGCCAGAGCCGTTCCGTCACATTCCACCCGATATTGCGAGCCGCCGTTTGCGTGCGTCCCAGATCGTGACGATCCCGGTCCACGTAGGGAAGGTCCAGCAGATCCCAATCCCGGCGGGTCGTGGTAAGATATCGCAACCCGGCCGTCAGCGTGGCGGCGGGATTGGGGCCGATCGGACCATACCAGTTCCCCCAGCCATCCAGAGGATAAGTCAACACCCGCTGACTGCCCAACCGGGTGTGCACCTGCTTGAGCACCAGGGGCAATATGCCGATCACCTTTCCGGCCAGGGAAATGACCAGAACCTTCATGCCGCGATCGGAAACCAGACGGGCATAGGCTTCAAACCAGTCCGACGACAGGGAATACCGCTGGGTCCGGCCCCGCAGCCAGAGATCCTCCCAGGCCATCCGGTAGGCTTTCAACTCTGCCAGCGTGTTAATTTCCACGACCTGAAACATCGACGCCTCGCTTTTCACAAACGGCGGGAAAGAGTATCGTGACGGTAGGCAATGCAGTTTTCACGCCGGATCGTTGTATTTCCGTCCCGCGCTGGCACATTCCGCCGGAATCAGTCGTAACAGCTTTCCCAAACAGCGGTTATCGCCAGCCTGATCACGTACGGCCTTCACCTTTCGGCCAGGCGGGCGTGGCAAAAAGCCCACTTATTTGTCCGGAATGTTGCCCAGGAACAACATGAAAGAGTCCCCTCAGAGTAATCCCAAGCCGCGTGCCCGTATCGCGCTCCGCACCGATATTGCCGGTCCCATCGAATTGAACGAGCAATTCTTCCAGGCTTGGTGCAGCCAGCGGTTTGATGAAGCCCTGTCCGTTGAGATCACCCACCAGGGAGTACCCGTCCCCTTCCAGGAACTTTTTGAAACCACCTGGCTACTCACCGGAGTAAGCGGCGATGCAAATGGGGATGCTGTTCTGGAATGGAGCGGGGAGAGCGCGAATATTCATGGGTTGGGACGAGGCTGGTCACGGGGAAGACTGGAAATACTCGGAAACGCCGGGGATTGTCTTGGGGAAGGGATGACGGGTGGGACGGTTATCGTTCGGGGAGATGCCGGAGATTGTGTCGGTCGAGGCATGTGTGGCGGACGGATTCTCGTTGCAGGACAGGCGGGGAATTGCCTGGGAGGACCGGCCCCGGGCACGCTGAAGGGGATGACGGGAGGAGAAATCCACGTGGCGGGTTCCGCGGGATCCGGCCTGGGCGAACGGATGCGGCGGGGCACCCTTGTGGTTCAAGGGGCAACGGGGAAGGACGTGGGGCGGGAAATGCTGGCCGGGACGATTCTGTTGGGGACGGCCCCTCAATTCCCGCTGGGTGTGGGGATGAAACGCGGCACCATTGTGCTGCTGGAACCTCCCCCGGCAAATACCCTGTTCCCCGGCCCACACTTCGATTACGCCGTCCGATACGAACCGACGTTCCTGCGCGTGCTGCTGAAGCATCTCGAACGGACGGCAGGATGGCCTGCCTCGGCTCCGCTGCTCGAAGCCTCCTACGACCGTTATTCGGGCGATATGCTGGAAGGTGGTCGCGGCGAAATTCTGGTCCGCATCCCCTGACCCCGTTCCATGCAGTTCCGATTGTTTCCTGACCGTGTTCGTTATCTGATAAGTATTCCATGTCTTCGGATCACCACAACATTGCTCGGCGACTCACGCAAGCGGCGGAGCGTTGGCCAACACAGCAGGCGATAGTTTTCCCGGAATCTCGCGATCGGCGGGGCCGAGTGGCGTACACGCAACTCACCTTTGCACAACTGGAAGAGGAAACCAATGCGCTAGCGGGGGGCCTGCAACGTCTGGGGGCAACACCTGGTCAACGTCTGGTGCTGATGGTTCGCCCCAGCATTGAATTCATCGCTTTGACTTTCGCGATTTTCAAAACCGGAGCCGTGGTCGTACTGATCGACCCGGGCATGGGACGGCGGCGCATTTTCAACTGCCTCGATGAGATCGATCCCCATGGTTTCGTCGCGCTGCCGATCGTCCAACTCATCCGCCGCGCGCGGTTCGGAAAATATCCCCGGGCGCGACTGAACGTGAGCGTGGGAAAACGATTCCACCCTGGGGGTGTTTCCTACGAGCAACTGCTGCACCGTGGAGCCGATCATTACCGTCCCGTTGTCAGCCGCGCGAACGATCCAGCAGCGATTATTTTCACTAGCGGCAGCACCGGCCCTCCCAAGGGCGTGGTCTACGAACATGGCATGTTCAACGCCCAGGTCGATCTGCTGCAACGGGAATACCAGATTTCGGCCGGCGAACGGGATCTCCCCGGTTTCCCCTTGTTCGCCCTGTTCAACCTGGCGATGGGTGTCACCACCGTGATTCCCGACATGGATCCGACACGTCCCGCCGATGTCAATCCACAACGTATTCTGGAAGGATTGAGCAACCAGGGCATTACTCAGGCCTACGGATCGCCCGCATTGTGGAATCGCGTCGGGCGTTACTGCCTTGAACATTCCCTGACATTGCCAGGCCCAAGGCGGATACTGTCGGCTGGTGCCCCCGTGCCGGTGCGCGTACTCGAAATGATGCAACAGGTATGCACCCGACCCGATGCCGAGGTACACACGCCCTACGGAGCAACGGAAGCCCTGCCCGTCTGCACAATCGGAAGTCGCGAAGTCCTGCGTGAAACCGCCCCCATGACCGCCACGGGCCATGGCACCTGCGTGGGACGACCGTTTGCAGGCGTGGACGTGCGGGTCATTCGTGCCGTGCAGGGTCCGCTGGCCGACCTCGCGCAGGCCGCGCCCGTGGATCCTGGTGAAATCGGGGAAATCATCGTTCGCAGCCCCAGCGTGACCCGGGAATACTATCGACAACCGCAAGCCACCGCGGCGGCGAAAATTCCCGATGGCGCAACCTTCTGGCATCGCATGGGAGACATGGGGTATTTCGACAGCCACGGCCGACTGTGGTTTTGCGGGCGCAAGGCTCATATCGTGCAGGCCAGCAGCGGACCGATGTATCCCGTGCGCTGCGAAGCGATCTTCAACCAGCATCCACGCATCTACCGCAGCGCCCTGGTGGGCGTGGGTCCCGTGGGAAGTCAACAGCCCGTCCTCGTGGCCGAGCCGGAACCGCAACAGTTTCCCTCAACCCTTGCCGACGCGGCTCGACTGGCGGACGATCTCCACCGCCTGGGACAGGCCAACCCGCTGACGCGCGAGATCCGCACCTTCCTGTTTCATCGTTCACTGCCGGTCGACCGCAGGCACAATGTAAAAATCCATCGAGAGGAACTGGCGGTATGGGCGGCAGGGCGACTGCGGCAAGGAAAGGGATTTCAGTTATGAAGGCACTCGTCACGGGGGGAGGCGGGTTTTTGGGTCTCTATTTAGTCGAGCAACTTGTCGATCGCGGTGTCCGTGTCCGCGTCTTCAGCCGCGGCGACTATCCCCGCTTGCGCGAACTGGGCGTGGAAATCGTTCGTGGCGATGTGCGCGATGCCGCCGCTGTCCGGCAGGCTTGCGCGGGCATGGAAACCGTCTTTCATGTCGCGGCCTTGCCGGGTGTCTGGGGAACGTGGCGGACCTATCACGATATCAACACCCTGGGGACGCAGCATGTCTTGCAGGCCTGCCAGACACAGGGCGTCCGTCGGCTGATTTACACCAGTTCCCCCAGCGTGGTCTTCGATGGACAACCGCACGATCAGGGGACCGAGGAACTTCCCTATCCCTCGCGTTACTTGTGCCATTATCCGCACTCCAAGGCCCTGGCGGAACAGCAGGTACTGGCCGCCAACCAGGACACGGGACTTCTGACCTGCGCGCTGCGGCCCCATCTGGTTTGGGGACCGCGCGATAATCACCTGATTCCTCGTTTGCTGCAACGGGCCCTTGCGGGACGCTTGAGACAAGTCGGGCCAGGCACGAACCGTATCTCGATGACATACGTGGAAAATGCGGCCGCAGCGCACCTGCAGGCCGCCGATCATTTGCAACCGGGTTCCCCCGTGGCTGGGCAGGCGTATTTCATCAACGAGCCTGAACCGGTCAATTTATGGAACTGGATCAACGAGATACTCACGCTGGCAGGCTTGCCGGAGGTTCGAAAGCGTCTCTCCGCGACCTCGGCGTATCGCCTGGGCGGCCTGCTGGAAACAATCTACGGAACATTTGGTCTCTCGGCGGAACCGCCGATGACGCGTTTCGTGGCCTTGCAGTTAAGCCAGTCGCACACGTATTCGATCGAGAAAGCACGGCGGGATTTCGGATTTACGCCTCTCGTCGATTACGCAACGGGCCTGAGTCGTCTGGTGGCCGATTTCCCCCGAATGCTGGGCGATAAGGCGCTCTAGGCGAACTGACGGGGCATTCGCTATAACGCGATCGGCTCAGGGACGAGTTCAACGGGGTTTCAGGGACGAACCATGGTTTTGTGGCTGCTGCAGCATGTTTGGCCGTTTTTTCACCAGGTGGAACGGCACACCTCGGGCGACTCCCGAGTGTATCTGACGTTTCGCATCGCCATGGCAAGCGTGACGGCGTTTCTGTTCGCCTTGCTGCTTGGCCCGTTTGCCATCAACTGGCTGAAAAAACATTTCCGGGAACGAGTTGCCAGCGCATCGAGCATGCTCGATCAACTCCATGCCACGAAGAATAACACGCCGACCATGGGGGGCTTGTTCATTATCGCCTCCGTCCTGATATCCGTCTTGATCTGGGGAAACCTGGGGAGCGGATTCGTCCTGCTGGGACTGTTTGTGGCCTTGGGTTTTGCCGGCCTCGGCGCGCTGGATGACTGGAAAAAGCTCAGTACAAATACCCGTGGAATGACGGCTCGCACCAAATTCTGCGTGCAGTGGATCCTCGCGTTGATTGCCGGAGGAGCCCTGTATCTGCATCATTCCCAAATACCGGGGGGGACCGACCTGATCTGGCCGATCGGCGATGTAGCGCTCCCACTGGGAGTAGGGTTTGTCTTCTGGGCCGCGCTGGTCATGGTCAGCACGTCGAATGCCGTCAATCTGACCGATGGTCTCGACGGCCTGGCGGGAGGCGCCACCGTCTTTTCCGGAGCCGCCTACATCACCCTGTGTTACCTTGCGGGGCATCGGTTGCTTTCCGATTATCTGGCGATTCCGCATATCCCGGGGGCAGGGGAAGCCGGGGTGGTGGTGGGGGCTCTGGTGGGAGCGATGCTCGGTTTTCTCTGGTACAATTGTTACCCCGCCCAGGTTTTCATGGGGGACGCCGGTTCTCTCCCCGTCGGCGCGCTGCTGGGACTGGCGGCACTGGTGACCCGCCAGGAAGTGCTGCTGGTAATCATCGGGGGAGTTTTTGTTATCGAAACCCTGTCCGTCATTCTGCAGGTCGGCTCGTATCGTCTCACGGGGAAACGCATACTCGTCTGCAGCCCGCTGCACAATCATCTGGTACTCAGCGGCCAACATGAGTTGAAAGTGGTGATTCGCTTCTGGATCTGCTCGGCCCTGCTGGCAATTCTGGCCATGGCCAGCCTGAAGATTCTCTGATTTGCCCCCCGTTTTCGCCAGCCACGCCGGCATCGGCCCATAATATGCGGGAATGACTAACCCGGATTTCTCACCCGGGTCAATAAATCAGGCTTGCTGACTTCGACAATCTAGCCGCGCCCGTCAGGAAGCGGGCCACGTTTGGGGCTCTTCGCTCCCACTGATATCCACTCCAGTGAACCATATGGAGGGCGAGTGATTTCGAGTTGTCGCGTCCGCGTGGCCCGCTTCCTGACCGGGCTGTTGATTTAATCCGCCCCCAGCCAAGTTCACGTCATGTTCACTCTCGCAATACTGCCTTTAATAGCGTCCAAGTCGTGTACGAGTGCGATTTTTTCAAACTAAAACGAAATCTCGGCTTCACGAAAATATTAAATCAACAGGCCGTGACAGGTGCGGCTAGTCGTGTCGGGAGACCAGCCGCCCCCGTGAGGGAGCCGGCCAGGGTGGAGCCGCTCGCGTCGTGTTGATCTCTACGCGTGTGGACTCCATGTCGGAAGTGTGATTTGCAAGATGATGCGCCCGCGTAGCCCGCTTCCTGACGGGCGCGGCTAGTTTTATGGGCATTTTCGAGGCAAAATTTACCGCATTGGTAAGTGTGTGAGAAATGTGGACTCGCCACGCCGGCATCGGCCCATTATATGAAACGGGGTGTCTGGAGTCGGATCGTCGACATTGTGGATAATGTTACCTGGGACGATAGCGACACTCCGCCCCCAGTGGCGTGAAGCATCTTCTCACCTGGATCGATGCTCCATCCCCACAAGCGATCGCCGAACCGTTCGTTCCCTTTCCCTTGCCCGAGGGAACTCGAGTTACCCCAGCGGAGCAGCCAGCCAGGCCTGAATGGCTGCCTGACGGGTAATCAGCAACCAGGTGAGGCCCAACAGCGCAGCGGCTGCCAGATCGCGCCGCCCCAATCGATCGGCCCGTCCGTGTCCTCGAACGAATTCCAACAGAGCACCGGTAGGACAGCCATACTTGCAATAAGCCATCGGCACCAACGCAGAGACCGCCAAACTGACGCCAAACAGAATAATAGGAATCCAGTCCGACTGCCGGAACAGGTAGGCATCGAACGGTTCCAAGTGGGACATCTCCACGGGTAGACCAAGAATCAGTACGCCGAGCGCCACCACGATCAACAACCAGGGGAGCCAGCGCAGGCCACTGGCTACAGGGGCAGGTACATGAAACCGCCAGGGGCTCCAACGACTCAACAACTGTTGGGCTGCCCCATGCGGACAGAGGTGATTGCAATAGGGCTGGCGCCGAGTGGACCAGGGCAACACAAACGACAACACCATCAGGGAGACCAGCCCCGGCGCAATCCGCCACGCCAGACCGTGTGCCGCGTATCCCGTCAACACACTCAATGCCAATAACGAACCATTCAAAAAACCGACATAGACGAACGCCCCCAGCTTCAAGGCCGTCCAGAAGGTTCGATTCGATTTCCAGCCTCCCCGATAGGTCACAAATAACCCCACCAACAGGGCCACCCACAAGCCGTAATCGGTCGCGGACACTCGAATCCCGGGCGCAGCGGCTTGTTGTTGTACATCACGCACCCGAAACTGGACGGAACGGGCGATGCCCATGCTGCTCAGCGTCGCCCCGGAAACCCCCTCCATGTATTCGTCGTAAAAATTCAAACCGGCCAGATTGTCCCAGTCGCGGCCACGCCAGAACTGCATGAACCAGGCATCGTCGCGAACCCACTGAATATGCCGAGTCGTATCCCAACTCCGGCGGATGCGAATCTCCAACAGCTTGCGGGTCGGTTCAGCCTCTGGGGCGTCGCCAGCACCCTCACCCTTCGCGGTTGGCGAGGGAGGATTCGGGTCGCGATTCGGCTGCCCAAAAACCAGCAAGACGTCGGTCGGTCCCGCGTATCCAATGATATGATCCGCGGCGGGACTGGTTCGCAAGGCATAGCCGATCTCTGTTCCGTCCGAGTCCTGCACGAAAAGGCCCGCCCTGGGGCCGATATCGATCACCAGGCGCGCCGCTTCCGGCAAGACCGAGCGGACCTCGGAAAGTTCGATCGGGGCATCTCCCTGCACGCGCAGCTGCTCAAAATGCATCCGCACCAGAAACACCACGCAACAGACGATTCCCAGACGATAGAGCTGGAGAAATACGGGTTTCAGGCGGGCAAAGCGACGGGGGCGATTCATATGCCAGAAAGACATGCTACGAAGGACTGGCGATACCGTCCAGGCGTGCAAGAACGGGCCCCGCAGAACATGGAACTCGGCCAGAAGCGGAAAGCTACCTCCTCATGCACCTGGAAACACGAAGCGTAGGGCTGCTTCGGTTAAGATCTGACCCGGTTGGCACGGTCCCACCGCACTCAGAGGTAGCTTTCCACCCCCGTACCTGCAATGCCAGCAAGGCTCGCGGGGAGGTCTGAGTAGTCTCACATGGTTACCCCCGCACGTCAAGGCTCTCGGCTCCTCGAAGCCAAAAACCTGGGGATTTCTTCTCCCGAAAAGCCCCCTCCCAATCACACAGGCAAATTCATCTTGACCTGTTTGTCCGAAATCGGCAGACTTTTGCCGTTTATTCATTTGTATCGCCTCGGGGAACCGACCCCGCTCGACACAAAGCCAGCTTCGTTCCATGGAGGGAATAATGAAGCGTATCGCGGCGACCCTGGTAATCTGCTGCTATCTCGGTGCCCTGGGCTGGGGCGTATTCGCACACACGCTGAGTGTCGGAAACGCATCGCATCCGGTCATGTATTACCTTGTCTGGGACATGTTTTGTGGCTGGTCGGGCTACGAAACGCGACATCACATTGTCGCGGAAGGAGAGAGCGGCGCGCACTATCTGCTGAACCCAGCCCCCTGGGGAGAATTTCGTCCCTACGGATCCGCGCATCGTCCTGATTACGACAACTTCGCCGTCCACTCCGTCAACATTGCCCGGAATGTACTGGCCCGTACCGAACACGAACCGATCCAGCGGATTTACGTGGTCGAGGAAAACTGGTCGAAACGCTACAACCGGCCCGAATTTCTCTGGAAGCTCGAATTCGAGGAAGAGATGCAGCCGCATTCATATTTCCACGTGCGCGTCACCTATGACGGAGACGGGAATCTGCTCGAACGCAAGCACAATTGGACCACCGCCATGTACCAGCAGGACGTCATGCAGGACAGCCGAATGGTACGCCTCCGCCAACAGGCTCGTCCGTTCCTGGCGGTGACTCCGGGAACGGCCCAACCCGCGAACACCCCATTCATCCCCTTTGCTACGGCTGTCCCGAACAACGGTGCCATTCAGCAAACGGCATTTGAATTTCCAATACAGCAATAAATCGAGTCTGGCCCCTCCGATTTCCCGCCGGGACCATGTTTCCTTCACCCTCGTTTATTCGTCCAGGAGCCACCGATGGCCCAACCACTGCCATTCCTGAAATCGCTAAATCGAGGCTTCTCGGAATTTTTCTTCCGCCGTGAAGTCCCCTACGGTTTGGCGCTCACCCGGATGTGCCTGTCGGCGGTCATGCTGTGTGACATGGGAGTCCGTTCGCCCCGCATCGCCGAATTCTATTCCGCCGATGGGGCCGCCGCTCCCATCGCGTTGAATTACGGTTTTCCCGATCTGCTCCCCTTGTTGCCCGCCACTTGGGCGGTGCTGCTGTATTGCATCATGCTGTTTCTGCTGTTCACGTTGATGATCGGCTGGAAAAGCCGGCTCTCGGCGGCAGGTGTTTTCGTGTTGTTTACGTATTTCACCTTGCAGGATTCCCTCAGCACGCTGACGAAATACTCGGTGATTTCCTCGCACATCTTCCTGCTGTTGAGTCTGTCCCAGTGCGGCGCGGTCTGGTCCGTCGATCGCCTCCGGGAACTCCAGCGACAACGTTTGCCTCGTCCCCTCTCCTGGCTCGCCGAAGGGCGCGCCGTGGAAATCTGGCCGCAACGGTTGATTCAGATCTTCATTGCCGTCGTCTACTTCGGGGCCGCCATCACCAAACTGCAAACCGCTACCTACTTTTCTGGCGACCAGATGCGATTCTGGTTGCTCTCGAACGTGAATCAATGGAATCCTCTGGGAGAAATCCTCTCGTTGCAACCCGCGCTGCTGGTCCCGATGAGCTACATCGCCATCATTTGGGAAATCACGTTCCTGTTCATGGTCTGGAACAAAGGCTGGCGGCTGGCCTTTCTGGGGCTGGGTGTCGTGTTCCACTGCCTGACGACAATTACGCTGGGACTCTACACCTTCCCGCTGGTCTGCTTCAGTATTTATCTATCCTATGTCACCCCCGAGGACGTGGCCTGGTGGCGGGCACGCATGGGACGCAAAATCTCCCTGGCAGGCCGCCTGATGCATTCCCTGCAGCTACCGGCCCTGCTCGTCGCCCGCGCGGTCCCCTCCCTGGGAAAGACCGGCAGCCTGGGCTTCGCTGCTGGACTGCTGGGACTGGCCGGACTGGGACTGCTGTCTCACAACACGTTCGACCTGCACGCCGCCCATAACACCCGCCGCTATGAACTGCAGCCCATGCCTGCCGAACGGGTCCGGGAACTGTTCCAGAACAACTCCACCATCAGGGAAGAAGACAAAGTTTTCTCCTTCGACATCGGCAAGTACATGTTGGCCGGCAGGGTCGTGGAGACGACCCATCATTTTTCGGCGGGGAGCCGTCTGTACGCACAGGTCAATTTTGTCCCGCCGCATGGCGACATGCTGGTGGAATGTCAGATCGCTTCCCTGCAGGGCCTGGTGTACGACCAGTCCGACGGCGTGGCAACCCGCGAGGATTTCCGCTACACCTTCAACTATCTGTTGCCGGAATCCCTCGATCCCGGGCCCTACCAATTGATCTTGAAAATCAACAACCAGGAAATCTCCCGGCAAACCATCGAAGTGACTGCCCACTGAGTGTTCACGATCATCCCAGGCAATTCTCACCGCCCCGCTCATGCGGGAGTGAGTCACGAACAAGTTCGCCGGGTGGGGTTCGTCCCCTTGGAAACAAAACACATTTCACGGCAGACTGGGAAATGCTCCCTAGTCCACATTTCTCACACAGTTACCAATGCTGTATATTTTGCCTCGAAAGGGCATGGAAAACTAGCCACGCCCGTCAGGAAGCGGGCCAGACTGGGGCCCGGTTTTTCGCAATGCATTGCCAGAATCGATGTTGTGTCCCAGGAGTGCTCCTTGAGGAACCGCCCGTCTGGCCCGCTTCCTGACGGGCGCGGCTAGTTCATCGATGTCAGCAATCCTGTTTTATTAACCCGGGTAAGAAATCCGGGCTAGAACTCCCCCAGTACCTGGCCATCGGCTCGTGCGAACAGATGCTGCAGCGTCACCGTATTGATATTCTCACTGATGAAACGGACACTGCCATCCCCCAGGCAAAGTTGAACTCCCCCCTTGTGGCTGCTCCGCGGCCCGGAAAGAACTTCGCCGTGATTCGCGATGTCAGGAAGGTACGAGTTCGGGGCCAGATACCCATGCACCAGCGAAGTATAGCCATTGTTGCGAATCCAGGCGTTTGCCCGACGACCATCGTAGGACGTGGCTGCACCGTTCACCATGTCCTGGGCATCCACCTGGCAGGCCGTCCCGCTGACACGTTTCATTTGCTGCTGGGGATGCGTTAACTGGGTATAGCTCGATTCACCCAGGCCTATCCGAGATTCCGCCAGCAGGGCCGTGTTGCTCAAACCATCCGTGATATCGCGAAACTTCGTGCGCGATCCACGCCAGAAGAGTCCGTTATTCCCAGTCGAACAATAACTGGTCCCCACCCCCGAACCGCCATTCAACAGATAATTCAACCCCGCGAAATTACCATCGGGCGTGATGACATTCGCGGATTCACTCGGGCACAACAACACCGGCAGCGGTTGCCGCGCCACAGCCGCCAGCACCGGATTCAACACGGGGGCAAACCCCGGTCCCGTCATCAGCGGCTGCCGAAAATCGATCAGGTCCTGCAGATTGGCCTGCTCTATAAATGGCAGCAACTGTGCATGCACGGAATAGCTATTGGACAAGGAACTCTGCAACGGCAGGGTGGTGTGGGTATCGTGATAATTATGCATGGCCAGACCGAGTTGCTTCAGATTGTTCTTGCAACTCGAACGCCGCGCCGCCTCGCGCGCCTGCTGCACGGCTGGCAACAGCAATGCGACCAGTATCGCGATGATCGCGATGACTACCAGCAATTCAATCAAAGTGAATCCCCGCACTTCTCGAAACCTGTCACGTTCGCATTTCTGCATTTTCGTCTCCCCTCGTGAAAACTCCACAGCCCTAACACCTGCCGGTCAAAACCGTCCCGGCAACTTGACCACCCAGGCCAATCCGGGTGAATGCTAACACACAGAAAATGCAAACGCAACCGGTTTGTATTTGCATGCGGGATTTTTTGCGGTGGACGCGGGGAGATCGAAGCGAATCTGGAATGGCTAGCTTGACCCAGCTAGCCCACATTTCTCACAAAGTTACCAATACGGTAAATTTTGCCTCGAAAATGCCCACAAAACTAGCCGCGCCCCTCAGGAAGCGGCTAGTTCATCGATGTCAGCAATCCTGTTTTTTTAGACCCGGGTGAGAAATCCGGGCTAGCCGTGCTGGTTGCGAACGGATTTGAAAAAAGTCTGCGCGAAGACGGAGAGACGCAAGGTCGCCAAGAAAACTGGAAATGCACGGTTTCCCCTTTGCGACTCCGCGTTGCATTTCAAGTCGCGTTGTGCCTGACGAATTGCAGCCACGTAGCCGGGAACGTTTCTGCATCACGTTCCCGGGCGTTCCGGGTTCCGGTCTCATCGTAGCATGCGGACACGGTCCCAATCTGGCACACGTATCCGGGTCTGATACGGCCCCAGGGATAATTCCGCGCGGCGGGAGGGGAGATGCAGCAGCACGGGACGGCCGATCAACAACGACCGCGTGACAGACCCCTCGGGCCAGTGCCGGCTGTCAACCGATACCGCGGAATTGTCCCCCAGTACAAAATACTCGTCGAGCCCCAGGCGATAGGTTCGTTCACCCGTCTGTTCGTCGGGCCAGGCCGCCGCGCGGTAATATACATCCCGGTACACGCGCTGCCTCAACAAGTCCAGCGGTGCCCCCTTGGCCGACACGGCGATTGGTGTCCGGGAAACCTCGCCCCGATTCTCCTCGACTCGATAGGCGTATGGTTCAAAAATCGGCACCCCGTTCACGGCCAGCAACACCTGATGATCAAACAGCGACATTTCCAGCTTCAGCGGCTGTTCGAACCGCCACTCTGGAATTTGTCCCGTGCGCAGCACGCTGTCGTTCCCTTCGAGTCTCAACTCGCCCCGCTGTGTCGCGAAGTCCAACAGCACCAGGAACGTGTATTGGCCATCGTGCATGCGAATCTGAAACTGACTTTGCACTGCTTCGGGCAATATGTCCAGTTCAACCATCAAATCACGCACCGCTTTTTCCCCGCCGGATTGCAGCGGATTATAAACCAGGCGATCCGTGACCGGTTGCCGATGCGATTGCTCGAACAACCGTTCGAGAGCCTGCTTAAAACCTTCGTCGCGCGATAAGGTCGACAACTTCTCCACAATTTCCGCGGGCAACGCGGAAGGGCACGAAATCTGTTTCTGGATGGGATCGTACTTGAGCGGTGTCTCGGCGGGAGGGAGCGGAATGTCGGTCGGCCAGTGTTCCAGGGGGACACTGGTTTTCCGCAGCCCCCCCTGCCTGTTCCAATGTGCGTACAACAGCCAGTGTTCGGACTCCGCGGAGGCCTCGGCGGGGGGTTCGTAACGATACCCCGTTCCCGTCGGCACCCAGGCATTCGCCCGTGAATCCTCGGGTTGCCAGTTATTTCGCCAGTTGCTGTCCCGCAGTTTTGGCTGATATCGCGAATCTGAAATCAGAATCCGCATCTGCTTTTGCTGTTCCAGCGTCTTGCGTTGTATCGCCCCGCGAACATACACATCACCCTCGCGCAGGGAAAGCACTTCGCCCGGCAAGCCGACCACCCGTTTGGCATAGGCCTGCGTGGAGCGCCGGGGATTCCGGAAGACAACGGCATCCCATCGTTGTGGTTCCTGCCACAACATTCCCTGCTTGTCCACCAGCAACTGGTCCCCTTCGTTGATAAGGCTCGTTGACAATTGAATATACGCATACTTGCAGTTCGGGCAGACAATCCCGTCGGGTAACACCGTCGGCGAGTCCGAGACTGCGGAAGTCGGGCTGGACAAGAGGGAAACGCCCCCTTCGGAGACTTGCGCGGATGCATCGGTGACCAGACGTCGCGTTTCCATGACACGCGTTGCATTGACCGGAAACAGATAATTGCAATCGGGGCAAGTGACACGGTAATGAAAACCCCACAACGCGGGAGCCATCGATCCCGTGGTGATCATGAAGCCTTCCAGCAAAAACGCACGAAAGACCGTGACGGCCAGCGCCAGCACCACCAGTGATTCCAGCAGAAAACGGGCTGCCCGCGGTTGAAACGACCGCACGGGCCCCCGTATTGTGGTTGTACGCGGCGGCCTGTCCATTTCCCCCCTCGAAGCGGAGGTTGCGTGGGAATCCCGCGAGTCTTCGACGGCAAAGCGCCTGACACGAACCTGCCCTCGAGGCCGCCCCGCCTCCAACGGTTCGTTCTGATTCCCTTGCCAGGGGGATTGAGGTAAGCTGCCCGACATGAACGCGACGTCCGTGATACTTCCGCTACAATTTCGCGACGATCCTTCTGATTACGACACAGCAGGAAATAGTAGCATTTCGAACCTGCCACGGGAATACGAAACGCTCCCAACGACAGGGGCTTCGCTTCAAGGAATACCAGGACTGGAAATCATAAACCCCTGCCCGGTAATCAGAAATACCGATCCCTGGCCGACTGCCTGGACGAAAACTGTCTGAACGATAAAGGAAATATAAGGTACAAGCATGTTGACGAAAGCCATCAGCTACGCCTGCCGCGCCCATGGCGGGCAATGGCGCAAGGATAAACAAACGCCTTATGTGGCACATCCCGTGCGTGTGATGATGATTGTCTGCCGGGATTTCGGCGTGATGGACGAGGCTATCCTTTCCGCCTCGGTGCTGCACGATATCATCGAAGACACCACGCGAGACTACGAAAGCATCAGTTTTCATTTCGGCACGCAGGTTGCCGATCTGGTGGCCGTCCTATCCAAGGATCCCCGCCTGCCCGAGCCGGTACGCGAGGCCAGCTACGATGACCAACTGCGGAGCGGCCCCTGGGCCGCCCGCTTGATCAAGCTGGCCGATTGCCTCGACAATTTCCAGGATGCCCTCGACGACACGATGCAATCCCGGGCACGCGAAAAAGCCATCCGCGCACTCGAACTGGTCCAGCCGGACGACCCACCCGCGCTCCACCAGGCCGCCGAGATCCTCCATGGCGCACTCAACCAAAACGCTCTGGCCTGAATCCCGGGCGTTATTCCCCGCGCAAGTCGTAACAGACCAGGCTGTCGCGCAGCCGCAAATACAGGAACCCGTTGGCAAAGGCGGGGCTGGCGCATTTCAAGGGGCCGTGCCGCCCCACCTCCTGCTGATATTTCCTCAAGGCCGCCTTGCGGCCTTCCGCATCGAGGCTGTTGTCGTCGAGTTGGAATTGTTCCCGAAATCTCGTCGCGGGCGCCAGCAGATTCCGACTATCGATCAGCCCTTCGATCACCGGTTGATAGCGATCGGCGCGCAACTGGAAAATAACCAGCCCGTCATAGGCATAAAAGCCCAGGTTTCCCCCCGCGACGGGAGAGCCATATTGAGGATTCTCCATTTCCAGATTCGCCATCCAGAGCGCGGTGCCGGTTTCCAGATCCACACAGGCCAGTTTTCTTTCACCCTGCACGTAAACCGCATTCTCGACTACCACCGGCGTGCTGCCCTTGTCGGTCACCCGCTGATACACCCACAGGGATTCCGCGCCCGCCGGCGTCAGCCGATAACAGTGCAAGCCCTTCTTGCGGCTGTTCCCGTACACCAGCAGCCGATCTCCCACCACGACCGGAGACGCCTGCCCCCCCTCCGCCGGAGTGGTCCACTTTAGTTGACCATTGGCCGGATCGATACAGACAATATGCCCCGCATTCGTCAGGGAGATGACGGAGATTTCCCCCGCCTGCTCCCAGATTACGGGGGACGCATGATTCCCCGCCGTCCGCGCCGGATCACCCGTCCACACGATCGAACCATCGTTCGCATCCAGGCCGAACAGATGCGTCGCATTGAACACGGCCACATCCCCTGTCAGCAGCACGGAGGCCTGGTAATATTCGTCGCGAAAATCGCCCGGCAGCCTGGTCGTCCAGAGTTCCTGACCCGTGCGGGCATCCAGGCATCGCGCCTGCCGTCCCGCGCCGAGAATATACAGCCGCCCCTCGTGAATCGTCGGGCAGCCCGACTGCGGAAACCTGCTGTACGTGGAATCGCTCCGATTACTCCACAATTCCTTCCCGGACTCGGCGTCGTAGGCCACCACGAACTCGCGATAGCGATAAGCCTTGGCACGCTGCTCGTCTTCATCCCGACGATTCCGCTCGTACTCGGCATAATCCTCGTCGCTCATGTCTCCCCGGTTTTCGGGGGCCAGGTACGGAAACTTCCGCGGACCGGGCTGCGGGCCCACCAGTTCTTTTTTATGGCTGAACAAATACACGATGCCGTCGGCCACCACCGGAGAGCCCCAGCCCCCATCGCGCGCCGTCTCCGTCACCCCCGTTGTCCACACCGGTTGAATGCCGGTTTCTGGCAGGTCGGAAATCAGCCTGCCAGCATAGGTCACATGCCCCGTGCGCGAAGGACCGCGCCATTGATTCCAGTCCTCGGCCCGTAACTCCTGGTGAAGCATCACTGGCCCGGCGATCAGCAGAATGGTTAACCCTAAAATCACGGTCCACGGTTTGTTCATATTCACCTCGCAAGGGGGGGGAAGACAGCACGAAGACCAATCCCTGTTTCAGGCAGCACGACAGATTGGCATGTCGTTAATCAGAACGCGACCCGCCGGAATTTTCCAGGGAAACAGCCCCGGAATCGCCGCGATTCACAAGAAATAGAGTCGATCAAGGCCTTCGAACCGCGCGGCTGCAAGAAGTTCGAAAACGCGTCCTCTGCATGCCGCGAACCCGGATTTCCCGAAAACTCCCGATACCCAGGCGGACTTGCTGGGTTCTATAAGCTATCAGGCTCCCATCCACAATCCTGTCTCCACAAGGCGTATGCGATGCAAAACCCTTTTCCAGTTCTCTGCCTGCTCGCGGGAGTAAGCTTGCTGTCCTGGTTTTCCGCATCCGGACAAACCCCTCCCGAGGGGCGAAGCCGCGGGGGACGCCTCAAGCCGGGAGAGATTGTCACGCCCGCAGATCGTGGCGTGAAATGGCAAAACCAACTCCAGGTAGGCGAACCGGCCCCTCCCTTCACTCTTCCGCTGCTCTCCATAGAAAAAAACAGCAGCCAGAATGCCAAGCGGGAAGCAGAGACCACGGTCTCCCTCGACAAACTCCGCGCGGAACGCCCCGTCGTGCTGATTTTTGGCAGTCTGACCTGCCCGCCGTTTCGCGGCCAACTCGAAAACGTCGACGCGTTGTACGATCAGTTCAAGGATCGAGCGGAATTTCTGTTCGTCTATATTCGCGAAGCCCATCCCGATTCCATCGTCTCCGTACTGGATGAATCTGGCAACGAAACACTGCTGAAAATCGTCCAGCCCAAGGACGATACGACCCGCACCTCGACGGCGGCCACCTGTCAACGCACGACAGATCTGCGGATGCCCGTGGCGGTGGATGGTCTAGAAAACGCCGTGGGGCAGGCCTACGCGGGATGGCCAAACCGCATGGTAGTCGTTGGCACGGATGGAAACATTATGATGGCCAGCGCCCCTTCACCCCGCGGGACCGACGCGCGAAGGCTGCGTCTCTGGCTCGAGGAAAATCTCCTCGCCACTAATTGAAACAGCAGTCAAACTCCGGGAATCCTCCACCTGTTTCCATTGGGCGAAGTCAAACGAGAACCCATTCCCACATCAGCAGATGATCGGTTTCCCTGGCCACGCGCGGGGAGCATGCAATCCCGATCGATTCCACTTGATAACTCCATTTGAAGACAGAGGCCCCGAATCGACCTGTCCCGTCCGCGAAACACCGCTTGGCCTCTCGAATTCGGATGGATTCACGGAAGGGATTCTCGCTATGTTAATATCCGTTTTCCCCACAATTTCACCGCACCCGATGTAGAATCGGGTAGGCTGTTGCCGTTATTTTTCATTCAAGCCTGAATTCGGACTCAAACCTCCAGAACATCCAACGATGAGCACTCTTTCGCAACAACCTGCCTCGCAAGCCCTCCGCGCGACACACGCCGTTTGTCCCAGGACGAACACGCGTGGGAGTCACGTGAGTCGTGTCGGCATCGTGGGCGGAGGTCCGGGGGGACTGATGACGGCCTATTTTCTGGAGAAACTGGCCGGTGCTCCGTTGCGAATAACCCTCTTCGAGGCCTCCCCGCGTCTCGGGGGCAAACTGCACACGCCCCATTTTTCGCACGCGCCGGCTCCCTACAACTCCGTACGCTACGAGGCCGGAGCCGCGGAATTCTACGATTATTCCATTCACGACGACGATCCCCTCAAGGAGTTGATCGCCGAAATGGGATTATCCATCGCCTTCATGGGAGGCTCCGGACTAATCCTGGAGGACCGTCCGGTTGCAAACCTGGAAGATCTGCGAGACCAGTTCGGCGAAGCCGCCTGTCAGGCCTTCCTGAACTTCGATGGGCGTGCCCGGGGAGAAATGTCCCCCACGGAGTTTTATCACTCCGATTTTCCCGAGGGAGCCTCTCCCAGTCCCGGCGAAATCAGCTTCGAAACGTTTCTGCGGTCCCTGCCCAACCCGCGGGCGCGCCAGATCGTCGAGACGCTCATTCACAGCGACCTGGCCACCGAACCCCGGTTCACCAGCACCGCCTATGGATTGCAGAATTATCTCATGAACGACCCTGCCTACATGCAGCTTTACAGCATTGTCGGCGGAAACGACCTGCTCCCACGGGAACTGGCCTCGCGCATTGCCGCGGAGAAATGTCTCGAACATCGCGTCGAAAACATCACCGCCGAACAGGACGGGCGGTTCCTGGTCACGACCAGTTCGCAACAGGGAGATAGCGTGGAGGAATTCGATTACGTCGTGGTCGCCTTGCCTCATAATCAGGTTTCCCGACTCGCCTTCCGCGACGAGCAACTGGCCGTGGCAATTCAGCAGCATCAGGCCTATTACGATTACCCCGCGCATTATCTGCGCGTGACCATTCTGTTCGATAGCCCCTTCTGGCGTAAAACGTTGACGGAATCCTTCTGGATGCTCGATCGGTTCGGCGGCTGTTGCCTGTACGATGAATCGCTCCGCGAACCGGCACTCGAATGCGGCGTCCTCGGCTGGCTACTGGGGGGGCAGGCCGCCAGCGATCTGGCTCATCACGACGACGCCCATCTGATCGATCTGATGCTCGATTCCCTCCCGGATTTTCTCCGGGAAGGGCGCGATCGATTTCTTTCAGGCCACGTGCATCGCTGGATTGGAGCCGTCAATGCGCGGCCCGGGGGTGTGCGACCGTTGCCCCAGCCCAGCAGACATCATCCCGCGCCAGTCAAGTGTCCCCGCCTCTTACTGGTAGGCGATTATCTATACGATTCCACTCTCAACGGTGTTTGCGACTCAGCGGATTATGTCGCCCGCTGGATCGCCGGCGATCTGACCAATACCATCTGAACACCACGTTTGTTACGCCTCCGTTCTTGATTTCCAGAATTTCCATTCGCCATGTCCGTCACCTTGCCGCAATCTCTGCCCGATCATTCCCGGATCACACGCATCGCCTATCTTCCCGTGGAGACGCCCCATCCCGATGTGATTGCCGAGTTCCCCGCCCCCGTGCGCATGCGAGCCGTCAGGCTGTCCGCGGAGGACGATACGTATCCGTCGCCATCCCCCGCTCTGCGTGCCCGATTGACGCTACTCTCGATTCCCGTCGCCGAGCCGGACGAAAGAGTGCTGGAATCGGCCCGCGAATGGGTTCAGCAACACGCGGAACCGGATGCCGGACTTGCCTCGCGACAGCCCACGCAGTTGTTGATGTTCCACGGCATGCACATCTTCTGGGGCCGAGGCTGCGCGGCCCTGCTGGCCGCCGCGGACCGTCTCCCGGTCGCCGAGCAGGCCTTCATAGAAGCCGCCTATTTTGAAGGGGAATTGTACGAAATCGAAACCCTGCTCAATCACGATTGGCCGCTGCTCGAACAGGATATCCCCTGTGCTTTCGACTTTTCCGCCCGGAATCTTTCCCGGCAGCCCGAGTTGCGTCAGCGGTTCGGCAAGGTGCTGCAATTGCAGTCGCGTCTGTCGCGCATCTTGCCTTATCTCGAGGCCCCCCATGCCTACCCGCCCACGGTTGCCAGTCAGATCGGCGAACGTCTCCGGGAACGGATGCGAGTGGAATATCGCATCGAATGGCTTGATGGGCAACTCGAAGTGTTCGAGCAGGTTTACGAATTGTGTGGCGATCGCTCCAGCAATTTCGTGCATGCCCGCGCCACCAACGCGCTGGAATGGGTGATCATACTGCTGCTGGTCGTGCAAATTCTGTTGATGCTGTTCGAGACTTTGTCCGTGGTCGAGGCATGAAGCATGCGCTACTCCTCGATCGATCTCATGAGAACCATCGCCATCTGCGTGATGGTGATGGTCCATTTTGGGGAAAACCTGGCCGGATATATCCCCCCGATTACTGGTTTCGGGGCCCCGCTGTTCGCATTTCTGTCGGGAATGAGTTATCGCTTATGGGTCAATGGGCAGGAGGCGCGGCAACGAAGTCCCGAGGAGATTTCGAAGGTCTCCGTCCGGCGCGGATTGTTCGTGTTCGGCATCGGAATCGCGTTCAATGTCCTTGTCTGGCTGCCCGAGGATGTCTTTAACTGGGACGTATTGACATTCATCGGCACTGCCTTGCTGATATTGAATCTGGTGCGCCAGCAACCCGCGCCGCTGCTGCTGTTCATGGCGTTCCTTTCCCTGTTCTTTGCTCCGGTCTTTCGCTACCTGGTCGATTACAATGCCTATTGGACGAACAATTACTTCGACTACGATTTTACCCTGTCCGATGTGCTGATCGGGTATCTCGTCACGGGCTATTTCCCCCTCTTTCCGTGGATCACGTACTCCCTTGTCGGTTTTCTCCTGGCGGGCTGGATGTTCCCGCCTTCCGGGCAACCCGCGCCCAACGTTCGGGGTGTGCTACTTTCGGGAACGGCCCTCGTGCTGTTATCCGGCCTGGCGGTCTGGACACATCCCACCACGTCCACGGCGATGACAAAAATCTTCTGGCTTGGCTGGAAAATGTATCCCCCCACGACGGAATACGTGGCCGGAACCCTGGGCATGGCCATGGTTCTATTTGGCACGCTGCATGCCTGCGTCGATCGCAACCCCCGGATCAGCGAAAACAACGTGGTACTGGGAATCGCGATGGCCTGCAGCCGCAACGCCTTCACTATTTATCTGCTGCACCACCTGGTGCATGTCTGGCCGATGTGGGTGTATGGCCTCGCTATGGGCCAGAATCCGGATTATTACTGGAAACAGTTGCTCCCCGCCTCCACCGCGCTGCTGCTCGCGGGACTATTCCTCGCCCTGATGTTTTTCATCCTCTGGCGCGTCGGCCCCGATCGCAACCATGGCATAGAACGCTGGATGCGCTGGCTCTGCGATTGAGCCCGCGTTTCCCGCCGGGAGCGCGTGGGGGTGGGGAGAGGCATCGATCTCGCTGGCTGGGATCAAACGGATGGGGAGTGTGTTGCTTGAGGGATTGAATCCGACAGCGGTTTGCCACAGCGAGTTGGTACATCACGCCGCTGGGGGCGGGTTGTTCTAGGGAACTGGCCGGTACATCGATATCGGGACACGAGCAGGCATTGAGTCGCGACACGATGACCTGCGTGTCGCCACGTCCCGGGTTACCAGCGTTCGTTGCGGGCTCCCAGGGATTGCAGACTCATTAACGCCAACAGACCGAACAGCACGGCTGCATAGCGTGCCTCCAGCCGATAGAACAGCAGCGCCATCGCAAAGCCAACCCCCACGCTGATCCGCAAGGACCACAGCTCGCTGTCCACGCGGCGAAACAACGAGAGCACATCTCGGCAGATCTGCCCCCCATCCAGAGGCAGTACGGGCAGCAGGTTCACCAACCCCCAATACAAATTGATGTATCCCAACATGCCAAACGCCACCAGTAGCTGCTGGTTGAGATTCACGCCAGCGCGGTCCAGTACGATTTCCAGCAGCAGCACGACTCCAAAAAAGACAAATCCCGCCAGCGGACCCGCCAGCAGGATCGCGATCGAGGTCCAGGCCGAATAACCCCGCCCCGGCGTGAAGCTGGCATACCCCCCGAAATGGTGCAACACAATATGTGGCCAGTACCCAAAGGCCCGCGCCATCAGCGCATGCCCCATTTCATGCACCAGGATCGACAAGAAAACGCACATCACCCAGATCACCACCAGATCGGGTCTCCCCAACTGCCAGCCGAATATCACCGAGACCAGCCAGAACAGGGGATGGATCCGGGCCGGAATCCCCAACAGCGAAAATTCAATATCGTACGGCGTGCGACTGACCTGTCCAAACATGGCGCTACAATTCATCGTGCGAGGAAAATGAAACAATACGCTCAGCAATCCCAGTTCAGCGTTCCCTGCCAGGCCTGTTTCAACTCGGCCAGGTTCTGCTGAATCACACTCGCGCCGGAAGAATTGACAATCCTCAGGGACTGGTCGTCGGTCACCTCGCCCACCCAGGCAAAGGGCAAACCCTGCATACAGGCAGCCACGCTCGAAACGTATTCCGGCGGCACTTCCACCAGGAAACGCGTATTGCTTTCGGAAAATAGCTTAATGGAATCCGCCTCCGCCCCCGAGACATCCGCCGACACGGGAACGGCGTCCAGATTCAGCGTCGCCCCGCAGCCCCCCGCGAACGCCATTTCCGCAATCGCAACGGCCAGACCCCCTTCGCTCAGATCGTGACAACTGCGAATCCACCCCCGTTGAATCGCCTCGTGCAAAGCCGCGAAGATGCGGTTTGCCTGCTGAAAATCGACTTTCGGAACCGTTCCCCCCGTCAACCCGTTCACCAGGCAATAATGGCTGCCTCCCAGTTCGTTCCGGGTCAACCCCAGCAGACCCAGTCGCTGCCCGGGAGACTTCAAATCCATCGTGACGCAGCGTTCGATCGAATCAACCTGCCCCAACGCGCTGATCAGCAACGAGCAGGGAATCGAAACCGTCCGCGTGGCCCCCTCCGCCGTGTAGGTAAACTCATTATGCAGCGAATCCTTACCGCTGATGAACGGTGTCCCATACGCAATGGCCGCCTCCTGGCAGCCGATCGCCGCCCGAACCAGCGAACCCAGGGTCTCCGGGCGATCCGTGTTTCCCCAGCAGAAATTGTCCAGAATGGCGATTTTTTCCGGATCGGCCCCGACCGCCACGCAGTTCCGTATCGCTTCATCGATCGACGAAGCCGCCATCCAGTACGGATCGAAATCGCCCAGGCGGGGATTCATCCCGTTGGCGATCACCAGGCCCCGTTCCGATGCCAGATCGGGTTGGATCACGGCGGCGTCTCCCGGTCCATCCCCCGCCACGCCCACCAGCGGCTTCAGCACGCTCCCAGCCTGTACCTCATGATCGTACTGGCGAATGATCCATTCCTTGCTGCACACATTCGGCGAAGCCAGAATCCGCAACAGGTCCCCCGTGTAGTCGGATTGCAATGTCAACTGGAGTGGATCCTCGGGAATGCGCGCATACACCGCCTCGCGGACGATGGGGGGGCGTCCCTCGTGCAGGAACCGCATTTCCAGGTTTCCGACCTCCGTCTCCCGATACTTCAGCACGAGGCGGCCGTGATCCGCGAATTTCCCCAGGATCGTCGCTTCCACCCCTTCGCTCGCGCACACCTCGTGAAAGCGTTCCCAGTTCTCGGGCGGAACCGCCAGTACCATCCGCTCCTGGGCCTCGGAAATCCAGACTTCCATGTAGGACAATCCCGCGTACTTGAGCGGCGCGCGATCCAGCCACACTTCCGCCCCCGTCTCCTCGCCCATTTCGCCGATTGCGCTGCTGAACCCGCCCGCGCCGCAATCCGTGATCGCCGTGAACAGGTTCATGTCGCGCGCCTTGAGCACTGCATCAGCCACCATCTTCTCCGTAATGGCATTCCCAATCTGCACCGCACCGCCCGAGGTCTCCTCGCTTTTCTCCGTCAGCACCGCCGAGGAAAACGTCGCGCCGTGGATCCCATCCAGTCCCGTGCGCCCCCCTATCGCCACAATCAGATTCCCGGGTTCGACGCGCTTCGTCGATTTCCCTCGCGGAATGATCGCCACGTTCCCGCAGTACACCAGGGGATTGCCGATGTAGCGGCGGTCGAAAAACACGGCACCATTCACCGTGGGAATCCCCATGCGGTTGCCATAATCCCGCACGCCCGCCACCACGCCCCGGGCCACCGTCCGCGGATGCAACACACCCGGAGGCAATTCCTCGTGCGTCAGATCGGAGGGGGCAAAGCAGAACACATCCGTATTGGCAACCGGTTTTCCCCCCAGGCCCGTCCCCAGGCAATCCCGAATCACCCCCCCTATCCCCGTATTGGCCCCCCCGTAGGGTTCCAGGGCCGAGGGGCGGTTGTGGGTTTCCACCTTAAAGCAGGCATCAAAGCGCTCGTTGAACGTGACGATCCCCGCATTGTCGCGAAACACGCTCACGCACCAGTCGTTCTCGCCCAGCGACTCGCGAATCCGCACCGTCGCCGCGAAAATTGTTTCCTTCAGCATGTTTTCGTATTGATGCTCGTGCATTTCGTCCCGGTAACGTATCCGCCCCCCCAGGGTTTTATGCGAGCAGTGTTCGCTCCAGGTTTGCGCCACGGTCTCCAACTCGATATCGGTCGGCTCGCGGCCCAACTCCGCAAAATGCCGCTGGATTGTCTGCATTTCCACCAGCGAAAGGGACAATTGATTTTCGCGGCTGATCCGCAGCAAGTCCGCGTCGTTCAAGCCCGACAACGGAATCGTCACCAGGTGAAACGGCTTGTTCTGCCCCACGAACAGGCTGGTCAACCTGAGTGGACCAGAAACCACCCGCTCGATGGCCTCGTTGGCCAGAACGCGGGTACTCACGCGTCGCAATTCCGCCGGGTCGGCATCGTGGTTGAACCAGTACCGCCGCGCGGTTGCCACCGCCGTTACGCGAACGCCACGCAACTCCAGTTCGCGCCGGGTGCTCAGGGCCACATTATCCGTCATCCCCGGCTTGAATAACACATTCACCTGCAACGCGTTCCCCTGACGCGAGGTTTCCGCGGCAGGGTCGGCCGGGGTTTCCCCGGCAAGGTCCAGGCGTCGGGTGCGGCAATGTTCGACAACCGGATCGGTCACCAGTCGCCCGATCGAACTCAGGGCCACGCCATCGATCTCCCCCTCGACCAGCAGCAGTCGCGCGCTGTGTACTTGCCTGATGCTAGGACACCCGATTCCCTGGGCTTCATGCAAGACGCGGCTGGCTTCCCGATCGACCTGATCGGCATTGGCGACAATTTCGATTTCCCAGAGCATATCGGTAATAATTCATTCATATCGGGCAAGTGAAATGGACTTCTCGGCCTATCATATCGAGACCAACCACAGAATCAACGCGAGGCAATTCCGGCTCCTCTGCTACTCCCGATCAAGTCCCTTGGGGTCATCTCGGGACTGAATGATTTGACCATCGCATCCATTGCAGGATATGATTTTTTCGACCCCAGGAGGGATTCTCGGGGTCGCCTGCCACCCCGAGGCACTCTGGAATGCCTCCTCGTAGAAATTTAAGGATGAAAACATGCCACAAATTCGTCTGTCATTCTTGTCGCTGCTGGCCCTGCTGATCCTCGGTTCCGTGGCCGCGGCCCAAAATTCGAGGCGCCCCGCACGCACCGCCACCACGGAAAAGGCCGCACTCTCCGTTGCAGGTGAAACCAAACCCGAGGCGACACCAGGCGAACAGAAACCTCTAAGTACCAAATGGGCCGAGATCAAACTCTCTGGCTCCCTCCCCGAAGGCCCGTCGCTCCCCGGATTGTTTGGCGAAATCAGCGAATCGCTCAATCGCATCTTCGAACGCCTCGATGCCGCCGTCAACGATCGGGAAATCCAGGGGATTATCCTGAAAATCGAGAATCCCTCGCTGGGACTGGGCGGAGTACACGAACTTCGCTCGAAAATCCAGGACGTGCGCAAATCGGGGAAACAGGTTTATGGCTTCCTCGAAACCGCCACCACCTCCGATTATCTGATTGCAGCCGCCTGCGACAAAATCTTCATGCCCGAACCCGGCCTGCTGCTGATGACCGGCCTTCGAGCCGAGGTCAGCTTCTATAAGAATCTGCTCGACATGCTCGAAATCCAGGCCGATATCCTCCGCGTCGGCAAGTTCAAATCAGCCGCCGAACCGTACACCCGCACCGAAATGAGCCCCGAGTTTCGCCAGGAAATCGAGGAAATGCTCGATGATCAGTTCAATCTCATCGTTTCCGCAATCGCCACCGCCCGCGGAATCACCGAACAGCAGGTCAGCGAGGCCATCGATAACGGGCCCCTGACTCCCCAACACGCGCTGCGATTGAAACTGATCGACGGGGTCCGCTATGCCGACGAAATCGAAGACATCGTGCTGCAGGATCAACAGGACTCTGAATTCGTACTCGTCGAGAAGTACGGTCGCAAAAAAGTGGACACCAACTTCGACGGCTTCTCCGGTCTCATCAAAATGATGAACCTGATGATGGGAGTCGAACCCGGCCAGAAAAAATCCGAAAAACCGCAAATCGCCGTGATTTACGCGTCCGGCCCCATTATGCCCGGACGCGGCACGAGTGGCCCTTTCGGAGACGAGATGATTGGTTCGGAATCGATGGTCGAAACCATTCGGGAAGCGGCGAAAAATGATCGCGTCAAGGCCATTGTACTGCGCATCAACAGCCCAGGGGGGAGTGCCACGGCCAGCGACCTCATCTGGCGGGCACTGGAACAAGTCGATAAGCCGATTGTCGTCAGCATGGGCGACGTGGCAGCTTCGGGTGGATATTACATTGCCATGGGGGCCGACTACATCTTCGTCGAACCCGGAACGATCACCGGTTCCATCGGCGTGGTCGGGGGCAAACTGGCCCTGGAAGGGTTGTTCAAGAAATTGGGCATCACCACTTCGATCATCAGCCGGGGAAAAAACGCTGGCGCGCTTAGCATGACAACCCCCTTCTCCAATTCCGAGCGGGAATCCATGCAGAAGATGATGAACGAAATCTACGAGACCTTCACCACGAAGGCGGCTGCCGGTAGAAACATGCCCCTCGAAAAGTTGCTGAATCTGGCGGGGGGACGGATTTATCTCGGCCCCCGAGCCGTTGAAAACGGTTTGGTGGACGAAATCGGCACACTCGACCAGGCCGTCAATAAGGCAGCGGAACTGGCCGAGATCGACGAAGCCAAGGTGGAACGCCTGTTGCTTCCCAAGCCAACCAGCCCGTTTGAACAACTGTTTGGCCCCATCGATACCACGACGAGGCACCAGACGCTGATCGAGTCTTTCCAAAATGTGCTGCCGGAGGAAATTCTCCAGACCGTGCGGCAAGCCCTGCTCGTGGAAAAACTGACCGCTGCCGATCCGCGACTGTTGATTCTGCCGTTCCAACTGAAAATGAAGTAATCGCGTTGTCCGGCCACATGTCCCCCGGTTGTCCAGGAGTGTCATGCGGCCAATTCATCCGCGGTATATCGGGCTTCCATGAATGACGCCCTATCCGAGTACCCGTTTGCCTCCCCGGTTTTAATCCCAGTGTGAGATGGCTGTCATGACTGCAACAATACGACGCTCCCTGTTCCTGTGCCTCGGTCTCCTGGTTTGGGGGGTTTCCAGCCGCGCGGCCCAGGCGGAATCCCTGCTGGTCGAAGCCGAGTCCTTCGAGGAGCATGGCGGCTGGGGACTCGACACCCAATTCATCGAAATCATGGGTTCCCCTTATCTGCTGGCACATGGCATGGGGACGCCCGTTAAGGATGCCCAGACCACCGTTACCTTTCCCGCGACTGGAACCTACCGGGTCTTTGTGCGCACCAAGGACTGGGTTGCCCGCTGGCAGGCACCGGGCCAACCGGGCCGTTTTCAAGTCCTGATCAACGGACAACCCTTGAAAACCACCTTCGGCACTCAGGGAGCCGATTGGTTCTGGCAATCGGGAGGCTCCATTGAAATCACGCAGCCCGAAACCAAAATCGCGTTGCGGGACCTCACCGGTTTCAACGGACGCTGTGATGCTCTCTGGTTCACCACCGACGCCAACGCCGCCCCTCCCGAGGAATCTAAGATCCTTTCTGCCTGGCGCAAAACCGAACTGGGCCTGCCTCAGGAACCGATCGAAGAAAACACCTACGATCTGGTCGTGGTCGGGGGAGGGTATTCTGGCTTGGGTGCCGCCATTTCCGCAGCGCGCATGGGAATCAAGGTCGCCCTGATTCAGAATCGACCCGTGCTCGGGGGGAATGGAAGCTCGGAAATTCGAGTTTGGGCCCAGGGGCTCGTGCGTCGCGGCGAATATCCTCACATCGGGGAAATTATCGAGGAAATCGCCGATTCCGCCAAGAAATCGCCCGGAACCTATGAAGAATTCGAGGACGAAAAAAAAGAACGAATTGTCCTGGCGGAACCCAATATCGGGCTCTTTCTGAATCACCATGCCTTCCGGGTCGAAATGGATGGCAAACGGATCAAGGCCGTTTATGCCTTTGATACCCGCTCCTCGGCAGTCAAACGGTTTTCCGCCCCCCTGTTTGTCGATTGCACAGGGCACGGCACCGTCGGGGCCTTGGCGGAAGCGGACTTCGAAATTCACGACGGAGTGCTGATGGGCATGAGCAATATGTGGGCCTGGGAGGAAACCGATTCCCCCCAGCAGTTCCCCGATGTTCCCTGGGCCCTTAATCTGACCATGGCCGATTTCCCCTACCCCCGCGATTTCCACGGCCAATGGTTCTGGGAAAGCGGTTTCCACAAAGATCCCCTCAACGATCTGGAAGCTATTCGGGACTGGAATTTGCGAGCCGTGTTCGGTGCCTGGAATGCCATGAAAAACAAGGACGGCGCCGATAAACACCGCAATGCCCGCCTCACCTGGCTGGCCTACATCGGCGGACCACGCGAATCTCGCCGCCTCATGGGGGATGTGATCCTCACCAAGGACGATATCGTCACCAAACGGCAATTCCCGGATGGCATGGTCCCGAGCACCTGGTCCATCGATTTGCACTATCCCAAGCGGCAGTTCATGCAGAAGTATCCCGACAACCCGTTCATCAGCGTGGCGGAACACGGCGAAGGCGTCGATCGACGGCACGGCTACCCGATCCCCTACCGTTGCTTCTACTCCCGCAATATCCCCAACCTTTTCATGGCTGGCCGGAACATCAGCGTCACTCACGAAGCTCTCGGGACGACCCGCGTGATGAAAACCTGCGGCATGATGGGAGAAGTCGTCGGCAAGGCGGCTTCTCTGTGTGTCAAATTCGGTTGCGAACCTCGCGATATTTATGCCTCGTACCTCGACCACCTCAAGGAACTGGTCCGCCTGCCAGGCGTCACCCGCCGAGATCATGTCGATGGAGAGTTTTACATTCGCCCAGGAGAAACACCCCCACCGGCTGTCGCGTCTGAATATGTCGCCGCCGCCACCCTGAAGGGGATTGTCATCGACGATCGACAGGCGGAAAAAACGGGCAACTGGACCGAAGGGGCCGGGCTGAAACCACTCATCGAGGATAATTACCTGTACGGCCAGGGAGGGACTGTTGTCTTCCGCTTCACCGTCCCGAAATCGGGTGTCCATGAAGTCCGCTTTGCCACGGGCGCCCACGAAAACCGCACCGCCAGCCTCCCCATTCACATCGAGCATGCGGAAGGAAAGGCAACGGTCGAAATCAATCAGCAGAAAAAAGGTGAAATCCCCCCCTGTTTTATTTCACTGGGCAGTTATCCCTTTGCCGCCGGTCAAAATTATTCCGTCACGGTAGATGCCACGCGCATCAAGGGAAACGCCCACGTGGACGCCCTCTGGCTGGTCGTACCGTAATGCCCGTACCGGCTCCTCCCGAAATCGAAGTGCGCGGACTGCCGCGACTCGCCTGAAAGGATTGTTCCGATGCAAACCCTCGTTTCCCGCTCCCCTTCGATCTGGTGTGTCCGTTTTGCAGGCTTCCTGTGGGCTACTTTACTGGTAACGGGTCTCCTGGCCGAGGAACCGAAAACTGAAACACCTCCCCCGGCAACCGAACAGCAGGACACCGGACAAGGCCCCTTCCCTCAGCGGTTCGATGCCCCCAGCCTGGATGGGGACAATGGCTGGTTGAACATTGACCAACCACTCACCTGGAAGGACCTGCGCGGCAAGGTGGTGCTGCTCGATTTCTGGACCTACTGCTGCATCAATTGCATGCACGTTCTGCCCGACCTGGCATACCTTGAAAGTAAATACGAGAAGGAACTTGTCGTCATCGGTGTCCACTCCGCCAAGTTCGAAAATGAGCAGGACTCCTCCGCGATCCGGTCGGCCATTCAACGCTACGAAATCGCGCATCCCGTCATCAACGATGCCGAAATGACCATCTGGCGGAAATACCGCGTCCGCAGTTGGCCTACCCTGGTGATTGTCGACCCCGAAGGGAAGTACATCGGCTTTGTCTCGGGGGAGGGAAATCGTACCGTCCTCGATGAAGTCATCGGCAAACTCGTCGAATACCATCGTCTCAAGGGAACTCTCAACGAAGAACCGCTACGGTTCGACCTCGAAGCGAATAAACTCGAACCGACGCCGCTCCGCTTCCCCGGTAAGGTGCTCGCCGACGCCGCCAGTGATCGCCTCTTTATTTCCGACAGCAACCACAATCGCATCGTCATCACGACGCTGGAGGGTGCCCTCGTCGACGTGGTTGGTTCCGGGAAAATTGGACGCGACGATGGCGATTATTCCTCGGCCAGCTTCGACCATCCCCAAGGCATGGCCCTCGTGGGCAATCACCTGTACGTGGCGGATACCGAAAATCATTTGCTCCGCAAGATCGACCTCGACGGCAAACAGGTGACCACCCTGGCGGGCACGGGGGCTCAAGCCTCCTTTCGTGCCACCGGGGGAACTCTGCTGGAAACCGCGCTGAGCAGCCCCTGGGACCTGGTAGAACTGAATGGCGACCTTTACGTCGCCATGGCGGGCCCGCATCAACTCTGGAGGCACCAACTCGGTTCGAATACGATCGATGTCTTCGCGGGGAGTGGCCGGGAGGACATTATTGACGGTCGCCCACAGGAAGCCGCGCTCGCTCAACCCTCCGGCATCACCAGCGATGGCAAATCCCTGTACTTCGTGGATAGCGAAGGATCGGCGGTACGTCGTGTGGGTAATGAACCGGTTGTCCGCATCAGCACGGTGGCAGGCCCCCGTGATCTACCCCGCGGGCGTTCCCTGTTTGAATTTGGGGATGTCGACGGGGCGGGACCACAGGCACGATTCCAGCACCCCCTCGGAATCACTCATCACAATGGCACGCTGTATGTCGCCGACAGCTACAATCACAAAATTCGTCTCGTCTCCGCAAAAACCGGCCAGGTGACTTCCTACCTGGGAACGGGCAAGGCAGGAAATTCCCTGGCCAATCCCCTGCAGTTTTCCGAACCTGCGGGCCTGACGATTGCAGGGAATTCGCTCTACGTCGCCGATACGAACAACCATCGCATCGTAAAAATCAATCTCGACGATCAATCCGCCCAGGTACTCCCCTTGACGGACCTGCAACCCCCGCGCCAACAATGAATGGTCGGGCGTTGTGGGAGGATTCGGCAAAGCCCCGCACCAGTGGAAATCGAAAGGCTGTCATATGAAAACCCTCGAGACGCTGTTGAATTCGCTCGGACTGTTCATTCTGCGCGTCGGTTTCGGCGGTCTGATGCTGTTCGGCCACGGTTGGGACAAGCTGAGGGGCTTCTCCAGTCTTTCTCGCACCTTTCCCGACCCGCTCGGTATCGGCAGCAGTTACAGTTTGATGCTTGCGGTGGGGGCGGAATTCGGCTGTTCCCTGCTGCTGATTCTGGGGATTTTCACCCGGCTTGCCAGCATTCCGCTGGCCATCACCATGCTGGTCGCCTATTTCGGCGTACATGCCAATGACACCTTCGACGTCAAGGAGAAGGCAGGGTTGTACCTGATTGCCTTTGTCGCGCTCATCTTCGCGGGAGGTGGCAACTTTACACTCGAAAGCCTGTTCTGGCGGCTCCTGCGGCGTAATAAGAAAACCCCCGCGGCGTAAGGCCTGCACGCGGCTTCAATCCACGTACAGAAATTCGTTGCTGTTCAGCAGCATGTGGGCAATATCGCTAATCGGTTCCTGCAGCGGATGCCCCCCCGTAGCCCTGTTGAGCATCAAATGATTTCCCCAAGGAGAGGAATCCTTCAGTGGACCGGGCCGCGGTTCAAAATGCCAGTCCGCCACCGTTTTCTCGCCCACCGCTTCTCGATGGAAGGACAACTCCTCTTCACTCAGCCGGGCGGAGGAAATTCGAATGGCGTCCAGCAGGCCATCCCAGCTTTGCGGGCCGTTGAAATCACGCCCACCAATCACCAGACGCGTACCCGGATCGACAATTCCTCGCACCACCCGATGAACCGCGGTGGAAGATTCCAGCGGATCATTGGTCGCCAGATTCTTCACGTAAAACGTAATCCCCGTTTCCCCTTCATCGTTCAGCGAGACCGTGACCGCCACGTAATAGGGATTATTCAACGCCAGGTGGATATTCGAGGGAATCACTTCGTATTCGACTTTTCCCGCTGCCGTTTCCCCGATCAGTTGCAATATCAGATTCCCGGGACGATAGCGAGATTTTTCGGATGTCACCCCCAGCGACCACCCCGGCGAATTCTGATTGTTATTCCATTGCGAAATAATCGTCCGGACGCTGGACGTGGGATACATCGATCGCAGATACACCACCGCCTCAAGGCTGAAATCCGAATCCCCCTTCAGCATCCCGGAGGAACCTGCCGGACGCGCCGCCTCGGGCTTATCGCTTAGATCCAGCGCGAATCCCGATCGTTGAGGCATCTCGGCAAACCCCAACTGGGCCGCCGGATCCTCCTCGGAGGCCTGGGTTTGCCGATACAGCGACTCCCGAATGTACTGCTCTGCTCGACGAATTTCCTCCGGTCCGGGCGGACGGCGCACGGTCCGCCAGTAAAGTTCTTCAATCAGCGAGGGCCACGCGGCTTCCGGTTGTTCGGAAGCTGTCTCCCGCAACACATTCCGCGCCAGCAGGTTCGCCCGCTGCAACATCCAGTTGCCGTTAATCAGCAACAAGGCCTGCGTCGAGGTTGTGGTGGAGTTGCGTTCGGAAGTGCTCGACGTTCCTCGTGGCGCGTCGAACGCCGTGAAAAAGGGATGCTGATTGTTCCGGACCACTTTCGTATAGATCGAACGCCGCGGTTCCTCCGGCACCACGCTGGGGCCTCCAGCCTTCACATTCAACTCCCCTGTCGAGGACAGAATGGAATCCCGAATCTGGTCGGCGTTCAATCGATGGCTCCGCATCCGCCACAGCAACCGGTTGTGGGGATCGACGAGCAGCGCCCGTTGATCAAGCTGTGTCTCGCCCGCCAATCGGCTGGTTTGACGATACGTGGCCGACAACAGAATCTGGCGATGCATCTGCTTCAGACTCCAGCCCGTGTCGATAAACCGCAGCGCCAGCCAGTCCAGCAATTCCGGATGCGAGGGAGGCTCGCCGAGCGTCCCAAAATCACTCGCCGACGACACCAGACCGACGCCAAAATGCTGCTGCCAGATCCGATTGACCATGACACGCGCGGTCAACGGGTGATCGGGCCGCGTCAGCCAGTTTGCCAACGCCAGGCGCCGGCCAGTACTCGATTGACCCGCGGGAGGAACGATCGCGGGTGGCGCCTGCCCCAGCACCGTGAGAAATCGGGGCGCAATCTCGCGCGTTTCACGGCGGGTAGACAGGACCGTGACCGGCGCCAGGTTCCCCACGTCTCGAATCGTCGGCCCTTGAGGCAACGGAGCAGGCTTCAGCGCGTTGAATTTGTCCAGCTCCAGTTGCAGGTCTTCCCAAAGCGTGAGGACCTCCCCCTTCAAACGCGATTTCACGGCCGACTGGCTGCCATTCACCTGACGTTCCGCCAGCGATGCCAACTGATGCTCCAGCGGACTGCGCTCCTCGACTGGCTTGCGGATCATCTCCTGAATATCCGGCGGAAATCGGTTGATCGAACTCTCGGCCAGGGCGCGGTAATGCGGGGCTTCAATCTCGTCGATCCGGGCACGCAGCGCACGCGTCGCTTCCTCCCAGCGGGCCAACTGTTGTTCATATTCCGCAATCTGAGCAGGCGTCGCCAACGGAGCTTTGTCTTCCCAGAACACCGGGGCAAAAAACGCCTGCAAGGCAAAATAATCTTCCTGCAATATCGGATCGAACTTATGGTTGTGGCAGCGGGCACAGCCCATTCCCAATCCCAGAAAAACATCGCTCGCCACGTCCGTCATTTCATTAACGATATCCTGCCAGTGCGTGCGAACGTCCCGCTGGTTGTACTCGTACACTCCGTGACGCAAAAACCCCGTGGCGACCAGTGTCCGAGGATCTCCGGGGGGGAGTTCGTCTCCCGCCAGTTGTTCCGTCAGAAATTGATCGTATGGCATGTCGCTGTTGAATGCCTCGATCACGTAATCGCGGTATCGCCAGGCTTGGGGACGGTAGGCATCCTGGCGATATCCATCGGATTCCGCGTAACGCACCAGATCCAGCCAATGCCGCGCCATGTGCTCCCCATACCCGGGACTGGCAAGTAACGCATCGACCAGCTTTTCGTACGCGCTCGGCGAATCGTCCGCCAGAAAGGCCCGCACCTGTGCCGGCGTGGGGGGCAGACCAATCACATCCAGATACACCCGGCGGACAAGTTCCAGCTTGTCGGCAGGTCGCGCCGGCGCAAGCTGCTCCTGTTCCAACCGGGCCAGGATGAAATGATCGATCTGCTGCCTTGGCCAGGAGGTCAACCGCACCGTGGGAAATTCCGGCTCGCGCGGAGGCTGAAACGCCCAGTAGTTGCGGTCCTCCTCCGTGATCAGCTCGCGATGAGCCAGCGAAGTCAGTTGATCGGGACGATCATCGGGCCAAGGTGCCCCCTGTTTGATCCATGTTTCCAGCAGTGTGATTTGATCGGCGGGCAGCGGCCCCTCGGGAGGCATTTCAAACGATTCATAACGCACCGCCTCCATCAGCAGACTTTCCTCGGGATGCCCCGGCACAATCGCCGGGCCAGATTCCCCTCCCTGCCCCAGGGCGCTCGTTTTCAGGTCCAGGCGGAGACCTCCACTCTGTTTTTCCGCTCCATGGCAGGCGAGACAGTGTTCGACCAGCAGCGGGCGAATTTTGCTTTCGAAGAACTTGACTTGTTCTGGCGACACCTCGGCCGCCGGCGGATTCTCCGCTTGGGCAACCGCGGCGAGACACAAACAAACCAGCACGGGCAGGATTTTCGGGAAAGCCATGGAAACCTCGGAAGGATTGATTCCGTTCACCACGGGACGTTCCCGTCGGCGTGAACTCGTTTTTCGGGCTTAAGGCCGTAGATCCACAGCCTGATCGCGGAACACGGACCGGCAGGAGCCGCACCCGACGACTATTTTCCAGTCACTGATTACCACACCTGCACACAACAACCGGGTGAAAAACAGAACTCAGTTTCAGTTGTTGAGATACTTGGGGTGACAATCGTTGCAGCTTTTGTTCATCAGATCCAGACCCGTACGGAAATCGTCGAAGTTGTCCTCGCGGGCGCCGTTTGCCATCTTCAGGCCCGCCTCCAGCAACTCCACACAATATTCCTGGTACTCCGCTTCATCGGCAAATACGTAATCCTCTTGTTTGATCACCTTCCCGATAATCGCCAGCACAACAGAGCGGGATATAATCTCGTCCTTCTTGCTTTTCATTTCCGCTTCCGAGCTGATCGTGGTGGTAAGCCAGTCCGCATTGACCTTCACCTGTTTCATTAGCAGGTTCCGTTCCGCCACGTCGCTGAATACCGTCACGTCATCGCTGTCCGGCAAATCCGCGGGAGACCCGCCATTCAGAATTTCAACAATGTTCAGAAACGGCTTCTCCGCCGACTCGAACGCGGGACGCCCACGCGATTCCGCCGCACTCGCGATAACGGCCGACATATCGCGAACGTATTTCGCCTTATCCTTCCAGGTAAAGTTCTCGTCGTATTGAGTGACTACTCCCGCCAGTGCCGCCAGCACGGAGGCATCCGCCTGAATCGTCAGCAGTTCGCGATTGTAATTCCCCACCGAATTCAGATTGTTGCTCAACGAATTGCGAATTCTGTTCACTTCGTCCTGCAGCAATTCCTTGCTTACAACATCACCCCAATTCGACCCGCCTCCCGAGGAGGCTGGTTTCGGCTGGGATGTCGATTCCGCTACCGAAGTTTGCGCGGGGGGCGTGGACATGGCGACCCCGGGTGTGGTTGGCGATTGCGGCGGTCCGCCTTGATTCTCGGCCGCAACCATCAGAGGCTGATCGAAAAACACATCGTACGGGATGCCATCCACGTATTTTCGATTTGCCCCGCCCCCCTGCGGATTGTCCTGTCGGGGCACACTGGGAGCCGCTCCCTGGTTGCTGGGAGCCGCGGGCACGGGCGCCGCCGGAGCCGGAGTCGTATTCTCCCCTTCTGTCGCAGGTGATTTCGGCCCACAACCAAAAACGAGACAGACCAGCACCAGTCCCCCTAGCGAGGGGATAATCCCGCGCATGCCTGGCACACTGAAACCGACAAAACCCTTCATGCTGTCTTCCAAACCTTTCAATAGCCTTCGATCCCGGAACTGCCTGGACTGCAGATACGATTGTATGCCACCCCGCAACGCAATTGAAGCTCATTCCAGCGAAATCCAGCTTCCCAGGCGATCACTTTCCACCAGCCCCTCGATGACCCGCATATTCCGTACCCCATCTTCCAGCGGAGTCGGCACGGGTGTATTTTCCATAATCGACCGCGCGAATTTCTCTGCCTGGATCGTATATTGATCACACACGGCAAACTCCAGGGTTTGCATTTCCTCGCCAAGTTGCAACCAGGCTCGGCAGGGACGATCGGGCGGCGCGTTGAACGGAATCTCGATCTCGTAACGCCCCGCGGTTCCCAGCACCTGCACCCGCTGGTAGGGGACCATCTGGGTCGAACAGGTGAATGTGGACGTCCCCCCGGGAAAATCGAGTATCGCCGACGCCAGGCAATCCGTTCCGAAATCGGGATCGCGCTCCAACCGCCCCAGCACCCGGGTCGGCTCCCGCTGAAACAGAAAACGCGACAGGGATATCGGATAACATCCGATATCCATCAGCGCCCCTCCTCCCCATTCCAGCCGGTTACGGATATCCGCGGGGTTGCGATTAAAATACGAAAACACGGTGTTGATGCTGCATAACCGACCCAGCGTTCCGTCGCGCACCAACTCCAGTGCCCGGTGCCACTGGGGATGGTGGCGATACATGAAGGCTTCCATGACCTTCAACTCCGGATACTGCTCGCAGGCTTCCAGCAGTTTCCCGGCCTCGGCGGCAGTCAACCCCAGCGGTTTCTCGCAGAGCACATGCTTGCCCGCCCGCAAGGCTTTGATTGACCATTCCACGTGCAGATGATTCGGCAGCGGATTATACACCGCATCCACATCGGGATCGGCCAGCAGTTCCTCGTAACTCCCGTAACTGCGAGGAATTCCCAGTTCCTCCGCCACCCGCGCCGCCTGGGATCCTTCGCGAGAACAAATCGCAACGACCTCGCCATTCGCCGACCGCTGCGTTGCCGGGATCACTTTTTGTGTCCCGATCCTGGCTGTACTGAGGATACCCCACCGTATCTTCTGCTTCATCATCCCTACCCCGCGGTCTTGTGGTTTTGACATCGTTCGCCCTAGTGCACGAACGGCTTCCGGCTACAATGCGGTAAGTCACTCCGCACGACTTAACACGAGCCGAGATTTCCTCATCGAGTTACACTGTCGCGATCATAACAACCCCGGCGGAGAACTCGCTACAACAACCGACTTTAACCCTGAAACCCCTGTCCCCCATGTCTACGATCCCCCCCGCCCCCCTGTCCACGCTGGTGCGACACGAAGGCGAAGCCCCCCGCGAGCAGAGTACGTGCGGCTGGCGTGATCGGCTCATCAGCCGCGAGGACGAACAGGTTGCCGCCTGGGCTCACGCTGTCGATATCGAAGAGGCCAAACCCCATTACCACAAGCACGCCACGGAACTGTATTACGTGCTGGAAGGAGCAGGCGTGGTTCTACTCGACGGCACCGAACACCCCGTACGCAAAGGCTCCCTCGTGCATATCCCCCCCGGAGTCGTCCACGGCGCGCGCGGCAGAATGCGCGTCCTCGTCGTCGGCATCCCCAACATCGCCGACGACGACCTCTATTTCCCCGAACAAGTCGAATAGATGGGCTGTGTTGAAAGGAAACGCGGAGACGCGATAAGCAAACAGAGAATTTCACTTTTCCCCAGCGGCCTTGCGTTTCTCCGTCGCTGCACTGTCTGCTGCTAAACTCCGAAGACAACCCGCCCAAGTAGCTCAAGCCAGCCATGCTCCCGTGCGGTCGCGACGCCGAGTTCGCGAACATCCCCCGCTCGCAACGCTCAGCGGGGGCCTTTGATGGGAATCCGGATTATTCGACCCACGTCCCCCTTGACCGTTACCAGCAACTCGCTGTCATTGGGTGCCAGGCTCAAACTGCGGATGCTTCCGGGAAAGGCGAGATCATAGAGAGGTTCACCGGTAGTTAGATGCCAGAATTTGAGCTTCCCATCGATATCCCCACTGATCAGGGTGCGTCCATCCTGGCTGATGACCAGGTCCGTCACTTGCCCTCGGTGACCTGTCAGCACTTTTTCTGCTTCGAAGTTGGACAGTTTCTCCCAACAATGGATATTGCGATCACTGTTCGCCGCCACCAGCCAACGCCCATCGGGAGAGAAGGAGACGCAGGTAAAGGACTTCACGAAATCCTGACTGCGCCAGGCGATCGAAAAGGGTAGGGTGTCCCACACCTGAAGGTAGAACGCCAGGCAAATGGCCACCTGCGTCCCCTGCCGATTAAACGCGATTTCCGAACACCCTCCCGGAATGGACATGTCCAGGGCAGGCTGCAGACCGATGGAAAACAGATCCGTGCGAGTAAAATCGGGGCGTTTCCCTGCCACCAGGTGTCCATGGGAAGCAACCCCTCCAAAGCAGTAATCCGCCCGATGGTCCTGGGGGAAAAAATGCTCTTCCTCGATCGTTAACGGATCCGTTGACAGCACGCAAATACGTCCGGGGGGTCCCATCGCCATGAATCGGCCATCTTGAAGCGCGAACACCCGGTCGAACGTACCATGCTCGCGGTCCAGTTCAGAAAGCAGCGTCATGTCCGAGGCACGCAGCAAGTGCAGGCCCAGGTTGTCGACATGCAGCACGTGCTTGCCATCCCAGCCATGCGCCGTCACATGGCGATCATTGTGAAACTTCCCCCCACGGTATTCGCGATAACGTTCGGGATTAAGTGTCTCCAAGGGCCACAGCCGCACCGCGCCGTCGTGACCGCACGTGATCAGGGATTGCTGATCGGGCGACAGACGCACATCGTAGGCACGACTGGCATGCGCCCGGCAGACGCTGGTTTTGGGATCCATATCGAAGACTTGCGGGTCCGCGGTTGCCTGCGGCAAAGGGAGGGAATGAACCTGACTCTGCCGATCCAACGCATACACCACACCTCGTCGATCATCGATTGCCACACGATCCATCATGTCCCGAAATCGATATTTCGCCCGGGATTCCAGCGTCGCAGCCTCCAGTATGTGAACCGCCCGGTCTAGCGAGGCAACCGCCAGCCATTGCCCATCCCGAGACAAAGCCAGGCAACAGGGACGTTCCTGCATCGCGAATTTCATCCCGTTGACACTGCGCTGTTCCTCCAGATCCCACATCCGCACGGTGTGATCCAGCGATGCCGTGTAAAGATGCCGACCATCGGGATGCAGGATCGGATTCCAGACGCGACGGTTGAGTTCATGGCCTTCCAGCATCCCCAGCGAGGCACCCGTCTCGCGGTCCCAGAGCCGAATGTACGATTCCGAGCCGCTGGTGATAAGCAAGTTCCGTTCCTCCACCACCAGCAACTCGTGTGACTGCTCCGGAGCATGCCCCCGCAGACGCTGCAATTCCTGCCCCGTGGAAACATCCCACTCGCAGATGCTGCCATCGTCCCCCACCGTCCAGAGGACCCGGTCCTCCTTGTCGAACAACACGCCGTTCGCCTCGATTTGACCGGTGTCCCACTCGCCGAGCGTTTCCCCATCGGCGATCCGCACGATCCGCACGATCGAAGCCTCCCCCGTCGCGGCCAGCAACTGGCCATCCCGGGAATAGGCCAGCGCATAAACGGGAGACTCCATCTGTGTCAATTCGCGGTGAGGAGTATTCACCTTCGAGGAAAGTAAATCCCATTCAATCCCGCGCAACGTAACTGCTTCCGGCCCAGCATAACGTCCCAGCAACAATTGCAATTCGGCCAGATCCCGGTGCTCCCACGCTTCCCCCGCCCGTTGCATATGGCTTACATACAACTGTTCCTGCGTCGCCCGCGCTTGCCGTTCCGCTTCGGTTCGAGACAACTCCGCCTGGTTCCGCAGTATCTCCGCGTTGCGCAGGGAATTACTCAACAACCGGTTCGATTCCCCCAGGGCCGAGTTCAGCCTGGACTGCTGCTGATTGCTCACCAGCAGCACCACCAGCACGCACGCAAATGCCAGCAGGCTGATCCCCCCCACCATCGTCACCGCCGAATGCTGTCGCAGCCAGCGACGCGTCTGATCCAGAATCCCCGGGCGACGCACCGAGACCACTTCGCCACGTGAAAATCGCCCCAGATCCGCCGCCAGATCCGCCGCTGAACCATATCGCTCCCGCGGCCGCTTTTCCAGGGCATTCAACACAATCGCTTCCAGGTCGGCAGGGACCTCCTCACCGACCCGCCGTGGCGCTGTCGGAGGTTGATCGACGATCATCCGCAACATCTCGGCTGGATTGGGATGCTTGAAGGGGAGTTGTCCTGTCAACAATTCATACAGGATCACTCCCAGCGCATACACATCACTGGCTTGACCTACCGCCAGGTGATCCCCATGCACCTGCTCGGGCGACATATATGGCAAGGAACCGAAGATATCCCCTGTCGCCGTGATCGGCTGGCCGGGTTCGTTCAATCGGGCCAGACCAAAATCGGTGATTCGCGGCACGAACGGCAACACACCCTGGCAACGGCTTGTGTCCAGCAGCACATTCGAAGGTTTCAGGTCCCGATGCAGGATGCCACACTGATGAGCCAGTTCCACCGCCTCGGCCAGCGCGACCACAATCGCCACGACGGTCGAAATCTCAACCCGTTCCCCGCTCTTCGCTTTCCTGTCCAGCCAGTCCGCCAGGGAAGACCCCGCCACGTATTCGGTGACCAGGTAACAGGCATTCCCACTGAACGACGCCTCGAAGACCGGGACGATGTTGGGATGATTCAATCGAGCCGTGGCACGCGCCTCCGTCTCGAACCGCATCCGCATCCGGGGGTCGTAGGCCAGCGCCCAGTGCGGTACTTTAAGTGCCACTTCGCGGCGCAGCACCTGGTCCCATGCACGAAAGACCGTGCCGCATCCCCCACGGCCAACCATTTCCCGTATCTCGAAGCGTTCACTCGTGATCGCTTCCACGGGAAATTGTTCCTCCGCTTCTTCGTCTGCCAAGTACCGCGGCCAGATCTGTGTGAGATCCTCGGGTTTCGTCTCGTGGCTGCACTCCGCGTTCGGCGAAAAACGCAGCAACGCCGAACGCCACGCTCCGCAATCCGTGATTTGCTCGATCCGCTGCTGGCACTGGGGGCACTCCTCCACGTGCACTTCGCAACTCCGAGTTTCCGCCTCGGGCAGTCGAACTTCCAAAAACTCCCGCAGCATGTCCTCCGTGGGGCATTGCCGGGCAGCAGGTTCCCGTTTATCGCTGAAGGAAGGCAACGTCATCGGTCAGCCTTTGTACTTCCCCGGATAGCAGTTGGAGCAACTTGTACTTCGTTCGATACACCCAGCTTAGCGAGCACCGCAGATCCCTCGAAATCTCCAAGGCAGGGACATCCTGTTGCCACAATCCCACAAAGGCCTGCCATTCCAGCGGCTCGACCTGCTGCTGAACGCGGCTCAGTGCCGTCTCCAGCAACGCCGCCTGAAACTCCTCCTCGCATACCGAGGGGCTCTCCCCGTGCGAAATTTCCTCCCCCAGAGGCCCCAGCGGTTTCTCCTGGCCAATCGCCTCCCAACGCCGGGCAATCATCCGCGCTGTGATTGTCGCCAGCCAACTGCGAAACCGGCCTCGATCGGGATCGAACTGAAACCGCGGAATCTGTCGGCTCACGGCCATCAGGACCTGCTGGGAAACATCCTCCACATCGGCTGCCTGCAATCCTCGACGACGACACATCCGCTCCACTAGCGGAGTGTATGCCGTAAAAAACCGATCCCATGCCTCCCCATTCGCATGGTTCTTGAGCTGGCTGATCAACTTGAGCGACGTTGTGGGCCAACGTGCATTGTGAGTCATTACTTAATTGCCTTGTGCACGTCTTGTTTTCACATAACAATTCCGTTTATCCACACTTTTAACACATTTCCGCATACTTTACCCGCGCGAATTTCCCTGACTCGAAAATTAGAGACAGACTTAACCTCGCCAAGGTTCCCTCCCACGTCCCTGCGTTCCCCAGGCTGGACTTGCATCCCGAGTTGCAAACTGTCACAGTAACATCAACATCCGCCGATTCCATGCTGATGCCTCCTGATATCCTCTTGAGAAAGGCCCTGCCATGTCGTTTAGCCGTCGTGATTTTCTCAAATCGTCCTCCGCGGCCGTGGCTGGATCCACGCTGCTGTTGAATGGCACCAAGTCCTCGGGCAATTTCCTGGGAGCCAACGATCGTGTCCGCGTCGCCGTCATTGGCGTGAACGGGCGCGGCTCCAGCCATATCAGTGGGTATCTGGAACAGCCCAATGTGGAAATCGCCTATCTGGTCGACCCCGACAAAAACGTGCTCGAACGGCGTCTGAAGGACGTCGCCAGCAAGGTCGAGGGACGGTACACCACTCAGGGCGTGCCCGATATCCGTACCGTGCTCGACGACAAAAATGTCGATGCCATCTCCGTCGCCACGCCCAATCACTGGCATTCCCTGATGACCATCTGGGGCGCACGGGCAGGCAAGCATGTCTATGTCGAAAAACCGATGAGCCACGATGTCGCCGAGGGACGCGTGGCCGTGGCCGCCCAGGAGAAATACGGCGTCGTCGTACAGCACGGCACGCAAAGCCGCAGCAGTGCCTCGATTGCCGGGTTGCACGAAGCCATCAAGGCCGGCAAATTCGGACGTCTGAAAATCTCCTACGGGTACTGCTGCAAGCCACGCGGCAGCATCGGCTTCAAGGCCCCCTCCGCTCCCCCCGAAAACCTCGACTGGAACCTGTGGCGCGGCCCTGCCGTTATCGAGGAATTTCACGCCAACTACGTCCATTACAACTGGCATTGGTTCTGGGAAAGTGGCAATGGCGATCTGAATAACCAGGGGACCCATCAGCTCGATATCGCCCGCTGGGCACTTGACGACGACCAGACTCATCCCGTCCGCGTGATGGCTCTGGGAGGCCGGTTCCAATGGAACGACCAGGGAGTAACTCCCAACACCATGTTTGCCATGGCCGAATACCCCAACGGCCAACAGGTCTTCTTCAATGTCCGCAACGTCAAGTACGACGGCTACCAGAACCAGGTTGAAAACGAGTATTACTTCGAGGATGGCGGACGCATCATACGCGGAAAATACTACCCCAAGGGGAGCAACGAACCCCAGGCCATCAAGGTCGATTCCGGGAAAGTGACCCCCGGAGGCAACTGGGGCAGTTTTCTTGCCGCCATTCGCGCCAACGATCCCAGCCTGGCCAACGGCAATGCCCGGCAGGCGCACGATGCCTGCGTGCTGGGCCATCTCATGAATAACTCCTATCGCCTGGGCCAACAGGTCCCCTTTAACAAACGCGCCGGCCGATTCGGGGACAACAAGGACGCCTACGAACATTTCGCCAGGCTCCACGATATCATGAGCCTCGGCGTTGGCTTGCCGGAAAACGGAAATTCCTACACCGTCGGCCCAATGCTCACCTTCGATCCCGCCACCGAAAAACACACGGGAGAACACGCCGAGGCGGCCAACGCCCTGCTCAAGGACCCTAATCGCAAAGGCTTTGAAATCCCGGGCATTGACCAGGTGTAACCTCTGCCACGACTTGGCGCCGTGCAGAACATCCGATTTTTTCGAAAGCGGACTTCGCCCAGTTGATCCGGGCGAGGTCCGCTTCGATTTTGCGCGGTCCCCCACTTCTGCTACTCTGTTGCCTGACGTGATATCAGACAGTCTGGACTCGGGAGCGGATGGATATGAATCAGCATGTGGCCGATGAAATCGAGCACTTGCGGCGCGAAATCGAACGACACAATCGCTTGTATTATGTCGAGGCGGCTCCCGAAATCACCGATCGCGAGTTCGATCAACTGATGCAGCGGCTGATCACACTCGAACAGGAATTCCCCGAACTACAAACCCCCGACAGTCCCTCGCTCAAAGTCGGAGGAATGCCGATCGATGGATTTGCCACGGTCCCTCACCGTGTCCCCATGCTCTCCATCGACAATGTCTTCGAACAGGCGGGCATCGTGGAATTCGATAACCGGCTCCGCAAACTTTGCGGACGGACGATCATCGATTACACACTGGAATACAAAATCGATGGCGTCGCCCTGGCGATCATTTACGAACAGGGCAAACTCGTCCAGGCCATCACCCGAGGCGACGGCCAGCAGGGGGACGACATCACCAGTAATGCCCGCACTATTCGTGGCGTACCGCTCGGGCTCGAAAGCAGTAACTGGCCCGAACGCCTCGAAGTCCGCGGAGAAGCCTACATCGCCAACAGCGATTTCTCCATCCTCCGGGCCGACCAGCAACGCCGAGGGGAAGCCCTGTTCGCCAATCCCCGTAACAGCACCGCCGGTGCGCTGAAACTGCTCGACCCTCGCCTGTGTGCCCAGCGCAAGGTCCGCTTCGTCGCCCACGGCATCGGAGATTATTCCCGCTACGCCGTCGACACGCACATGAATTTCATTCAGCGTTTGCGCGCCTTTGGCATTCCCACCACGCCGGGTATTCGATTGTGTTCCGGCATCGAGCACGTGCTGGCCGAGGCCGAACGGATGATGGCCGATATTCACACACTCGACCTGGAAGTCGATGGGTTGGTCGTCAAGGTGAATGACCTCGCCTTGAGGGAAGAATTGGGATACACCAGTAAAAGCCCGCGCTGGGTGGTCGCCTACAAATGGGAACGCTACGAAGCCGTCACGCAAGTTCGCGAGATTCAGATTCAAGTCGGCAAAACGGGAACCCTGACCCCCGTGGCGCATCTGGCTCCCGTGGAAATCGCCGGCACCACCGTTTCCCGGTCGAGTCTGCATAATCGAGACGAAATGGAACGCCTGGATATCCGTATCGGCGATTATGTCGTGGTGGAAAAAGCCGGCAAAATTATACCGCATGTCCTCCGCGTGGAACTGGAACGGCGGGAGGGTTCCGAACGCGTGTTTCACTTTCCCGGTCATTGCCCGGAATGTGGCACCGAGGTTGTGCAGGATGAAGGAGGCGTTTACATCCGTTGCCCCAACCCCAATTGCCCGGCTCGACTGCGGGAATCTCTCCGCTTTTTCGCCTCGCGCCAGGCCATGGATATCGAAGGGTTGGGCAGCAAGCTGATCGAACAACTGGTCGAACGGAACCTGGTCCGCGGTCTGGCCGATATTTATCGGCTCGCCGAGCGCGAGGACGAACTGTTGAACCTGGAGCGGCTCGGCGAAAAATCGGTGCATAATCTGCTGCAGGCCATCGAACGATCCAAAACTCAACCGTTATGGCGCCTGCTGACGGGATTGAACATTCGCCACGTCGGCGTCAGCAATGCCCGTTTGCTTGCGAATCGTTTCCACACGCTGGCAACACTCCGGCAGCAATCCGTGGACTCCCTGGCCGAGGTGCCGGAAATCGGCACCGTCATCGCACGCTCCGTCCACGACTTCCTCCATTCATTCTATGGACAAACGCTCATCGAGGATCTGGAACACATGGGCGTGAGCCTGGGCGAAGAACCAGCACCCACGCCTGCCCAGGAATCCGTCCCGAGCCCGCTGGCGGGAAAAACAGTCGTGGTCACGGGCACGCTGGAACACCACACCCGCCCAGAAATCGAGGAACTGATCCGCTTGCACGGCGGGAAGCCTACCGGTAGTGTGTCGAAAAATACGGATTTTGTGGTTGTCGGAGCCAATGCAGGCAGCAAATTGGAAAAAGCAGAGAAATTGGGGATAACCGTCCTGACAGAGACAGATTTTCACCAGATGGTGACCGCTACAGAGTAACTTACGACAAACTATTTTACCTATTTGTCGCATTTTCACTAAATCTCATTGATTGCAACATTCGTCCGTGTTATCAATGCATCACGGAACCTCCAGAATTTATTGCTGGATAGCCGGTTCCCAAGTGTCCTCCCGTACACAATCCGGCTAAGCAACACTGAATCGGGGACAAGACAAATCATTTTCGCGAGAAACAGGAGAGAGAGAAATGCGCAGTGCGATGTTGGGATTATTGATCGCCGCAATCGGGTTCACCGCTTTTGCCGATCAGGCGGAAGCGCGTCGCTGTCGGCCAGCCCGTTGCAAGAAACGATGTGTCGTTGTGTGCTGCAAGCCGACTTGCTGTGCACCGTCGAACTGTTGCAAGCCGACGACCTGCTGCACCACCGAGGAAGCCGCCACCGAAGAAGTCAAATCCGAAGAAGCCCGGGGCTACGATGAAAAGGCGGAAATGAAGGTTAAGGAAGAGTCCTCCAAAACCGAAAAAGTGGGCGACCAGGCTGCCAAGGAAGCCAAACCGGAAGCCAAGCCGGAAGTAAAAAAAGAGGAAAAAAAGGCTCCTAAAAAAGAGCCCAAGACGGAAAAGAAACCCGTAGAAGAAGCCAAGCCGAAAGCTGCAAAATCGGAAGAAGCTCCCAAGCCCAAAGCCGAAAAGCCTGCCAAAAAAGCTCCCAAGGCTGATAAGCCCAAAGCCGATGCTCCCAAGGCTGATGCTCCCAAAGCTGATGCTCCCAAAGCTGATGCTCCCAAAGCTGATGCTCCCAAAGCTGATGCCCCCAAAGCTGATGCCCCCAAAGCTGATGCCCCCAAAGCTGATGCCCCCAAGGCTGATGCCCCCAAGGCTGATGCCCCCAAAACTGAAGAAGCCGCCAAATAATTGGGCGGACGGCTGCTTACAGCCAGAATAAATAGGAAGTCCTAGCGGAGCGATTTGTTCGCTCCGCTTTTTTTATTGCCTGCTCCAACCTATGCTGACGGTCTGGCAGGGGCCGTTTTGCAGGCCATCATGTTACGCTGCCCCCGTCTTAGGATCGCGTTGCCAGCGCGGCAGACAGTGTCCTCTCCGACGGCCGGGGATGTCGCCTCCGACCGGTCTAACCACCCCTCCCTTTCTGACGGCTTGCGATGGAGACGAAGGAACTCCCATGTTGAAATCCATTACGCTGAAGGATGCCCGTCTGAATCTGTTTCACGCGGGCGAGGGGGCTCCCCTGGTGTTTGTGCATGGATTTCCCCTGGAGCACGGCATGTGGCAGGCTCAACTCCAGGAGTTTCAGCATGGCTATCAGGTGATTGCTCCCGATTTACGTGGATTCGGGAAATCCGACGGCACGCGTGAAATCTGTACCATGGCCGATTTCGCCGACGACCTGGTCCATCTACTCGATGCCTTGAATATTACCGAACCCGTCACCTTGTGCGGGTTATCCATGGGAGGTTATATCGCCTGGCAATTTGCCCTCAATCATCGTACCCGACTACAACGCCTCGTGTTGTGCGATACCCGGGCCCGCAACGACGACGCCGAGGGGCAACAACGCCGACGAGACGTGGCCCGCCGCGTGCTCCTCGAAGGGACCCCCTTTCTCGCACGCGACATGCCCGACAAGCTGTACTCCGCCCTCACCCTGCAGTCAGCCCCGGAACTGGTCGAACAGACGCGACAGGTGATTCTGCAAACCGATCCCCGGGCCGTTGCCGCCGCTTCACTTGGCATGGCGGAACGCCCCGATGTTACTCCCCTGCTGAGCCAGATCGATGTTCCCACGCTGGTGGTGTGCGGCACGGACGATGCGATAGTTCCCCTGGAGGAAATGCGATCATTTGCCGAAGCCCTGCCTCATGCCGAATTCGAGGAAATTCCGGGAGCCGGTCACATGGCCCCCCAGGAACATCCTCAGGCTTTCAATGCCCGTTTGCGCAACTTCCTGGCGGCGACGGATCAATAACCACAAGGGTAAACTTCCTCGGTTCCCATGCCTTGTGCCACGTTCGAAACGAGCCGCGCCCGTCAGGAAGCGGGCTACGTTTGGGGCTCGTTACTCCCGTTGGTATCCACTCCAGTGGACCATGCGGTGGGTGAGTGATTTCGAGTTGTCGCGCCAGCGTGACCCGCTTCCTCATGGGCGCGGCTAGTCGTGCGGGTTCGCAAACTGTCTCTTATCCTCTACAGACAGTATGATATCCCGGCATCAAAATGTTCCCTTAGCACACAGGAAGCAACATGAGACGAGTTGGGCAACTGGCAATCACAACAGGACTGTTCCTTTTGGCAGGCAGCATCGGCTGGAATGCTGGTCTGCGTGCCGCCGAGCCATCGAACTCCGCGGCCTCGCATCTCCCGCGGGCTGACTTCCACAGCCAGACCGTGCTAAAGTCGATCGCATTCGGTTCCTGCTCCAAGCAGGATAAACCCCAGCCCATCTGGGAAGCCATCGTGGCAAAACAGCCAGACCTGTTTATCTACATGGGCGACAACATCTACGGCGACACGGACGACATGAACGTGCTGCGGGAAAAATGGAACCTGCAGAAGAATTTGCCCGGTTATGACCAATTGCGGAAAACGTGTCCGGTGATTGCCACCTGGGACGATCACGATTATGGCCGCAACGATGCCGGTGCGGAGTATCCCTTCAAACGGGAATCCCAGCAGTTGTTTCTCGATTTTCTCGATGAACCTGCCGACTCGCCGCGGCGCACGCGCGAAGGCGTTTACGCCAGCTATCTTTATGGTCCCGCGGGAAGGCAAGTGCATGTGATTCTGCTCGACACACGCTTTTTTCGTTCCCCGCTGAAAAGCATGCGCAATACCTCCCCACCGGCGGAAGGGATCACTGGCCCCTACGTGAACGATCCTCATCCCGCGGGAGAAATGCTGGGCGCGGAACAATGGACCTGGCTGGAAGGGCAACTTCGAATTCCGGCCGCCTTGAAGGTGATTGTCTCGAGTATTCAGTTGATACCCGATGAACATGGCTGGGAAAAGTGGGCCAATCTGCTGCCTCAGCGGGAGAAATTCCTCCAGCTTCTGGAACAGACACAAGCCGAGGGAGTGATCGTGCTCAGCGGAGATCGGCACGCCTCGGAATTTTCCCGCCTCCCCCGAGAATCGCAATACGATTTATGGGATGTGACATGCAGCAGCTTGAATCAGGCCCGCGCGTATCAGAATGAATTGAACCGCTTCCGCGTCGGATTGATGTATTCGGAGGTCAACTTTGGCATGCTGCTCCTCGACTGGGAACAATCCGACCCCGAACTCACCATGCAAATATGCGGCGAAACAGGACGCCCCATGCTACAGGTGCGAATTCCCTTGAGCGACTTGAAAATCGGTGCCCAGCGGAAAGAATAGTCTCGAAGGCCCTCGGCAGGCCTGTTGTTCGGGAACAGGTTACCCTTACCTCGCCCGGTTCGGGCTGGTTTCTGCGGATCCCAGCGAAACGGGCGGAATCGCAGCCGCAAGCCGGTCCCCTTTCCGCAGAGCCCTCGGGGATTGAAACGATTGCCTCATCGGCTCCGAGCAGGGGGATTTCTTTTCGATTGGCCTGTTCAAAACAGGGCATTTTGTCACACAATATCATATTCTACCTTGATGCGCACGAATGCCTGACCGGGATGCGGGCAGGCTGGATAACAGACGGGAGACAGCCATGAAGTTCATCGACCCACACATTCACATGTCGGCTCGGACCACGGATGATTACGAGGCGATGGTCGCGGCCGGAATCGTGGCGGTGATTGAACCGGCTTTCTGGCTGGGGCAGCCCCGCACCAGCGTGGGCACGTTTCAGGATTATTATTCGAGCCTTGTCGGTTTTGAGCGATTCCGGGCGGCACAGTTCGGCATTCGCCATTACTGCACCATCGGCCTGAATTCCAAGGAAGCGAACAATGTCCCCCTGGCCGAGCAAGTGATGGAACTGCTCCCTCTCTTTCTCACCAAGGAAGGAGTGGTCGCCGTCGGTGAAATCGGTTTCGACGACATGACCGACGCCGAGGAACGTTTTCTGCGGGAACAGCTTGAACTCGCCCGGGAAGTCGATCTCCCCGTGATGATTCACACCCCCCACCGCAACAAAAAACAGGGGACCCAGCGCAGCATGGATATTATCGAGGAGCACGGTTTGCCGCCCCACCTCGTGGTGATTGATCACAACAACGAAGAAACCGTGCGCGAAGTGCTTGATCGCGGCTACTGGGCGGGTTTCACGATTTACCCCAAAACCAAAATGGGAAACGAACGCATGGTCGAAGTGGTTCGGCAGTATGGTTCCGAACGAATCATTGTCGATTCCTCCGCCGACTGGGGGGTGTCCGATCCCCTGGCCGTCCCCAAAACGGCCCGGCTGATGCTGGAACGGGGCATCTCCCAGGCCGACATGGAACGGACCTGCTACGGCAATGCCCTGGCTGCCTACGGCCAGAGTGGACAATTCAACGAAGAGGACTGGTTGAATCCCCCGGTGATCGATCAACGGACGCTGTTCGAGGGGAACAGTGTGCTGCGGGGCCAGAACCCCCGGATCGATTCTCCCGAGGAGCAGCAACTGATTCGATAATCCCGCAGACCGGGCCCCATCGAAATTCATGGAATGAAACACCGATGAGCGATTTTACTTCCCGACGCTGGAAACCTTGGACAGCGGCAATCGCCTTGCTGCTGTTCGCGGTGTGTGTCGGATGGGCCACGGCACAATTTCCGCTTCAACGGGTTCATTATTCCAAGATCCGCATTGTCGCCGAGTATCCTCACGATCGCAACGCCTTCACCCAGGGATTGCTGATTGACGAGGGCCAACTCCTGGAAGGGACGGGACAGCATGGAGAATCAAAGCTGAGGCGGGTCGATCTGGAAACCGGGCAGGTTCTGACAGAAGTCTCCCTCCCCGAACAATACTTCGGCGAAGGGATCGCGGTGGCCCATGGGGAGTTGTTCCAACTGACTTGGAAGAATCGGGTTGGTTTTGTCTACGATGTCGAGACCCTGGAACACAAGCGGACGGTGCGTTACTCGGGAGAAGGCTGGGGACTGACGTTTGATGGAGAATTTCTGATTCTCAGCGATGGATCGGCGACCTTGCGGTTTATCGACCCCGAAACGTTTCACGTGAAACGCCGCCTGGCGGTTTACGACGGGCGCAAACCCATCAGTTCTCTGAATGAACTGGAATACGTGGAGGGAGAAGTATGGGCCAACATCTGGTACGACGACAAAATCGCCCGCATCGACCCCGCCACGGGACGCGTCGTCGGCTGGATTGACCTCAAGGGCCTCAAGCCCAGAAGTTTACTGCTGAACCGGGAAGCGGTGCATAATGGCATCGCCTACGACCCGAAATCCCGTCGTATTTTTCTGACGGGCAAGAACTGGCCCACGTTGTACGAAGTGGAAATTGTCCCCTGACAACGGGAAAACGCCTGTTCGCGACGTCTCTCCCCCAAAGCAGCCTCGCTCGTGATTGGAATCTCTTCGCATCGATACGGTTTGGAAAGTTAGCCTGGTGAATTTTCTCCTTATGAACGTGCTCACGCTGGCACAGCAGGCCCCGGCGGCCTCCGTCAGTCTGGACTGGCGCCGCCTGCTGGAAGCGGGAGGCTATGTCGGTTACGTGATTATTGGCCTCAGCGTCATCATGGTGGCGCTGGTGATTCAACAGTCATTTACCCTGCGCAGGGGCAACCTGATGCCGCGCTGGCTGGCCGAACAGGCGCACCAGTTGATCTCGACCGGACGATTCACCGAAGCCAACGAATTGTGCAAGAAGCATCCCTGTTTTCTGGGAGACATGCTGCAGGCGGGCCTGTCGGAAACGGAGATGGGATACCAGCAGATCGAAAAGGCCCTGGAGGATGCAGCGGCCGAACATTCCGCGCGCATGATGCGCAAGGTCGAATACCTCAACGTGATAGGCACCATTGCCCCGATGCTGGGATTGCTGGGGACGGTCTGGGGCATGATTCAGGCGTTTCTCAAGTTTGAATCGCAGGTGAGCCCGTCAGTGGCGGAATTCGCGCCGGGCATTTCGCACGCGTTGATCACCACCCTGATGGGCCTGAGCGTGGCGATTCCCGCGCTGGGGGCATTTGCGATTCTGCGAAACCGCGTGGATGAACTGGTTTCCGAAACCTCCCTGCTGGCGGAACAAGTCTTTGCCGGTTACAAGCGGTGGAAGTTGCGGCGCAAGACTCAGGCAGTCGGCAGTGATCGCGGGGAAGAAAAATGAAACCCGCAGTCGCCACACGTTCGCGCACCTTGCGTTTTGCGATCACCCCAATGATCGATATCGTCTTCCTGCTGATTATTTTCTTCCTGGTCGCGACGCATTTCGTGAAAAGCGAAACCCAGACGCCCGTCGAACTGCCCGAAGCCTCGCTCGCAACCCTTGAGGAAGAAGTCCGGCCTCAACGAGTGATCGTAACCGTCTCGCCCGTCGGCGAATACTCGATTGCCGGGCGGGTGGTGACCCGGGCCGAACTGGAAGCAATCCTGCAGCATGCCGAAGCCCGGGAAACACATGCCAAGGAACGCGAGGTCCGCATTCGAGGCGATCGTGCGACACCTTACGAGTTTGTCAAACCGATTCTGCTCGCCTGTGCTCGTGCAGGCATCCGCGATGTTTCCTTTTCCGTCATGCCGACCAGCCAATAAATGGAGATGCCCGCGCCCATCCCCTCGGATACCGGATCCCTGCCGCATCCCTCAACCGAAAACAATTCCGCGGTTATTTTCATCGAGAGCCATTGATCATGCGCATCCGCACCGTACTGACCCGCGATCGGGAACTGGGCGACAGCCAGACCATGACGCCGATGATCGACATCGTGTTTCTGCTGCTGGTGTTTTTTGTCTGCGTTGCCACCGATCGCGTGGTGGAATACAACTTGCCCACGGAACTGGCCTCCGGGACCGTGCAGGCGCCCCCTCCCCTGCCTCGGGAAACGTGGGTCACCGAAATCCACGTGCTGGTCACGCAATCGGCGGACAGTCCCCATGCGATTATCGAGATGAACGGTCGGCGTTTCGAGGATTACACTCAGTTTCAGCAGACCTTGCAGGCGTTGGCGAATGTGTCGCGAGACAGCCCGGTGATTCTGGATATCACAGAGCAAGTCCGCCTGGGGGATGTCATTCGTATCTACGATGCCGCCCGGGCTGCAGAGTTCCAGTCGATCCACTTCGCCATGAAAGCGTCGGAACTGAATCCCTCCTGAAACGTCAACGCCTCGCCCCTTTCCCGTCCCCCATGCCCCTTGATGCAAGATCCTGTCCGATGCCTGTTCCAAACACATTGCCTCCGCTCTTCGACACGCACGCCCACCTGGACGAACCTTCGTTGCTGGCAGATCAACACGGAATCCTGGAACTGGCTCGAACACACGGCCTGGTCGGCATTCTGACGATTGGCACGACGCTGGCCAGCAGTCGGCACAGCATTGAACTGGCGGCCAGCGAGGAACTGATTTACGCGGCGGTAGGAATTCACCCCAACTACGTTTCGCAAACCCAGGAGACGGACTGGCCCGAGATCGAACGGATCGCCGAGTCTCCCCGGGTTGTCGCCATTGGCGAAACCGGCCTGGATCACTACTGGAAGCATACCCCCATCGATCAGCAGATTGATTATTTTGAACGGCATCTGGCCTTGTCGGCCCGGCTCGGAAAGCCCTTCATCGTCCACTGCCGCGACGCGGACGACGACGTACTGCGGGTACTCGAACGCCAGGCGCGCACAGGACCTCTCGAGGGGGTGATGCACTCTTTTTGCGGACGCGAGGAAATGGCCCGGCAATGCGTGGACTGGGGCATGATGATCTCGTTTTCCGGTATGCTCTCGTTCAAACGCAATGACGAACTTCGGCACATTGCCCGCAGTATTCCTCGAGACCGCATCCTGATCGAAACCGACAGCCCGTATCTGGCACCAATCCCCTTTCGGGGCAAGCGGAATCAACCGGCCTACGTAAAACATACCGCCGAAGTGCTGGCGACCACACTGGACCTGAGTTATGCCGAAATCTGCGCCCTGACCACCGCCAACGCCCTGCGGTTCCTGCATCTCCCCCCGCTGGAAAGTCCGGGCACGGCCCCCTAGCCCACATTTCTCACTCACTTACCAATGCGGTAAATGTTGCCTCGAAAATGCCCAGAAAACTAGCCGCGCCCGTCAGGAAGTGGGCCAGTCGGGCGGTTCCTCAACGAGCACTCCTTGGGCACAACATCAATCCTGGCAATGCATTGCGACAAACCGGCCCCCAGTCAGGCCCGCTTCCTGACGGGCGCGGCTAGTTCGTCGAAGTCAGCAAGCCTGATTGATTGACCCGGGTGAATAATCCGGGCCAGGGCGGAATTCACGCCCGGTTACGCCAGTACGCTGGGGCACACAACCCGAAAATCAAACCGTAACAAAGCACTCGCCGTGCCCTGCGGGAGCGTTATCTGGAACCGTCGGAAATGGCGTTAAACCGTGGATCACGGCAGACGCGGACTCTGTGCCGTGGCGGGGCCAGAGTATTTCATGATCAGCATGCCCAGGGGAGGCAGGGTGATTTCGATGCTCTGTGGGCGGCCATGGATCGACTTGGGGGTGCTGACCACGCGTCCCAGATTGCCGACGTTTGTACCGCCATAAATCTGAGAATCGCTGTTGATGATTTCCTGGTACTCACCCGCCAAGGGAACACCCACGCGATATTTTTCGCGGGGGACCGGGGTAAAGTTGAAGATACAGACGAGGATTTCCTCGTCGTTGCGCGCCATGCGACAGAAAGCGTACGTGCTGTTCAAGGCATCGTCCGCGTGAATCCAGGAAAAACCATCTTCCCGGAAGTCGATTTGATGCAAGGCCGGATGCTCGCGCAGCACGCGGTTCAAATCGCCCACGAAGTTGCGAATTCCATCGTGTTGCATGTTGCCGACCAGGGCCCAGTCCAGTTCGGAATCGTGATTCCATTCGTGCCATTGGCCCAGTTCGCTGCCCATGAACTGCAACTTCTTTCCGGGCATGCAAAACTGGTAACCATATAGCAAGCGCAGATTCGCAAACTGCTGCCAGTAATCCCCCGGCATTTGCGACAGCAGCGAACGCTTGCCATGCACCACTTCATCGTGCGAGAGCGGCAGCACGAAGTTTTCCGTGAAGGCATAAATCATCCGGAAGGATAACTCGTTCTGGTGATGGGTGCGATGGATCGGATCGCGATGCAGGTAGTGCAGCGTATCGTTCATCCAGCCCATGTCCCATTTGAACGTGAAGCCCAGGCCACCATCGTACACGGGGCGGGAAACGCCTCCCCAGGCGGTCGATTCCTCCGCCAGGGTAATCACTCCCGGAAATTCCCCGTGGACCATGATGTTCATGTCCTTGAGGAACTGGATCGCTTCGAGATTCTCGCGCCCCCCATGCTGGTTGGGGATCCATTCCCCTTCATTGCGGGAATAATCGAGGTACAGCATGGAAGCCACCGCATCCACCCGCAGGCCATCGATGTGGTACTTATCCAGCCAGAACCGCGCGCTCGACAGCAGAAAATCCTTCACCTCGTGCCGACCGAAGTTGAAAATATAGGTGTTCCAATCGGGGTGAAACCCCTGGCGCGGGTCGGCATGTTCGTACAACGCCGTGCCATCGAACTGACCCAGCGAATGCCCATCCGTCGGAAAGTGTGCCGGGACCCAGTCGATGATCACACCTATGCCTGCCTGATGAAATTGATCCACAAAATAGCGGAAATCATCGGGTGTGCCGAATCGGCTGGTCGGCGCGAAATACCCCGTGGTCTGATAACCCCAGGATCCATCGAACGGATGCTCGGTGATCGGCATCAGTTCGATATGTGTGTACCCCATCTGCTGAACGTATTCCAGCAGGCTGTGCGCCAGTTCGCGATAGGTAAAGTAGCGGCGACCATCCTTCGGGCGTTTCCACGATGCCAGGTGCACTTCGAAGATGGAAATCGGCTGGGACATCCAGTCCACCTTGCGGCGATATTCCATCCAGGATCCGTCCTGCCAGGTGTACTGATCCAGATCGCATACGATGGATGCCGTCTTCGGCGGAATTTCGCAATAAAACGAATACGGATCCATCTTCTGGAGGATCCGTCCATCGTGGGCTTCCAGCGAGTATTTGTAGGTGTCTCCTACCGAAATGCCAGGCACAAAGCCCGACCAGATCCCCTGGTCGCTTCCGTACAGATCGTTCTTGCCATGGGTCCAATGATTGCGATCACACAGCACGCAGACACGACGGGCATTCGGTGCCCAGACGGCAAATCGCGTTCCCGCCTGTCCTTCGTGAACTACGGCATGAGCTCCCAGATAGTGGTACATAGTGCAATGCGTCCCTCGTGTCAGTGCCAGCAAATCCGCGGCGTTCCAGTCAATCCGGGTTGGCATGCCCCCCTGCTCGGGGGAATGTTGCGTCAACCCCACGCTTCCCGTCCCCTGCTTCGAAGCCGTTTGCCCAGCGTGTCCGTGATGTTTCACTATCGACATGGTAATCGCATTTCATCCTGAAGGCTAATGGGCAGGAACGCACGGAGATCCGTGCATACTTCTTCGAGGCCCATTACAGGTTCCCTTTTTCTCTCGGTGGTTACCATTCCCCTACGGGAAGGGTCTCCGTCCCCACATACGCGATTTGCTCGGAGGGTATCAGGCCGGAACGCATTCGACAATGGCTGTATGCCTCTATGGGCCTTGAGTTTGTGAATTCTTATTCGTTGATTCGATATCTCTCGCGGAGATTGCCTCCCTTCCGAAATCGAAACCGCGATAGAATGGTTAGGATTCCCGCGAACCCACCTGTTTCTCCAGAGTCCATGTTCCCATTCCCGGGTATAACGGGAAAAGTTTGTCTCTGGGAGCATCTCCCGGCACGGAAGCCAGGGACTTCACCCTTGAGACGGTCCGCGACAACTGGCTACAGTCAATTCCTCCTGCGCAAAACACCCTCGGAAATGCTCTCATGTCCAAACATTCAGAAACGTTATCGAAAAGAACCGCATTTCACAGCCTCCGCGGAGACTGGGCCTCACGTCAACAGATAGGCTACCTGATGCAGCAGGGGGTGGATTACCCCGATTGTCTCTCCCTGGCTGCAGGACTGGTCGATTACGACAGCCTGCCGATCGAGACGACGCGCGAATCACTCGAACGCCTGCTTACCGAACCTCGTCTGGCCCGGCAGGCGTTGCAATATGGCACCACCTCGGGATCGAAGGCACTCCGGCAGACCTTGCTCGACTACCTGGCCTTGCTCGATGGCATCACGCCCGGCGAACTCAATATCCCGCCCGAGCGGTGCCTGATCACAACGGGTTCGCAGCAGTTTCTCGATCTGGTCACGCAGGCACTTTTCAACCCTGGCGATATCTGCCTGGTGGGAGATCCGACGTATTTTGTCTATCTCAGCACTCTGGAAGCGGCGGGGGTAACTGCCCTGGGCGTTGCCTGCGACCATCACGGAGTCATACCGGCGGCAATCGACGAAACCTTACGGCAACTCGAACGGGCCGGGACGCTCGGGCGGGTTAAAATGCTGTATCTGGTCACTTACTTCGATAATCCACGCGGCGTGACGATGACGGAATCCCGCCGACGGGAAGTGCTCGAATTGCTCGAACGCTGGGAGTCGCACCAGCACATTTACCTGCTTGAGGATGCGGCCTATCGCGAGTTGTGGTTCGAGGCCCCCCCGCCCCCTTCCTGCCTGTCGCTGGACAGCACCCGCGAACGCGTGATTCTAACGCAAACCTTCTCCAAATCCCTCTCCCCCGGGCTGCGAACCGGGTGGGGAATTTTGCCCCATAAACTCGTGAAACCGGTGACCGACCTGAAATCGGTGCACGATTTCGGGTCGCCGCATCTGGCGCAGTTTCTCATACTCGATCTCATTCAGACGGGACGCTATCAGCAACACACGGCCATGCTCCGGCAGTCCTATCGCAATAAGCGGAATGCCATCTGGAAAGCGCTCGAACAGGAAATTTTCGTACTTCCCGGCATGTCCGCCGACTGCCCCGCGGGAGGAATGTACGTTTGGCTGACCATCCCGCCAGGCGGATGCAACACCCGTTTTGAAGGGACATTATTTCCGGAGTGTGCCCAGCGGGAGAAGGTCATGTTCGTGCCGGGCGAACTGTTTTTTGCAGACCGTTCCCATCCCTCGGCCGACGTCACAATGAGACTCAGCTTCGGGGTACAAAACGAAAGCAATCTCGCGGAAGGCATCCGGCGACTCGCCCGAGGATTGCGGCAGCAACTCGGGGGATAACGGGGGATCCTCGCCGGTTATTCCTCTTCGCTCCAGTTTTCGTCGGGATACGAAACCACCACGTTCGTGCGGATACCGCCACGCGGTGTAAACTCGGCCCGCAATTCCATCGAGCGGGGGCTGGTCACGGCGACCAGATCATCGAGAATCTGGTTCGTCACCTGTTCGTAGAATGCTCCGTGGTTGCGATATTGCTGCAAATACAGCTTCAGCGACTTGAGTTCGAAGCAGGTTTCGTCGGGAATGTAGACGATTGTCAAAGTCCCGAAATCCGGCTGACCCGTTATCGGGCAGACGGATGTAAATTCGGGACAGATCGTTTCAATCACATAATCCCGCTGGGGGTAGGGATTGGGAAACGTTTCCAGCAACTCTCGAAAAGATTCGGACATGGCGAGTAAAAAGTTCCTCCGGGCAATGGATTCTGCGAAATACGGAAAACCGTATTTTAGAGCCTGCCCGAATTTTTCCCACTGTGAATTGTTCCGCCGAGGGGGCCTGCCACAGTCACCCGGAGGAGTTTCGGTTCCATCGCCAGGACTCAGTCGCCATAAATGAGGACTTGTTCCTGATGCCGAATGGGAGCGGAAAGGGTGTCGGCCGAGACTTCGAAATCAACCCGTGCGTCGCCTGCCTCGGCTGCGGTGAATACCAGATCGAAGGTTAACTCCTGGTTTGCCCCCAGGCTGGGAACCGGAGAGAAGAGAATCGTCTGTCCTGCCGGCTCACCCTGGACCGGGCCATCGCTTGAAACATAGGTCAGCTGAGCGGGTATGCTGCATTTCACCTGTACGCCGCTGGCAGCGACGGAACCACGGTTCAATACCTTGAATCGCAGGGAGACGCGTTCCCCCTTGGCCACGGGGCCGCGTTCATCGGGAACACGAACGGCCAGCGAGGCGAACCCTTCGATTTTGACCTGATGCTTTACTTCCACGCGATGCCCCTGTTGGTCCTCCGCTTGTAATACCAGGCTGCTTGCCCCGGTTTGTCGCGGAATTAACGTGACCCCCAGTTTCACTTCCTGGCCGCTGGCGACGTTCTGCAACACCCAACTGACCGTATTATCGGTGCGGTTGTAAACCCCCTTGGCGGACGCCGACTGAAACTCGAAGCCCTCCGGAATTTGCTCGATCACGCGTACCTGCTCCAGCGTGCGCTGGGAGTTATTTGTCAACAGAACTTCGAAGGGGGTGGCATGTCCGACGAAGCGGCGTGTCGGTCCGGTTTGAGTCAACGTCATGACAGCGGGAATCACTTTCAGCAGTGTCTCGGTCTCGAGTGAAAGACCACCCGAGGATCTGACCGAGGACTGGTTTGCAAATTCCCCTGCTTGCTTGGCGGTCAGCACCAGGGTGACTTCCTTGGTCTCTCCCCCCTTCAGGGATCCGATTTCATATTCCAGGTCTGCTCCGGCCGGATGCTCCAGCCCCGCAGGGATTACGTTCCGTAAAATAACGTCGTTGGCTTCTCCCTGACCGGAATTCGATAGTATGAATTTCAGGGGAACCGCTTCGCCCACCGCGAATTCCGCTGCGGTCTGCACGGCCAATTCCAGGCGGGGGGCCGTTACCAGAGTTTGCGTGGCGACCACCGATTTATAGGAAACCGTGGAAATCGAACCGATGTTGCCTGGTTCGATCGGCACGACACGCACCAGAATTTTCTTGCGTTCCGATGGTTTCAATTCCGGAAATTTCCACACCAGAGTTTTTTCGACAAGTTCCGCGCGGGGGATGGTGCCCGTCAACTTCGTACCCGCGGGGAATTGGTCTTCCACAGTGACATCCTTTACGGAAACATCCCCGGTATTGACGACCTCGATCGAATAGATCAGAGGTTGCCCCAGGACGGCATTTTCCGGTGCCGATTTATAAAGCTCGATTTTTGGCTGCTGGGTACTCTCCATGTTCGCCGAATTCACCTTGGCCGCGCCGATCAACTCCTCGTCGCTGAGGGGAGTTTGCGGCTTCAGGCCGACTTGTGGCTTTTCGGATTCCTCGGGAGTGTTGGTGGCGGGGGGTTCAATTCCCGGAAACGTCGCAGGAGCCGGTTTTTCAATTGCTCCGATGGGGTTGCCTCCGAACGGATTATCGGGTTGCGCGGGGGGGGCGGCCGGTTTACTCCCCTCGAACGTCGCGGGCGTACTGGAATCCGCGGGAGGGACCGCAAAAGGATTCGCCGCCGAACTTACTCCGGGAGCCGGCATGGCAGGAAAGCCAGGGAGCCCCTCCCCTTCCGCCGCCAGGGGAGGATCAGTCAGGGGGGCTTCGCTTCCCTGGGGAGTTACCACCGGTAAAGGTCCGGGACCAATCGCGCCGGAGGGCGATCCCTGAGGGGAAATTTCTTCGGGAGTAAACTGAAACGGAGCCGGTTCCTTCGAGGTGTTCTCATCCATCTCGGGGCGATTGAACTGGGGCACCAGGCGGTACGGGCCGTCCTCCGCCTTATCGGGATCACTCCCCGGTGCGGCAAAATCCTCAAAGAATGCCGCGGGAGCTTTTGACGGAGCTGGTGTTTCACTCGGAGCATTGTCCGCAGTCGGGTCAGCCCCATCCGCTGCCGGGAAGCTGGAGGCACGCATCAGTCCGGGTTGCGGCTGGGGATCACTTTGTTCCAGTGATTGTTCATGGAATTTAGGAAATCCGGCCGGCTGCGGTTGCCGGGGGGAACCGTCGGGAATGGCATCCTGACTGGCTGTCCGAGCGGGAGGAGTGTCTGTCTTCTCGGTTGCGGGGAAAGAGGCCGTCGGCCGGGAAGACTTCGGCTCCTCTGCTGCATTCTTTTGTTCCGAAGATTCGGGCTTGTTGTCGGCCGGGGGGAACGCAGCCGCAGGAAATCCTTCAACCGCCGCAGATTTTTTTTCCGGAGCCGCTGGCGTTTCCCCCGTGAACGGAGCAAAACCCCCAGCTTTGCGCGACGGTCCCTGGGCCAGTTCCAGACGCATCGGCTCTGGTGATTTCAAGCCTGCGTTTTCGACTTCGTTCTGGGTAACCTGCCCGGGGAAGGCCAGTTGCTCAACGGATTCCGACAACGCCTGCATCACGGGGCTTGCCTGCTCTGCAAAGGCATTCCGTGCAGCGCCGAGCCCCTGTTCCACCTCGTGTCCGACGAGTTCGATTTTCTGAGTCAGTCCTTCAGCCGGCGCTTGCGTTTGCCCGGAGGCCTGAGTCATTTTTTCCTGCAACAGTTGCTGCTGGGCCTGCAATTCGGACCTGCCCTCCTGCACACGATCGTTCAACTGACGCGAGAAGACTGCAAATGGATCTTCCCCATCCTGAACGGGAACCGCCGAATTGCTTACAGAACCCGTTACCGGGAGAGGAGTTCCAGCAGGGCGACTATCGGCAAGTGTCGGGGACTCGAATTGAGCAGGCGACAGCGTTTCACTTTGCCCCAGGGAGATAGCAGGCTGAAAATCCGTTTCGGTCTGCTCGTTGCCGTTCGCAAGCGGATCGCCCACGGCATCCAACGTTTGAGGCGCGAACTGCGAAGCGACGCCCGATTCGTCGAAGCCGGAATCAACGTCATCGGGTGATATGAGTGCCTGACGTGGCGAATCCAGGCCCTGCTGGACCTGCATCAGAACTACAAAGCCGACCGCCAGACTGGCGGCCAATGCTGTCAGCTTCAAGGCTGCACCCTGCATGGGATTCCCTTCCCCCGGAGTTTGCATATTAGACGTCAACAACTGAGTGTTACCGCTTCACCCGGCGATTTCAATTGCTCACCTGTTGCTGCGAGTGTTAGCAAAAATCGTATTTTTTGCAAAGAGCATTTTTTTTCCGTGGAAATCCTCTTGCCTGTGCGGTTTTTTTAAGGCGGAAATCAATGATCCGAGACTTTGCGCGAAAAGGGAACGGGATCTGCTCACAAGGAAGTGGACGCGGAATTGTGTCCTTGGCGGGAAAAATAAGTGAACTGTCCACCGACACCAAATCTGGTCTTAACTGTTTAATCATTAAGTTGTTGCAAAGAAATTAGTGGTAATCTGCTCCAAGAATTTTCAAAAAAATTGCTTCGCATGCGAACTTTTTTCAACCAGATCTCGTCCATTTGCGTAGTACTACTTACATAGGGATTTTTCACGAGAGACTGACTCATTTGTTTACTGTTCCGGACACGACGACTGGAATTTCTCTCTTGCCGACGAACTTTAAGAAGAAGTGGCCGAGGTGAGGAGAGTTGGTTATGAGTGGCTACATCAACCCCGCGATCAAGCAACTGAAGGATCAGCAGGTCCGATATGCTCCCCGCAAGGTGCGACTCGAGCAAATTCATCGTGCCGAACGCCTGCTCGGCGAAATTGTTGCCGAACGCGAATATGACTACGACAGCCTGCAGGCCCGAATCACGGACCACAAGCCGAATCAAAGCCACGCGATGCGTATCGAAGGCAAGGTGGCGCTGCATGATTTGTCGCGATTTGTCGAAGATCTCTCCGAAAGTGTCGACCTGACCCCTACCGATGTCAGCGAACAAATATACACGGTAGATGAGTTAAGCGAGCGTTTCAAGGTCTCGACCAAAACGGTCGACCGCTGGCGGTCGCGCGGGTTGGTTGGGCGCAAACTGAAGCTGGGACAACGGAAGCGACTGGTGTTCCTCAAGTCCAGCGTGGAGCGTTTTGTCAAACAAAATGCCCCGGAAATCCGGCGTAGTTCGCGTTTTACACAACTTTCCGCCCAGGACCGGCTGCAAATTATCGACCGGGCGCGGCAACTTGCCCTGCAGGGGGTTTGCCTTTCCGAAATCAGCAAAAAAATAGCCAAGAAAATGGGGCGATCCGTGGAAACTATCCGTTATACATTGAAAAATCACGACCGGGACTACCCTGAATCGGCAATCTTTCCCGATGCCCAGGGACCACTCACCGAAGAAAAACGCCGTGAAATTCATCACAAACACCAACGGGGCACGTCGGTGATTGAATTGTCGCGGCAATACTGCCGAACCCGTTCGAGTGTGCATCGCATCATCAACGAAGTGCGTGCCGAGCGGATCATGGAACTCCCCCTGGACTATATCGACAGTCCCGAGTTTCATGAACGGCATGCAGACAAGGTCATTCTCGAATCGCAGGTTCCCCTGTCCGAGAAGGCCGAAGCCAAGCAGAAGATTCCGCCGGGACTGCCTGCCTACCTCGCCAGTCTGTACGAACTCCCGCTGCTGACGCGCGAACAGGAGGGGTATTACTTCCGCAAGATGAATTATTTGAAGTTCAAGGCCTCGCTGCTGCGGGAAAAACTGGATGCCGACCGACCGTCGGCCCGGCTCATGAGCCAGGTCGAGGAACTTGTGCGCGAATCGGTGGTCGTGAAGAACTTTCTGATCCGTAGCAACTTGCGGCTGGTGGTTTCCATTGCCAAGCGTCACTTCAAGCCACAGTCCAACTTTTTCGAAATGGTCAGCGATGGCAACATGTCGCTGATCCGGGCCATCGAGAAGTTCGACTACACGCAGGGAAACAAGTTTTCGACCTATGCCACGTGGGCAATTATGAAGAATTACGCCCGTTCGATTCCGACCGAACTGAAGCAACTGGATCGGTATCGGACAGGACACGAAGAATTGTTCACGCAGTCCACCGATGCCCGGGACAATCCCTTCCGACAGGAACTGAACCAGCAGCATCAGCATTCCGCCCTCATGAGTATCCTGGGACAGCTTGATCCGCGCGAACGCGACATCATTCTGCACCGATACGGCCTGATTCAAGGGACCGAATCGGAAACACTGGAACAAGTGGGAATGCGGTTTGGGGTCACCAAAGAACGGATTCGACAGATTGAATCGCGGGCTCTCTCCAAACTGAAGAAAATCGCAGTCGAGGAGAAACTGGAAATCCCCGGCGTGTAACCCGCATCCCCGGCGTTCCTGTCCGTTCCCGGGACAACAAGGGCCGTGCCTGCCTTAGGCGCGGCCTTTTTGCATGGGGTGCCCACGGGGATGCGGGCCAGGCGGGTTGATATTCGCTCTTTGCATGAAAGAATGCATTGGATACCCTCGGTGTCCTGGAAAGGCTTCGCGGCATCCACCGGGATCTGCATGACGGGCCAGTGTTCGTATCGGATGCACCAGATCAAGGCGACAGAACATGTCTCTCCCCCAGCTTCTCGAACAGGAACTTCAGCGGCTTGGCCAGTCGCGATCCACTGGTTCGGGCACGATTCAATTAAGGGACGGACAGGGAAACGAACTGGAAATCGAGTACGCCTCGCTCGATTCGATGAGCTGCGCGGTCGAGGAACTCCGTTTGACGATCCCCGCGCTGGCAAACATTTCTTTCACTTTACTCCAGAAATGGGCAGAGGGATTGTCGCGGCGTATTACCTATCTGCTGGAGCAAATTGGTCCCCTGGAGTACGACGCACAAGCGGGAGAGGCCCTGATTCGCTCCACTCCGCCCGGGCAGTTACCGCAGGGAGCCGTGTATTACGAATTCCTCTTGAAAACGTCTTCGCGTCAATCGATCACGCTCAATCGTTTTCGAGCCACCGCGGGACAGCCGGGCAGGCAGCGAGTCCCGATGATGCTGACGCACGAAGTGCTGGTCAGGCTTGTACGGGATTTGCTGGACACGTTACCCGCCACGCCGTGAATTCCTTTTGAAAAGCCGAATCGCGGCGGAATTGCCCCGGAAATCGAGATGACCGACTGGCTGTCGCAAACCATTGAACCGCCGGATCTGCCCGCAGCCTTGCATGCGCTGATCCTGCAGGTTCCTCAAGGAGCCGTGACGACCTGCGGTACCTTGGCGGGGGCGTTGGGGGACCATCGCGCGGCCCTATGGATCGCCCGCCAGCTTAACGACGAGGTCTGGCGAACCGGAATTCCCTGGCAGCGGGTGGTGCTCAAGGATGGACGCTTGCCGACCACAACCGCAGCGCACCACGAAATTCAGTGTCGCTTACTCCGGTCGGAGGGCTTTCCGATCGGGGTGGGAGGGATCATTTCGACGTCGGGTTGGTTCACGGATTTCAAGAGCGATGCCCCTTTACAGCAATTACAGGAGCAACAGCGTCTGCTGCAAGGAAACGTTGTGCTGCAAGGTCGAGCAGAGAATTGGCGGACGGTGGCGGGCCTGGATATTGCCTACCCACGCCCGGGATGGGCCAGGGCGGCCTATGTCGAGGTGGCGCTCGAGGATGGACGCGTGTTGTGGGAGGAAACCTGCACCGGCGAAACGCAGTTCCCTTACATTACCGGATATCTCGCTTATCGCGAAATCCCCTGCTATCTGAGATTACTGCGAAATATTATCTCACACCGCCCCCTGGCGGACGTGCTCATGCTGGATGGTTCGGGATGGATGCACCCTCGGCAGTTTGGCATCGCCTGCCACCTGGGTGTGTTGCTGCAACACCCCACGCTCGGGGTCAGCAAAAAATGCCTGCATGGAAGGGCGGATAAGTCTAACTCCACAGGAGAGTTCTATCCCCTTCTGGGCAAGTCTGGGGACGTGTTGGGTTACGGAAGAGAATCTCGTGCAGGGAGAAACCCAGTGTATGTTTCTCCTGGCCATCTCTGCAGCGTGGAACAAGCCCGCGACCTGGCCCGGCAATGCTGGCAGGACAATCGACTTCCCCAGCCCACCTATCTGGCGGATCGCCTCAGTCGCCGGGAGTAACGTTCCCGCCAGGTTGACGCCAAGCCCGAAAAAACACTGGCAGAGCGCCAGTGGCACACGAATTCTCAGGCCCGCGAAAACTAGCCGCGCCCGTCAGGAAGCGGGCCAGGTTGGAGATTCTCGTGTCACGCATTAGTCAACGCTGGTTGACCGTATTCCGGGAAAGTGCTTTACAAGATGTTACGCCTGCGTGGCCCGCTTCCTGACGGGCGCGGCTAGTTTTCCAGGCATTTACGAGACAAAATTTATCGCATTGGAAACTGAGTGGAAAATGTGGGTTAGCCCGGTTTTTCGCCAGATCCATGCGGAAACAGGAATCGCGGGTCAACAGTTGCTTATCGATTCGGATCTTGAGAATAGATTGAATGCAGGTTCAGGATCTCTGCAAGTTCCTCGAACGCCGAGCGTGTTTCCCGCAGCAAGCCCGGGTCGCCAAGGTCTTCGAACGTCAACTCCTCCCGGTAATTCCGTTCAATCCACGTGGTTAATCGAGCATACAACGCCTCCGACATCCGCGGACCGGTAGGCATGGCCGACAGTTGCTCCCGTGAGAGCACCACTCGCAGTCTCAAGCAGGCGGGTCCGCCCCCATTCCGCATGCTCTGCCGCACATCGATGAATTGAATTTCGGTGATTTCCGGGACCTGCTCGCGCAAGCGTGCCAGTACTGCCCGCACGGAGGCGTCATCCTCGCATTCCCGGGGAGCCAAAAGCAACATGCCTCCCTCGGGCAGAGTCGCAAGCTGGCTGTTGAACAGATAGGTTTGCACAGCCTGCTCCACCGAGAGTTCGTGTACCGAGACCTCAAAAACCCGCAGCATGGGGCAGGTTTCCTTGAGGCGGCGCAGGAAATCCGGCTGTGCCACATAGCCCTGTTCATGGCACAGCAACAGATGTTCGTTGGCAACGGCAATCACATCGTTATGAAACACGCCGGCATCGATGGCCTCGGGAGATTGCTGCACGAACAAAGTCCTTCGGGGATCCAGTTCATGCCGGTCGGCAATGGCCCTGGAGGCGGCCAGGGTCTGCCGCGCGGGATGCCGACGTGGTCCCGTGCCGATGCCGTTGCGTCCATAAACAAACACCTCCACTCCGGCGCTTGCATGCGATTTGCAGAGCCGCATGTGATTGGCTGCTCCTTCATCGGAATAAGCCGGCGCGTCGGGTAGCGGATCGTGGACGACAAAATAGCGTGTGTCGGCGAACAGGCACTTGAGCAAACGAGTGGTGAAGGCCACTTCCAGGCGGCGATGCGCGGTCGAACGCAAATTTGCGGGTGTGACGTGAAGGCGCGCATCCCGCGTGTCCGCACTCGGGCTGACGGTGGCGGCATTGGCGGCCCACATCGACGAGGCGGAGCAGGCAATGGAAAGCAGGTCGCCACGGCACCGGGCCACTTCCCGCAGGATCTCTTCCTCCGCGCCAGAAAACCCTTGTGCGCGGAGGAAGTCCACATCGGGCCGGGGAGCGGGTGGAAGCACAAATTGCGGGATGCCCCGGTCGGCCAGAGCCTTCATTTTACGCAAGCCCTGCAAGGCTGCTTCCCGGGGACGCGATGTCCGATGTCGATGTCGCTGGGAGGCCAGGTTTCCCTCCGCCAGACCGCCGTAATGGTGCGTCGGGCCGATGAGTCCATCCAAGTTGACTTCCACGGAGTTCAACACCAGTCCACTCCCGGTAAAAGCTGGGTGGGGAGCGCGAGCGTTTCCGATTCCATCGAGGCCACCGGCACGTTGCAGAAATCGACCGTAAAATATCCGGCCGGACGATGATTGCCACTCAGTCGTGTCCCGCCGAAGGGGAGTTTTCCGCTCGCCCCGGTGGTGGGCATGTTCCAGTTGATCAGCCCGGCGTCGATGTCGCGGTAAAATTCCTCGAACAACGGGCGTTCGTCGCAAAGCAGCCCCGCCACCAGTCCAAACCGGGTCCGGTTGGCTTCCTCGATGGCAGCCGCGAAATCGGGCACGCGAATCAACTGCAGCAAGGGCCCGAAGACCTCCTCGTCGCCGCGATCCGCCACGTCCGTCACGTCTATCAGTCCTGGCGAAACAAAGGCCGGGCCATGCTCCAGAACCCGGGCTGGAACCAGCACACGCCCCCCTGCCGCGATGAGCCGTTCCTGTTCCGCAAGAACCTGTTGAACCGCCCGGGCATGAATTAGCGAGCCGATAAACGGCTGAGGCTGCGCCTCGGGAGGCCCTGTTCGCAGGCAGGGGAGGCGTTCGACCAACTGCGTCAGAAATTCCGAATTCCCCTCAGGTACGATCAGGCGACGCGCGCAGGTGCAGCGTTGCCCCCCCGAGAGATAAGCGGAACGCAGCGTATCGTAAACCGCGGCATCGACATTCCCGACGCGATGTACAACCAGAGGATTGTTGCCCCCCAATTCCAGGGCGAACAGGACATCGAGCCGCTCGGCCAGGGCGCGCGCTATCGCTTGTCCCACGCGCAGGCTCCCCGTGAACAGCACGCCGTTAATATCGGGGTGCTCCACCAGCGCGGCTCCGGTCTGGCGTCCCCCCTGCACCAGGTTCAGCACTCCGGGAGGGAGGCCCGCTGTTTCCCATAGCCGTACCAGGATTTCCGCCACCCGGGGTGTCAGTTCACTCGGCTTGAAGACAATGGTGTTGCCCGCCAGCAGCGCGGGAATGAGATGCCCATGACTGATATGTCCGGGGAAATTGAACGGTCCGAAGACGGCAAACACACCGTGAGGCTTGTAGCGCGTGTGCCCCCGTGCCGTCCCGAGCGAAATGGACATGGGATCCCGGCGCGCGTGCAGGGCTTCGATGGAAATCGCCACTTTCGCGAGCATCGCCTGCACTTCGGTTGAGGCATCCCAGAGGGGTTTGCCCACTTCCCTGCAAATCGCGCGGGACACCTCGTCAGCCCGGGCCGCGAGGCACTGTTCAAAGGCGCGAACCATTTCGACACGATTTTCCAAGCCGAGGGCAGCCCAGGCCTGTCTGGCGGCACGTGCGGCCTCAATCGCTCTGGCCACGTCGTCGGCGGTCGATTCATACCCGCTCCACAGACGCTGTCCATCAGCTGGATTTCGCGAGACCAACGGGGGGCCGCCGGCCGATAACCATTCGCCTCCAATGTAATTCCCGCCCGGATAGGAAGAAATGTGTTGGGTCATGGGGCTGCTTTCGGTGTGACATAGCGGACGTCCGCGCCCGGCCCAAGTTGCAATAGGTCCGCCGTGGCTTGCGTGAGTATGACGTGTCCCTTGTGAAAATCGAGGGAGGCCTGCATCGCGCGGAATTCGGGCCTGGTGTTGCCTATCAACCAGGATGCCTGGGAGTCTACTTCCGCGACAATTTCGCCCAGTTTCGCCCGCCGACTTTCGCGCACCGTGCGGATGGAATCGCGCTGGCAATGCAGCATGGGTCCCGCCTCGAAAATGTCGATCATCTGGTCGAATTGGAATCCCTCGGACTCCAGCAGTTTGCGGGCGGGAAGTGTTTTCTCGTGGACTTGGCCGATCACTGCCTGGGCCTCCCTGGGCAACAGCGGAATGTAAATCGGGTGCACGGGCATCAGGTCGCCAATGAACTCCTTGTTGACAATGCTGAGGTAGTCGGCCTTGGGAAAGTCGAGTTCGAAGAAATGCTTGCCGACGGCGTCCCAGAACGGGCTTTGCCCCTGGTCATTTATGACGCCGCGCAGTTCCGCAAGGACATCGTGATCGAACAAGCGGGGAAATTCCGCCATCAACAGAAATCGAGACAGTGACAGCAGTCGCCCCATGCCCGTTTCGCGGTAGTCGGGATGAAGAAACAAACTACCAATTTCGCTCGGCCCGTTGTGTTCGGCGACCAGATGCAGGATCGGGATTTCCTTGCGGATTTTCAGCATCAGGGATTCCTGAATGCTCATTTCGATGCGATAGGCGTAAAACGGTTCAAACCCTCCCACTTTTGAAACCACGCCCGAGGTTCCCACCACACGGCCCGTGGCTGCCTCTTCCAGTACCAGCAGGTAGGGCTGACCGCGGGGCTGGGCTGTTTCCACCAGCGCAAAGGATTGCACGGATTCCCGTATGCGGCTGGCAAGCAACTCGGCATCGCGGGGCAAGGTGGTCAGGCCGAACAAAGTCAATTCCGACAAGGCCAGCAAATGATCGAGATCGGACTCTCGGACCGGGCGAACGACAAACATTTGCAAACTCCTTGTGGCAGCATCCACTGTTTCGATTCATCCACCCGATGGCAATAGATCTCGGCATGTTTTTCGCCCTGTTGCCGAGGGATCGCAGGCGGCGATCACCCCCTCAAAACCAGCCCCACGCGCGCGGAATCCAGCCCCGTGGGGAAGGGCAACATTCAGGCCACACTTCGATCCATACCTCCATTATACGAAATTCAAGAGACCTTCCCCAAGTATCCAAAGCGGAACAAGTCCGTCCGTTCACGGCAAACGTTCGAGTTTTCCTCGTCGCTCGTTTGTAGAACATTTCGAGACGAACAATCCCGCACTGGCAAACGTGCGGGAAATGCTCGCGCCCGTGGCTCGGAGCACGCTGGCCACATGGATCGCCGGAGTCATGCCAGACTACGGAGCACAGCTTCCATGATCTCGCAGACGGCATCGATTTCCTGGTCTTGGATCACGAGCAAAGGCGGCAGCATTCGCACGCGCGTCGGCTGCCTCCCTGCCGGGAAGGCGATGACCCCACGTGCAAACAGTTCCGCCAGAAAATCCCGTGTCCGTTCCGCGCTGCCGTCGAAAACGGTCATGGCTAGCATGCCTCCCACGCCCCAAGGCCCGGCAATAGTTCCGGGCAAATCGCGTTCGATCCGTTTGAAATGCCGCTCGAAACGCTGGTGGATCTCGGCGATGCGTCCCGTCGGCCCCAGCAGACCGCGCTGCTGAAACTGATCCAGGACAAACAAGGCCGCATGAATGGCCGACGTCGCTCCCGTGAACGTCTGACTGATCAACCCGGGCCGCGGTTTCATGCGTTCGGAAAAGAGTGTCGCGCAGACCTGGCTCATTTTACCGATGCTGACGATATCCACGTAGGAATCGAGCATCAGATGCTGAAAGGCAAACATGCGGGTTGTGCGTCCGAACGACTGGATTTCATCGATGAAAATAGGGATGTCGTGACGGCGCGCTTCCTCGAAGAGCGCGACAAAGAAGTCGCGGGGCGCGGTGTAGTATCCCCCTTCTCCCTGAATCAGTTCGACCATCAGACCGGCGTGTTGGCGCGGGTAGCGGTCCCGTAGCGTGTGAAGGGATGCCAGGCATTGCCGCGTGCTCTGGTCGGGTTCATGCCGATCGAAAAATGGCAGATAATCGACCGCGAGCGTGGTCGGCAGCCCTTCCCGGTTGGCTGGTCGATCCGTCACTTGCCCGAGCGCCAAAGTGCGACCCGCGAACCCATTGCTGAAAGCCAGCAGTCGATTGGCGGGAAATCGGGCCTGAAACAACATTTTCAGGGCGTTTTCGTTTGCGGTGGCTCCACTGGTCGAAAGAAAGCAATGCTCTACTGCCGCGCCCGATTCCCGCGCCAGCGCGACGAGTTGTTCGCACAAACGCAACGTATCCAGATTCTGCTGCAGATTCCCCTGCATCACGCCCCCCGAGACCGCCGCGCGAACCAATTCGCAGACCAGTTCCGGATGGCCATGCCCAAACACATGCACGCCGATGCCGGTGATCATATCGTATTTCACACTGCCATCGGCCAGTTCGACCAGGCTCCCCTTGCCAACTCCCGTTCCCAGGTAGGGATAATACAGGCTGCCTCCCCGCAACCCGGCCAAATGTTCCAGCCAGTCGGAGTAGGTTTGCTGACGTTCGGACGCCGGCGGTCTTACCCCCGTCAACTCCCGCTGGCGATCGCGCAGGGCCGCCTGAATCAGTTCACAGGCGGCATCGATCCGATCGTCGCGAAACAATTGGCTGGGGACGTGCAGGGTCATGACGTTTCTTCCCGTTGCGAAGTTGGTTGTTCAATAGATCTTGTTCCAAGGGGCCATTCGAGTTCTCCCGAGGCCCAGCCGATCAGCAGCTTCGCCGACAGTCGGGCACGTTCCGTCAAACTCTCGAGTACCAGGAATTCGTCGCTACTATGTATTCCTCCTCCCCGCACGCCGAGCGTATCGACATTTGGCAAACCACATGCTGCCAGGCGGTTGCCGTCGCAGACACCACCCGTTGGCCGATGGTTCAGTTCCAGCCCGAGGGAATGGCCAGATTCCTTTACTTGTGCCAGCAGACGCGCCGTTGTGGCATCAATCTGTTTGGGGGGTGTAGTGAAGGCCCCGTGCGTAAGGCAACTCACTCCCTCGGCAGAGACGAGATTGGTAATCTCCGCCAGGGCGGAAGCAATTTCGGCCTCGTGTGCCGCGTGCGTATAACGGACATTCAGGCGGACCACCGCGTTATCGGGAACCATGTTAAGCGGACCGCCTCCATCGATCCGGGCAACGTTGAATGTGGCTCCGGGCCAACGTCCGTTCAACGCATGGATCTGCACGGCAATACGGGAGGCCGCTGCAATCGCGTTAATGCCCTCGTCGAAATGTCGGCCGGCATGGGCGGATTTGCCGCGACAGACCAGGTGGAAATTCGCGGACCCCTTCCGTTCCCCGGCAAGTTCTCCGCTCGGGAGAGCCGGTTCATACAACAACCCCAGGCCATTGCGGGCAGCCGCCTCCTCGAAAAGTTTGCACGAACCGGGGGAACCGATTTCCTCGTCGGCATTCAACAACACGTCCCAGCCCAGAGTAGTGTCGCCCGACTGCAGCACGTAACGTTCCAACGCCTGCAGCGCAATCAGCAACACGACGATGCCCCCTTTTGCATCCGCCACTCCCGGGCCAAGCAAATACTGTTGGTCGCGGCGTAGTGTTTGAAAGTCGGATGTTTCGGGATAGACAGTATCGTAATGTATGGCCAGCAACACACGTTTCCGGGCACGCGGACGGCAGCGGAGCGACAGCACCGGCCCCAGCGAGACCCATGCGACCTCACCATCGGGGTTGACCTGCGCGATGGGAGGCACCGTCACCAGTTCCGCGGCAGGGGCAAGACTGCCGAACTCGGCGCGCAAGGCCTCCGCCATGCGCGATATTCCCGCCAGATGATATGTTCCCGACGAGATCGAAGCCCAGTATTCCACCAGGGCAATCATGCGATCACGCTGCGAATCGATCCAGTCCAGAAACGGTCCCCAGGGCATGGTTGCTTCCGTTCATTAGCGAGCCGACTTTCGGTTTCAAGCAATTGTACGTGCCTCGAATCCCCTCGCCTAGGCTGTCGTGCAGAACCTGGTTCGGTAGATCGAAGAAGGTTCACGAGAATTACTTCCTCGCGAGACGAATCGAGACCGTCCACTACTCGGTCTCTCTGGGCGGGCATGTCGCGCGGCAGCAGACTGGGCAATGGAATCGCAGTTGTGCCCGTTTTCCCGCGAGATCAACCGGAAGAAGTTTCTATTTGTTATACTGAACCACAGGCCGGGACGTCTGGAACATGCAAGCATCCCGCATATGAATACAGTCCGTTAGCATGCAATATCCATACCGAGCATGGAGAATTGCCGTGAAAAAGCCTCAAATAAACGTCCTGATTGATCTTGTCGCGGCGTTGTGTTTTCTGGGAATGATCGCCACGGGCTACATTTTGTATGGGCCCTTGCCTCCAGGGACGAACAAAAGCCTGATGCTCTGGGGTTTAACCCGTCATCAGTGGGGCGAAGTCCATGCGTGGATCAGCCTTGCGCTGTTGGGAAGCCTGATTGCTCACCTGGCAGCCCACTGGACTTGGGTGGTAAGCGTCGTTCGCCGGCAGTTCGGGCTTTCCGCTGCCCCGGGCGAACATCACTTTCGAAGCGCGATCGCGACAATCGCAGTACTGGGTACGTCGTTCGCGGCCTTCGGCCTGCTGACCCGACTGTCCGTCCGCGAACAAGCCGAGCCAGCGTGCATCGAACTTACGGAACCAGAGCAATCGAGCACTCCATTGCCGCCCGGTTCCAAAGCTTCGTCCACTTGGAGCGAAGTGGAGCGTATTCTGCGGGCGTCTTGCCTGTCATGTCATAACGAGACACGTGCGCGAGGTGACTTTCGCGTGGAACGCCAAGTGGATTTTTTCCGAGACGGTCCAGGCCGCCCGTTGGTGATTGCAGGCAAGAGTGGCGAAAGTCCACTGATCGAAATCGTCTCGGGCCGACGAAAAGAGATTGCCCATCCCGATCGTCACCGACTCCCGGCGCGAGAAGTTGAGATTCTGAGTTCCTGGATCGACAACGGAGCGGCATGGGGCACCGGTGAGCAGCCGTAATGCTCCGCTGCACAATCGCTTCCGGCGCACTTAGTTTAAGGTTCGGTTCGTGAAGTCTGGCCCGTTATCCGACGGGATCAGGGGGCGATACCTTCCTGAGGCTGATTATCGGTTCGACGGACTTCTGTTTGTCGATACCGATCGAGACCACCGGCTTCGAAGAAGTCGGAAAGTTCGACCACGGCAGGTCCGAGCAGGAAGAAGTACACGGCCGGCATCAGGCAGAGCACCGTGGGAAACAGGAGCTTGAATGTCGCGGCATTGGCTTTCTGGTCGGCTCGCTGCTGCAAAGTAGACCGCATGGCATCGCTGTAATCCGTGAGCGCGTCGCTGACGTTGGTCCCCATCCGTTCTGTCTGTGTTAACAGAGACGTAAGCGAATGCAGTTCGGGAAGATCGATGCGCTCGTTCATGTTGTCCAAGGCATGTTCGAGCGTGCCGAGATTGGACTGTTCGGCGACAATCGCCAGTTCCTCTGCCATGGCGGGGTATGTGTCGGTAATTTCCCAGGAAACGCGCGCCAGGGCGGCCCGGAGCGTCATCCCCTGACTGACACACATATTGAGCAAATCGATGACATCGGGCAGAGCCTGTTCGATTTCATGTCGGCGACTGTTGGAACGGTTGCGTACGAACAGACGGGGAAGTGCCCACCCCATGATGGCTCCAACCACCATGAAGACAAGCATGACAGGTTCCAGTTGCGGCGGACCAAACACCAGCAAGATTCCGAAAACCAGCAAGGGAAGCATGAGCCCCAGATACCGCACGGCGGCCAGGTTTTCGTAGGCATGGGGATTAAGATATCCCGCCTGAATCAGTTCCCGCTTGAGCGTTTTGCGTCGATTTTCCGATTCGGGCAACAGGGAGGCCAGGGCCGGGGTAACACCTCCGAACTGATAATCGCTGGTATCGCTGAAGGGGATCTGGCCCGGTTCGAGTCGGGGCAAATCCTGCTGCATGCCCGTGATTGGCTTGCCGAACAGGGAACGAGAGGTCCAACTGCGATCCTTACCCGTGAAGGAACGAGATTCCTGGGACGAAGCGACGGCGACAAATTCCGGCAAGGGTGGTGCGGAGGTATATGCTTTTGCCTCGGGGGGAATCATTGCCTGGGCTTCGCGGTTGGTGATTCGAACACGCGAAGAGGAATCGGCGGCAGCCTCGGCCAGATCGGCATCGATGATGGAATCAGCGGGAGGCACATCCGCTGGCTTCCGGAGTACGGGTGGCGGCACGGCCATGGATTGCCCAGGCGGAGTCCGCGGGGGCTCGGCCGAGATCGGCGTGCTAGTGGCGGTCAATCTGGCGATCCAGCGGAACAGGCGGTATCCGAGCCGCAGCACCAGAATCAGGATCAGGGCAAACATGAGCCAGATCAGAAGCCGTGCCAAAGGGATGCCGAACAGATCGTTCTGTGCCAGAATCCGCGTTGTGATCAAGATGGGCTGAATCATGATTTCGTTTCCACCGCGTAAGTTCAACGGGGGTTGTTCCCCGGATAAATCGACTGGCTGGGAGAATCAGGCCTGTTTTGTATTGTTGAGAATTCTAAGGATCCAGATCGCGCCCACAATTTCCAGGACGATACCGGCGATTGTAATGAATCGTCCCCATCCCGAGTTCATCAGTCGATTCAGGTATTCGGGATCGCGGAACATAAAGAAGACCAGGATGGCGGGGGGCAGAATGATCATCAACAGGGCCGTGGCCCGGCTCCCCGCGGTGATGGCCCGCAACCGTCCCAGGAACATACCTCGATCGCGCAGAGTTCGGGCAAGTCGTTCGAGGACCTGCACCAGGTCCCCCCCCGTCTGCTGGTGTACGCTAAGAGCGGTGGCAAGAATTCGCAGTGCGCTCACCCCCGTCCGTTCCGGGAGTTCATACAAGGCTTCATTCATCGTCACGCCCATTTGCAGTTTGCGGACGCAGAGTTGCATTTCGTCGCCGAGCGGCTGGGGCGTATCGTTGGCAATCAATTCCAGGCATTGATCGAGGCTGCGTCCGGTGCGGGCGGCCCGGGCCAGTTCGTCGATCATGGGGGGTAGTTGCTGCAAGATGGTCGTCTGCCGGCGCGTGCGGGCGATCATCAGCAGCCCGAGGGGAATGATCAGCCCGACAAACGCGCCCAGAGATGCGGTGATCGGGTTCTCCTGGATCACAAAGATCAGTCCGCCAATCGCGACCGCAAACAACACGCAGGAAAGCAGGACGGACAGCGGGGAAATGGCGATCCCGGCCTGCAGGACAAGCTGATCGAACCACCCGTTCAGGTTATTGCCGACACCGGCACGTTGCGGGTTGGCGAACTGCTCCTGCGACTTGAGGATGTCGCTGAATTCCGGTCGTCGTTCGACGATGTTGGTTTGCGGATAACCTCTGGCCATGATAGGCGCCCTCGTTCCCGGAAAGGCCAACGGTTGTTCCGATTGGCGGTTTCCATCGATTAGGAGTTGTGTTCAGGATGGTCGGTTTTGGTCCGACGAAAAATCTCGCGTTCTTGGAGGTACTGTATTGCTATTTCGTGGATACTTGTCCGGAGCGGCAAGCCGATCCGGGATTATGGGGGTCAGTATTTGACGTTATATTCGCCACCGGCGATCAATTCCCGCGCGGTAAACAGTTCGATCGGGATCTGATGCCCGCGGGAGGCGACGCGGCGGACGCATTCGGGCTCGTACCCGGTGGCGTAGAAGGCCCCTTCCGCGCGACCGTCGGAACCGATACCCGTCATGCGATACACGAAGATATCCTCGACGTTGTATTCCCCTTCCCGTGTCCCGGCGACTTCGGAGATACGCATGACTTTACGTTCCCCCGTGCTCAAACGGACGACATGGACGAGAATATGCAAGGCAGAGGCGATGTAACGGCGTGCGATCGAAGGAGGAAGCTCGGCTCCGGAGAGGGCGATCATCAATTCGAGTCGGTCGAGGGCATCGCGCGTGTCGTTGGCGTGCACGGTACTCATCGAACCATCGTGACCGGTATTCATGGCCTGCAGCATTTCGAGCACTTCGCTACCACGTGCTTCGCCGACGATGATGCGGTCAGGTCGCATACGCAAGCTGTTACGCAACAGTTCCCGCTGGCCGATGCCCCCCCGTCCCTCGACGTTGGGGAGCCGGGTTTCGAGCCCCACGACATCGGCCTGCTGGAGTTGTAGTTCGGCTGTTTCTTCGATGGTGATGACCCGCTCGTTCACGGGAATAAACCGGCTCAACTGGTTGAGCATGGTGGTTTTCCCGGCCCCGGTCCCTCCACTGAGCAGCACGTTGAGTCGCCCACGGACGGCAGCAATGAGAAAGTCCGCCATCTCCCTGGTGAGCGAACGCGAGCGCACCATGTCTTCGAATTCGACAGCCGCGGTACTGAAGCGACGAATGGAGAGCGTGGGGCCCCGTTGCGTGAGGGGGGGAATCACCGCGTGCAGACGCGAGCCATCCGGGAGTTTGGCATCGACCATCGGCGAGACTTCATCGATGCGTCGCCCGGCTCGACCGACCAGTCGTTGGATCAGGTGGAGCAGGTGATTGTTATCGGCGAAGCGAACGTCCGTCCGTTCGAGTTTTCCGAAGCGTTCCACGAAGACAGTGTCGGCCCCGTTGACGAGCACGTCGCTGACGTGGGGATCGTTCATCAGGGGTTCGAGCGGTCCGAAGCCGTACATTTCGTCCATGATCTCGTTGACCATCTGCTCCCGTTCGGTTTCGGGGAGATAGGCGGAGTGCATGTCGCACAGATGGGTGGCCAGCGCCCGTAGCTGTTTACGGAGTTCGTGTTCGGGCAACTGTCCCGCCTTGGACAGGTCCATTGCGTCGATCATCTGCCGGTGCAGGCGGGTTTTGAGCTGCTGGAAAGCCCGCTTGGATTCGGCCTGTGATTCGTACAGCGCTCCACTCTCGTAGCCGGTTGCCATGGTTCTCATTCCTCTGTAGGACGTTGATCAGCCCGTGTGCGGGAAAAATGGGGTGTGCCATCCGCGGATGCGTACCCACTATTTGTTCAAGAATATTTTGTAAACGAATCGGTTGGGGACAAACAGTTTTTCTTCGGGTTTCGTGAAAAAGTCGCCCGGGTCCTCTTCCAGGAACCGGGCAAGAACGGCGGTTTTTGTGGTCATCACGGTTGGCTGGACAATCACCGTGGCGGATTCGTTACCCTCGGGCAGGACTTGCAACACGCGAATGGCAACAACTCCCTGGCAAATCAGCCGAGCCCAGCCGGGCACGTTCAATTCCTCCGCGGACGGATAGAGCAGACATAACCTCGGTTGCCCGATCTGGGCTTCCAGGGCCATTTGCACCGGGGTGGTGATGTTTCCCGATCCGGTTGTATCAAATCGGTCCTGGGCCGGTAGCCGGCCTTGCAGCAGTCGCAAGTCATCGGCAGTCAGCCCCTTGGCGATTTGCGAAATGAGTTGCATTTCGCCGAGATCGTTGGCGAATTCGAGCAGATGCACGTTGCCCGCGAGGGAACTGGAATTCAGCGGGACGGATTTCAGCTCAATTTCGGGGATGCCGTCGGGTTCCTCGATCACCTGGCGGGTTGTTTCATCGAAGCGGAAAAAATCCTGTCCGTGGCGTTGTTCGATCGCGTAAGCCCAGGTGTCGGTCCGTTTTCCCTGTGGGTCGCTGGCCAGGATGGCCAACGGTAAACAGGGAACGAGCGCGGACGGCGTGGGCTGGAAATGATCGATGAGATTTTCAAAGGCCACTTCGACGATCGCCTGGGCATCTGCCTCGGCCCGTCCCGTCACGCCGGAAAAGAAGAACCAAAGCGGATTTCCGTGGGAGCGCAGGCGGGTCGCCCGGACCTCGACGACATCGGGATTCTCGTGAGTCGCGATGAACACGGAGTCATTATTTTCGTGGTTGTACAACCGCGTGCCGAATTGGATATCCCCTTCGGGAGAGAGATCCAGTTCGACGGGTTGCCCGGCGACGCGATTGGAGAACGCCACTTCGGCTGCTCGCAGCTTGGCCAGTTCAATTTGCAATTCCGGATCGACCAGCGGGGCGAGCAGGGCATCGTTGAGATATTCACCGGCGGCGGCCAGCGCGGCCGCCTCGGCGGCATTGCGGAGTTCGACCGTAGCGGAATCCTTCCAGAGCGAATTCAACACCAGGCCGATTGCCGCGCCAACCACCAGTAGCGCGAAGGCGATGGCTGGCTGCAACGTGCCTTGCCGCCTGGATCTTCTCGGTCTGATGATTTGGCATGATGGTTTCACGGAGATCCTCTCGATCCTACTCCCCCCTCCTGTCGGCGGAGTAATTAATTCAGTTGGCTAACTCGCTTGGAATTCGATTTATTAAAGAGATGCGATGACGCACGGTATCCTGTTGCCTGCGAGCCATTCCTTTCGGAGGATTGGTTTGCCAGCGATTTGTTGTTCCGCAGTCTCTGGTCGAAAATGTTCGAAATCGTCGCTGCCCGGGCGGGAATGTCCCGCCCAGGCATTACAGCAATCATGTCGCCGCATTCCGACTGGTCATGTCGTACCGAGGCGCTGGGGGACTCGCGTTGGGATTAAGCGGAGGCAAGCCTCCATCTCCTGGATCCATCGGATCGGCTTGCGTGCCGCGATACCCGTTGTATCCCCTATTGTATCCACGACCCCAGCCACCCCAGTTTCGTGGCGGAGCCCAGCCCGGCTGTTCGATAAAGGGGGTGGCCCTGTTCCGGTCCCAACCGCCGCGATCATCCTCGTCGCCGTACCCGATGGTCGACCGCATACTGCCCCGATAGAGTTCGGTGAGGAAGGGCCTGGGAGGTTCGGGACGTTCCGGAAGTCCCAGGATTTCCTCGAAATGGGCGCGATCGCTGTCGGCAATGGTCACGCCGCCCGTGCCGCGGCCATCGGGATTGAAACTGACGGTGAGTTGTCCGTGCTGACGTGCTTCGAGCAGGATGTTGGACTGCTCAGGAGTTAATTCAAACGTGACGGTATTGGCACCACGGGAAACATCGGTGGGCTGGGTGAGCCGATTCATGGCAAGAATACGGACCCCCTTGAACATGGTCATTGTGAAGCCTCCGCGAAAGCGATCATCCGCGGCATTGTCGCTGATGGTGAGGTGCACATCGACAAAATCCCCCGGCTTGATCAAGCCATCGACCACGGCGGTGCTGTCTCCCAGGCTCACGGTGACGGCCTGCATGCCTGGTTCGAGTTCAAGCGGCGGCCTCTCGCGCGGGGGGTACAGGTCGCTGGTGAGGACCGGCTGAGCCTGCTTGATATCCTTCAAGGCATAACGGCCAACAATGGCGTTATTGCTGAGGATGGTTTCGCGGGTCATCTTGTCTGCCCGAAGTCGCCCCGTCACGATGTGATCGGAGGTGATCAAAGTCCCCGCGGGGATATCGGTGGAGGCCATCGGCACAAGCCGCGTGGTGATTGGTGCTTCAGGTGCGGGCGCCCGGTAAAAGAAACTTTTACCGATGTACATAACAACCAGGGCACCAAATACGATCAAAATGATGAGCGTAATCATGGCAGGAGTAATGATTCTCACGGTCCCTCTCCAATTTTTTACAAAAGTGTGTTCTGGATCGAGCCCAGACGATGTTTTCCGCAAGTTCCGGCTTGAATTCCGGTCGGGAGACTGATGTTCCTAGCCGGTTGGCAACGGCAAGGTTGCCTGTTTGTTGTTCCTGTTATTCCCGCTGCATCACCGTTTCCGAAACGAGGAAACGATTCCGCAAGCCGAATCCGATCGGCCAAAGTAAATCCGGGGCGGCGTCTCGCATGGGCACGCGAACGACAACAACCACGGGATCTCCTGGATAATCTCCCTGCACGGCCTCGACGCGGGCATTCCGCGCCAGAACAGGCCCCAATGTCAACAAGGCGGATTCTTCCACGAATTCAAATTGTGTTCCGGGGTGTGTCGCCGTACGGGTGGCTGCCCGGCTGGCTTCCACTACCTTGCCCCGTGCATAAAACAACAGGGAAAATTCAAAAACCGCCAACAGCATCAACATCAGAATGGGCAAGGTGAGTGCCAATTCCATGCTGAGGAACGCGCGTCGTCGTTGCCGTGCCTGTGGATGCCGTTTCATGTCAATTCCCGTCTCTCCGTGAGCCTGACAGGCCTGGGGAGAGCAGCTATTTGTCTGTGAAGTCGCAAAGGCTTTCTGCTTCGTAATTCTGAATCTGATTCCGTGTGGGCCGATCGTCACATCAGCCAGGGAAGTCGTGGTTGATCCTTAAGAAACCCTAAGAGCAACAGTCCCCAGGTTGCCAGGGCGATGGGTAAGGCATAGGCCATGATCCGCCGCTGCTGTTTCTGTTCCAAGGTTTCCCGTGGCCGCTTGTCTCCCGCCTTGGTAGGTTTACCAGTCGCCAGAAGTTTTTTCTTCGTGGCCTTCGTTCCTCTCGTGATCACATTCCACAGCACCACCCCCATCGTCACGAGGACCACCAGGAACGTGCTGACAATGAAGACATAAATGGACCAGTAAAATCCGAGCCAAACGCTCAGTCCTCCCATCAACTTCACGTCCCCCCCGCCACCACTCCCAATGATCCACATGATGAACAGGAACCCAAACCCCACGAGGAAGCCCAAGGCGCCATCCGCCAGGCCCGACAGGCCGTTGAACAGGCCCTGGTAGACCCAGCCAGCAAAGAACATCGGCAACGTGAGTTTATTGGGAATTTTCCAGTACCAATGATCCCAGAGAGTTGCCGCCAGCGTATAGGCGACCACAAACAGGACAAAAACCACGGGTTGTGCTTGTTCCATCGATTGGCCTCAATGCCGTACCGGACGAGTGTCGCGAAACACGACACGCCTCTCGCCGGAGGTTTTCACCTTGTATTAAGTAAAATTTGTTGAACACCAGCATTCGCGGGAACCTCTTCGATCGTTTTTCTCCCCGCACGCTGGTTATTTTCTGTTTCAAGTATAACACATGTTTCCTTTGCAAATTGCCAATGTTCTCATTTTGTATCACTAACCATTCTGCAGGACGCAACAATCGGACAGGACTGGCATAATCGGCGCGTTCGATACAATCGCAATTGCCATGGGATAGTATCCATTGCGACACTTAGGTTTCATCCACATATCCCGCACAATCCGCCAGACCCGAATTTGAATCAAATTCACAGACTGGCAGGGGGACCAGGGGAGAGATACAATCCGGTCTGTTTTTGTCTTCGATCTTTCAAGTCCAGGAACGTGTCCGTTACTTGGCTTTCATGACGCGCCTGGTGTCGTACGTTCAACAGAGAATGTGAATAGAATGAGTCGTCCCCGTGTCTTCGTCACCCGCAGAATCCCGGAAGTCGGACTGGAACGCCTGGCCAGGGATTGCGATCTGGAAGTATGGCCAGAACATCTCCCCCCCGCGCGCGCCATTCTGCTGGAAAAAGTGCGAGGCTGTGCCGGTGTGCTGACGATGCTGTCCGAACAGGTGGACGAGGAACTGTTCGCAGCGGCCGGCGATTCCTTGAAGGTGATCAGTCAATTTGCCGTGGGTTTCAACAACATCGACGTTGCCGCAGCACGCAGTCGGGGAATTGCCGTCGGGAATACGCCCGGGGCATTAACCGCCGCAACCGCCGACATGGCATTCACCCTGTTGATCGCGGCCGCGCGACGCCTGATCGAGGCCCACGAATACATTCACGCGGGAAACTGGAAAACCTGGGAACCGCTAGGACACATCGGGTGGGATCTGGAAGGGAAGACGATCGGGATAGTCGGGATGGGGCGGATTGGTTATGCCTTGGCCCGGCGATGTCACGGGGGCTGGGGCATGCAGGTCCTCTATACGAGTCGGACTCCCAAGGAAGAAGCCGAGACCAATCTGGGGGCCAGGCGAGTTGAATTCGAGGAATTGCTGGAGCAGTCCGACTTCGTTTCCGTGCATACGGACTTGAATTCCGAAACGGCCGGCCTGTTCAATGCCTCGGTGTTCGGCAAGATGAAGTCCAATGCCATCTTCATCAACACGGCTCGCGGGGGCATTCATGTGCAGCAGGATCTGGTGGCTGCGTTGAAAACGGGAACGATCGGCGCGGCGGGTTTAGACGTAACCGACCCCGAACCCCCTGCCCTGGACGACGAAATTCTGCATTTGCCGAATTGTGTCGTGGCACCGCATATCGGGAGCGCGACCGTCTCGACACGAAATGCGATGGCTGAAATTGCGGCCGACAACCTGCTGCTGGGAATTCAGGGCAAACCCCTGCGCTGCTCGGTTACCTGAAACAAGGGACGGGCTTTGCGCTTGTTCCGGAGAATGGATTTCGGAACTCCAAGGGCAGGCCCCGTTGCGGGTTAAGGGGAACGACAGGCGGAACAAACCATCACACGACAGGGAAGGAGCGAACGATGGAGGATCGGGAGGAGTGGAGCCGCGCTTTGGCCGTGGCTTGCGAGGCGGCAAAAGTTGCGGGGGGAATCCTGCAAGACTGGCGGAAGCGATTTTCCGTGTCGGAAAAAAGCCGCTTCAATCTGGTGACGGAAGCGGATTTCGCGGCAGAAGAGGCAATTTCAAAAATTCTGCAGGGGGAATTTCCGGAACATGCGTATCTGGGCGAAGAGGGGCTCAACCGCTCTGGGAAGGAGTCGGCCTACCGCTGGATCATTGATCCGTTGGACGGCACGGGGAACTACGTTCATGGTTTTCCTTATTATTGCGTCTCGATTGGGCTGGAACAGGACGGCCAACTGGTCCTGGGCGTGATTTATGATCCGAATCGAGACGAATTGTTCCACGCCGTTCGTGGCCGTGGTGCCTTTTTGAATGGAGAGACAATCCGCGTTTCCCACGCGGACTCCCTGAGCCAGGCGATGTGCGTGGCCAGCCTGCCCGTCAACAGCGACCCGAAACATCCCGCAGTGGCCCGTTTTCTCGCCGTTTTGCCGGAAGCACAATCCGTGCAAAGACTTGGTTCGGCCGCGATGAATCTCGCCTATCTTGCGTGCGGTCGGCTGGAAGCCTTCTGGTCCACGACACTCAAGTCCTGGGATATGGCAGCCGGTGCGCTCATTGTGACGGAAGCCGGAGGCCAGACAACTCGTCTGAATGGCGAAGACCTGGACGTGCATCGACTTGAGATTTTGGCCACATGCACCCCAGAAATCCACTCAGCCCTGGTGGCGTTATTGAATCGGATCTGAATTCGCCGGTGATTTCAGGCAAGATAGCCGACGCTCAGGAGGGAGGCCGATTCCGTTGTAACGATATTGCGATCGATCGATGACGGCACGCACGAAGAACATGTCGACAAACAAATGATTTTATGTTCACATTATGGATAGATATCAATCCTGGAAATTCCAGGGAATCCCAAAATAAAGCGGGCCGTCTGTTTGCCCCGGATGATACACTTAGGAGAGACGAAATCGTTCCGTGCACACGGCCATCGGAGGCACGGTTTCGAGAGGAATTCAGTGAGATCGGTCCTTTTAGCAGCATTTCGCACGGACAATACATGGGTTGAAACAGAGATTTTCCTACGGATTTTCCCGATATCTCTCGTTGATTTGGCGTATCAGGGGAATCCAGCGTGGTTCCCTTATCGATGATCTCTGTTTCACGCAGTCATGGATTGTGACGAATTTTTATGAAGGATTATTCTAGTCACGTACAAAGATCGCTTCGCCGATCCTGTTCGTCGGCCACCCTGTCGGTGGTCTGGCTGGCGATATGGGCATTTGCAATTTGGATTGGCCCTGTGTCAGCCCAGGAAACGCCTCCAGCCGCAACAAATCCGACGCCCACGACTCCCCCTGCCGCCCCTCCGGGTGTTCCTGCGCAAGTTCCGCAGGACATCATGTATATTCCCGACGCTGACGGACGATTGAAGCCCGTACCTATCAATGTCACCTTACGCGAGTATCTGGAGTGGCTGGAACAACGGGAAAAAGGGGTGGAAGGCGAGCAGGCGGCTTGGACAATCCGTCTTCTGGAAGCCCGTGGCGAAATTAAGACGGCCGCGAATGGAAATTCCTGGGAGCAAATCCATTGTCAGATGACCATTGCCGTGGGAGAGTCGCCTCGCTGGAACTCGGTCCCCTTGATGCTGGGCGAAGGCCTGCTGGCCGGCATGACCGATTCCGAGGAAGGGATCGCGTCGCATCCGTTGATGCTGACCCGGGACATCGATAGTGGCCAGTGGTTATTGTGGTATCGCAATCGGAGTACATTCACGATCAAACTGGAAATGCTGGTTCCCTTGCGTGCCATGGGGGATCAGACCCAGTTGCTGCTGACATTTCCGTCGGCGTTGCGGACGGAGTTCGCGTTGGCGTTTGCCCGTTCGGATCTGCAGGTGGAACTTGCCAGTCGCGGGTTCTGGGAGAAGCAGGAGCTCGATGGGGGGATGCTCGTCCGGATTGCGGGGTTTCAGCAGGCCATCGACTTGCGCTGGTCCCCCGAACGGGCGGATGCGGAAATCCCCCCGTTGATGCATGTCGATACTCAAATCGAACTGTTACGAGGCAGCGAGTCGAGTCATCTCACCGCGCGGCAAAAGATCACCGTGGACCGCGGCAACGTGAACATACTGAAGGTCAGGCTTCCGGCGGGATTCCAGGTCGATGGCGTCAGTGCGGAACTTCCCATGCGTTATGCGATCGATGGGAGCGACCCCTCCGCGATTACATTAAGTTTTTCCCAGGCCATTCAATCCAGCGTCCAGATCGACTGGAAGCTGAGCAGTCCGATCCGTCGATTTGAATCCCTGATTTTTCTGGATGGATTCTCGGTGGAAGGCGCGCGCACCCAGACGGGACGCATCGGCATCCTGAAGTCGAGCGAATGGCGCATGGGCCAGATTCCTGCCCGCTCGGAAAATGTGTACCGCATGAATGTGCGGGATTTCCCCGTGATGGGAGAGTACTCGCAGGCTTACCGGTATTACAGTCAACCCTATCGACTCGGCTTGAACACACAGCGCATGGAACCGGAATTCAGCCATGCCTCGTATCACCAGTTGCACGTCGAGGCGGATTTGCTGCGGCTGTATGTCGATTTCGAAATTACCCCCAGCAACAGTGTTCTGGATACCATTCGGCTCGACTGGCCCGAACTGAACGCGGGCGTCTGGATTCCGGAACGGATCGTACGTGAATCGACAGGCGAACCGATTCCCTGGCAGATCGAGGGGGACGATAAATTGTTATTAACCGTCCCCGGGCTGTTTGAGCGAGAAGTCATTCGGCTCGAAGCGTCGCGGAAACTTCCACGCGTGCCCGATGTCCTCGTGGATCAGCACGATTTGCAATTGTCCTTGCCACACATTTCCACCAGCGAGGCTCGCTCGCGGCACCGCGTTCTGAGACTGTCCAGCCCACTCATTCTCCCCTGGGAGCCGAGGCTACATTCCGAACAGATCGAATTACTGGCAACGCGTCACGTGCCGAATGAATGGCAGGAACGCAAATTGTATCAACAGCGGCAGGGGATGGAACCACGTCATCAGTGGTACAGATTATCGCCCGGCGGCGAACCAATGCGACTTTCGTTCGAGAGTATCGAACGCAAAATGGAAGCAATGCGAACCGTCGAACTGGAACAAATCGACGCGCGGAATCGACGCCTGGCCTATGCGCAACGATTTCGTTTCACAATTTCGCGACTTCCCCTGGAAACGCTCCGCCTGGTGCAACGGCAACCTCTCCAGGAGAAACGTCCCGAGTTGGAAATGCGTTTCACGGACAGCCAGGGAAACGAACTGGTTCCCGTTGTCACCCGGATCGCGCCGGAACCGGGCAAGGCAGCCCCCAGCAATCCGGAAGCCGGAGAGTCCACGGAAGTAGAGTACCAGTTGGAATTCACACCCCGATCTCCCGTGCTGGGCGAGTACCAGTTGAATGTTTATCGCAGCCTTGCCACGCCGCCACCGGATCGCGCCGAGACCGTAACTGTTTCCCTCCCTTTGCTGGAAGTTCCCGACGTACCGGATCTGCCGGGTAAGTTCCGCAATCGATCGGCTTATCAGGTGGATCCGGGGGAATCGGGCTGGCAGTTGTCGGAAGTCGTTCAAGGGATTCCCCTGTGGCTTCATGACAACACATCGAACGTATTGCCGTTGAAAGTTTCCATCCGACAGCCGAGGATCCCGGACAACGCCGGTCCCGTGCAAGGGGAAATTCAGTCGTGGCTGTCGGGCGATGGGCAACTGATCACGGAAATGGCCTTTCGGATAGCGCGAACGCCTCCCGCATTTGTCCTGCGCGACATGGACGGCTTCGAGTTGATCTCCGCTTACTGGAAAGCCGAGGGGCATGCTCAACCCATATTACTGGAGACTTACTTCGAATCAGCGGAAACCACCCTGCTGTTTCCTGCCGCGGCCATCGGGGTGACGGGAAAACTCGTCGTCACGGTGAAACAACGGAGCGGTGGGAGCCTGTTATCGTTGTGGCATCAGGAATTGAAGTTACCCGAACATACGCTTTCCAGTGACCTGACCCTGTTGCATTGGAATCTGAATCTGCCGCGTGGCATGTACCTGTTTAACACCCCGCAGCATCAGATCCCGTGTTATCGCTGGGGATGGCAGGGGCTGGGATTCCGCCGCATCCCTCTGGAGACAGCCCAGACTAATGGAAGGACATACTCGGGGGCCCATCCCAGTTACTGTTTTTCGAGTGTCGGTTGGCCGCGACAAATGGAAGTGCAACTGATCGGTCGAGGTTTGATGATGACGCTGGGGACCGGGCTGCCGATTCTGATTGTGGTGCTGCTGGCGGGCCGCTCGCGCGAGTTGCAATTGCGCGGCGGGCTACTGTTGTTGCTGGGGGTGGGCACATTGGCCGTGATGTATCCGGAACCGTTTCTGGTGCTGGTACAACCCGCGCTGCTCGGCCTGCTATTCATCACGATCGCTACCTGGTTGTCCTGGAAGGTCCGGCAACACCGCGAGGAACCGACACTGATCATCGTGGGACCGGGTGGGCACGCCGAATCTCCTGGAGGGCAGGGGGTCAGCTTCAGCGACCACGGAGTGGGGGCGGATGACATCACGCGCATTCAGGCTCCTCCTCGCCAAATTCTGGAATCCTCTCGTTCGTGAGTGCCCTACCGGGACTCGAACCTGTTTGCTGAATTGACCTCATGGAAACTCGCTGGCCGCAATTTGTTCTCCTTCTGCTGACCCTCCTGTGCGGCTGGTGCAGCCGCACAGGCACGGACATGCAGATTCGCGCGGAGGAAGACTTGAAGCCGCGGCGTCTGTACGTGCCCGAAGAGTTTCCCCTGGAATGGCCCCGCGGCGATTGGCGCCCCATCACGAAAAGCAGGTTGCTGCAGCTCCAGGGGAGCAGTGAGAGTACGGGCCTGGAACGAAAACCTCCTCCGCTGAAGGACGCGACGTATGAATGCCGCTTCGAGGCCGGGGGAGAATTGACGGGGACTTTCCAGGCGGAACTGCAACGCCGTCCCAATGTGTCGGAATGGGTCGACCTGGGGCGGACAAACCTGTCGCTGCAATCCGCGCGAATTTCCGATGCGCCGGCGGATTGGGGTACCGCGTTGGACGGGCGCTGTTTTCTGTTGCAGACTCCCGAAGTGGAACACTTGAACGCGAACTGGAAAATGTCGGGGGTATCCGCCGGTCTCGGATATCGCTTCCAGATCCATTTATTTCAGGCGGTTCACAGTCGCTTTGTGGTGACGTTGCCCAGCCGGATGACCCTGAACATCACCGAGCCGGCCAATCCCGCGGTATTTCGCCGCCAGATATCTCCCGAGTTGCAGGAGTGGACCATACATGGCCTGGAGCGGTCTCGTCTTGCGTTTACCGTGGAAACAGCCACCACTCCCGGGAGTCAGCGGAAGACGTTGGCGCGTCAGGTACATCTGCTGACAATCGCCCCGGCAGAGCAGTCGTTCACTTCCGATTTCAAACTGGAATACCTGCCTGCCGATGCCGCAACCGCCGAAATTCTGCTACCTGGCGGGTTTCAACCAGACAGCGTGCAGTTTCAGCAGGAAACGCTCGGCACCTGGTCCCTGAGACCTTTCTCTGAGGAGAGTTCCGATCAGATTTTAACGATCCGCTGGCAGCGCGGTTCATCGACCCGGACTGGCACGATACGCGTGCGTGGCCAGATTCAACATTTTCGCCGGATGTCGCTGGAAACGCGCCTGCCTCGCCTGCTCGACACGCTCGATCTGGAAACTCAGGTGAATCTTTCCGTGCATGCCCCCTATGTACTGAAAAGTTGCCTGGCGACCGGATTGGAGCAGATCGATACGCGGCTGACGGCCAACGTCCGGGATATCTGGACCTATGAAGCAACCGTGGGCAATCCTTCGTTGCAACTGGAAGTGGCGTTGCCTCAACCTGAGTTGACTATCGACCAATTGATGGTTGTGGCGGCGGGAGCAACGGAACTCGATGTGCAACATCTGATGCTGTGGACTTCATCCCGCGACCAGCAGTTTGGCACCAGCTTCCAGGTTGCCCCCGGCTTCGAGGTCAGGAATGTCGCTGTCCTCTCGGAAACCCCCATGCCTCCCCAGCTTTCCTGGACCACGTTGCGACAGCAAAATCGCGACATGCTGACAATCCAGTTGGCGAATCAACTGGTGCCTGGCCAGCCCCTGCCGGTTGTGGTGTCGCTGCGAGCCAAGCTCGACAGCGAACGGAAGGGAGCCTATTCCCTGCCCGTGCTAACCCCCATCACCGCGCGCATCCAACATTCGTATCTGGTGCAGCAAGGCGTGTTGCTAGTCAATCCCCCCCTGCCGGAACGCGACCTCCCGGTCATGACAGCCGAGGAAGCCCGGCCCTGGTCTGTCTTGAACAAACTTGCGGACAGCCAGTCGAGTTACGAATGGCAAACCGACTGGATCGCGAAGAACCTGGCGGGCATGACACGCATACGGGTGCGGCCCCAACCCATAACGGAAGTATCCGCCGATGATGCAAGTCGCCAGAAACGAGCCCGGACGGTCGTCTTGCGGACACAATTGTTGTGCGAAGGCGAACGGATCCTGGTCAAGTATCGCGTGGAAGTCCCAGACGCGCTGCGCCGCGACCGAAATTCGTTAAATGTTTCCTTTTCGGAGCAGCGCCATACATTGTCCTGGAAGGAAGTTCGTTCCGGAAGTTCCGCCTCGCATTCTTCGACGGCCACGCCGACGGCACCGCTGGTCTCGAAACAAGTGGATCGGGAAGGCATAAGTTCCCATGTGTTTCAATGGTCGAATCCCATCGACGATCCGCCACAAACGTTAATCTGGGAGTCTTACTGGCAGCCCGCGTCCCACTTCAAGGAACGCTTCCCGATTTCCTTGCCGACACTCAGCCCGGATCTGCCGTTTCAAGGATATGTGCAATGGAATCCCGGCGAATTCACTCTCGCGGAAACACTCTCGGGAACTGCCGAGACCTTGTTTGTCGACGGTGAAAGCGTGTTGGCCTACAACTCCCTGGAGCAGGTCCGGGAATTGGTCGCCATTCGCAAAAAGCAGGACCCCACAACCAATGCCCCACCGGGCCAGGAAAGCCCGTGGAATTGTCACGTGGCAGTCGCCATGCATCCCGGCAAACAGATCCCCACGCGCGTGGTGGTTGCCTACCAGGCACCACCAGGGAAAACCGTGTTGAAGGAGGCAGCCATCCGCTTTTCTCAACCGGTGTGGCTGCGTACCGCCGGGATCAATGATTGGCAGGTTCAAGTCCATCAATGGACGACGGAATATCGTTATCCACTCACCTCGGAACCAATTCAGACGCTGACTTTGGAATACGACTGCGGGGAAAACACGACGGCTGTGCTGCCGATCCCCGATTTCGCGGCGCAACGCCCCCGGCTACAGGTCTGCCTGCCGGGCCAGATTCGTCCGGAACCAGGCAGGGACGTGCTGTTCTGGAATCAACTGCCCCGCACGGACTGGAACGCGGATCTCGCGTCGTTTCCCACGCTCGCACTTTCCACGCCGGATAATTCCGCGGTCCCTCCAGGCAATCAGAACGGAGCGCCCAGCAATTCCACTCTGGTTGAGGTATCGGAACAGACAACGGCGGCCCACGCCGGACTGAGGTTGCTGCAAAGCCCCCACTTTCAGGAGTTACTGTGGAAACAGGGTTATGTCGCGCATGAGGGACAACCGAGGTCGACCACGGGAGAAGTCTTCGAAGTCCGCTGGCGGGAAGAGACTTCCCTGTCGAGCTGGACCGTGTGGATGTTCCTGGCCACCATGCTGATGTGCCTGAGTTGGCTGACTTTTGGAAAACCGTCCCGGCTGGTCTTGGGGATCATCTCGGTTGTGGCCTTGCTAGGAGTCGTTCTCCTGGACCGGTCCCCCTTCCTGCCCTTGATCACGGCCTGTGCCGCGGCACTGTTGCTGATCGTCATCTTTCTGGATTTCTGGAAATCCTGTGTGGAACGTTTGCGCCCCGTGCCAGCGGGCGAGGCCCCTGCTTCATCCGCTGCGTTTTCCACCGTGATGTTTCGCGGCACCGCGCTGTTGTGGGTTGCGGTACTGGCAGGGGATTGCGTTTCTCCCGGGTATGGACAGGTCGCATCCGATCTCAACCCTCCCGTTAAACAAATGCACGACATGCTGATCCCCGTGGAAGCAGCCCGGTTGCGGGATCAATTTCGCGGTTTGACTCCCGACGAGTATCCCGAAGTGTTGTACATCACGCCCGAACTGGCCCAGAAATTGAACGAACGGGCCGCGGTTGACCGTTCCCAGCGACTGCTGTTGTTCGAGTCCGCCGATTACACGGCAAGATGGACGGAGCAGAATCAACTGATCGTGAGATGCGACTATCGAATACTCGATACGGCAGTGACGGAAAACCGTGGACGACTCATTCTCCCCTTGAAGAATATCGCGGCTTTAACAACCCTGCAGGCCATGGTGAACGGGCAGCCGGCCACCATGATTCCTCTGCCCGATGGCACCGGACTTGAAATCCCACTTGAAAATCCCCTCGGCGAGCAGACGCCGGATGCCTCACAACCCGGGCCTTTTCGGCGATACCGGATCGAGCTGGAAGTGATCGCCGGGCAGGAATCGACCCCCCGAGGGACGCGTGCCAGGTTGTCCATTCCTCCCGTCATTAACAGTCACTGCACCCTGGGGTTTCCCGCCAACACGGAATGCGATTTGGAACTGGGAGGCATGGAGCAGATTCCCCTTCGGCGGCAGCCGGCCTCACCCACCGTGACGTTCTCGTTAAGCGAAAGCTCTCAGCTCTCGCTGCTGTTTCGGCCTGTCCGATCTAGTCAGGATGCCGACCTGCGAAATCCCGAACTGCAGGCCGATTTGTTGTGCAGCGTCCTGCGGAATTTCCTGGAGGTGAAAATGCATGTGTCGATTCTCTTCACGCCGGAATCCGAGCGGAATCTGACCTGGAGATTGCCGGCTGGAATGATCCTGCGAAGCTGGTATGCCCCGGACGCGATGGGCACGACATTGAACGAAGCAGCCGACAACCAGACGAATTTGACACTGCGATTTGCCGAGGGAGGCCCCTCCCGCACCACTGCCGTGCTGACGCTGGTCGCCCCCTTGCCCACCCGCGACGCAGAGATGAATCTGCTGCTCCCGCAGTTAATCAAGCCCAAACTGTCCGCCGAGGAAGATCTGAAATGGCAAATTGGTCTGCAGACAAACTTGCAGGCGGAAATGTCCTCGATTGAATTTCCCGAGACCCCTTCCAGCCGCATCTCGCGGGAAACATTCATGGCCAGTTGGCCGGATGCGGAGGCGGTCCAGTCCGATGTCCAGTGTTTCCGCGTGCGGAATCCGCGGCGACTGAAGGCCCTGTGGCAGGAAGGGACGTCCCGGTTCAACGTGGAGGCCCAGCACGATTTCACCGTTGGCGATCAGGCGGTGGAGGTCACGTCACAGTATCGGGGGACTTCGCAGGGGAAACCCTTCTGGTCGCTGAGTTTCGCCCATTCGAATCGCTGGGCCATCACCGGTGTGCAAGCCGTCGTGGATGGGCAGGACATCCCCACGCGCAACCTGTTTCACCAGGACGAACTGGAACTCGTCTTGGGGGCAAGGTGCGCCAAGTCGTTCGATGTGCGCATTCAATGGCAGCAAACCGGAAATCCGTTGGTTGCGGGCCGGGATGTCACGCCACCACGAATCAGGGGAGCAGGCCCCTATCGCGAGATCATCCGGCAGCTGCCCGGAACGCGCCAGGGCTGGTTGATTTGCCACCCCTTATCACCTCCGGACTCCAGCCCCCCTCCAGCAGGCTGGTCGTCGGAATCACCGCTGGTTCTGGAAGGGGGCATGCAGGAAGACCTGGGGCTGCTGCGGATTGAACCGCTGCCGGTCGACCGCGATCTTGCCCCCGTTCCCCCCGCGGATACCTTTCCTGCCTCGCGGAGCGAGACCGAGGCTGTCGGCAAGGGAGAGGAACAGCCCCCTGCAACCAACGTCCCGTTGTTATCCGACTGGTCGACAACCGCCGAATCGCCCGGGGGCATCCAGGTGGACCATTCCCTCTGGAAAGACCAGGAAATGGTCTTTGGCGAAACGCTGGTGTACTGGTCAAAATCTTCCTCCCGCTCGGGCGACCAGGTCGTGCGAATCGAATTACCCGAGAATCTGGAAGTGCTGGAACGGGGGCATTCCGCCGCGGTGGAAGTCCAGCGGTCGCCCATGGGCCTGATTGTACGCGAACGCCCTGGCAACCACTGGAATGACTTTTCCTCTCGTTTTCTGGTCTTTCGCTGGCAAGCCAAATTGCCCTTCGGATGGGGTATCCGCCAGATGTTCCAGGTCCCCACGGTACAACAGACAGTGCAGACAACCTGGCGTTTATTGGCACTGCAAGCCGATGGAGAACACATTAGCGAACTCCCGGAAGTTGCCATGGCAAGCTGGCGGAAATACCTGGAGCATCTGCAGAACCTGGGACGATTCGGAGAGTCCGCGAATGGCCCGAACTCCACGGGCATGGAAGTCTCGATGGAGTCGCCGTTCGTGCAGCCGGGAGAAGTGACGAACGCATGGCCCGAAGCGAACCGATTGTTTTATCGATCCCTTTCCGAAGTTCAGCAGAAACAGATCCGCCAGGGTTATGAGCGGGTCCATGCCCTGGTCTGGACTAAGCCGAGCCCCTTGTATTTCAGCAGGGTAAGGGCAGCGGGAATCGAGACAGGATCGCAAGCAAGGATCGGCATACAGAATACCTCCGTGATCTTTCGCATCGCCCTGGCCCTCCTGATAGCAATCTGGGGAATTACTCTCTGGCGGAACGAACGGGGGCCTACCCGCGCGGGGAACTGGAGTCTTGCCACCAGTTGTGCCTTGCTGCTGTTGGCGCTCTCTCTGCGAGTCATGAATTAACAAGGGATGCGACAACAGCTCGCGCCGCGCAGGCGTGACCGTCTCCGTTATGCGGACGAGCCCCGGCATTTGCTCATATCGACGGGCACCGAGTCGCACGCGCGAGCACCGGAGATGGCAAACGGATTCCTGAAGAACGCGCGGTCAGTGTCGGCATAAGGCATTTACCCCCGTCCCGTCAGCCAGAGCCAGGTCGCCCCGGATGCCAACAGGCAGTAGAAGGCAAACCAGCGGAGCCGTTTCTTGCGGACTATCTTCAGCAGCCCTTCCAACGCCAGAATGCCGACCAGGCAGGAGACCACCGCTCCCACCAGCAGCAAGGGATCCATTTCGGTCTGGGAAGATGCCTTGAAAGCATCCCGTAGATGCAACACGGTGGCTCCGCCGATGGCGGGAATGGCAATCAGAAACGAAAACTTTGCCGCCAGCTCCCGAGGGACTCCCACCATCACCGCACCGGCAATGGTGCTGCCCGATCGAGATATACCCGGAACCAGCGCCAATGCCTGGAATAGACCAATCGCCAGGGCCTGTCGTAGTGTCGGGGAGGCCATATCGTTCTGATCACGATCGCGTTCCAGCCATTCACACAGGAACAGGAAGCACGCGGTGACCAACAAACCGCTGGCTGCCACCGCGGGAGTGCTGAAGGCCACCTCAAACGTCTGTTTCAAGGTCAGCCCCACCACGACCACGGGAATCGTGGCCAGCACCACGGCCAGCAACAAACGCCTGTTCCGCAACATCGCGGGAAGTTCATGACGATAAACAAACAGAATCGAGGCGAGCGTCCCCAGATGCAGCGCGACGTTCATCGCCAGATTTTCTTCCGCCGAGTTCGCCTCGCCCCCCAACAGGGCATTCAGAATCACCAGATGGCCAGAGGAACTGATCGGCAAGAACTCGGCGATGCCCTGGACGATTCCCAGAATGAGGACCTGTATCCATGCACCCACCTCCATGCTGGCTTGTCTCCTGGCTTGATTTCTCGTCGACTACGGGGCGCCGTGGAATACCGTTCCACAACTCCCCCTGCTCGATCTCCACGGATCGGTTTGCGGAAGAAATGTAGCTCAGCAGACCCGCGAAGAACAGACCAAACTTTCCCGGCGCTGGGGCGCCAGCCAGTCGATTCAATGACTCCCCAGAATTTCCAGCCAGCGGCCCATGGCATCAAAGTCCGTTGATTGCAATTCCTGTTCGAACTCCACCCGCGCAACGGGGAAACCTTCCTTGCGGAGCAATTCGCTCAATCGGGGCACAATCTTTTGACCACGCTCCGAATGATCCGCGAGCAACACCTGAAAACGCAAGCCCGGTTCATTCATCGGCAGGCGGATGCGATCCGGCACCGACAGGGCGAGAATTCCCTTGAAATGCTCCCGGTGCTCCAGGGCGAGCTGCCAGGCATATCCAGGATTCTGTCCTGCCGTCACCAGACACACTCTCTCGGTATCCACTGTGTAACGTTTCCGCGTTTCGTTCAGGCATTCGATCAGCCAGGCCGTATCGTCCGCCGACCAGGGTTGCAGATTTTCCGCGACGGGCATCAGCAGGATGATCCCCCGCATCCGGCACAGGCGTTTCCACTCCGCGAACTGGGGGGCGGGAATCGGTTCTCCACTACCCGATAACCACATCACGCAGCCATGGGCATCCCGAGGGTTGTATTCCTCCGGGATGAACAGACGACAGATGCGAGCCTGTCCCTCCAATTGCAACGGGACTTCCCCTGTTTCCACGGGAGGTTGATTGGCATCCTTTTCCCGAAAAATCGGCAAGGGAAGTTCGGCGGGAATGGCCTCGGGCAATGGCAGCAGACTCACCGTGATTTCCCGTGACTCCCCTTCGCGAGCAATTTTCAGCGGAAGTTCCTGCCCCGATTGCCTGTGAAGCAGGATGTCGCGGAGCGTGGCGGCAGACTCCACCACGCGACCATCAATTTCCAGAAGGCGGTCCCGCTTGACCAATCCTGCCTTCTCGGCCGAGGAATCGGGAAACAGATATTCAATCACCACACCCCCCGACGTATTGGACTGCTCGCGCGAGAGTTGTATTCCCAGCCACCCAAAATGAAACGGTTCCAGCTTTTCCGCCAGCGTGACCTGCGTGGACACTTCCTGGTCTTCGCGTAATAACACCAGTTCGACCACATCCCCCGCATAATATCGTCCCAGAACCTGCTTCACGGCGGCAACGCTGGGGGTCGCCCGCCCCTGCACGCGGAGTATGCGGTCCTTGCTTTTCAGTCCGGCCGTTGCAGCGGGAGAAGTCGGACGGACTTCCTGCACGATCGGTTTGGCCAGAAAGGCGGCGTCCCCCGAAAAACTGATCCCGAGCAGTCCGGGATGCAGATCCCGACCTTCGCGCATAGCCTCCAACCGCTGCAGAATCTCTTCCAATGGGACGGCAAACCCGATTCCGGAATCGTACCAGTTCATGCCATCCGTCAACCCTTTCCCCTGGGGGGACAAGGGAGCCAGAATGCCCAGCACACGCCCTTGAAGATCGATCAGGGGGCCTCCGTAGTTGGCAGGGGAGACTTTGGCGTCAGTCTGAATGGCCTTGCCATTCACGCGTTCCAGGGCACTGACCAGTCCCAGGGAAACATTCGGCAGCTTGGGAGCATAGGTGCGACCGACGGCAATGGCCCATTGCCCTACCCTCACGCTCTCCATAGGGACGGGAACGGCGGGGATCAGGTCGGTTGCCTCGACCTTGAGGAGTGTCAACTGCTTGTGGTGATCGCGTGCGACAATCTCGGCAGGCAGACGGCGATCGGAATCGGGCAGAGTCACCAGGATGGAGGCGGGGTTGGCCACGAAATTGTAGGCGCTGGTGATGATGTAGCCATCGCTGGCCACGATCACTCCCGTGGTCGGGCCCGTCCCCGCAAGTTCGCCCTCCACAATGTCCAATCCGCCGATGGTTTCGATGCGGACTATGCTGGAGCTTGCCTGTACCACGGCCTGCTGCAGGAGTGCTTCGCCATTTTCACCGGGAAAGGGAGCCGACGACAAACTTCCCACGCGAGACATGGCCAATGGCAACAGAAACGCGAGTATCAGGCATCGCTTCATGGTTTCTCCTTCAACAGGGAACGAACAGGATATTCTTCTCCGCGTCGATCCCACCCGTCAAGCCTTGAAGTCGCGACAAAACGGAAGCAAGCCGGTTTACCCGGAAATTCGCCCGCCAGAGCTGAAAAACAGGCCGAGGAGAGGCAACTTTCGGGATAAAATACTCCTACCCGGTTTGATGGCGCGTCTGCTGGTAGTATCATATTAAATAGGGATGGAAGGACGAACGGAACGCAGGTTTGTTTACCTGCCGATGTCGCCCGAAGCGCCTTGCGTGCGCGGACTGGTAACCGTCTCTGGCAGGTTGCGCCACCTGATTATTCTCTTCAACTTGCAAGACGCCTCTCCGCTGTTCGGAGGAAGGAGACGGCAAGGCAGGGTATGTTCTCGCCACGGAACTTCGCTGGGGCGAGAGAACCTGGCAACATCAGAGGAGGACGTCCGATGAAGTCCGCGATCAAGATTGGCTGGAAGGAACAGGTATCCCTGCCCGAATGGGGGATTACCGGAATTGAAGCCAAGGCCGACACGGGGGCGCGCTCCTCGGCGGTGGATGTGAAGTCACTGGAATTCATTGACGAGGAATTTGTTCGATTCGAAGTGGCGCTCTCGCGGAAGGATCGCAACCACACGGTTCCAGTCACGGCACGCTTGAAACGCCGCAGCAAGGTCAAATCGAGCAGCGGGCATGTCACCGAGCGGGTCGTGGTGGAAACCGAGATTCTGCTCGGCACGGTTCTGAAAACGATCGATATCAGCCTGATTTGTCGCAAGCGGATGCTTCACCGCATGCTGATCGGGCGGACCGCGCTGCAGGGGCACTTTCTGGTCGACTCCAGCCAGGCTTACCTGGTCTCGTCTCCGCCCGAGAGGAAAAAACGTTCTCCGGACTCCCTCCCCGCAGCCGAGCATGGCGAATTACCTCTGCTGCCGCGGCCGGAAAGGAAAACAAAAGGCAAACGCAAGAAATCGCCGGGTTGACCGTTCAGCTACCCCGTGTAACTCCGGCGGGCCAGCCAGAACAGCAGCAACATGCACAACCAGACCACGTCCAGGAACCGCCAGTAAAGCGCCGCCAGACGCACGCCATTGTGGTATTCGTGGTCATAGCGACCGCGAAAGGCCTGAAACGTGACATAGCCCAGGGCAATATAGCCTGCCAGGAAATGCCCTACATGCATAAAGATCATTAACAGCACCGCAGCGATCACTCCCGACTTATGCACGGCCTCGCGATGATGTTGCCAGAATAAAGACCACATCCCCAGCGATTGCAATATGCAAAACGCCCCTCCCAGGATCAGGGACGCCGTCAGATAGGCCTTGAAACGCGATTGATGTTCACGGCGGATCTGGGCATAGGCACGCCAGAGGAAATGGCTACCCAGAAACAGCAGCCCCGTGCTAAACCATAATATCCGAGGCAGGCTAGGCAGCGGATATTCCTGCGGAACCAGGATGAACCGCGCGGCGTAAGCGATGAAGGACGCAAAAAAGAAGACCCCGATCGAAAGCATTAATCCGTAAACCAGAAACGAAATTCTGGCATGGACCGGATAAATTCGGGTTCGTTGAGTCACGGGCTTGCGCCTTCGACGGGAAGTCCTGCGCTCCAGATTGAACGATACGCCTGCAGCACGCACTCACGATCACAACAGATCAAGTCGCCAGACCCGCTTCAAAACCGCCGACGATCCCGGATTCATTCTTTCACTCGTCAGGAGCGGAGTCAAACACAATCCCGGGTAACATCTCCGGGACCGGGGTTTGGAGGGAGGGGAAAAGCAGATCGAACCAGCCGGGTTTTACTTTGCCATGGAATCGGGATTGGCTTGACCGAAATCCTTGATCAAATGCTGGTACTGTTCGGTATCGGAGATCGCAGCGCCCAGAAACAGTGCTACGAACACCAGCGAAAAGACGAACATGATCGCGTTCAGGCCTTTATCGTGAATCATATGCATGAAAAACAGGACGACCAGCGCAGCCTTGATCGTGGCGATTGTCAGGGCGACATAAATATCGAATCCGGGTGGAATCAAACTGCTACCGGCAATTAACACGGTAATGACGGTGAACACAATCAATGCCGCAAATACCGCCAGCAGCACGGCCGGCGACATGACGTGGGCAAAACCATGATGGTCGTGGGAATCGGACATAGTTCAGACTTTCAACAACACGTAGGATTGTGGCCGGCAGGATCAATTACCAATCAAATACAACAGCGGAAACAGGTAAATCCAGATCAGGTCGACGATATGCCAGTATAGGCCCACGAAATCCACGGGACCGAAGTAGTCCGGGCGGAAATGCCCTTCCACCGAGCGGACCAGCAGCCAGGTGATGGCAATCATGCCACAAATGATATGGAAGGCATGCAGTCCGGTCATGAAGTAATAGATGCTGAAGAAAATGTTCGCGTTGCGCGGGCGATCGCTCAAGGACTTCAAATCCTTAGGCTCGGCATCGGAGGTAAGTTCGCTCAGCATCGGATCTACGATATCGCCCGCCACCACCGAATGTTCGGGGTGGGCGCCAGGCAAGCCAGCCTCGCCATTGTGGCCCGCCTCCTGGTGATCCGCTTCGTGATGATCCGCATCATGTCCGCCGGTTGCAGCATGCGCGCCTCCATGCTGGAACTCGTGGATCTGGATACTGGCTTCCATCCCCACCAGGATCGCGCCGATTGAAAGCAGCACCGCATACCCGATGGTCCGCGTGGGGCGGCTGTTAAAGCGATACCCCAAGCCCACCAGCAGAACGGGTATCAACATCGAAACCCCCCAGAACCGTTGAATGGCTCGCAGCGACACCATCATGCGTTCTTCGAAAGTTTCCGGAGGCTTGGGAATCTTTTCAACCACAAAAACATGATTTCCCGGACGCTTGGTGGTCCCCAGCGATTTATTGATGTCTGTCGCATTCACGAAGGCACCAGCCCAGAGCAGACGCTTATGCGCCTTCTCCGTGTATTCGAAGGTTTTTACTCCCAGGAACAATGCCGCGCACGCGAGGGTTAAACTCAGCATCAGGATCAGGCCGGAGCGCTGTCCCAACTGCGCGCAACGAACGCCCCAGGCCATGGTCAAGCTGCTGAAAATCAGCACGACCGTGTTCATCCCCCCCAGATACTTGTCGAGGTACTGGGAGGCGTAAATGAACACCTCGGGATGATTAGCGCGATATACGGCATACGCCACGAACAGTCCGCTGAAGAACAGGACTTCGGTCACCAGGAACAGCCACATCCCCAGCTTGCCGGAATCAAACTGTTGCTCCGCGTTTTCAAAGTGGTGCGCGCTGAAGGGCTTGTGATGCCAATCGTCGTGATCACCATGTCCGTCTGTTTCGTGGGTTTCAACGGCTGTCGCCATCGGTCAACCTTTTTCGCTAAGAACTCAATAATTCGGATTTCTGCAAGGCATTTCCTGGATGACCAGGAATAATTACCTCAATGGGCACTCGCAACATGGGAATGACCACCGGAGGACTGTTGTTTGACATAACTTTCCGTCTCCGCATCCCAGACCACGGAATTCATGTCATATGGATCCCCCACCGAAGGCGTGTGCTCGAAATTGGACAGGGGAGGAGGAGAACTGCACTGCCATTCCAGCGTGGCTGAACCCCAAGGATTCGCAGGGGCACGGCGTCCGCTGAACAGGGAGGCAATCAGCACACCCGCCGCCAAAGCCAGACCAAAACCCAGCAGGAACGAACCGATTGTCGACAGAATGTGCAACGTCTGGTATTCAGGCACGTAATTAAAATACCGCCGGGGCATCCCGCGGGATCCCAGAATAAACTGCGGAAAGAACGTCAGATTGAACGACAGAAACACGATCAGGCTCGAGACCTGTCCCCAGAATTCGTTGTACATCCGGCCCGTAATTTTGGGCCACCAGTAGAACACCCCGCCGATAAACGCCACGAGCGTCCCCCCCATCATCACGTAATGGAAGTGAGCCACCACGAAGTAGGTGTCGTGCAGGTGGATATCCGTCGCCAGGGCTCCCAGGAACAACCCGGTCAAACCACCAATCGTAAACAGGAATATGAAGGACAACGCGTAACACATGGGAGTCGCCAATAGAATCGACCCCTTGTACATCGTTGCCACCCAGTTAAACACCTTGATGGCCGACGGGATCGAAACGCTGAAGGTCAGCACGGAAAAGACAACCGTCACCATTTCCGACTGGCCGCTGGTAAACATGTGGTGGCCCCACACCAAAAAGCCGAGCAGGGCAATCGCCATGCTGCTGAAGGCAATAAAGCGATATCCGAAGATCGGCTTGCGGCTGAACGTGGAGATCAGTTCGCTGATGATCCCCATCGCTGGCAGAATCATGATGTACACGGCAGGATGCGAGTAGAACCAGAAGAAGTGCTGATACAGTACCGGATCCCCCCCCAGCTTGGGATCGAAAATCCCGAGGCCGAAGCTCCGTTCCACTGCCAGCAACAGCAGCGTAATCCCCAACACGGGTGTCGCCAGAACCTGAATGATAGCCGTCGAGTATAAGGCCCACAGGAACAGGGGCATGCGGAACCAGGTCATGCCTGGAGGACGCATCGTGTGAACAGTGACGATAAAATTCAAGCCCGTGAAGATCGAACTAAAACCCAGAATGAACGCCCCCAGGGTCGCGGTCACGACACTCGTGCTGGAAGTATTTGTGCTGTAGGGGGTGTAGAAGGTCCACCCGGTATCCAGTCCCGTCGTCAACAGAGCCGTCAAGAAGAAGATCAGCCCTCCCACCCACAAGTAAAAGCTGCAAAGGTTCATCCGGGGAAAGGCAACATCCTTCGCCCCCAGCATGATCGGCAGGATGAAATTCCCCAGCGCTCCTGGAATGCTGGGAATAATGAACAGAAACACCATGATCGCGCCGTGCAGCGTAAACAACTGGTTGTAGAGATCGTGTGTGATCCCTGGCAGCGTCGCTTGCGGGGTCAAGTGTTCCGCTCGCAGGATCAGTGCCAGCGCTCCCCCCGCGAACATCGCGGTCATGGTGCCTATCAGATACATCACGCCGATGCGCTTATGATCGAGAGTGCAAGCCCAGGACAAAAACCCCCGGCTGCAATTCAAATAGTTAGTCGATGACGCGTGGTCTTGTTGGTGAGCTGGCAAACTGGCGGTAGCCATGCACGTGCCCCTTGCAAACGGTTCAAAAAATCAAAAACAATCACTCGAATAAAAAGCGGGTACGCACAAACCGGATTACTGGATCGATTTCATGTACGCGATCACCGCGTCGATCCATTCATCCTTCATGCTCCCCTTGAAGCTGGGCATTTTTGGTTCAAACCCCAGGCGAATCTTGGCGTTCGGCTCCAGGATGGATTCGCGAATGTACTGCTCGTCCATCTTCACATTCCCCACATCCTTGATCGCCACGTCCTTGCCATAAAATCCCTTGAAAGATGGCCCCACCTTCTGGGACCCATCGACCGAATGGCATTGCAGGCAGCCGAACATGTTCACCACTTTTTCCCCGGCCTGCGCCAGCGGAATCTTGCCCCCTTGCAGGGGATCCGACGCGATTTCCATCCACTGGTCAAACGTCTGCTGGCCGGGCTCGGTCAATGCCGAGGCATCGACCTCGTGCACCACCACCTTGGTAATCATGTCGGAATGTTTTTGCCCGCAATACTCAGCACAGAACAGATCATAATCGCCAGTCTGGGTGGCTTGAAACCACATCCCCGCATACCGTCCGGGAACCACATCCTGCTTAATTCGAAAGGCGGGAACATACAGGCTGTGAATCACATCCTGGGATCGCATCACCAGTTTCACGGGGGTATTCACTGGAATATGCAACTGGTTGTCGACCGCGCCGGTTGGATACTTGAAATTCCAGTTCCACATGCTGGCGGTGACATTGATCTCGTAGGTTTCCGCGGGCGGACTCCGCATGTCCATGTAACCCGCAAACCCCCACCCGAAGATAATCAGCACCAGGAAACCGGGAATCACCGACCAGAAAACCTCCAGCGGCGTGTTGTGGCTGGGGCTGGCGGATGGGGTTTGTCCTTCCACCCGGCGGTACTTCATCACGAAGTAAGCCATCAATCCGACCACCAGGACGAAGAAAAACGTCGAAAGCCAGAATATGAAATAGTACAGGCTATCGACCGTGCCGGCGAATGTCGAAACCTGTTCGGGGAAAAAAAGTGTCTTTTCCATTGAGTTACTCGTTATCCGTTGACTGAACTGGCACCTACCAACACATCTGCCATGTCTGGTGGATAGGATTGTCTATGAACTTACTTTGCCTGATTTGTGAACACAGGAAGTGATCATCCGGGATGGTCCCCCGGGACGGGGGCACGTTACGCCGAGGACCCGATCACTGCCTCTGGTTTTTTTCGCCTCATTGGATCCGAACGCCCCAACCGCCGCTGGCAAAACCAGAACAGCAGCCCAATTGCGGCAATCGTAACGCCTCCCCCCAGCTTCATCAGGTTTCGTGCCGTGGGGGCATAACGCCCTGCCTGCTCATCGTAATGAAAACAGAGCAGCAGAAACCGATCAAAGGGGGTTCCTATTTTCCCGTCCGCCGCCTCGACCAGCGAGAGTCGCAAGGTTTGCGGTGGAAACTCGATCCCGTAGTGATAACGCGAAATGTGACCATCGGGCATGCAGATCGTAAACACCGCCGGATGCGAATACTCCTTCCGTTCCGGCACGTACGAATAAAAGATACCCAGCGCGGACGCTAACTGCTTGATGTTCGATTCCGAACCCGAGAGAAAATGCCAACCCTCCTCCAGGGCCGCTTTTCCGTAGGACTCCAGATATTTCTGTTTCGTCCGAGCCGATTGTTCGAAGGTCTCCCGGGGATCCAGGCTGACCGAGACAATCCGGTAGTCCTGACCCGCGATCAAATCCACCTCCCGGAGGCCGTTGATCAAACCATTTAACTGGAGCAGGCACAGTTTCGGACAGTTCGAATAATTCATCGAGAGAATCACGGGCTTGTTATCCGAGAACAGACTTCCCAGACGAATCATCTCGTTACGGTCGTTACGTAGAATCAAATCCAGTGGCAGGAGATCTCCCGCATGTTCCTCGACACGTCCTTCGGTCAACGCGGCTGGCAGGAATTCCCGGCCCGGTTCCTGAGAGACATCCACGGAGCCGACAACTTCGTTTCGCGCATCGGCCCGCAGCACAGCAACGGGCAGGATCGTTGCGAGCAACCAGGGGCAAATTAAAACGATGCGAGAAATCATGTCTTCAATTGTGGGAATAGAATTGCCGAAAGGATCAAGAAGTTACGGTTTGGTTTCTGAAGAGGATGGGGCAGAGGAACTCATTGTCGCCAGAACTTCCTGCTTGGCCCGTTCGATCGGGAGCGAGACAATCCCCTTTTCACGGTCGACCCAGCCATAGCTGTTCAATTCGGCAGTTTGGGCGTCCACCAGGTGATCCGCGCTGGTGATCGGCGCGTCGATTTCCTTCCGCTGGGTCTCCTCGGATTGATATTGATAATACAATACCTGAGCAGCCGCGATGATTACGAAGGTCAAAATAGCGGAAATCGCGCCAATCACGCCGATCGTTCCGGTTTGCACATCGTTGTATTGAGCCATGAGCCTGCCTCCGCGTGCAGGGTAAATTTTTTTTTGAACCAACAGACTTATAAACCACTGCGGATGCTCACGAGCATCCCCAGCTAACTTCACCTCATTGATTATTACCAATCCGGACCAAACTCCTACCGTTTCCAGCACATCGCGTCAATTCGCCGCAGCGGGGCGGCTGTCTTCCTTCAAATGTTGTGGAAATGCAGGGATTCGGGCAACCGGGGATCTTTTTTCGCCAGCAGGGAATACTCCCCAGACAGTTTGAGCGTTCCGAAGGCGGCGAATCCGACCACGCCCAACAGGCACCCGAAATCGATCAGGCTCAAGGCAGGAGTCGTCGGCGAGACTTCGGGCATGATCAGCCAGTACAGATCGATCCAGCACATGACGAGCATGTAGGCGGACCAGAACGTCAACTTGACGGGATCCCGCTTCACCGTGCGCGACATGAAGCCCAGGAAGGGAATCACGAAGTGACCGACAATTAGCAGCACGGAGACCACTTCCCAGCCATTTTCCTGCCGCCGCAAATACCAGACGGTTTCTTCCGGAATGTTCGCGTACCAGTAAAGCAAATACTGTGAAAAGGCGATGTAGGCCCAGAAGCAGTTGAACCCAAACATCAACTTACCGATATCATGCCGATGTTCCGCATTGATTTCCCGGGTCAGCAAACCCTGACGGTTTGCCAGAAAAACGAGAATTGCCAGCACTGCATAAAACGAGACGGCGCTGTTCGCGAAAAAATACACTCCGATAATCGTGCTGAACCAGTGGGGATCAAGAGACATGATCCAGTCAATCGTGGCAAAGGTCAGCGAGAGTGCGTAGAGAATCAGGCAGACGGCGGCACAGCGTTCCATGCTCAGCGACAATTGTTTGTCGCCGGTTACATCCTGGCGGGAGGAAACGCTGAGATACCACCAGGAGCAAGTGATCCAGAAGGCAAAATACAGAGCCGCCCGAATCGAGAACCAGGTGGGATTCAGGTAGATCATTTTATGCTTGATCAGCACGTCCTGGGATGCGACGGCTTCGTTATTCCACCAGTACAACTGGTCGTTCCCATTCAGCACTAGCATGACGATGAACAGAAACAGGACACCCACGGGAATGAACAACAGCGACAGGATTTCCGCGAACCGCCGGACCACCGCACTCCAGCCCGCGCGGGTGATGTGCTGGATAAGCACAAAGCCGAGCGCGCCAATGGCAATGCCGAGCACGAACATCAGATTGTGCAGATAACTGAACAGAAATCGCACCCAGTTGTCGCTCGAGGATGCCAGCAAACCTGCTCCGAGCAGACCAGCCGCGCCGACAATCATGGCGATGTTGGCCATGCTTCCCGCTGTCTGGTTTACAGTCCCTGGATCAGTGACTTCGATGGAATGTCCGTCGTGATGTGCCATGGATCAACTATCGATAAATTGCGTGTAAGAAAACTGTTTAGTTCAACCCGTGTGTCCGGCGACTTGCCAATCCCATCCGCGGTAGAACACCAGGGCTGCATTTCCAATTATTCCGCGGCGGTCAACCCTGCCTTCAGTTCCTCGGGTACATCCTCCAGCGTCCCCGAGCCTGCACGCTGCAGGGCACGGACATACAGGACTATGGCCCAGCGGTCGCTCTCGGGGATCTGAGACCCATAAGCTGGCATTTTGCGAACTCCATGGGTGATGCTGTTAAACAGTTGTCCGACGCGCTGTTGGCGAATCGGATCCGCGGACAGCGAAATCGGATTGATCCAGGTGCCGATGCCCGGAGACCCACGCTGCAATTCCATTGCCCGCAGTGTCACCAGGCCATCTCCCTTGCCGGTCAAGCCGTGGCATACCGAACAATAAATATTGTAACGCTCCCTCCCGCGCTCCATTAACGCGGCGTCCACGGGAAGTGGAATTTCGCTGACCCAGGGCATTTGATCGAGTTGAACCGTCGTCCCATCCGGATTCTTGGCATTCGGCAACAGCAGCGCCCGATCGACCCCATCGGCCTGGTCTGGAATCAGCCCCTCATAAAATGCGGCATCGGCTCGCAGGTCCCCTCGGGCCAAGGTCCCCGCGATCACGGGACGCATCCCTCGCCCGTCCGCGAACATCGAACTGAATCTCTGGGTTTTCAGCTTGGGCTGGAAATCCATGTCGTGAATCAATTCAATGCGTGGCACATTCGATGGCATGGCCCGCATCCGTGCCGCCAGCACGAGCGGGATGAGTCCCACCACCAGCAACAGCACCGCGATGGGAGCGATAACACGGGGAAGCCGAGCGTCTGCATGAGGCTCCATACAGGGGGTCAATTCCAACGGTTTCAGATTCTCCAGAAACGCCTTGGTATCCTGCGAGTGAAATTTGGGATCGGCGGCTTCGATACCCAGGAAAAAGCCGTTCGTCGTCACCTTCTGGAAGGGATCGAGCAGGAACAGGCGATTATAGAACTTGGGAAGCTGATTCAACGCCAGCATGCCGAACAAGGCACCAAAGGCCGAAAACAGCACGGCCAGTTCGAAGTTGACCGGCATGCTCGAGGGAATACTCATGTACGGCTTGCCGCTGATGATGTATTTGTAATCGAAGGCATTCGTGAACCATTGCAGCAACACCGCGGTCAGCAAGCCGACGACCGCGCAACCCAGCACGATGAACGGGAGCCGGGTAGGCTTCATCCCCATGGCATGGTCGAGCCCATGGATCGGATAGGGGACGTAACAATCGAATCGCTTGAAGCCCGCATCGCGAGTCTTCCGCGCTGCTTCCATCAGGGATTTCTGGCCGGAAAACCGGGCGACATAACCCGCCAGCTCCGGCTTTCGATGGACCGGGGCATCCGCTGAATGGCCGTGAGGATCAACTACCGCTGACATAAAAACCTCGTATCGTGTGCCTGTGCCAAGGTGACAAGCCGAAAAATTCATCCGTAACAGAAAAATGCCTGGCCCTGCCGGGCGTCTCGGGTACTCTCGCGTCCGTCTATTCGGCAGTTTCCTCTTCCGTCGGCATGATGCTCCGGACTTCGGCCATCGCAACCACGGGGAGAAACCGGCAGAACAACAGAAACAGCGTGAAAAACAAGCCGAAACTACCGATCAGCATAAGCCAGTCGATGATCGTGGGCTTGAAATATCCCCAGCTTGAAGGCAGGAAGTCGCGGCTCAACGACGAAATCGTGATGACAAAACGTTCAAACCACATCCCGATATTGATGAAAATACAGATGATTACCATGAACCACGGGGTCGTGCGGCACCATTTGAACCAGAAGAACTGGGGACTGATCACGTTGCAGGTGACCATCGTCCAGTAGGCCCACCAATACGGACCAAACGCCCGATTGATAAAGGCAAATTGTTCATAGGGGTTGCCACTGTACCAGGCCATAAAGAATTCCATGGCGTACGCGTAACCGACCATCATGCCCGTGGCCAGCATAATCTTGCACATGTTTTCCAGGTGCCGCACCGTGATGATGTTTTCCAGGCTGCACAACCGGCGAGCGGGGACCAGCAACGTCACTACCATCGCGAAACCGCTGAAAATGGCACCTGCCACGAAATATGGGGGGAAAATGGTGGTGTGCCAGCCTGGAAGCTGCGAAACCGCAAAGTCGAAACTCACGATGGTATGCACGCTGAGCACCAGCGGAGTGGCTAGGGCCGCCAGCAGCAGATAGGCCTTCTCATACCGGGCCCAGCCGCGTGCGGAGCCCGTCCAGCCTAGCGAGAGTACACCGTACACAATTTGACGCACGCGGCTCTTGGCGCGATCCCGGAACGTTGCCAGGTCGGGAATCATGCCCATGTACCAGAACAACAGCGAAACCGTGGCGTACGTGGAAACCGCAAACACGTCCCACAACAGCGGGCTGCGGAATTGAGGCCATAGTAACATGGTGTTGGGAAGCGGAAACAGCCAGAACACCACCCAGACGCGACCGATGTGGATCCCCGGGAAGATCCCGGCACACATCACCGCGAAGATTGTCATGGCTTCGGCTGCCCGGTTGATGCCGGTTCGCCAGTTCTGACGAAACAGAAACAGAATGGCGGAAATCAGGGTTCCCGCGTGACCAATACCGACCCAGAACACGAAGTTGACGATAGGCCAACCCCAGGCAACCGGCACCATGTTCCCCCAGACGCCGACCCCCGTTGTCAACAGGTAGCCGATGCAGGCGACCAGGTTGAGCAGCAGTGCCGACGAACAGGCCAGGGCAATCCAGTAAGCGGTCGGCACCTTGGGCGTTTCGGCCAGCAGACAGACCTGATCCGTTACCGACTGGTAGGAACTGTCCCCTGTAACCAGAGTCACCCGTGATCCAGGTGTTTCCGTCGTGATGTCAAAAGGCGTTGTCGTGATGGCGGCCATGGTACTCAAATTTCAGTCAATGAACCGGAATCAATTCCATTCAGGCAAATCCGCCTGATCTGATCTGTCGCTGATCCCTCGGCGAGGGAACTCTGTATTTCGCTGTGCCTTCGGAATTGCTGAGGCAACCCAAAAGCCCGTAACTCACGCTTGTGGTGTACTCACCGGGTCGCTGTCGTGGTCATGATCATGATCATGATGCTCCCCATGATCCGCTTCGTGCTGAAGGAAATATCCATGTTCCAGCCAGGGATGCGGATTGCGAATACGGGCCAGATACCTGGTCCGAGGCTTCGTATTCAATTCCTCCAGCATGCCATAGGTCCGGGGCAATTTGTGCAGCTTGGAAACCTCGCTCTGTTCATCCCGCAGATTTCCGAAGATGATCGCGTTCGTGGGACAGGCTTCCTGGCAAGCCGTTTTGATTTCGCCATCCCGCACGAGACGATTTTCGTTCTTCGCAGCGATCTTTCCGTTCTGAATTCTCTGCACGCAGTAGGTACACTTTTCCATGACGCCGCGGCTCCGCACCGTCACTTCGGGGTTCAGCACCAGTTGCACCAGTTCCTTTTCCGGCTTCATCATCGGCTTGGCATTGCTGAAGTAGTTGAAGCGGCGAACCTTGTAGGGGCAGTTGTTCGAACAGTAACGGGTTCCGATGCAGCGATTGTAAACCATGTCATTCAAACCCTCCTTGCTGTGAACCGTTGCCGCGACGGGGCAAACTTGTTCGCAAGGAGCATTTTCACACTGCATGCACAGCACCGGCTGAGTGGACACACCGATATTTTCGGCCAGTTCGTCCAGTTCGGACGGCACCTGTTCTCCCGACTGCTCGTGCAGTTTCTTGGCGATATTCGAATCGCCGACAAAATAGCGATCGATTCGCAGCCAGTGCATCTCCCGATTTCGACTGACCTGATCCTTCCCGACCACCGGCACGTTATTCTCCGCGGTGCAGGAAACAACACAGCCATTGCAGCCCGTGCAGCGTGCCAGATCGATCGACATGCCCCACTGATAATCCCCTTCCCAGGCCCGCTCATCCCATAACGAGAGCAGTTCCGGATGATGTACCCGATGCTGGGCGAAATCGGCATGGTCCTTGTATTCGGAAAGTGTCCCCTCGCGAACCAGAGCTCCCACGCGGTGACCAATTTCCTGCATCCCCGCCAAATCGATGGCCCAATGGGACTGGGTCGAAGCCAGCAGATGCTGCTTACCGACAGGCGTGACCTCTGCGGAACCAAAATAACGGGTCGCCGAGACAGACATCAACTCGTATGCATTACTGCCAACCGGAGCGACATTATCCGCCAAGGATCCTCCGACATGCCCCGCGCCGGTGCGCCCGTAGCCGCAACTGATCCCAAACGTGTTGTCGGCCACCCCTGGCATCTGAAACACGGGAATCTGGAGACTGCGGTCATTTCTCTTGATCGAGACCACGTCACCGTCCTTAAGCCCCAGGGTTTTGGCCGTTTTGGGACTGATGACAGCCACGTTATCCCAAGTCAGCTTCGTCAGCGGGGCTGGCGTTTCCTGCAGCCAGGCATTGTTGGCATAGCGGCCATCGTAAACGGATTCATCTACCAGCAAGATCACTTCGAATTGCGCTGCCGTCTGCTCCCGAGACTGGAGACGGACACTTTCGAACCAGGGGGTAAGCCGGGCCGCCAGATCCGCTGCAACGGCAACGCCAGCCTGCACGGCAAAAGCCGAATCGGCAAAGAACCCATCATGAATCGCACGATCCCATTGGGCCTGTGTCAATCCGGGAATCAACGACGCAAGTGTGTTTCGCACAATTTGCTGGCCGTCGCGCACTTCCTGCTGCATCAGCAGGGCCAGCAGTTCCGTTTCCGTGACGCCACGATGCAACGGGGCCAGCAAGGGCTGACGAATCCCTAGCGTGCCGTCCCAACTGCGGCCGTCTCCCCAGCTTTCCAGTTCATGAGCCTGGGGCAGATACCACTGGCTCAGGGCGGCAGTCTCGTCGTCGTATTGCCCCAACCGGACCATCGAACCGACTTTCGAGGCAGCGGCTGCGAAGTCGAGCACGCCGGGAGCGTCGTAGGCAGGATTCCCGCCCAACACCAGCAGGGTCTCCACGGCGCCACTGTTCATTTCCTCGACCAGACCAGCCAAGGCTTCCATACTGTCGGAGAGCGTCTGCCCCGCATCCAGCCCCTTGACCGTCTGCCCCAAGTTCCCCAGCAGGGAATTGATCAACCAGCAGGTGGCATGCACTTCCGCCGGTTGCCGCGGACCCGCCACCACTATGCTCCGGCCACGATGCTTCACAAGATCATCGACAACCGCATTGAGAAAGCCCTGCTTGTGATCTTCGCTGCTCGACTCCTCCACGGGGGCACTCCCGTTCAACGCCCCCTCGAGAGTATCCAGCAGATCCCCCACAAAGGAGGCAACCTGAGACGCCGCCAAAGGCATGCGGTGGTCTGCCGATTGCCCCAGCAGGGAATAACAGCTTTCCACTGCGTACACGCGATTCAGTGTACCATTCTCGGGCACGCGGCGGTCGGCCCACTCCCATGCATGCCGCAGGGCATCGGGATGAAAGTCGAACAGGTCGGAATCCAGCCCGAGAACCACATCCGCATTCGCCAACTCGTAGCGCACGCGGAGCGGGTTGTCCGATGCCATTTGTGCCCCACGGACTTCATTTTCACGCGAAATGGGCTCGTATTCGACCCAACGCGCCTGCGGTAAGGCTGCCAGAAATTCCTGCTTTAGTCGCCGCAGCGAGGGGGAGGAACTGGCGCCCGCCAGCACGCGGACCCCTGCCCCGCCAGCGGGTTGCGTCTTCGCCCACCACTGAGTGGCGAACTTCTCGAACTGCTCCCAGGTGCGAGCCTTGCGTTCCTTGCCCACCCGCTCGCGCAAGACGGCGGCCTCGTTTGGATTGTAAAGCTGGGTATGCTTGCCCGTCCTGGCATCTCGCGCGATCCGGTCGGGATCGTACATTTGCAGAACATAACCTTGAGCCTGGGCATCTGTGCCATGAAATCCCTGGGGATGGTCCGGATTAGCATCCACCTTGATGGGGCGACCATCATACGAGGTCGCCAGCACACCCAGGGCCACGCCAGAACGTTCCAGCAAAGTGGCATACTTCACGGGCACGCCGGGTACTCGATTCGCAGGGCGTTGCAGGTAGGTGACAACCTGCTCATCTTCCCAGCGACACCCCGTGGCCCCCGCCAAGGCGAGAGAAGCCCCCATCAACTGCATCCAGCGGCGACGAGACACCCCTTCCGGAAGCATGGAAGCCGCTTCAGGAAACTCACGATGCAAATATTCCTGGAAGGCAGGCTTTTCGTACAATTCTTCCAGACTTCGCCAGTATTTTGCCATGGATATTCAAAACTTCGATCAAAGGTCCAGATTATCACACCACCACGCAACGCGACGACAGGCCCCTGCCCAACCGGGATCAACGGTGACAAGTCGAGCAGTTGTCATTGGGGTGGATGCCTCTTTCCAGCATCAGGGCTGCCCCGATACTCGCCGCGTCGCCCCCCTCCGGTTCCCAAGCCAAATTGGTCACGAACTCAGCAGGCCGCAAATTCGGAGCAGGATTGCGATGGCAGGTCAGACAGAAACCCATCGAAAGGGTTGCCTTTTGTTCTACCACCTCCATCCGATCAACTCGCCCGTGACAGGCCACGCAACTCACGCCCCGATTAACGTGGACGCTATGATTGAAATAGGCATAGTCGGGAAGATCGTTAACACGACGCCAGGGAAGCATTTCCCCCGTGGCGACGGCTTCTCGAATGGGTGCAAGCTTGGGGCTGTCGAGCCGAATGGAGACGGTCGGTGTCTGACCAGCCGCATCCTGGGCCGAATGGCAATTCATGCAGACACTCGCGGGAGGAATGGCGGCATGCCCTGCCACCTCGACGGTATTGTGGCAATACCGGCAATCCATCTTCAACTTGCCGACGTGCAAGGCGTGGCTATACGGAACCGGCTGTTCCGGACGATACCCCACATCCGATGTCAGCGGGTGGACCGCATACGCAAACAGGCCACCGTAATACACCAGACCAATCCCCAAAAAACCAGCCACCACGGGCAACAGGGGATCTATCCATGCCGGAAAGTGAAACCGCTTCATATCGATTCTCAATCAGATTGCTTACCGAATTGACTGCGTCCAATAGCCGCTCAGAAAGGTACTTGCGACGAGTCCGAAATTTAACCGTTCACGCCCGGGGATGCGATGTGTCAAATTGACGCATTATTCACCCTGGGAGCCTCTGCCACATTTCCCAGGAAGGCCCGTGATTGACCACGCCTTCCGCGACAGGATACACTGGCATCAATAACGATCGATGTTTCCACGCGACGTCTGCTTTCCACAGCGGAGGGTGGACTGTAGCATTTTTTTTTTCGATCTCAACACAACGGCTGGTTGCCCAGTTACAAACCGAATTTTTTCGGACATTTCTCCCAACATTGTGCATTTGCCAATTTGCCAGCGTATTTCCCACCGGCAGGTTATTCCAACATTCCAGTGACAGCCTGCCTTCACCTCCCTGGATTTCGAGAGACCGATGAGAACCATGCATGCCCCGGGTTCCAGAACTGTGCGTTTGCTTGTTTGCCTGATCTTCGGATGGGGATTCTCACAACCAGTGGCAACGGCCCGGGCGGAAGAAGCGGCGGCAACGACTCGGGTCGATTTTGACCGGGATATTCGGCCAATCCTGTCGGAGAACTGTTTTTTGTGCCATGGGCCCAGCGCCAGCTCGCGCGCTGTGGATTTACGGTTGGATACCCAGGCCGGACTGTTCGAAATCCGAGGAGAGACGGCCGTGGTCCAACCGGGCAAACCCGATTCCAGTGAACTGATTCGCAGGATCCAAGCGACGGATACCGACGAGCTGATGCCACCACCGGATTCGAAACTGAAGCTGACACAACAGCAGATAATCCTACTCCGCAACTGGGTCGAGGCGGGAGCCCCCTGGAGCGGCCACTGGGCATTTACAAACCCCGTGGCCCCGGAAATTCCGGACCGGGAATTAACGTCCAGCAACCCGATTGATGTCCTGGTTCGGAAGGAATTGTTGGCACGGAACCTGCGTCCCGCCCCCCCCGCTTCGCGCGAGGAACTCCTGAGGCGGGTCAAGTTTGATTTGACGGGATTACCGCCCACCATCGAGGAACTCGATCAGTTTCTGGCGGACGATTCGCCCGGGGCCTACGAGGCTCTGGTGGACCGCTTCCTGGCGTCGCCCCATTACGGCGAACGGATGGCCTGGACCTGGCTGGATGTCGCCCGCTATGCCGACACGAATGGTTACCAGGGGGATCGTGAACGGACCATGTGGCCCTGGCGCGACTGGGTCATTCGTGCCTACAACGAAAATCTCCCTTACGATCAGTTCACCATCAAACAACTGGCGGGAGATCTGCTGCCGCAGGCCAGCCGAGACGATCTCTTGGCCACCGGATTCTGCCGAAATCACATGATTAACGGCGAGGGGGGCCGCATCGCCGAGGAAAACCGGGTGGAATATGTGTTCGATCAAACGGAAACCATGGGCACGGTCTGGCTGGGGCTGACACTCACCTGCAGCCGCTGCCACGACCACAAGTACGATCCCCTCACCCAGCGGGAGTACTACCAGTTCTTCGATTTCTTCAACCAGACACCCGTGAATGGCGCCGGCGGCGACCCCCGCATGCCTCCTAATCTGGAAGTCCCCAGCCCTGCCCAGGAGCAGCAACTGGCAAACTTCTCTGAGCAAATCCAGCAGGCCCGCAACAAAATAAAAGCTCGCGAGCAACAATTGAATTCCGAGCTGGAATCGTGGCTGGCGGCGAAAAAAAACGAACTTCTGCCCTCTTCGAAGTGGGTACCGCTGGTACCCCAAACCGCCCGGGCCGAGCATCAGACCTTGACAATCCAACCCGGTCATGCGGTTCTGGTGGGTGGCCCGAATCCCGACCAGGACCGTTATGAAATCGAGGCCATCCCCGATGCGACACCGGATCAGGCCTCCCTGACCATTGCGTCGCTACGTCTCGATGCCTTGAGGCATGCCACGATGACCGCAGGGGGACTGGCCCGTTCGGATTCCGGGAATTTCGTGTTGACGGAGATCCGAGTGGAAGCCGTTTCCCCCGACGGGACTGCCCGGCCGGTCGATATCGTTTCCGCGCAGGCGACGCACGAGCAGGGAAATTTGAAGATCACGAATGCCTTCGACGCCGATCCCCGATCGGGCTGGGCAGTGCTTCAGGGAAAATTCGTGGATCGCGATCATGCGGCAGTCTTCCGCTTTCGGGAACCGGTTGCCTGGACGCCTGGCATGCGATTTCGCATTCATCTGAATTTTGAATCCCCTCATCGCCACCATAATCTCGGCTACTTCCTGCTTTCCGTGAGTGCCGACCGGGACGCGCCACTCGACGAGGCGGCTCTCCCCCTGTTGCAGGCACTGCGAACACCAGCGGAGTCTCGGACGCAGGATCAACTCCAGTTACTGCAACAGCGACAAAGACAGGACGACCCGCTCCATCGCCAGGTGACGGGCGAACTTGCCGAGCTGGAGAAATCGCGCAATGCCCTGAAACAGCAGGTCCCTGTCGTGATGATCATGCGCGACCAGGATCAGCGGCGTGCCACCTATCTGCTGGAGAAAGGGCTTTATAACAAACCGGGCGCGGAGGCGCGGGCGAGCTTGCCGGACTGGTTGCCGGCAGCCTCGACCGCCTTGTCCGAACGGCCCAATCGTCTGGACCTGGCGCGCTGGCTGGTCGATCCCCACAATCCCCTGACGGCGCGCGTGTCGGTGAATCGTGTCTGGCAAATGTTTTTTGGAACCGGATTAGTGAAAACCGCAGAGGATTTCGGTTCGCAGGGGACCAAACCGACACATCCCGCCTTGCTGGACTGGCTCGCGGTTCAATTCGTAAATTCGGGCTGGGACATGAAGCAGCTACACAAGGTGATTGTGATGAGCGAGACCTACCGCCAGACCGCGCGCGTCTCTCCCGAACTCTACGAAAACGACCCAGAGAACATCTGGCTGGCGCGGGGACCGCGTTCACGCCTGCCGTCCTGGATGATTCGGGATCAGGCGCTCGCCGTGAGTGGCCTGCTGGTTCCCGAACTGGGAGGGCCACCGGTGAACCCGTATCAGCCGGAGGGAATCTGGGCCGAGGCGACGTTCGGCAAAATTAAGTATGTACAGGATCATGGCGACAAACTGTATCGGCGCACATTGTACACGTTCTGGCGACGGATTGTGGGACCGACCATGCTGTTCGACAATTCCCCGCGACAAACCTGTTCGGTGCTGGACTATCGCACGAATACGCCGCTGCATGCCCTGGTCACGCTAAACGACATCACGTATGTCGAAGCGGCCCGTGTGCTGGCGGCCCGGGTCCTGCGAGAACAGACCGACACCCAGTCACGTCTGGAACTAGCCATGCGGCTGGTGACATCGCGGCGTCCCAGCCCCGAAGAGTTTCGAATTCTCGAGGGGCGGTTACAGCAGCTACAACACGATTACGCTGCTCATCCCGAGGAAGCGGAAGCAGTGCTGCAAATCGGCGAATACCGTGATCCCGCCCCTCTGGACCGGACGGATCACGCCGCCTGGACCGGTTTATGCACTCTGTTGTTGAATCTGGACGAAGCGATTTCGCATTGAATAGAAGCGGCTCGACTCCGGGAAACCCGCACCCCCGTAACTGCTGCCCATCATTGAAAGCAATCTCATGGATCTATTTCAGGACTTCTCCCGGCAACAGACTCGACGAGGTCTGCTGGGCACCAGCGCGCAGGGCTTGGGAACAGCCGCTTTGGCTTCCCTGCTGAACCCGATGACACCCGGCCGCGCGGCCGCGACGGAGCCAACCCGCGGCCAATCCGACCTGCCGCACTTCACTCCCCGGGCAAAACGGGTCGTTTACCTGCTGCAGAACGGCGCGCCGTCGCATGTCGATCTGTTCGACTATAAACCGATGCTCAAGGAATGGCATGGCAAGCAGATTCCAGACGAAATTGCCGGGGGAAAACGCTTCAGTACAATGACCGGCGGGCAGACACTGCGTCCCGTGTTGTCGGAAATCACCCGATTTGCCCAGCACGGCGAAAGCGGGGCCTGGGTCAGCGATTTCATGCCCGCCACAGCAGGGATCGCGGACGACTTGTGCTTCATCAAGTCGATGTACACGGAATCGGTGAATCATGCGCCGGCAATCACCTTTTTCCTGACGGGCTCGGAAATGCCCGGCCGTCCCAGCCTGGGGGCCTGGCTGACGTATGGACTGGGAGACAGTTCGCGAAATCTCCCTTCGTTCGTGGCCATGACCTCGCGCGACAAGGAAGCCAGTTGCGGACAGATCTTTTACGATTTTTACTGGGGCAGCGGATTTCTCCCCTCGAAATACCAGGGAGTCAAATTTCGGGGAAGCGGGGAACCCGTACTGTACCTGGCGAATCCCGCGGGCATGTCGCGCGAACGTCGCAGAGGCATTCTCGACGACCTGGCCCGCATGAACGAACTGCAATACGCAGCGACTGGCGATCCGGAAATCACGACACGGATTGCACAATACGAAATGGCCTACAAAATGCAGATGAGCGTTCCCGAATTGACCGATTTCTCCAACGAACCGGCTCATGTCCTGGAACGCTACGGACCCGACGTGCATCGCCAGGGGAGTTACGCCTACAACTGCCTGATGGCGCGGCGGTTGCTGGAACAGGATGTCCGTTTCGTACAATTAATGCATGCGGGTTGGGATCAACACCGTAATCTCAACACGCAGTTGAAAATTCAGTGCGAGGACACCGACGCCCCGAGCGCGGCTCTGGTTCGTGATCTCAAGGAACGCGGGCTGCTAGACGATACGCTGGTCATCTGGGGGGGCGAATTTGGCAGAACTCCCTTTCTGCAGGGGAAAATCGAAGAAACCGAAACCTGGGGGCGCGATCATCACCCCTATACGTTCAGCATCTGGATGTGTGGCGGAGGCATCAAGCCCGGAATCAGCCATGGCGCCTCCGATGATTTCGGTTTCTCGGCCGTCGAAAACAAGGTGCACGTTCACGATTTCCAGGCAACAATCCTGCACCTGCTGGGAATCGATCACGAACGCTTCACGTATCGTTTTCAGGGACGGCGTTTCCGCCTCACCGATATTTACGGGCAGGTCGTGAAGGACATTCTGCGTTAACAGTGAAAACCTTGTTCCACGACGGGAGAGTTCCCTGGCGCGCCTTTCCGATTCAACTTAACCGTTCCTGGGCGAGTTGCACCAGAGCATACGCGCATGCCGCCGAAGCGATATCCTCGCCCAGGCTTTCTCGCAGCCGGATCGCTGGAAGATCCGCCAGACACGGAACCGAGGCCACCACCTCACTCACGACAAAAGCAGAACTGCCCGAGTAAATGAGTTGCCGGGGCGGGGCCTGCATGTTGTCCAGTACCTGGTGCAGGGCCTCTCGAATTTTTGCCTGCTGCGCCTGGGCCAGTTGTTGCGCCAGCAGTCTCCAATCGCCCGCATCGAGTTCCCCGGCATCGCGACAGACCATCCGAGCCAGTCGTCGCGCGGCATGCAATTTATCGGCAGTTCGTCCGTCGGCGGTACCGGAACAGTCCTGGCGTTCTGCGATCTGATCGGTGAGCAGATAGACATCCAGCATCGTGGCAAACAGTTCGGCGGCAACGGGAACGCTGACCCCCGCGCAGGAGACCCGCGATACGACAGCGCAGAGGGGCGTGCGTTCGCCGCCGGTGTAAATCAGTTCGCCGCTGGCCAGCCGTTCGAAATCCGTCCAGCCTCGGGGACAGGGAACGCCGTGCGACATCGGAATGATGTCGGTTGTCGTGGAACCACAGTCCATCAGGAGGGCCGTGCTATCTGGAAGAGTGCACCGCGCAACCCAACTGGCCAGCGCATGCCAGTTCGCGGCGGCCGTCAGGCGGGGGAATTCCCAGGCAACTTCCGGAGGGACAAATTCCCCCGAAGTTTGCCAGACCCAGACCGGAATATCGCCCGCGGCCTGCACCACGGCATCGATAATGCGGGAGATCCCCTCCAGCTTGGACTGGTAACAATCGGCCAGTTCGCCGGTCATCGTCAACGCGATGACATCGAAAGGGGAAAAACGCTGCAACTCCCGAAACACGACGGCAGCGAGTTGTTCCTCCTGTTGCCACAATGGGAAAGGGATCGATGCCGCCTGCCGACGCGAATCGGCCAGTTTCAGATTCGCCCCACCAACATCGAGTCCCACTACTATCATGTACAAGCCTGTTATGACGAACGGTTGCTGCTGAATTGCGATTTCTGTTTCCCTTCCGCCAAATTGCGGTACGGTGACTGTTGCAGAGTATGCCGCTTCTGCCAGCGGAAAACCACTCGACCGCGTCCGCCGTCACGTTCACGATCCCCCCTTTCAGCGAGATAGAGTGGTCTGGCCATGCGTGTCAAACCGGACGCCGTGGGGATACCAGTTCAGTTCCGGTTTGTTTTCATGTCCGAGTATCCAGGGAGCGAACGAAGTCGTCGCCAGCGTCCGGTATCCCAGGTAGCTGGTGGTCAGCCGGGGATTGACTTCCAGCACAACTGGCGGGGCCTGCCCCAGGGGATCCACCAAAAGATCAATCCCGATATACCCTTTCAGTCCCGGAATCGCGGCGAGGATCGCGCAAGCCAGGTTGTGAATTTCCCGGTTTCTCGGCACATGCGAGGGAATCAGGCCTCCAGTGTAGGTCAACCCGGAATAACATTGTTGCCCGAGCGGCAGCCAGAGGGGAACCCCTGCTTGAGGATCGATGATGCAGCAGATCGAATGGGGGACTCCCTGCTCGAATGTCTGGACGAGGGCAGGCCAGAGAACCAACTCGGCATGCCTGCTCCGCAGACTTTCCCATTCCGATTGCGAGGAGACACGGTAGGTGGCGGTGGTGCCCGCTCCCAATCGCGGCTTTACGAGGCACGGGAAATCGCAGGGGGGGGCTGCGGGAAAGGGATCATCGGCCAGCAGCCAGGTGTCGGGGCAGCGAAAGGATTCTCGACGGCAGAGTTGATGGAATTTCCACTTATCGGCAGTCACCGCCACCGCGGAGGGAGTCGACATCAATTGCCCCTTGCCCCAGTCCCGCAACAGATTCACGCGCCGTTCCAGGACGCCCTCCAGTTCGGGAGCGATCACAATCACCCCGTCCGCAACCTGCGCCAGTTGTTCAAACAGGTCCCTTTCCTTCGCGGGGTTGTCTACCCAGTGGACCTGCAATTCGGGTATTGCGGGAGGTTGCAGGCGTGTATCGCAGGTGGTTACCAGTTCCACCCCGTCCGCCGCCTGCAAATCGCATAACAGGGCAGCCCACATGGCACGACCTTCGTCTAGCAGGCTGTCGGGAAACGGGCTCCCCGCGCAGGCACCGCTGCAAAGATACTCGGTGACATACAATTTCATGGAACGAAACACCGAACAGCTGGCGGAAAAACATGCGGACAAGGGTGAACGTGAAAAAGGAAACGCCGTCATCGCTCAGAGGGGGGTGAGCGACGACGGCGTTTGCACAACATCCGCCAGAAACTAAGGCGGTCATTTCTCCAGTTCTCTGGGAAGTTCATCGAACGCAACGCCTGTTCCGGTGCACCAGTCCCCACAAAATGCGAGTTATGCCGATGTAACCGAATATAACGGTACATGAAGGATTACGTGTGTCGGCCCAAGGGCGATGGAATGCAAAAAGCGATTGCGGGGCGTTCCCCCACAACCGCTTTTATCCGCATGGAAAGGTTTTACGAAGAATGCGTACTAGGTCTTCGGTCCTTCGGCGACAGGCAGATCACAGGCGATGTCACATTGATCGTCGTCGCAATCATCGACGGTATCCAGGAAAGCGGAACCGCGGGTGTAAGCTTTCAGATTGTCGCTACCATCGGACTTTTCAGCGGAAAACCCACTGAAGAAATAGGACTGATTCAATCGTCCAACCGCATCCCCCACATCGTTCAACTCCTGCACAATCGCGTGCTGAATGGAGCTGAGCCCCACGATTAGACCGATCACCAAAATAGTGGCGATCAGCACCAGTTCGGCGGAGACAATGAAGCCCGCCTCGTCATTGAGCAATTCTCTCAACATGATAGGAGTTCCTTTTCTGTAAACATTGCTGAAATATCCTGTTAGAGGTGCAGCCGGTCAGCTACTCACGCCTGACACCCCTGCCGCGATGAACGGAGGTCCCGCAACACACGGCGAATATGCACACCGGCATATTCATGAACTGCTCAAGGCAGTTGATCCCAAGATCCTCCAATCGTCCGGAGAGAACAAAATCCACCGTGATCCGGATAATTGGCATAGTCAGCATTATCCATATTACCAGACTGGGGGAAATGTTCAAGATGAATATGGGGGAATTTCCTGGTGTAATCCGTGCGAAATTACACTCCGCGGACGGGTGGCCGAATGTCGCGGGCGCGGAGGGCCGAGTCTCCTGCCCGGGGAGGGAGATCCTCGAAAACTGCTGGCACGACCTGCAGAGAAAGGCTGTTGTTTGGGTATCACGAAAAATAGTTTTGACAAGATGGCCTTTTCAGGGGAAACTGAGAGTGCCCGGTTTCGGGCGGTTATCTTCGAGGAATGATGTCCTATCTGTACCCCCCGAAGTCCTGGAAATCGCCACGTTGCGAAGGGAGGAAGCTTATGTCTGGCAGGGAACTTACCTACGAGCACATGAACCTGAGACAGCTTTCCGAACTGGAATACATCCTGCTGGGAGATTTAAGGGATGTTCTGGAGGAGGACTCGACCGAAGAGAATCGCAAGTGGCTGAGCATGCTTGTCGATGCGCTGCTGAGAACGCTCCCCCGGGAATTCATCTTGCGGGAAGAGGGGGGATATCTGGAGGAAATCGTGATGAACTGCCCCGAGTTGGATTCCAGTGTCCAACAACTGCAAGAGGAGCACATAACCCTTTGTTCGCAGTTACGCAGCCTGGCCACTCGATTGCACGGGACGACCGACTTCCAGGTGGAGGCCGATTCGCTCAAGCGGCAACTGGGAGCCTGGATGAATTGTTTGCAGGCCCATAATCGTCACGAGGAACGCCTCGTTCAACAAGCCTATCAGCAGGACACCGGCGGGGGAGATTAAGCGTGGGTTGAATTCTCGCGTTCAGGTTTCGGTTCGAGATGGGCGCCAAAGATTTTTTTTGTTTGCGATACCACGACGGCTCGCCGGAACACGCGGTGCAGCAACGAAGCGAACCAGTTGTTCCAGCCCGGTACGCAGATTGCCCGTTTTCGCTCGAAGCTCTCGAGGGCCGCTTTGACCACGGTCGTGACGTTATGAGCCGATCGCCGGGTCAACCAGTTTTCCACGCCTGCCTGCTCGAAGAATTCGGTCCGCGTGGTTCCCGGACACAACGCCAGCATGCGGACATTCGTTTCCTGCAATTCCGCCCAGAGTCCCTCGCTGAAATGCAGGACAAATGCCTTGCTGGCGGCATAAACACTCATATAGGCGATCGGCTGAAAGGCCGCCACGGAGGCGACGTTGATCACGCCTCCCTCGTTGCGTCTCACCATGTCCGGCAGCAGTGCGTAGGTCAAATCCGTCACCGCCCGGATATTCAGGTCGACGATTTCGAGCATGCGGCCGGGGTTGGTTTCCTGTAATGTCGCCACATTTCCGATGCCCGCGTTATTGACCAGCAGATGCAGCGGTTGCGGCAACTGCCGCACGCGTTCCACCAACTGTTTCACATCCTCCGGCCGCGCCAGGTCGAGTGGCAGCAACACCACCTGGCAGCCGTGTTGCTGTTGCAACTGCCGGGAGAGCGCAAACAGGCGTTCCTCGCGGCGCGCGGTGAGTACCAGATGCATGCCGCGGGCCGCCAGTTGGCGGGCGAATTCCTCGCCGATGCCCGAGGAAGCGCCAGTCACCAGTGCCCAGCGATTCGCGAGATCCAGTTTCATGCGATAGCTCCACGGGATGCCTGCAATTCGGCCTCGTTACTGCTGTTTCCCCTTGGTCAGTTCCATGAAGGCGGTTTCCAGATTGACTTCTTCCTCACGGAACAGGTTCAGGCGGAAACCGTGTTCAAACAACTGGGTAGGGATATCGGAATAATCCAGCACGCCGGGTTTCAATTGCGCGACGATCATGTCTCCCTGCATGCTGGTATGCTGCACGGTATCGGCCTGATCAATGAGGGCCGCCGCCTGCTCCGGGCGGTCGGTCACCTTGATGTGCAGCACAATGGCCTGCCGAGCCTTGCGCATGACTTCGTGCACGTAGCCATCCACAATCAGTTCCCCCTTTTCGATCATGCCGACCCGCGTGCAGACATCGGCCAGTTCGGGGAGAATATGGCTGGAGACGATGACGGTTTTATTCATGGCTCCCAGGCGTTTGAGCAGGTTGCGAATTTCGATGCGGGCGCGGGGATCCAACCCGCTGGCCGGTTCGTCGAGCAGCAGCACCTGGGGGTCGTGCAGCATGACGCGCGCCAGGCCAATTCTCTGTGTTTGACCACGCGAAAGCTGGCTGACCATGGCGTCTCGCTTGAAGGACATATCCACCAGTTCGAGTTTTTCCTCGCAGACTTTTCGCCGCGCGGGACCGTTGATGCGGTACGTCGCCGCGAAGAATTCGAGGTACTCCAGTACGGTCATGTCATCGTACACGCCGAAGAAGTCGGGCATGAAGCCGATCAACCGGCGGATTTCCTCGGCATGTGTGTAGATCGATTTCCCGCAGACGTAGGCTTCGCCATAATCGGGACTGAGCAGCGTGGCAATCATCCGCATGGTGGTGGTCTTGCCGGAGCCATTCGGGCCGATAAAGCCGAACACATCCCCTTCGACCAGTTTGAGGTTGATTTCATTCACGGCAATCAGGTCGCCGTATTTTTTGGTCAACTTGTTGGTTTCGATCACGCTTGAAATTCCCCTCGCAACGAGGCTCCCTCGGAGAGACTCGAGAAGCAGAGTCAGATCGTCGGTCCACGGATAGCCGCATCCGAAACGGGCGGCAAGATTAACGTCGGTAACTAAACTACAAGGCTGCAACCGGGCTAAGAACAATGGGTTTCGGATGTCCGTCATGCGAAAATCCGTGCCGTCACCCTCCCCCGGAGTCTCCCTCCCGTTTGTATTCCGGAAGCCGTTCCAGAATATGCTGGCGCTGTTCCACGGGAATCACGATCCGGACGAAGCGTTCGTGCTTGTTGATAATCGGAGTGCCCCCGTCGACATACGTGTCCACGGGAGGCGCGGGGAGCCGCCCTATCAGAACGGCCTGATTCAACTCCAGTAGATGCGACAGATCCCAGGTGCTCAATTCGAGATTGGACAACGACGTGTATTCCGCCCCTCCCAGCAAACGATGAAAGGTCAGGCGATACAGGATGTAATCGAATTCGCGGCTGAAGATGTTGTATGGTTGCCGCTTCACCAGCAGGTCTTCCCCGACCCCAGTGGTCCGCTTGACCATTTGCGTGGTCGTCCCCATCAGATAGGCCGACAGTTCCTTCTGGTTGATGGAAGAATCTGGAAATTGCAGAGCCTCTCCGGGGCTCCAACTGGCGGCCGGATGATCGCTGGAAACAAAAAATAGAAGCTTGCCGAAGACCAGCATCCAGTCCGTCAGCGGGGCTTCCAGGCGGTGGGTTAAATCCCCGCGCAACTGATTGGTGGCGGTACTCTGCAACTGGCCAGAAATCACTCCCGCGCCGGATGGGTTTTTCAGGGGAGAGAAAGTCCCCCGGAGTTCGAGCAGAGCCGTCGAGTTCTCGTAGATGGGGACATCCCGGGCAATGGCTTCACGCGGGAGTATGGTGTATTGTGTCTGGTCGAGATGTGTGGCCGAGGCTCGGTAGTAACCTCGAAAGCTGATTTCCGGGACGGCACCTGGCCCGAACACATCCTGCTGCTGGGCGATCGGCGAGGGCAGGGAAATAGCGGTTTCAAGCTGGTATCGGCCGGTTTCGGGAGCAAGCAGCGTCAGGAAACCCTGGTAGCGGCCCGTGTTCGTAGCGGCGGCATAGTCGATTACCTGGCATTGATTCGCGACGACTCCTGAAGAAGCGGAAACGTCAGCTTGCGCGAACCGTCGCGAAGACTGGCTGGCGGGCGATTCCAGAAGCCCCCAACTTGCGGCCAGGAGAATCAGCACGGGCAAGCTGATCCAGGTCAATAGCGGCTTTTTGAACACATGCCGAACCAGGAAGTAATCGAGAGGTCCAACCAGAAAGGCAGCCAGCAACAAACTTCCCAGCGGGATCCAGACCGTCGGTGCCTGGACACCAAAATCCGAAAGGGCGGCATCCCATTGGGTTTTGAGATCCGTCAATCCGTTCTGCGAGAGTTGCCCGGAAATGGAAGCCGTATCATCCCCTTTCGCGACCGGCAAATTCGCCAGGATGCGATACAGTTGCGGCAGCGCCTCCCAGTTTTGAAAGACCCGTTCATTCAAGTTGACGGCCACCGTCGTGACATGTCCGAATCCCCAGGGGCTCAGTGTGACAACGGGCCCGGAGAGCCCTCCCACCAGGGTCTTGCCCGGTGCCTGCGTGATGCGGGGAATCGTCAGGCCCGCGGTCCGCAGGGGGCTGGGTTCGCCCACGAAGCTGACCAGACGACTTAAGTCGCGGGTATGGGCCGTCCCCTCGAAGCGCGCCGGCAATTCCTTGATAAGCGACAGTTGCAAAAATTCGTCCGCCGGTTGATTCGGAAACACCACCAGGGCGCCGCCAGACTGAACCCATTGCTTCAGGGACGTCAGCAATTCTTCGGGATAGTCCCGGGCGGACAGAAACAGGACATCGATCCCCTGCCATAACAACGGATCCCGCGACAAATCCTCCAGGCTTGCAATCGTCGAAACATGCAGATTCCGGACGAAGTCGGTCGTCAGTTCGATTCCCTGCACATTCCCCACTGCCACAATCCAGGGTTGCGATTGCGTTAACTCCTGGAGCAGCGAGGGGGCAAGCCGACGTTGCCGATGCATCCGCCAGCGTCCGTCCGGAGTCGCGGATTCCGATGATTCCCGGCGAAGAAGAGTCACCACCAGATCCGAATGAATGCGTCCCACGCGAACTGGAATTTCGGTTTCGAGTGTTCCTCCGTCCTGGTGAGTCAATTTCTCCAGTTCGAAGTCCACCTGATTCCCGTCGGCATCCAGCACACGCGCCCGAACCAGATACTCCCCCGCTTCCAACGCCGGGGCCTCCACTCGCACGGAAGTCCAGCAGCCGATTTTGTACGCGTTTTCAACTCCGATACCGATCCGTAAATCGTCGTCGTCCGCGGCAAACAGAACCCCGTTTCCCAGCCACCCCAGCAGCAACAGGCACCCCCACATCAGCCGACCGAGGCCGCGCACGCGGGCAACGCGGGTCCCAGAAGGACCTGCCGCTCGAACGTTCGCGTTGACAGGACGGAAAGACATGTCGGGGTACTCGAATTGTTAAAACAGAACACGCACGGGGATCGGGAATCAGACTCCGTGATCCACCGCGGACTACGCCAACACAAGGCCGTTTGCCGGAGAAATTCGCCGGTTTTCCGAAAATCGGCTCCCCTGCCCGGCAAACGAATTCCTCTCGTTCAGGAGAGCGCCCGCACGCTGGCGGCAATTCCCGCGGGATCGACCCCCTGATACCCCATCTGCTGCCACAAGCCACCGGACCCTTCCTTGTTTGTACCGATGTGATTGTATTTGCCGGAAAACCCGTATTTCAGCAGTTCCGAACCGAAACGGCAGCCCAGACCTGTGTTGACATTGAACCCTTCCGCGACCAGTACAAACCGGGCGGAAGCGAGCTTTTTCATCATTTCGGGGTCGTAAACATTTAACGTGGCCTTGTTGATCAAGCCGACATCCAGCCCTTCCTCCTTCAGTGTGATGACGGCATCCAGGGCGCGGTACAGGGTTTCGCCGAAGGAAACGACGTACCCGGCACTTCCCTCGCGAATCACATCGTCCTTTCCCGGGACGAACTGGTAGTCTCCGCCAAAAAATTCGCTGCCGGCGTCGTCGAGAATATCCGGTACCGCGGAACGGGTGCTGAACAGGAACCTCAAGCCGGGATCGTTAAAGATACGATTCAGGCACGCCTTGAGTTGAAGTTGATCGGCCGGGAAATACAAGCGGGTATCGTCCTTGCCGTTGTCGGGGAGTCCGTTGGCGGCAAAGAAGTTGTTGATCCCGAAGTGGCAGGTGTTATCGGCCATGTCGTCGCAGCCGGCATGCGAGAAGTGAGCCAGCAGGTTCGACTTATTGAGCCGGGCCATCGTGATTTCGGAAATAACCATTTCCAGAAAGGCGGAAAAGGTGGCGAAGATTCCCTGCTTCCCGGCTTCGTAACCGAAACCGGCAGCGGCCGAGAAATTGCCCCGTTCCATAATGCCTCCGCGGACGAAAATTTCGGGATGGGCCTTACGAATCGCATCCAGTCCGCAGGAGCCTTCGAGGTCGCAATCGAAGACGCGGACGTTTGCGAATCGTTCCTGCTCGGGCATGGCGTCCAGAATTTCATTCACATAGGTGCCAAACAGCGATCGATTCTTACCCGCGCCGCGCGATCCGCGATAGGTCGGGGGGCCTGCCAGTTTTTTGACCGATTCGAGATAAGCAGCAGCCGCTTCCCGTCCCCGATGCCGCAAATACTTGATGGCGGTTGACGTCTTGATGACATCATGCCCGTGGTTCGAACCCTCCAGCCCTTCAATGCCAGGGCACATCTTGCGCTTGTTGACCAGGGCGATCGGGCCGGGACTGGCGAGCGCCCTGCACATGCGACCATACAGCTCATCCAGGTCCTCGCCGTTGCCGATGTTGGTTTCGATGCCGTGCCCCTGAAGGGTTTTGGCCACGTCATACCCCGGCAGATAATTGGAAGGAAAGCCCGCGATGGTTACATCGTTGTCATCCACGATCAGCTTCAGATTCAAGTTCTGGGCGACAGTTAGACGGGCCGCTTCCGCATCGTTCCCTTCCATCTGCGAGCCATCGGAGCCAAATAGGAACACTGCCTTGCCGGGATTGGCCATGGCCACGCCATTCACGTAAGGCCACATATGCCCCAGTCTCCCGGAAGAGAATTTGACACCCGGTGTAAAATCGCGTTCGGGATGCCCCGGCAGATGCGCTTCAAATTCGCGATAGTGCAGCAGCTTTTCCACCGGAAGATTCCCTTCGATGACGGCCATCAGGTACTGCGTGGCCACGCGATGCCCGGCTTCATCGAAGAAAATGGGGAGCACGTCGGGCTTGCCCTGGTTCTGGGCATGCAACATAAATCCGTAGGCGATCATCACTTCAGGAACGGTGTCGAAGGGACCACCCGTGTGGCCTCCCAAGCCCTTGGCATCGGCGATCGCCGTGAAGAATACGATGACATCGCGGCAGAAATCGATATTCGCGGCGAGAATTTCCCGTTGTTCGGGAGTCAGCACCGATTGATTCGGATCCAGGGGAAGCGGCTTGAATTCACTGAAATCAATCGGAAACTTCTCTGCGGAACTCATGTTACAAATTGCCCTTCAGTACTTGATTCGTTATCTGGGATATTCAAGAGGATCGAAACGGAGCACTCTGCCCCCGCGCGGGGGGCCGGCCACGTGATCCGGATGGAGTTGTCGGATGGTGTTTGGTCGAAACAACCCTGGGTACAAGGCCCTTGTTATAGCGGCAGGGGAAAGGGAATTCAAAGCGCGGCCCTAACTCGATCCGCTTTCATCGCGATAAACTCTCAAAAAAATAGGCCGTTCCGCCTATATGCCCTCCCTGGACAAGAATAAAAAAATATTGATCCGTCTGGAGATCCCCGCTGTCGCGTGATATGCTAAAACTTTGTCTCTCATCGACCAGAGATTGCTTGCGAGGAGGAAAAGTGGAACGACGGACATTTCTGGGGACTTGCCTGGCTGCTGGTTTTGTGCAACCCCTCGCGGTGTTGGCGGAATCAGATGAACAATTCGAGATCATCGACTGCCATACCCACTTTTACGATCCCGCCCGTCCCGAAGGGGTTCCCTGGCCTCCCCGTCAAAGCCCGCTGTATCGCACCGTGCTGCCGCGGCATTTGCGCGAACTCAAAATGTATCGGCCCGTGACAGGGACGGTGGTTGTCGAAGCCAGTCCCTGGATTGAAGATAATCAGTGGCTGCTCGATTTAGCCCAGAAGGATCCGTTTATCGTGGGAATCGTGGGCAACCTGCTGCCGACCGATGCCGAATTTCCCCGGAATTTGTTACGATTTGCCGCCAGCCCGTTGTATCGGGGCATCCGCATTTCCGCCGGGGTGCTGCAAGAGTTGCTGGCCAAAGAGGACTGGGGCCGGCTCAAGTTTCTTGCGGAGAAGAACTTAACACTGGATGTTAACGGCGGCCCCGAGACCCCGGCCGTGCTGGCCCGTCTGGCCGAGAAACTTCCAGACCTGAAAATTGTGCTGAACCACATCGGGAATGTCGCGATCACGGCTGCCCCGCCGCCCGGAACCTGGGTCGAGGGAATTCAAGCCGCCGCAAAACATAAAAATGTGTCCACAAAAATCTCGGCCCTTGTGGAAGGGGCCTCGCGAGACGGGCGTCCTGCTCCGGCCGATCTGGAATTTTATCGACCTTATCTCGACGTGGTGTGGCATGCATTTGGAGATCAGCGTGTGATCTATGGCAGCAATTGGCCTGTTTCCGATCGGGGCGCGGATTATTATACTGTGCAGAAACTGGCCCTGGACTACGCCGGAGAATACGGGAAGCAGGCTTTGAAGCGTTTTTGTTCGGAAAATGCCCGTCAGGTCTATGGTTGGGTAGAACGTCCCGGGCGGGGTGATTGAACGGGATTCCTCGTGGAATCCGTCGGCTTCGCTGGCCCTGGATCGAAAACATGCAATAATGCAAAGATAATGGTTAAGAAATCCTCGGAAAACATGGTCCCGGAAGTCTCGCGTGCCCAGGCATTTCGCGAAATGCTGCGTCAGAAGCGTTTGAAGGTGACTTCCGCCCGGCTGGCAGTCCTGGAGGTCCTGGCCAATTCCAGGCATCCGTTGACGCATGCCGAAGTTCAGGCGGTGTTGAAGGATCAGGTGATCGATCCCTCAACCATCTTTCGTAATCTGCACGATCTGGCGGAAGTAGGCCTGGTCAATCGTACGGAATTGGGGGACCACGTCTGGCGGTTTGAGTTGGTTCAGGACAATCATGCGGGAAGCCACCCGCACTTTGTCTGCGAGGACTGTGGTTCCGTGACCTGCCTGCCGGAAGCAGCGCTCGAGCTCGATGCCCAGCGGAAGGTGGAAGGGGTGGGGACCATTTCGCAAGTGCTGCTGAAAGGGCAATGCGAAGACTGCGCCGACAAGGCCGAACCGCGCTAAATGCGGGAGTGGCCCACGAGGTTCCTTGAAATTCCTCTCCACGGAATGGGAGAGGCCGGTTAAAATGGCCAGCCGACGGGTTGGCATGTTGCATAATTGATCCAGGGTGGGAGATCTTCCGCATGCGTATTTTCGTGGCCTGTTTGTGTTCCGCCGTGGTGGGAGGACTGACCGCGGGAGCCTTTCTGCAAATCTCCGCCCCCATTTCCATAGTGGCGCAAGATCAGGGACAGCGCGGTCCCGGCTTTCCGATGTCCCCGTTCCTGCCCCCCGGGAAGGCTGCCATCGATCCCTCGCCCGCCAAGACGGAATCCAGTACGCCTGACTTTTGGCAGAATCCCGACGAACTCTCGCAGGAAGAGCAAATCAGCATTGCCGTCTACGAGAAAGTGAATCAAGGGGTGGTGAATATCACCACCAAGAGCGTGCGGACCGATAACCTGTTCATGCTGGAAGTTCCCGAGGAAGGCGCCGGCAGTGGCGTGGTGCTGGATCTCGCGGGGCATATTCTCACTAATTACCATGTGATCCAGGATGTGCGGGAGGTGGGAGTCACGTTGCATAATGGAGAAACCTACGACGCAACGTACGTGGGAGCCGACCCCGTCAACGACATTGCCGTCATTCGGGTAGAAGCCCCCTTCGATTTGCTGCATCCCGTCACACTGGGAGATTCCAGTAACCTGAAGGTGGGTATGAATGTGTATGCGATCGGGAATCCCTTCGGCCTGGAGCGCACCTTGACTCGCGGCATCATCTCCTCGCTCAATCGTTCATTGAAGATTCATGGAGACCGTTCGATTAAGTCGATCATTCAGATCGATGCCGCGGTCAACCCGGGAAATTCGGGAGGCCCCGTGCTCGATTCTCACGGTCGGATGATCGGCATCAATACGGCGATCTATTCCGCAACGGGGCAAAGTGCGGGGGTGGGCTTTGCGATTCCCATCAATCTTGTGAATCGGGTAGTGCCCCAATTGATCCGCCATGGCCGCGTGATCCGTCCCGAGATTGGGATTTCCCGCGTGTACGAAACAGGAAAGGGCCTGCTGGTGGCTCAACTGGTTCCAGGCGGCCCAGCCGAACAGGCGGGCATTAAGGGCCCAGAAACGTTGCGGGAGCGCCGCGGTCCCTTCGTGGTGGAGCGTATCGACCGCAAGGCGGCCGACCTGATCGTGGCCTTGGACAATCAACCGGTGACCAGCGTGGACGATTTTCTGGGAGATATCGAAAGCAAGAACCCCGGTGACACGATCGAATTGACCGTGCAACGCCAGGGGAAGGAAGTCAAAATCCCCGTGCGTCTGGGGGGCGGAATCGTGCCATCGAAACCTCCACTACCCAACAAGTAATTCAGGCAGTGCCTGCGTCTCCCTGCATCTCGAAAAACACGGCCTTCCGCGGCGAAATCCACTCGAGTGGATGGTGAGACGTAAAATAGTGAGACGCATGGCGCACCCTGCGAAACAATGGCAGCCGTCACACTTTGATTTCTTCCTGGAGAGAACTGCAGAGATCCTCGCGGAACTGCTGACGAATCGGCTTGACGATTTCGGACACAAAATCGTGCACCTGCTCCGGGGCGCGTCCGATGTATTTTTTCGCATCGAGGGTCGAATCGAGGTCGATGCCGCGAAACGCCTGATCCTGCTTGAGGCGCTCGATGAGATCGTTCTGTCCTCCCAGTTCCTTGACGACCCGCGCCGCTTCGTGGGAATAGACGCGGATTTTTTCGTGCAAGTCCTGCCGATCTCCCCCGGCCGCAACCCCCGCCATCAGGATTTCTTCCGTCGCCATGAAGGGGAGTTCGGCCTGCAGGTTTTTCTCGATGACCTTCGGATAGACGACCAGTCCGTGAGTGATATTGCGATACAAAATAAGAATGGCGTCGACCGACAGGAACGCCTGGGGAATGGACAGGCGACGGTTCGCACTGTCGTCGAGAGTGCGTTCCATCCATTGCGTGGCCATGGTCTGATCGGCATTGGCCGCCAGGGAGATTGCAAATCGACTCAGCCCACACATGCGTTCGGAACGCATCGGGTTGCGTTTGTAGGCCATGGCCGACGAGCCAATCTGTTCCTTTTCGAACGGCTCCTCCAACTCCTTGCGATGTTGCAGAATCCGCAGGTCGGTGCCGAATTTGTGGGCGGACTGGGCAATTCCACTCAGGCAAGCAAGGACTTGGGCATCAACCTTGCGGGTATACGTTTGCCCGGTGACGGCGTAGGAGTTGGAGAACCCGAGTTTATTGCAGACCAGTTGTTCCAGTGCGGCGACGCGTTGATGATCGCCTTGAAACAATTGTAGAAACGTGGCCTGCGTCCCCGTGGTTCCCTTAATTCCCCGGAGTCGAAATTGATCCAGGCGATGATTGATTTCATGCAGATCCAGCACCAGATCGTAACACCATAAGGTGGCCCGCTTTCCCACGGTGGTGGGCTGCGCGGGCTGCAAATGCGTAAACCCCAGGCAGGGTAATTCCCGATGGTTATACGCAAACGAGGCGAGTTGATCGATGACGCACACTAGTTTCTGGCGTATCAGTTCCAGACTCTCGCACATCTGAATCAGTTCGGTATTGTCGGTGACGTAGCAACTGGTGGCCCCCAGGTGAATAATCGGTTTCGCCAGAGGGCATTGTTCGCCCCAGGTGTGCACGTGTGCCATGACGTCGTGCCGCAGCCGTTTTTCATGCTCGGCGGCGCGATCGAAATCGATATCGTCCAGATGCGCCCGCATTTCCTCGAGTTGTGCCTCGCTGATTTCCAGGCCCAGCTCTTTCTGCGCTTCCGCCAGGGCCAGCCAGAGCCGGCGCCAGGTGGAATGTTTTTTCTGTGCCGACCAGATGGCACTCATCTGCGGGGACGCATAACGGGTATTGAGCGGGTTTTCGTAAAATTCGTGCGACATGATGGATTCAAGGTCCGGGCGCCGAGCCCCGGATTGGCTTACGGGTAATTGGTACGGGTGATTTCCTTATGCGTTTCCCAGGCTGGTGAGGAATGAATCGAAACGAGAACCAGAGCCGAGAGACCGTCCTCGGACGATACGCCCCCCCTTCTGGCTGTGCCGCATTGGCACTGTGTCAACCGTTGTTGACTGAAGCCTGGTGGTTGTCGCGATTGATTATCGGGCAGTGGTGATTGCCCTTGCAGTGCCCCCTTTTGACGAGAAACCCATAAGGCATGGGCAGCGCCAGTGGCGTCCGAACCCAATTCCGACAATACCCTGGCTTGCGTTACCGGTTCCGTTTTCTTGCCTTGCGGGCCTGTTTGCGCTGGTCTTTCTTTTTCTGTTCGAGTTTTTTCTGATCCGCGGGCCCACGTTTGCTTCTCATTTTGCGTTCCATGAGTTGTCCCTGGGGATTGGCCATCCCCATCTGGGTCAATTCCTGGACGGCTCGCATTTTATCGCGGACTCCCATGCCCGCCATTTTCTGCATGATGCCCGCCATGCTGTTGAATTGCTTGACGAGATTGCCGATTTCGACGGGATCGGTACCCGAGCCCCGGGCGATGCGATTGCGGCGGCTGCGATCGATGAGGTCGGGATTTCGGCGTTCCTCGGGGGTCATCGAGGAGATCATGGCTTCCATGCGGCCGATTTCCTTGTCGGGATTCATCCCGTTCATTTCGGACATCATTTCCGCCATTTTGCCCATGCCGGGAATCATTTTGAGAATTTCTCCCATCGATCCCAGCTTCTTGATCTGCTTCATCTGCTTCTGAAAATCCTCCAGGGTGAATTTCCCCTTGAGCATTTTCTCCTGCTGCAGCTGCATTTCCTCGGCGTCGAACTGCTGCTGTGCTTTTTCGACAAGGGAAATGATATCTCCCATGCCCAAAATGCGGCTCGCCATGCGGTCGGGATGGAACATTTCCAGCTTGTCGAGTTGTTCTCCCACGCCGATGAACTTGATCGGCACTCCCGTGACCTGCTTGACGCTGAGGGCCGCCCCACCCCGGGTATCCCCATCGAGCTTGGTCAGAATTACGCCGTCGAGTTCGAGCGCTTCATTGAAGGCCTTGGCGGACCGGACGGCATCCTGCCCGGTCATGGCATCGGTTACCAGCAGCACCTGGTCGGGCTGCAACCGGGTATCGATTTGCGCCAGTTCCTTCATCAAGGCGTCGTCGATATGCAGACGCCCGGCCGTATCGAGGATGACGGTATCGATGTTGCCCAGTTTTTTCGCGGCATTCATCCCGTTCTGGCAAACGGCAACGGGATTGTTTCCCTTCGGATCCTCGGCATGCACCGGGACGCCGACCTGGCCGCCGACGGTTTTCAATTGCTCGATGGCGGCAGGGCGTTGCAAGTCCGCTGCCACCAGCATCGGCTTGCGACCTTCGGCCAGCAACAGCCGTGCAAGTTTGCCGCAGGTAGTAGTTTTCCCACTCCCCTGCAAACCGCACATCATAATGACGCTGATTCCCGACTTGCGAAAGTGCAGCGAGTGATCGATCGGCCCCATCAGGTTGATCAATTCCTGATGGACAATCCCGACGATCTGCTCGCCCGGCTTAAGCGACTTGAGAACTTTTTCTCCGAGCGACTGTTCCGTTACGGTTTTGATGAACGAATCGACAATGTCGTAGCTGACGTCGGCTTCGAGCAGCGACTGCTTGACCGTCTGCATCGATTCGCGAATGTTGGTTTCGTTGATGCGTCCGCGTTGCAAATTTCCCAGCGCGTCGCTTAAACCCCGAGTAATTGTTTCTAACATAACCTGTTTCTGCCTGTTGATTTCCGTAAATGCCGGAACAGATGCCTAACCGAAGCAAGTTCGCAGTTTACCCCAACAGGCAGCAGAACAGAAGAGTCTGATCGCTACGTTTTTTGCAAACTTGAAGTCGCATCAGGGGATATAAGTGACGGTGAGATGTGGAAATGCTGGCCGGGCTGGTGGTGGTGTTTCCCGAGTTGCGGATGTACAATTCAACCACGTCCGATGCGACAATGCCGATGACGACCGTGCCGTCGACACTCAAAATTCCCCCATAAGACCGGAAAGTGCAACCCCATGAACAAACCCGTGTGTTCCGTAATTGCCTTATTGGCGTTGTTTTCCCTCGGCACGGGGAACCGTTTGGCGGCCGATGTCAAACTGCCTGCCGTAATCGACAGCCACATGGTATTGCAGCGGGACAAACCCCTGCCGATCTGGGGCTGGGCGGAAGCGGGGGAGGCGGTGACCGTGACATTGGACGACCAGTCGGTCAAGACGGTTGCGGACGAGCAGGGGAAATGGCGCGTGACCTTGTCGGCGGTCAAGGCAGATGGCAAGGAGCACACACTGACGGTCCAGGGGAAAAACACGATCGTGCTGGAAGATATCCTGATTGGGGATGTGTGGCTCGGTTCGGGCCAATCGAACATGGAGTGGCAGTTAATCAACACGCACGGATCCAAGGAGGCAATCGCCCTGGCAGACCATCCCACCATTCGGCTGTTCCACGTCCCAAAGGTGCAGCAGGCACAACCGGCCAGCGATGTGGACGCCAAGTGGAAACATTGCACTCCGGCGAACATTCCGACGTTTTCCGCAGTGCTGTATTACTTCGGGTTGAAGTTGAACCAGGAAGTGAATGTGCCGATCGGGCTGATCAACAGTTCGTGGGGCGGTTCGCCGATCGAGCCCTGGACAATTGCCGAGGGAAAATCGGGAGGTATGTACAACGGAATGATCGCGCCGCTGCAACCCTTCGCCATACGGGGTGCGATCTGGTATCAGGGGGAAACCAATGCCCTGCAGAAGAATGGTCTTGCGTACTACGACAAAAAGCAGGCGTTGATTTCGGGCTGGCGATCACTCTGGGGGCAGGATCTGGCCTTTTATTTCGTGCAGATTGCTCCGTGGTCGGGCCGTTATGAAGAGGGAGAACTCCCGGCCTTGTGGGAAGCCCAGGTTGCCAGTTTGAAAATTCCGGGGACGGGCATGGCCGTCACGACCGATCTGGTGGACAACATCGCCGATATTCATCCGCGCAATAAGATCGATGTCGGGCATCGGCTGGCATTGTGGGCGTTGGCAAAGTCTTATGGGCGAAGCGATCTGGTCTATTCCGGTCCGCTGTACAAGGGAATGAAAATCGAAGGAAACCAGATACGAATCGAGTTCGCGCACGCCACCGCGGCCCTGAAATCACGAGACGACAAACCACTGACGGAATTCCAGATTGCGGGGGCGGACGGGAACTTCGTCGATGCGACCGCGACCCTCGATGGCCCAACCGTGCTGGTCTCGTCCGCACAGGTAGCGGCCCCCAAACAGGTTCGTTTTGGCTGGCATAAGCTGGCAAACCCCAACCTCGTCAACAGCGTGGGGTTGCCCGCCTCTCCCTTCCAAACGAATAACTGGCAAGGGGGGACGGGGGAATAGTCAGGAGTCGCCCGCCACGGGGCCTGTACCACGCGTCACAGGCCCCGCAAATCGGCAGGCGCCGCAAGCATCGTGTTCCGTGGTTTTCATGTTTAATCGGGAAAGCGCCATGTCATCACGTCGCAATTTTCTTGCCGCGAGTCTCGCGGCCTGCTGCGGGGAGTGGCTGCTCCGATTGCCCGCCCACGCGGACGAGCAGGCACTTCAGGAAAAACTGACTGCGTTGATTCAGCCAGCCATTGCCGCGGGCGGATTTCCCGGCTGCGTGGTGCAGTTCGGCAACAGCCGTGAAGTGACCTTCGAACAGGCCTGGGGCCGCCGTCAGGTCGAACCCGTTTCCGAAGCGATGACCACCGACACGATTTTCGATCTCGCCTCGCTGACGAAGCCCATCGCCACGGCCACCAGTGTGATGGTCCTGTCGCAAACGGGCAGGCTGTCGGTTGACGCGACAGTGGCCACCTTCTGGCCGGAATTTGGCGTGCAGGGGAAAGAGGTGCTGACCCTGCGGGATCTGTTGTGCCACCGCAGTGGACTAATCGCGGACAACCCAATCGGCGATTACCAACACGGCCGGGACGAAGCGCTGGCTCGGATCGCGGGGTTGAAACTTGTGGCTGCTCCCCGCCAGAAGATGATCTACTCCGACGTCAATTTTATTGTCCTGGGCGAGATTGTCGCGCGCGTTTCGGGAACACCACTCCACGAATACTTTCGGGCCGAGATTGCAGGGCCACTGGACCTGCGCGAAACTGGTTTTCTGCCGGACGAGACACTCACTCCCCGGATTGCCCCTACCGAAAAACTGGGGGAAACCTGGCTGCGCGGACGCGTGCACGATCCGCGGGCAGCCGGGCTGGGTGGCGTTGCCGGCCATGCGGGACTTTTCGGCAGTTCCCACGATCTGGGGATCTACGCCCGGAACTTGCTGCGCACGCTGCAACAGGAAGAGACGGGGCTGCTGAATGCCGCGACGGCTCGCGCGATGATTGCTCCGCAGCGCGTGCCAACCGGCCGCACCGATGAAACGGGCGAGAATCAATATGCAGTGCGGGGGCTGGGCTGGGATATTCGCAGTGGATTTTCCCGCAATCGCCCGGCGAATGCTTCCGAAACATCGTTCGGACACACCGGCTTCACGGGCACTTCCATCTGGCTCGATCCGGAGCAGGATTATTATGCCCTGCTTCTGGCGAACCGCCTGCATCCCCAGGGGAAGGGGAGCATTCACCCGCTCTCCGGGCAAATCGGGAGTTTCGCAAAACCGATGTAGTCCACTCCAGAGGACTACGCATATGCCGCTGGCTGGGTTGCCCGCCAGGGCGAGCGAGGCTCTGAGCAGCAAACGCCAGCATCGGATATGGCGGGCGCATGCGGAGATCGTGCGAGGATATTGCTTGCTACGGGCTTGCCGAGGGACCACGGAATTGCACCGGCGTGGTGCTCATGGCATCGCGTTCGTCCGTCAGCGAGATAAACCACGTATTCGCCTCCGCAGGGGGCTTGGGGGCCAGGATTTGATCGGCATCGATCCGACAGGGCATCGCCTGCCAGGAACGTGCGGAGCGCAATCCGTCGTCCGTGGTGTAATGCAGCATTGCGGATTTAAGGGGGAGCGAGCCGCGATAGGCGAGCACAATTTTATCCTGTAGGACCGTCAGCGTTCCCGGTTCAGGCAAGGGCATACCCTGTCGGCAGTAACTGTCGATGAACAATCCGATTTCCCTGGGAGCCCAGCCTGCCGGATGGCTGTGCCCCATTTTGACTTCAATCCGCATGTGCTTGGAACCGGGGACGGCATCGAAGCTTTTCTGATAACTGTCGAGCGGGTAATGGACATCATTCGTGCCATTCACGAACAGGATGGGGACGCGGCAATGAATCAGCAGGCTGCCGGGATCATAGGTATCGATCCAGTCCTGTCGCCTCTCCGCCAGTCGATCGATGGAAGGTTTTTGCACCGATTCTCCTGCATGCAAAAACCCGCACCCGTAAACGGGCACGGCTGCCTGGAAACGGTCATCCAGCGAGGCCACCAGGCAGGTGGTGTATCCGCCCCAACTGATGCCTGTGACTGCCGTTCGCCGCGCATCGACCTCGGGAAAATCTCGCAGCAGGGAATGCGCCAGCATTACGTTGGCGACCGCATGGAAAGGCCATTGTTCGGAGAGATCGCTTCCGATGCTGTCGAACTTTTCCGAGTGTCCCTGATCGGGTCCCCCCCGATCAAGTTTCGTGCGTAGTTCCCGCTTGACGGCCTGGTTCAACACCGGGGCACCGGTGGTCGGGTCATAAATCGGATCGACAGGGCGATGCCCGGAGAGATCCATGGCGATAGCCGCATAGCCCCGTTTGGCCCACAACCAGACCCATTCGGCAAAGGCCGTTCCACCCCCGCCGTGAATCAGGACCACGCCGGGAAACTTCGCATCGGCCTCCGCCTCCCCCAAGGTAGCGGGGGAGGCATAAAACGCAAATGTTTCGGTTGGCTGCCCCCGATACATCTCCCCCTGATAGAGGAGGGAATGGATCGGTCCGGATTGATCCAGCCAGCGCATGGCGGGGACTTGCCGCCATGCCGCGACCTTCCAGGGTTTCCCGGGGTCCGCGGCGTCGACGGGTGTTGCCAGCAGCAACATCCAGCCAAGCATGCTCCACTTCATTACGACGATCAATGTTGTTTTCATTGCGAACCTGCTCCGTTCGACATACGGTCTATGTGTGTAATCTGGCCCCGTCGCCACCCGCGTATTCGCTGGCGTTCTTCTGCCCAACACCATACGCCACTCGCGGACGTATTGCCACAGTTTCCCCACCCCATGGCCAAGTCGCCCAGAGAGCCGGCCCAGTCAATCCCCCCGGGTGGGTTCGCTTGCTTCATGCCAATGGCCTTGCCAGCCGGAGTGAAGCATTTTATCCCAAACAGGATTTTATTAGTTGACTAGTAAATACCTTACATGTAATCTATCAGGCAGGAGCAAGCCAGTATGTCGAAAAGTCGTTTACAAACGGAACTCAGGAAACAGGGGCCCTTTGCCTCGCGGGCACAGGAAGCAATCTTGAATATCCTGCGGACAAGCGATCAGTTTCAGAATCGTTTCGGTCGACTGTTTCGGGAACATGGTTTGACATCCTCGCAGTACAATGTGCTGCGAATTTTGAGAGGTGAAGGCCAGCCACTTCCCTGCCTGGAGATAGCGGAGCGCATGATACAGGTAGTCCCGGCAATGACGGGACTGCTGGACCGCCTGGAAAAGCAGGGGCTGATTTCGCGTGACCGTTGCACGCAGGACCGGCGGGTGGTGTATGTCGCGTTGACCGCGCCGGGCCGTGCCGTGCTGGAACGACTGGATGCGCCCGTGCAGGAACTGCACCGGCAACTGGTTGGTCACATGACGCGGGCAGAGTTGCGGGAGTTGAGCCGCCTGCTGGAAAAAGCACGGAGCAGACTATCGCCATCCGCGGAATGATCTGAGGGAAATGTTTACGCGGACGCTGTTCAGCCACATCCATCGAGATTTTTCTGAAAGAAAAAGAGCATGACATTTCAAGGCAAGGTTGCGATTGTGACGGGCGGAACGTCGGGCATTGGCCGGGAAACGGCCCATCAACTGGCGCAGGCCGGTGCGAAAGTCGTGTTGGCCGGGCGTCGACCGGAAGAGGGGTCGGCTGTCGCCAGCGCGATTACCGCCGCGGGAGGCGTGGCTGTTTTTGTGCAGGCGGATGTGTCTCAAGAGTCCCAGGTGGAGCATCTGGTTGCGGAAACTCTGCGGCACTTTGGGCGTTTGGACATTGCCTTCAACAATGCGGGAATCGAACATGCCGGGCCGCTCACGGAAGTCTCGGCGGACGATTATCGGAAGGTTTTCGATATTAATGTCCTGGGGGTGCTGCTCTGTCAGAAGTACGAAATTCCCGCCATGTTGAAAACGGGTGGCGGTTCGATCATCAACACGTCGAGCATCCTGGGGCACATAGCCATGCCGGGCGCTGCGATCTACAACGCCTCGAAACATGCGGTGGAGGGAATCACCAAGACCGCCGCGTTGGAACTGGCAAGCCAGGGCATTCGCGTGAACGCGGTGGCGCCCGGAGCCATTGCGACCGACATGATCGATCGATTTGCGGGTGAGGAAGGGGCGGAGAGTCGGCAACAACTGGCTGCCCGGCATGCCCTGGGGCGTTTGGGGCAGGCCCGGGAAATTGCCGCTGCGGTGTTGTATCTGGCTTCCGATGCCGCCTCGTTCACCACCGGCATTTCGCTGCCGGTGGATGGCGGATATCTGGCCCAATAAGTACCGGGACATCCCGGCTGGAGGGTGACATGCTCGAGATTCGCAAGGCCGAGGAACGTGGACATGGGGTCCATGACTGGCTGGATAGCTGGCACACGTTTTCGTTTTCGGACTATTACGATCGCCGTTTCATGGGGTTTCGTTCGTTGCGGGTGATGAACGAGGATATTGTGGCGCCGGGGGAAGGCTTCGGCATGCATCCTCATCGCGATATGGAAATCGTCACCTGCGTTTTATCGGGCGCCCTGGAACACAAGGATTCCATGGGGAATGGCGAAGTGCTGCATCCGGGGGAGTTCCAGCGGATGTCGGCAGGGACGGGGATCCTGCACAGTGAGTTCAATCCCAGTTCGAGCGAACCCGTGCATCTGTATCAGATCTGGCTGCTGCCCGAGCGAAAGGGGATCGAGCCGAGTTACGAGCAAAAGCGGTTTGACGAGATGGAGCGCCAGAATCGCTGGCAACTGGTCGCCTCGCGCGAAGGCGAGGCCGGTTCCTTGCGGATACACCAGGATGCTCGAATTTATCTGGCCCGCTTGGATGCGGAGACATACTTGCGATATGAGTTGTCTCCGACTCGTTATGCTTGGGTACAGGTCCTGCGTGGGGAAGTCTCACTCAACGGGAATCGTTTACGCCCGGGGGACGGAGCAGCCCTCAGTGTGGAATCGCACCTCGACATCTCGGCGATTCAAGCCGCGGAGGTGCTGTTGTTCGACCTGAATTAGGCATTCTCGGGCATGCCGCCGATCGGGCCTCGCGTTTCGACGAGTGGATCAATCGCGTGAATTGACAGGCGGCAGTTGTTCCCGCTCGCGTTGAATCCGCTGAAACGCTGTTTGACTGCGGAGGGGAAATGGCGGCGGCGCGTCCGGGGGGAGCGAATCGAGCACGGACTGCAATTCCGCGCGAGCCGCGACATGTTCTGGAAGTTGCGATGGCCCCAGGTCATGAGCTTCGTCGAAGTCTTGGAGTACGTCATAGCAACGTCCGTCGGAATACAGTTTGTAGCGCTGATTCCTCGCCACGCGCATCGGTCCGTATTGATTAAAGATCCACTCGCGTGGCCCCGATGCGGAATTGCCGAGCACGGCATCGGCAAAGGAACGCCCATCGAGTTTCAGGTCGCGGGGAATGGGAACGCGAGCCAGTTCGCAGAATGTAGGGAGGAGATCCGAGAAATCGGCAAGTGGAATGGTGCGTCCCCCGGGCACCAGTCCGGGAGCATACACCAGCAGGCCGACATCGCTGCCAGCTTCAGTGAGTTGATAGAGATCGCCTCGGATTTCGCGACCCCGGGCACGGGCAACGCGGTGTTTTTCCGTCCCGTTGTCGGTGGCGATGAATACGATGGTCCGCCGAGCGTGGTCGGAGTCTTCGAGTTCCCTCAGGAAGTCGCCAATGAGCAGGTCGGCATAACGGACCATATCACGGAACATTTCCTGATGGGGGCGATTGGGATCACGATTCAGCGGCGTGGGGACCACGGGATGCAGAAATGTATCGCCGTGAGTTAGAACCATGGGGTAATACAACAGGAAAGGGCGGTCGTGTGGACGCCGCAGAAATTCCCGGGCAAATTCCTGGGAGACGTCGGGGCCGAACTTCCCCGGGTGGACCTCGCGCTGACCATTACGATGAAACACCGGATCCCAGTAGCGATTCTCGATATTGGAAATGAATCGCGAGGTAAATTCCGTATCGGCGGCCTCGACGAGACGTTGGAACCGGAAAAACTCCTCGTCCGTCACTTTGTCTCGATCGATGCTGCCTGGCCAGACGAGCGATTCCTCGAAGCCATGCTGTTTTAATACGCCTGGCTCGTCGTAAAGATTGTTGATCTGCCACTTTCCCGTAATGGCGGTATGATAGCCGCCATCGCGGAGCAGTCGCGCGAAGGTTTTTTCGCGGACTGGGTTCAAGCCGCCGCCGCTGTACAAGGCCGCGTCGTGGTGCATGACCATTCCGGAACGGAGCAGGTACCGTCCCGTCAGGGCGGTGATGCGACTCGGCCCGCAAATCGGGGGAGTGTAACAATGTTCGACGCGCAACCCCTGCCGGGCCAGACGGTCGATGTTGGGGGTTAATCCTTCCTCGCTGCCATAGCAGCCGAGCCATTCCTGCCCCAGGTTATCGAGCAGAATAAAAACCAGATTTGGCGGAACCGGGGATTCGGATTCCCTGGCGCGACACGCCCCCGTTTCAACTCCCCCGACCAGCCAGACGGAAACGATCAAAAACCATCTCTGCAAGCGAAGATAAAAATGACACATCAGGCTACCTTTCGCGTTTTCGTTTTTCATTAACCGGCTGCCATCATCGAAAAAGCCGCCACATTACGCAACCGGCGCGGTCTTGCGTCCCTTGCAGGCAACCCGGGAGGGCCTCGGCCATTGCAGCGATGCGTCTCCAGTCGTGAATAATCGCAATTCTCCGGTGCAGGCTGGCTGACAACGAAACACCAGTTCGGTCTATTACCGGAACCAATTCAGAAATGGGCGTCCATTCCTGATGGAACAAGCAAATCCGTTCGGGGTAGGATACAATGGAGAGTATAGGAATTGAGCGTTACAACGGTCCCCATGGCATGAAATTGAGCGACAAGGAAATGTCGGATTACTCTTCCGGCTTGAAAAGGAGATCCGCAATGAACAACAATTCTTGGTGCGTGTGCCTGGTTCTGGGTTTCCTGATCGTCGTCCCGATGGCAGGGTGGGCGGAACCTCCGGGCGATCACAAACCGCTCACCACATTTCGTCCCGACAGGGACTTTCTGCAAGTACCGAATGTGGGTGTTTCCGAAAACGGCTGGCGGGGAACCTGCCTGGGAACGGTGGAGTCGTCTATTACACACTGGGAAACGTATTCGAAAAACCCAGGCCAGGTGGACCGTCTGGCCGATGTCGGAGAACGAATCAAGCAAACCCGTCCCCAGGGTGACGAGTTCCTGAAACAGATCAATCGCTTTGCGCACAACCAAAGTTACGAGACGGCCACGACTGCACCTCAGGGAGGGGAACGTCTTGCCGATCTGCTATTTGCCGATCTCAATCGGACAGGGAAACCTCAGGTACTAGGATTGGATATGCCCGATGGGAATCGGCACGCGGTGGTTGTGTGGGATGCCACAAAATCCAATGACAAAATCATTTTCTCGGTCGGAGATCCCAATTTTCCGAATAAAACGAACCTTGCACTGGCCTACGACCCGGACAAGAAGGAATGGGTGAATCTTAACTTTCCCCCGGGAACTTTTGCCTCGGGTGAACCCAAGCCATGTTTCATTCGCTGGGATGAAAAAAATCTGCGGCAGGCGGAGATTCCCAAAAAGGACAAATTCGAAAAGCTGATGTCATACGTGGAAGCGGCCTCGCAAAACCCCAGCATTACCGCGGGGCAAATCGGCAGGGAACTGGGCCTCGATACTCCGCTGTTTTCACGCCTCACGCCAGAAACCCGGTCCGGATTGGACTATCCCCCTCCCACGCAGGAGGATAAGGACAAGTTTCTCGCCGAACTTGCCGCGTATAATCAGGAGGTGGCCAATCATAATCGTCAGGCCAAAGCGTACATCCAGAAGGTTACGGACGTGAAGCAGGACCAGGCAGCAGGCAGAGCGGACATTGACCGTTACAATGAAGCGGGAGCGGCGTATCGGGCACTTCCTCCCCATCAACGCTCTCCCGCGGAGTACAAACGGCTCATGGAATGGAGAGCACGACTCGATGTCGCGAACGAGGCCATGGGGAAACGCCTGGACATGCTGACCAAGGAGAAAAACGAGATTAACCAGCGCAAGTCAACCCTGGATTCTCGGCGCAACGGCCTGTTAAGCTCGGCCCGAAGAGTTGACTCCGAACATCGTCCGGCCACGGCAGTGGGCGTGGGGCCGGGCACGAATACGTTTGAATAATTTCCGTTGTGGGAATCCAGGTAACACCCACATCCGCCCGAGTTTGGGGCGCGCGGCAGGAATCGTGTACTGACAGGGGCCTCGGCGGAGTATCTGGTGGCAATATCGAGGTCGCGATTCTATCATGAGATACGCGGTCACCCCTCCAAAATTAAAACTTACCAGGATAACGGAAGCAGGAAATGCGTACAGGATTCCAATTTGCATGTGTGATGTTCATCGTGTTCGCGTTTTCGAGTGGGGGATCGGTACAGGCAGATAACTGGCCTCACTGGAGAGGCGAATCTGGCAATGGGGTCTCCACCACCGCGACTCCCTTGACGGAGTGGTCCGACACGAAAAATGTCAAATGGAAAGTCGTCTTGCCCGGACTTGGCTCGAGTACGCCCATCGTCTGGCAGGATCGAGTCTATGTTACCTGTGGCAAATCCCTGGAAGAGGGGAGCCCGGAGTTGCCCCGCATGCGTTTTCTGGTGTCGTGTTATGACCGCAACAGCGGCGCGCTGGTGTGGGAGCAGACGGCCATTGAAGCCCGGCCGCACGAACAAACGCATCAGACCAACGGTTTTGCCTCGGCTTCCCCCTGCACGGACGGCAAGCAGATATATGTGTCGTTCGGTTCTCGGGGAATCTATTGTTACTCGATGGAGGGAGAGCTGAAATGGAAAAAATCACTGGGGCAGATGCAAACACGAAATATGTTCGGGGAAGGGAGTTCACCCACGCTGGCAGGCGACAAGTTGATTGTCCCCTGGGATCATGAGGGACAATCGTATTTGTACGCCCTCGACAAGCAGACCGGCGATATCCTTTGGCAAACGAGCCGGGATGAACCGACCTGCTGGGCAACGCCTCTGGTGATCGAACACAAGGGGCGGCGGCAGATTATCATGAATGGGCAAAACTATGCCCGGGCCTATGATTTGCAGACCGGAACGGAGCTTTGGCGCTGTGGCGGGCAAACGCAACGCCCCGTAGCATCTCCAGTTCACGCCGAGGGAATCGTGTACATCGGGAGCGGTTTCCGCGGCTCGTTTCTGGGTGCGTTCCTGCCGGATGGGACGGGCGATATCGCAGGGACCACGAATGTTCTCTGGACCAAGCAAAAAGATACGCCGGATATTGCTTCGCTGCTGCTGTCCCAGGATCGCCTCTATTACTACAAGGAAAAGACAGGGTTGCTCACCTGCGTCAATGCCACGACCGGCGAACCCTACTATGCGACGCAACGCATCGGCCTAAGTTCGATTTATGCCTCCCCGATTGCCGCGGGAGGACATGTCTATCTGACCGATCGAGACGGGACCACCGTCGTGATCGAAGATGCCCCGGAGCTGAAAATCGTCGCCACGAATTCGGTCGGCGAAACCGTCGATGCCACTCCCGTTCCGGTGGACAAGCAATTGTTTATTCGCGGCCAGAAACATTTGTTTTGCATCGCCAAGTAACGGAAGAATTCGCGAGAAACGAACAGAGCCTTGTCCCCTCGTGCCGGATGGATGGCAGGTTTCAAGATCCGTCTCGTCAAGATGATATTCATTGGAGCGGTTATCGCGGAACCGGGAAGGTTGCCTGTTTTTCCAGGAACTGCCGCGGGGTGTCGGTGTAGAACCGTTGCACTCCCTCCCGATGCAGCTTTTCGAAGAGGGCCAGATCGTTGACCGTCCAGGCACCGACTTCGAATCCGGCGGACTTGATGGCCCGTACTTTTTCTGGCGTGATGCCACTGTAATGCAATACGAGGCTTTCAAAGCCCTGCTCCCGTGCAATACGCAGGTCCTGCACGAGATCGGTCTGGCCCCCACGATCCCAGAAGACGGGGATTTCTGGGGCCAGTTGCTTGACCTGAACCATCAGTTCGAGATTGCCATCGTTGAAGCCGACCCAGCGTTCGGCCTTCAGGGATTTCACCAGCGCCACGGCCGCGGATACACAGTCCATCTTGGGTTGAATGGAGACACGTGTCTGCTGCTGTTGCATGACCAGGCGCAACACCTCTTCCAGCAAGGGCATCTTTTGCGGCGGACAGGATTCGATCGTTTTGCCCGTCGCGAGCCGGAACCCGGTCGCCACGTCCACCGCGAGTAATTCGGCGTAGGTAGATTGTGTGACGTCGAGGTTACGGTCTCCCACGCGTCCCGTGGTACGGTCATGCGTGACAACCAGTTTCCCATCCCGGGTCAGGAAGAGATCCAACTCAATCCAATCGGCCCCCACGGCGATGCCACTGGCGAAGGCCGGCAGCGTGTTTTCGGGAAACTCGCTGGAGTTTCCCCGATGCGCGGTGATGCCATTGCGCAGGAACTGGTTGGGCAGATCGGATTCTCCCGCACGGAGGGGACTCATCAACGGCAGCAGCATGATCGTCAGCAGTGGCAACAGCGCGATCAACCCGTAACGTAAACGAAGCCCTGGAACATTCATTGAAGATCAGACCCTGGTTAGAAATCGATAGTACTAATTTGCGGCAACGCTGGATTATTTTACCAGCCGGGTTTGAGTCGCCTCGGCTGGTTTCAGGTGGGAATCGAGAAAACCGTAAATCAACTCGCGTGAATCGTGCGGTACGGCATGTCCGCGACCATGCACATAAAAGGCAAGGTTTTCGGGCTTGCCAATCAACTGGTAGACATCCGCGATTTTCAACAGCATCAAGACACGTTGTCGCTGCGTCAGGGGGACGCCGTCGTTCAAGGCAGAGACATCCAGAAACGCGCGTGGCGCGATCAGGGCGATGATCTCGTGCACATCGATGGGGGGCAGTTCTCCCTGAAGCAGTTTTTCGCGCATCGGTTTGAAGTACACGTACCAGCGGTCTCGCGACCAGGCCTCCACATTGGGATTATGCCGAAAGAACGAACCGCCGCAGTTACAGACGGCAGCCTGAATTCGTTCGTCGTAGGCGGCGAGCAGCCAGCAGCCATGTCCCCCCAGGGAGTGGCCCATCGCGCCGATACGGTGGCGGTTCACCTCGGGACGCGTTTCCAGCACATCGACGGCAATGCTGTGTTCGTAAGTGAACTTCCCGGCGGCTGTCCATTCCGGATGCCGGGCATGAAAGCGGGCCGTCTCGTAGGGTCCCTCGGGCGGAATGCGTTCGCCCGAGACGAAATGTTCCGGGGCAATGACCACGTACCCTCTACGGCAGAGATGATCGAGATAGGCTTTGTCGGGGTTTCCTTCGAGTCCGACGGTTTGCCTGGTCCCCTGGGCCGTGGTTCCATGCAACGCCACAATTGCGGGGAGAGGTTCGGTCAATCCCAGGGGGATGCCCAGATAGGCATGCGCCCGCTCATCGGCCTCGACCTGATAGCTGATGTAGAGCCGACGATACGCCCCCTCGATTTCCACATCTTCGTGGATCCGTAACTCCAAAGGGGGTTTCTCGGGCTTGTGTTCGTCGCGAATCAACTCCAGATATCGTTGTCGCAGCGTTTGACGATGCCGGTTCCAGTCGTCCGCGGAGTGTACCCCCTCCAGGAGATCGTCCCAGGACGATTCAATGACGGGAGGGTCCGATCGCAACCGTCTGGGCTGTTGCAGATCCTCGGCATGGGACCAGGCGCCCAGGCAGAACGAGACAAGGCACGAGCCGACAGCCCACCGGGCATGTTTCATGTGAGTCCTGCATTTCAGAGACTGCGTCCCCAGGGAGACTCGCACTATGCAAGGGACCCGTGGAGATCGCATCCGGATGCCCCAGTGTATGCGAATGAATTATTCCGCGACAATGCAGGGCATGCTGCCTGGGAGTTGAGCCTCGAATGCTCCGGCAGTCTGCCGAGAGCAGGGAACGGAAGAGAAGATCCGCCAACTGGGTTATCCCTGGGCATGGTCCGGGTTGTGTACCAGTCCCGGGTTTATGCTGGACAACGTCGCTTTTCTGTAGTAGACAATAGAGTTTCCGCGGGTAATCGTGCCAAGTTCGGGCTGTTTCCCGGAGAGGCGCGAGGAATGGCCAAGCGAGTTCGTGTTAGTTCGGATGGGTAACCGCATATGCTTCCTGACCTGGTGCGACACACACACGTGCTGGCAATCGTTGGCGATATTCTGAAGGTGCGTGCCAGTGGCATCGGCTTTGGAGACCTGGCTGTCATAGAAAACTGGGATGGCCGGACCTCCCTGGGACAAGTGATCGAGCTGGAAGGGGATGTCGTTTCGCTACAGGTGTTCAGCGGGGGGAAGGGGCTTTCGACGCGGGCAAAGGTCCGGTTTCTCGGGCATCCCATGCAAGTGACATATTCGCCCAGCATTTTGGGTCGTGTCTTTCGTGGTTCCGGCGTGCCCATGGATGGAGGGCCGAATCTCAATAACGAGCCGGTCATTCCGATTGGCGGGCCATCGGTCAACCCCAAGATGCGCGTCGTTCCCAAAAAGATGATCCACACCCGGGTCCCGATGATTGACCTGTTCAACTGCCTGGTGGAGAGCCAGAAGATTCCGATCTTTTCGATTGCCGGGGAACCCTACAATCGGTTGTTGGCGCGGATTGGTATCCAGGCAGACGCGGATATTATTGTCTTTGGGGGTTTGGGGCTGATCTTCGACGACTATTACTTTTTCCGCTCGACCTTTGAAAATGAAGGATCCATGGGCCGGACGGTGATGTTCGTGAACCAGGCTTCGGACCCGATCGTCGAGCGGCTGCTGGTTCCCGACATGGCCCTGAAGGTTGCAGAGCGGTTTGCCGTCGAAGAAGGCAAACGCGTGCTGGTGCTGCTGACCGACATGACGGCCTATGCGGATGCGCTTAAGGAAATCGGCATCGCCATGGAACATGTTCCCTCAAATCGCGGCTACATGGGGGATCTGTACACACAACTGGCCCAGCGCTATGAACGGGCCTGCGACTTCAAAGGGGCCGGTTCGGTGACGATCCTCACCGTGACCACGATGCCCGGCGACGACGTCACCCACCCCGTGCCGGACAACACGGGATACATTACCGAAGGGCAGTTGTATCTTCACAATGGCATGATCGATCCGTTTGGCTCCTTGTCCCGGCTGAAGCAGCAAGTCATCGGCCACGTGACGCGAGAAGATCATTCCCAGGTGATGAACACGATGATTCGTTTGTATTCGGGGGCCAAGGAGGCCGAGAAAAAGCAGGCCATGGCTTTCGAGCTCTCTCCGTTCGACAACAAGCTGCTGAAATTCGGTAAGCTGTTTGTCGAGCGATTCATGGATATTCGCGTCTCGCTGTCACTGGACGATGCCCTGGATCTTTGCTGGAAAACGTTGCGAGAATGCTTCGAAGCCGATGAACTGCTGATGAAGCAGTCCCTGGTGGATAAGTACTTCATTAACAAGGAAACCGTTGTCTCCCCTCTAACGGAAGAGGTCCCGTCTTGACGGTCGCCATCAACAAAACGTCGCTGAAACAGCAGAGGGATCAACTGGAAATGTACCTGCGTTTCCTGCCTTCGCTGGAGATGAAACGCCAGCAATTGATTGCGGAGTATCAGCGCGCCTGTGGTCAACTGACATTGACGGAGCAGGAAACCCGAGATGTGTACGAGTCGCATCGCGGGCTGTTCGCATTACTGGGCGCCAGTGAGCAGGATTTAGCGGGACTGGTCCGGGTTGTCTCGGTAGGGGTAACACAGGAAAATGTGCTCGGCGCCTATTTGCCGGTGTTGACCGAGGTTCAATTTCAGGTTACTGAATATTCCATGCTGGCAAAACCGTTCTGGGTGGATCTGGTGGTCGAACTGTTGCAGCGGCTTGGCAGGCTGAGAATTCGCCAGAACATCGAAGAGGAGCGGGTACTACGGTTGAAAGCGGCTCTGCGACGTATTACCCAGCGGGTGAATCTGTTCGAGCAGGTCCTTGTTCCCCAGACACGGGAGAACATTCAGCGTATTCGCGTTCTTTTGGCGGATGCCGAACGCGCAGCGGTGGTCCGCTCGAAAATCGCTAAGGCCAAGCGGCGCAGTGACGAGTCAAGCAGAAGGTATTTTTAATGGCGATTGTGCGACTTTCCAAAGTGACGTTGTGCGGCACGGCCAACCAGCGGGACCGGGTACTGGATGGCCTGCAGGATCTGGGCTGCCTGCACCTGGTCGACATCAGCGAACAGGCCAGCGAACCCTTGCCCAAGTCAAATGTCTCGAGTGAAACTCACCAGGCATTAAAATATCTGCGAAGTTGTCCCGTGCGTCGGCGTCCCATGCGGGATCGAAGCGAATTTCGGCTCACGGAAGTGGTTCAGGAGACGCTGTGCATTGAACGTCGGCAAGAACAACTCATGCAGCAGCGAGACGAACTTGCAGCAGCCATCAAGGGACTGGAGCCTTGGGGAAATTTTCAGTACCCCCTGCCCAGCGAATTGCTGGACTGGCGGTTGTGGTTTTACGTGCTTCCCTCGCATCGTCTGCGTGAAATCGCCGCTCGCGACGAAATCTGGCAGGTTGTTTCGCGCGATCATCAGAATGTCTATCTGGTGGTCGTGAGCGTCGCCGAGCCTCAGGGGATGCCGATTTCGCGGGTGGATCTGGATCACCGACCACTCGCCGATCTTCGTCGCGAACTCGAGCACGTCGATAGCGAACTGGATGAACTGCATTGGCAGCGCGTTGCCTTGACCCGCTGGATCCAGCTATTGAAAAGTTCCATTGCCCAGGCCGACGATCAGACTGCCTGGCAGATTGCAGTCCGCCGGTCTCTGGGAGACCGTTCCCTATTTGCGGTTCAAGGCTGGGTTCCCGTCCGCGCGGAACAGCAGATGCGTTCCTTTGCACAGCAACATGATCTGGCATTGATGCTGGCGCGGCCCGATAAGCACGACAAGCCTCCCACGCTTCTGGAGAACCCTCCGCTCACCTCGGGTGGCCAGGATGCCGTGACCTTTTTCACGATTCCCGCCTACAATGCCTGGGATCCTTCGAGCATCGTGTTTTTCTCGTTCAGCCTCTTCTTCGCCATGATAATGGCCGATGCGGGCTATGCCCTGTTGCTGGGGGTGCTGCTGTTGTTGGCCTGGGGCCGGCTGGGAGTATCCGCGGCAGGTCAGCGCATCCGCAAGCTGGCCGTTTCCATGGTGCTGATGTCGCTACTGTATGGAGTGCTGATAGGCAGTTACTTCGGACGTCTCCCCGCTGCGGGAACGTGGCCCGAGAGCCTGATGGTGATTGATGCCACGGATACGGACTTGATGATGCGGATTTCCATTATGGTGGGGGTTCTGCATCTCGTATTGGCGAATCTGGCGGTCGCCTGGCAGTTGCGGTGGTCGGTTATGATGCTGGCCTCGCTGGGTTGGGCAGCCGTGTTGTTGGGGGGGCTTGCGTTCGGTCTCGGCAAAACGTCACTACCCGAGAACGGATTCTTGATCCAGTCTGGCATGGGGATGCTGTGGGGAGGTACGATTTCCGTGGTGCTGTTCAGCAGTTCGCGTTCACTCTGGACATGGCGTCCCAGCGCGCATTTTTGGCGGTTGCTGGAAGGTTTGAAAGCACTTGTAAACGTGTCCCGCGCATTTGGCGACGTTTTAAGTTATCTTCGGTTATTTGCCCTGGGATTGGCGACTGCCCAACTTGCGGCAGCCTTCAACGAATTGACGGCCAAGGCCGGCAGTCATGCGGGAACCGGTGGTCTGTTGGCGGTGCTGGTTGTGTTGTTTGGCCATGGATTGAACCTTTCCCTGGGCGTCATGAGTGGCGTGGTACATGGGTTGCGGCTTAATTGCATCGAGTTCTTCGGGTGGGGACTTCCCGAGGAAGGATATCCATTTCAACCGTTCTGCAGAAAAGCGAAATGAGCGTGGAAAATTTTCTCATACTGGGACTGGGATGGGCCGGTATCTTCCTGCCCACGGCATTGGGTGCGATCGGCAGTATCGTGGGATGCGCGCGGGCGGGACAGGCCGCCTGTGGAGCCTTGCTCGATGTCGAAAGCGGTTATGGCCGTCTGGTGGGAGCCTCGGCCTTGCCTTCCTCGCAAACGATTTATGGCATCGTGGTCACCATGCAGTTGAATCGCCAGGTCTCGGTGGAAGCGTCTCCCGGTCTGTTTGCCCTGGGGGTGCTGGTGGGCTTGGCCTTGCTCTGCAGTGCCGTGCTGCAGGGATCGTGTGTCGCGTCCGCCATCAATGCCTCCAAGTCAAAACCCGAGGTTTTCGGGCTGGCCATCGCGCCCGCTGCGATTGTGGAAGGCTTTGCCGTGTTTGCTTTCATCTTCGGTCTAATCATCAGCGGCGGAATTCCAGGTACATTGGCCGGGTAATGGCCACCGGCAGAATCCAGCCCTCCGCGACGAGTCTCATCCCATGAACAAGCCCAAAGAATCCTCTGGCGTGGAAGAACTCATTCAACGGCTCCGCGAGCAAGGCGTGGCCGAAGGCCAGAGCCGTGCCGACGAACTTTTTGCGCAGGCGCGCCGCCGAGCCGAACAACGCCTGGACGAAGCCCGACGCGAAGCCGACGAAATCCTGCGGCAAGCACGCCTGGAATCGCAACAACTTCAGAAGGCCGGAGAAGATGCTGTCCGTCTGGCCGTGCGCGATGCCATTCTGCGGCTGAAGTCCGAACTGGTGGAACGCTTTGCCGATCGAGTCCGGCATTTGGTCACGCGCGAATTGAAGGACGAGAACATATTGCGGCAGCTGATCCTCGAAGTCGGCGGGCGGGCAGCGCCCCCCGCCGATCAGCCCGCGCGGATTCTGCTGCCCAGGGATGTCGTGGGACTGGAACAGTTGCGGCGTGCTCCCGAGGAAGTAAAGGAAGGGACGCTCAGTCACTTCGTGGTCTCGTTGACCAAGGACGTCCTGCGAGAAGGAATTGAAATTGGGGAAAGGGAAGATCCGTCCGCCGGCATTCGCATTCGGCTTCAAGGGGATGATCTGGAGATCGACCTGACGGATGCCGCCGTCGCCGATCTGCTGTTGCGGCATCTGCTGCCCCGATTTCGCGCGATGATGGAAGGCATCATCCAGTAACCCAGCCAGGGGATGCACGCCATGCCAACAGCCACGAATTATTACATGCTGGTCGCGAGCCTGCCGCGGATGCCGCGCACGTTCGAGGTCGAGCAGGTGCCAATCTCTCGCTTGCGACTGCAACAAAGACTGGAGATGCTGAACGAGGAAGATACCACAACCGTCCAGCAGATGCAGGAATTTCTGCTGTGGGATCGGCAACACCCCGATCGGACCGATACGGAAGTTCTGCAGGAATATGAACAGTTAATGCAACGGGTTCGCAACGTACTGGCCCGGAAGATCATCGTCTATCGCATGGACGTGCGCACGATTACCTGTGGCTTGCGGCGGCGACGCCTGGGAATGGACCCTCCCAGCGGAGTGGGACAATGGGTGCAAGCGATACGGGAGAATTGGGAGCACCCCGACTTTCGCCTGGCGCGGCAGCATCCCTGGATCCCCCTCGTGCGCGGCTACATGGAAGCCCATCAACCCTTGCAGACGGAACGCCAACTCCTGCTGGCCATCTGGAATCAGTGGACCCGGCTGGCCGATCGGTATTACTTTTCCTTCGAGACGATCTTGTTGTATCTGGCCCGCTGGGAAATCGTCGATCGCTGGACCCGGCTGAACGAATCGCTGGGACGCCAGCATTTTGAATCCCTACTCACGGAGGCGCTCGGCGAGCATGCCCGATTCCCCCAATGACTCGCGAATTACGGCGGTGAATGGCAATATTGTTTCGATCACCGTTCCCGACGGCCACATCATTAAAAATGAAGTGGCCTATGTATGTGTCGGCGACGAACGGCTGAAGTCGGAAGTGTTGCGCATCTACGGGCAGGAAGCCGACCTGCAGGTCTTCGAGGACACACAAGGCGTGAAGGTCGGCGATCGTGTCGAACTGACACATCACCTGCTTTCCGCGGAACTGGGACCGGGATTGCTGGGAGCCGTATTCGATGGCCTCCAGAATCCGCTGGAAACCCTGGCACTGCGTGACGGCATGTTTCTGCGCCGCGGACGATACGTCGATGCCCTCGACAGACAGCACAAATGGTCGTTCGTGCCCATGCGCCGCACGGGAGACCGCCTCCGTGCGGGAGATGTCCTGGGAACGGTGCAGGAGCGGGGGCTGGAGCACAAAATCATGGTTCCCTTCGATTGCTCCGAACCACTCGAATTGACCTGGATCCAGGGAGGCAGTTTCACGGTGGACGAACCGATTGCCCGGGTACGCGACTCGCGCGGGGACCGACTGCTGACCATGAAGCAGCAATGGCCGGTCCGGATCCCCTTGCCTGCCGACCTGCTGCGCTGGCAACTGGCAACACGCGAGTATCCCGAAGACCTGCTGGTGACCACCATTCGGATCATCGACACGTTTTTCCCGATTGCGCGGGGGGGGACGGCCTGTATTCCCGGACCCTTTGGCGCGGGTAAGACGGTGCTGCAGACGTTGATCGCTAGGCATTCGGATGTCGACGTGGTCATCGTGGTGGCCTGCGGCGAACGGGCCAGCGAAGTAGTGGATGCCATCAACGAGTTTTCCCAGGCACGGGATCCACGGGGAGGAGGCTCGCTGATGGACCGTACGATTATCGTCTGCAACACGTCTTCGATGCCGGTTGCCGCCCGCGAGGCCTCGATCTACACGGGGTTGACGCTGGGAGAATACTATCGGCAGATGGGACACAACGTTCTGCTGCTGGCCGATTCCACCTCGCGCTGGGCGCAGGCGCTGCGGGAAACATCGGGACGTCTCGAAGAAATTCCCGGAGAGGAAGCCTTTCCGGCCTATCTCGATTCCGCCATCAAAAGCCTGTATGAACGAGCAGGACAACTGACTATGCGGGACGGCACCACGGGCAGCCTGACGATGATCGGCACGGTCTCGCCCGCCGGAGGAAATTTCGAGGAACCCGTGACGCAATCGACCCTGGGAACGGTCAAGGCATTTCTGGGACTGTCGTATGCCCGTGCCTACAAGCGATCTTATCCCGCCATCGATCCCCTCATCTCCTGGTCGCGCTACCGGGAGCAACTGCGGAGTTATTTCGACCGCGCGCTTCAGCCCGGCTGGACGGACCAGGTGGAGACGCTGGCCGGCTTGTTGCACGAGGGGAACGCCATCCACCAGATGATGCTGGTGACGGGCGAGGAAGGAGTCTCCCTCGAGGATTTCATAACCTATCAGAAATCGCTGCTGCTCGACGCAGCTTACCTGCAGCAAGATGCCTTCGATCCCGTCGATGTTTCCGTTTCGCTCGAACGCCAGCAGGAGACGCTGCAGTTGATCTGGCGGTACATCAGTCGCGACTATCTGTTCACCGACAAGGATCAGGCACGGATCTATTTCACCCGGCTTACGGGACTGCTGAAGAACCTCAACTACTCCTCACGCGAATCCCAGGAATACGCGGACTATCTGCAACGCATCGAGGAATTTCAACCGGATGGCATGAATTAGCGGATCTCCCGGATGGCACTCAGCGTAGCCCAGCGGCACCGCAATGGAATCCACCGCGACTAGCTCCACTGTTGTAGACATGTGATTGCCGGGATCGGGCTTGTGAGAAACGGATAATTCCATCTGGCCGCGTGGGAGCAAGCCTCGTAAAACTCCCGCACCGTGCCACGCGGCTTGAGAGAATGGGGTAAATCGAGTAGATTGCGCGTGAGATCATTTTGCCCACGCAGCGGGATACGCATCGCCTTAATCGCGATTCGACACTAGCCGCCCCTCGTTTATTCACGGAGAATGCATCCATGCGACGACGCCTGTTTCTGCAAACGGGGCTGGTGGCCACGCTGGGGACTCCCTTGCTGGCCGCTTGGGATGACAAGGGCTTCGAGGGGGCAGCCCAGATTCTGCAACGGGCGACCGAAAGCGGCCAGGTGCATGCCGCCGTGTTGCATGTCCAGCGGAAGGATATCCATGCCAGCCGACATTTTGGTCAATCGCAATCGAAGGACGCAATGTTTCTGCTCGGTTCCATTTCCAAACCGATTTGTGTTACCGCGCTGATGAGATTGTATGATCAAGGGGAATTTCAACTCACGGATCGTGCCCGCAGGTATCTTCCGGAATTCACGGGAAGCGGGCGCGACGACATCACGATTCTGCAGTTATTGACTCACGTCTCCGGACTGCCGGATCAACTTCCCAACAACAACGCACTGCGGGCGGCTCACGCTCCTCAGTCGGAGTTTGTGAAACAGGCCCTCCGCACGCCTCTGCTGTTTGCCCCTGGCACGCGTTACCAGTATTCCAGCATGGCTATTCTGTTGGCAACCCACATTGCGGAACGCATCAGTGGCGTGCCGATTCTCGAACTCGTGGATCGCACGGTGCTACAACCCCTGGGCATGAAACATTCAGCGGCAGGAAGGGGGCATTTCCAACTGGAGCAATTAACCCCAGTCCAGACCGAGCGCGCCGCCGTGGAATCTGGCGCGGGAGACCCCGGCGCGAAAAACTGGGACTGGAACAGCCCCTACTGGCGTGGACTTGGCGCAACCTGGGGAGGCGTGCATGCTTCCGCTCCCGACGTCGCGAGATTCCTGCACGAATTTCTGTCCTGCCAGGGTCAGGCCGTCAAACCCGAGACAGCACGCCTGATGACCCGCAATCACAACCCGAGTGGACTCACCCCCCGCGGACTGGGTTTTAATGTCGGCAAACTGGCTGGGAGCCCCGGCTGTTCGGAACGGACGTTCGGGCACACGGGATCCACGGGTACTCTATGCTGGGCCGATCCGGCGACGGAAACCATTTGCGTGGTCCTGACTTCACTTCCGGGACGGGCAGTCCAACCACATCCGCGAGAGTTGGCAGCGGCAAAAATCGCCGAGCATGCGGCAACGCGGGCAGAGTGATGCCCTGTCATGCGGCGTGCTGAACAGTGTCTGAGAATTCGCGTGAAATTGTACCGGCAATTATGTCTTCCGTCACCAACCCGATTCATGCCTGGCTTGCAAGGGATTTTCACATGCTGCGATTCATGGTGTTGTTGCTGTTGCCGTACGGCGGTCTGTCTGCCACCTCCCTGCTTGCCGACGATCTTTTCGTCTGGTCGAATCGGACACCCGAAGCGCGGCAGGAACACTCCCTGCGTGGGGTATTATTGAAGGAGTGCCTGGCGGCGCTCGACCAGCGAGAACGAGCCTACGAGGGCATCCGTACGGCAGAGGATCTGCATGTCTGGAACCAGCAACGCCGCGAATTCTTCCAGACTCAACTCGGCAGATGGCCCGACAGCACTCCGCTAAATGCCCAGGTTGTGGGAATCGTCCAGGCGGACGGGTATCGCATCGAGAAGATCCTGTTTGAAAGTCAGCCTGGCCACCATGTGACGGGAAACCTGTATCTCCCCGCCACGGCAGGTCCGCATCCCGCCGTACTGATTCCTTGTGGGCACAGCTACAACGGAAAGGCGGCGGAGGGGTATCAGCGCGTCAGTATTCTGATGGCTCGGAACGGAATTGCCGCTTTCTGTTACGATCCCATCGGCCAGGGCGAACGATACCAGGCATTCGCGGCGGATGGGACACCGTTGTCCGCCGAGTATCAAGTCAATCCGAACAGTCTGCGGCAACTGGAAAACATTCCGGGGCAGCCTCGCTTCAATCCCGTCGAGGAGCATACCCTGATCGGGATCGGCTCGATTCTGGTGGGACGCAACACGGCGACCTACCGGATCTTCGATGGCATGCGGTGCGTGGATTATCTCGTCAGTCGCCCGGATATCCTGGCGGACCGCATCGGTTGCACGGGAAATTCGGGAGGGGGCACCTTAACGGCCTATCTGATGGCGCTCGATGAACGGATCTACTGCGCGGCACCGGGGTGTTACATGACGACCTTTCGACGTCTGCTCGAAACCAATGGCCCGCAAGACGCGGAGCAGAATATCCATGGCCAGATACGATTCGGCATGGACGAAGCAGATTATGTCCTCATGCGCGCTCCCCGGCCGACGGTTCTGCTGGCGGGTACCCGCGATGCCACGTTTGATATCACCGGAACCTGGGATATTTTGCGCGAGTCCAAACGAGCCTATGCGCGGCTCGATCTGCCAGAACGTGTCGACATCGTGGAAGCAGATGCTCCCCATGGCTTCACCACGCAATTGCGCGTGGGTGCCGTACGCTGGATGAGTCGCTGGCTGCTCGATCGCCACGAACCCATCATCGAACCCGATTTTCCCATTCACGACCCCGCCGAGTTGCAGTGTACTCCGCGGGGCCAGGTCGCCTTCCTGCCAAACGAACGAACGGTATTTGACCTGAATCGCGAGCTGGCGGCCAAAATGATTTCCGGTCGGCATGCCAGCCAGAGTGAAGTCGCTCGGGTGACACGGGAGCAAATTTGCCAGACAGCGGGCATGTGCGCCATCGACCAGTTGCCCGAAATTACGGCACGGGTACTTGGTGAAAGCCAATGGCAAGGATATCGCGTAGAAAAACTTGTCTACCAGGCGGAGGGACGGGGTCCTCTGCCGACGTTACGATTTCACCCTGCAGCACCCAATGGAGAAACAACCCTGTTGATTTCGGGTTCAGGCAAGAGCACGGAGTTGCAACCAGACGGAAAAATCATTCCGTTGCTGCGGCAGGGGCACGTAGTGCTTGCGTTGGATTTGCCTGGCATCGGCGAGACAGCGGATGCCACCGGACGCAACCCCGCCCGCCGCTATTGGGCAGACGCGCTGTTCGGCCCCGATGGTGAATCGTTTTGGCTGTCTTACCTGCTGGGGCGTTCGCTGGTAGGACTGCGAGCCGAGGCGATACTGTCCTTGATTCAACATCTCGAAGCGGAGAACGCCCCGGGCACCGCGAGGAAACTGCATGTGATCGCGACCGGCAGCGCGGGCCCGCCAGCCTTGCATGCCGTTGTCTTCGCGAGCGAGGCTGTCTCGTCGCTGACGCTGCATCACTCTCTGGCCTCGTGGCAGCAACTCATGGCTGCCCCGCTGGGTCATGCTCATCTTACGGAAACCGTGCATGGCGTTTTGGCCGTTTACGATCTCCCCGATCTTGTCTCACTGATCGGGCAGGACAAGGTCCGGATCGAAGCGCCTCTTCAGCCGCGTTAGCAGTCTGCCAATTCATGCGGGAGGCGGGTTCACAGGAGAATTTCCTTGACCACACGGGGCGCCTCGACGCCCGTCAAACGCTGATCGAGCCCTTGAAACCGAAAACTCAAGCGGCGGTCGTCGATTCCCATGCAATGCAGAATCGTGGCATTCAAATCGTTCAAGTGCACGGGATTTTCCACGATGTTGTAGCTGAAGTCGTCGGTTTCGCCGTAGGTGAGGCCCTGGCGCACTCCGCCCCCCGCCAGCCACATGCAAAAATTGCGGGGGTGATGATCGCGTCCATAATTTTCCCGGGTCAGTGTCCCTTGCGAATACACGGTTCTCCCGAATTCGCCGCCAAACACAACCAGAGTGTCCTCCAGCAAACCACGTTGCTTTAAATCCTTGATCAAGGCGGCGGTGGGCTGATCGACATCCTCCGACTGATTCTTGATCAGCTTGGGCAGATTGTTGTGCTGGTCCCAGCCACGATGCAATATCTGGACGACACGGACTCCGCGCTCCACCAGACGCCGGGCCAGAATGGCACTCGAGGCATACGTCCCCATTTTCTCGACATTGGGTCCGTACATTTCCAGAGTCTCTTTCGACTCCCCCTTCAAATCGGTCAGGTCGGGCACGCTCGTTTGCATCCGGAATGCCATTTCGTACTGGGCAATACGCGTTTGAGTTTCGGGATCTCCCAGACGCTCATGCGTATTTGCGTTCAACTGGCCCAGCGCATCGAGCATTTTCCTCCGATCATTCGCCGTCACCCCCGGGGGATTGCGTATAAACAGCACGGGATCTCCCGTTCCCCGCAACGCAACGCCATTATGTGAGGTCGAAAGGAACCCACTGCTCCACATCCGCGTAAACAATGCCTGGGCCTGACTGCCAGCGGGAAATGTGGGGGTGAACACTACAAACGCGGGAAGATCGTTGCTTTCACTTCCCAGTCCGTAACTGAGCCAGGAGCCCAGACTGGGCTTGCCGGGCACTTCGCTCCCCGTCATGACGAAAGTACAGGCGGGATCGTGATTAATGGCTTCCGTGTGCACCGATTTAATCATGGTGATGTCGTCGGCGATTTCATGCATGTAGGGAACCAGTTCGCTCATCCAGAGACCACTTTGGCCACGCGGCTTAAATTCGAATTTGCTGGGAGCCACGGGAAAGCGTGCCTGGCCGCTGGTCATGGTCGTAATTCGCTGGCCGTTCCGCACGGAATCGGGAAGTTCCGTATCGTAATACTCTTGCAGGCCCGGTTTATAATCGAACAGATCGAGTTGCGACGGCGCCCCGTTCATGTGCAGGTAGATCAGTCGCTTGGCACGCGGCGCGAAGTGGGGCAGGCCGGGCAGGGGCGGATGAACACGCCCACTGGCATCCGACGCTTTGGTAGTCGTGTGCGATCCCGCCAGCAGCGCGCACGCCACTCCTCCCAGACTCAACCCGTTGGAAGCAAGAAATTGTCTGCGTTGCAAATTCAGCAGGGTATCATGAATGGGGTGCATGAGATTCACTCACTTAAATCCTAACAGGTCGGAGGGAACAACATTTACTTCCGGCAATCCACGCGTCGGATCCTTGCGGACACGCGGGACGCCACTTCGTCATCAGTTCTTATTGATTGTTTCATCGAGGTTCAACAACAGATTCGCCACCAGCGTATAAGCCGCCAGTTCCGCGACATCGAGTTTTTCATCGGGCCGGCTTTCGCCGAAGGTAATCATTTCCCGCGCCGCGGCGAGATCATTCCGATATCGCGCCTGGAATTCCGCCTGCATCCGCTGCACAACGGCCAGTTCCTCGGCAGCCGGGATGCGTGCCGTGGCTACTTCCCAACCCCAGGCAAGACGTTCAGCGGGGGTGGCTCCCCCCTCCCGCAACATACGTACTGCGAAGCCGCGAGCCGCCTCGAAATACTGGACGTCGTTCATCAACTGCAGCGCCTGCAAGGGGGTATTCGTCCGCTCGCGACGGGAACAACTCTGCTCCCGACTGGGCCCATCGAACGTTGTCATGAAGGGGGGAGGCGCGGTCCGCTTGAGAAATGTGTAGAGACTGCGGCGGTACAGGTCTTCTCCCGTCCCTTGTTTGTAGAAACGGGTATTGCTCCCCCCGAAGGCCACCGGTTCCCAGATATTGGGTGGCTGATAGGGAAACACGCCCGGGCCGCCCCGTTTCTCCGACAGCAGCCCCCCATGGAACAAGGCCTGGTCACGTAATACTTCGGCATCCAGACGCAACCGCGGCCCCCGGGTGAGGTAGCGATTTTCCGGATCCCGGCCGGCGGCGGGCATGGTAAACGTGGAATCCTGACAGTACGCCTCGCTGGTCACCATAAGTTTCAGGAATTGTTTGATGTCCCAGCCCTGCCTCACAAACTCGACAGCCAGCCAGTCGAGCAACTCCGGATGCGTAGGCGGCTCCCCTTGCAGGCCGAAATCGGCGCTCGTTTTCACCAACCCCGTGCCAAACAGTTGCTGCCAGAAGCGGTTCACCGTCACGCGACTGGTTAACGGATGCGAACCACTGACCAGCCAATTGGCCAGGTCGAGCCGGTTGTACTCCCGTCCCTCCTCCTGCACAGGCAGGGGGGGCAGGAATTTCGGGACATCCCGCGTGACACGTTCGCCCGGTTTATCGTAGGCACCGCGGAGCATGACGTAGCTTTCCCGCGGCTTGGGCAACTCGGCCATCACAAGCGTCAAGGGAACATTCTGCTCGACCTTCTCGATTTCCGCCTTGAGCGTAGTTTTCAAGGCTTTTTTCGACCGGATCCCTCCGTCTATTCCGAGGTAAAAATTCTCGAGCCAGAAACTTCGAATTTCCTCGGCTTCCGCGGCGCTCCAGTCGGCAGGCTGTTTGCCGCGCACGATGTCGCGGAGGCGATCGGGCAAGGCGTCGTTGCGCTTTCCCTGATTCTTTTCCCGCCAAACCTGAAAAGACCACTCCGCATTGCCCGCCTTATCGACCCTGGAAAGCACCGCCAGACGATCCCAGGCGACGGTCCCCGCGAACTGCGTGAAGGCATAGCCCGTCACTTTCTGGCCGGCCTTCAGTCCCAGCGTGTCCGCGGACACTTCCAGACGAACCCATTGACCAGGGGCCGGCAGTTCCCCCAGGAACACCTTTTCGGGCGTATCGATTTTCCCAAAGGGGATTTTTTCCGCGTCTCCCCAGACCGCCCTGTGCTTCCATCCATCGGTATGAAACTGAATCATGATCGCTTCGGGGGGATTCTCGGGTTCGAGATAACAATGCACGATCACCTTCCCCGCCGCGGGCACGAAAAACTCCGCCCCGCCACTGTAGAAATCCTGCGCGAGGCCCGTTGCCGTGCGCTGCAGCGATTTATCGCCACTGAAGACCGGGCCTGCCGCGGCATTTATCAACTTCAGTGGACCTCCGGAATTCTGGGGGACCACTCCTGGAGGAAACCCATCCTCGAACCAGACAGTTTCCGTCTCCTCAGGCTCGGGCCGGGGATCCCGCGTGGCGGGATCGATGTAGTCCAGACCGGCCAGGGATGCCCGCAACACGGTTTCCACGTCGGCCAGTTCGGCCTTCAACCTGGCAATGGTCGCTTCGTCCTCGGGTTTGTAGAGTTTCAGCACGGGAGGGGTATCGAGCTTGTTGCCATCCATTGCAGGATCGGCTGCACTGTGAAAGAACGCGTACAGCGAATAATACTCGCGGGTGGAAAGGGGATCGTATTTGTGATCGTGGCATACCGCGCAGCCCGCCGTCAGTCCCATCCACACTTCCGCCATGGTTGTCGTGCGATCGACCGCGTAACGATAGACCCATTCCTCGTTGATACTCCCCCCTTCGCTGGTGGTGACATTGCAGCGATTGAACCCCGAGGCGATCCGCTGCGCCCGCGTGGCATCGGGCAGCACATCACCCGCCAGTTGCCAGCGAGTGAATTCATCGAACGGCAAATTCGTGTTGAACGCCTCCACCACCCAATCGCGATAAGGCCACATCGAACGGATGTTGTCCAGATGCAACCCATGCGTGTCGGCATATCGTGCCAGATCAAGCCACTGCCGCGCCATATGTTCGCCATAGGCAGGTGACGCAAATAAACGATCGACCAGTTTTTCGTAGGCATCGGGACTTTCGTCCGCAACGAACTGACGTACCGCTTCCCGGGTGGGGGGCAGCCCGGTCAAATCGAGCGACACGCGACGAATCAGCGTACCACGGTCCGCCCGCGGCGCGCGGGGGAGCGATTGCTGTTGACGTTTGGATTCCAGAAACGCATCGATCGGATGCGTCAATTGCGAATCCGGCACCGCGACCTGCACCGGAGGCACGAACGACCAATGTTCCTTGTACACGGCCCCCTGCTCGATCCACTGCCGCAGGATCGCTTTTTGCCGCTCCGTCAATTTCTTGTAGGAGTCGGGCGGCGGCATCATCTCGGCGGCATCCGTGCTGTTGATTCGCTGCCAGACAAGACTGCTGGCGGCATCCCCCGGCACAATGGCTCGCTTCCCCGCGCGATCCCGAGTGGCGTCGGCCGCTTGATCCAATCTCAAGTCCGCCTCCCGATGGGCAGAATCCTGACCGTGGCAGGCGTAGCAATTGTCCGACAGTATCGGGATGACATCCTGGTTGAAATCAATCCCTTCGGCAGCCAGCGCGGATTGGGGACCGTTCCCCCCGAACCAGATCAATAAGGTCAACACCAGCGACTTGAACCCGTACGCGGCGAGCTGTGAACAATTCTTGAGCATGTTCCGATCTTCCGGCTTGATCACGTTGGAAGGTACCCAGGGGAGGGCCTGGCGGGAAATTTCAGGCAGAGGTTTGCAGCCAGCCAGCAGGCCAGAAAGCATCTTAACAAAATATCCGCATGATTTGACGCGAAATCCAAGGGCAATCACCATTTTTGGCGAACCCGCCTGCCCTCTCGATGGAGGAAAACCGGGCAGCAATTCCTCGCGGACAACAGCATTTCCAGGGAAAATCACATTGATGGAAACTCTTGTTCGAGATAGAACAAACATGAGTACACCGGCCTTCATCCCGACAGCAAATGCCCCTGTTTCGACCAGCAGAGAGATCATCAAATGGCTTACAGCCTGGCCCTTGCCGATCGCATCCGCCAACTGGTGTCTCGCCACAACAACGTTGTCGAGAAGAAAATGTTCGGCGGGATTGGCTTCCTGCTGAACGGAAACATGTGCGTCGGCGTCTGGCAAGAGTCGCTCATCGCTCGAATCGGCCCTGCGCGGTACACACATGCGTTGCAGCAGCCGTATGTCCGCGAGTTCGATATTACGGGCCGTGCAATGACCGGCTGGGTCATGATTGCACCGGAAGGGCTTGAGAACAACGATCAGTTACAGAGGTGGATTAGCCGGTCCATGCAGTTTACCGGCACGCTGCCAGCGAAATAATTCCTCACGGCGGGCAACACACGGATCAATAACAGCGAATTCCGGGCATCAAAGGCTTTAACCCGGATTTCTCACCCGGGTCTATAGAACAGGATTGCTGACTTCGACGAACTAGCCGCGCCCGTCAGGAAGCGGGCCAGACTGGAGCCCGGTTTATCGCAATGCATTGCCAGAATTGATGTTGTGTCCCAGGAGTGCTCCTTGAGGAACCGCCCATCTGGCCCGCTTCCTGACGGGCGCGGCTAGTTTTGTGGGCATTTTCGAGGCAAAATTTACCGTATTGGTAACTGTGTGAGAAATGTGGGCTAGCCGTAATTGACCTTCAACCACAGGTACACTATTCCGCCAAGCATGGCATCGAAAAGTAAAATCGCGGTGACATGGCGCGTCACGCAGCGACATTTATGAAAAAACAGGGAGCAGACGTATCGTGCTGCACTGCCGGGGCAGGTAATCGTAACTCTTAATTCAGCAAAGAGTTAGAAGTGGGCAATACAGGACTCGAAGTTATGGCGAATTCGACTAGGCATCTTGGCGGATCGTGCTGTGGTGGAGCGCCATGCGGTGCATTCCCGTATTTCAGGGGCGTGCCGTTTTTTGTTGGCGGTAACTGGTGAAGATCTCGCTTCATGGCCTGAACTTTGGGAAATATCCGATTTCTCCGAAGTCGCTTTTGAGTCTCGTTTTTCAAGTCGACAATTACAATATTGGATGGGAACGAGTAACCAAGCATAACTGAATGGGAATGGCGATGGCGAATGATGAGCAGCTGATCACACTACAACAATTGCTGAAGTGGCTCCAGACCAGCGACGTGACCGTTGCCACGTGGCGGGCGAAAGGCATGCCACACATCAAGATGGGGAAAGTGGTCCGGTTCGATCGGGGGGAGGTGATGTCGTGGCTACGCGACCAGTCTGCGGCAAAGCAGGAATCTGTTGTCTGATCGCGACAATAGCGATTCACTTTAGTCGTTCAATTACAAATTCATGGGAGATGATATGTCGTGGTTTAGCGGAAACAAAAAGCTGGGGAAACGCGATGTATCTGGCGTGCTGCCTGATGAATTCGAGCTTCGGTCGGAATGGCTTGAACTTCCCGGGCTTGGCCAGGTGCTGTTGAAAGAAATGACGGCCCGGGATCGCGACGGCTGGGAATGGCTGCTTTCGCAGCGGGAAATCATCGACCTGACGGACGCGCAGCGTGCAGCGCTGGGGGTTAATGAATCGCGGCTCGGGGACCCGAGGAACATTCGCGAATGGCTCATTTCCCGATGCTTGATTGATCCAGGAACGGGCCAGCCGATGTTTGCGGAAATTGACCCTCGGTCTGGCCATCTGGTTTTTAACGAAGCGGAAATTGGGCGGCTGTCTCACAGGCTGGTTTCTCTGATGTTCAACGCCTGTCTGGCTCTGAACGGACTGCGGACGATCGATGCGGAGGACGCAAAAAAAAACTTCGGAATTGCGACTCCATCAGACGGAGATTTGAGTGGTGTTTCCGGTCCGGGCGAACCGTTGCCGAAATGAATTCCGGTCGGCCCGGACCGATGGGTTCCAGGGAGTGGACGTTTTGGTTGGCGTTCTCTGAGTCCTTTTCAGAACGAACGGAATGGGAACGGGCGGCGCTGTCGGCATGGGCGTCGATCGCGCCACATGTGAAGACGCCGCCAAAGATTTCAGACTTTTTCCCACCATCCATGCAAGCAGAAAAACGCATGGAAGGGAGAATGAGTCCTGAAGAAATCCGGGCTGTTTTGGTCGGAAAGAGGTAGGCAGATGGGGCAAAGCTACGAAGCGGCAACACTGTTCACGCTCCACGCGAAGGGGTACGAATCGGGCGCGAAGTCGATTGTTTCGGCCAACCAGTCTATCAAGCTGTCCCAGGATTCCGTTGCCCGGTCGGCAGACAAGATGGGAAAAGGGTTGGCAGGCCGTGGGCAGATGTTCGCGCAGAATTTGGCGTTCGGAATTGAAGATGCGGCGGTTTCCGCCCAACTGTCTGGATGGCAGGGAGCATTGAGGGGAGCGTCGAACAATATCAGCATGATGGCCATGGCGCTGGGTGGCGTGAAGTCGCTGTTTGTCGCAATTGGTTTGACGATTGCAGCCTCTGTCGTTGCTCCGTTGTCGACCCTCGCGCAGAAAACAAGAGTGTTCAGCCAGGTCGGGGAACATCTTAAGCGATTCGAGGATGGGTTGAAGGCCCGCGTGGCTGCTATTCAGCAAATGCGCGCGATAGAAGATTCGATGCGGAATTTCCGCGCAACCCGTGATTCTGGCAGCTTATTCGCATCTCTCGATTCCCAGCAACTGGCCTCGGCCAGGGCAAAAGAGGATTTGACGCAAGTGAAACGCGACCTTGCGGAAGTGAAGGCCCTACGGGATGAACTGGTGCGGGTGGATCGGGATGAGCTGCAGCGGAAAAATATTCTACAACGGGGACTGGCCAGCGTGAACCCTGCGGTTTCCGACTTGATCAGCAGCGTAACCGGGATTCAAGGCGAAGACCTCACGGCGAACACGAAAGAAATCCGTGCGGCATTTGACCCGATCATTCAGCAGCTAGAACAGCAACTGAAGGCGGCGAACAATGAAGAACTGAAGCAACGTCACACACTGAACAAGATGGTGGCCGAATCTCCAAGAGTGCTTGCGAGCATCACGGGGAAGACTGCTGACCAGGCGAAGCGGCAGTTTCAAGCGGCGATGGCAGAGGGTGAACTGGGGCTGCGCGCGCAGTATGAGCAGGAAGTCGCGGACATCAAAGCCACAGCACTGGCGGACGCCGCAGAAGTGCGGCGGCTGATTGATAGCCCAGCACGTAAGGGGGAAATGATTGCGTCCATCGAACAGGCCCGGGATTTAATGCTGGACCATGCCCGGCAGAAGTTCGAGAAGACGATTGAATCCCGGCTGCAGGAAGCGGAGGACGGTTTGCTTTCCCCTCTGGAATCCAGTCTGAAGTCGATCAATGTCCATGCGGATGCGCTGAGGGAAGATGTCTTGGCATCCAGTCTCGACAAACAGTCACGCAAATCGGCAATTGAGCGGATCGAGGCGGCCCGCGAGGCTGCGCTTGCAAAGGCAGGAACGAAGCCATTTCCGGGAATCCGGTCTCCAACAACGTCTACAATTTTTGCGGGGGACTCTCGTATATTCGAGGCGGTCCTTGAACGTTCCAACCAGATTGAAAAAGACCAGTTGACGGAACTGAAAAAAATTGCCCGGTCTGTCGGGAAGTCGTCGTATCATAAAATCGAGATCATTCAGTGAATAAGGAGGGGGGATATAGGGGTGTGCACGGTGGCCTTTGGCCAGTGGACACCACCGCCAAGTAGTTTCAAGAAATTTTGGCTCGTGGCGGAAACATTTAGAGCGTGCCAAACAAAACAATTTCAGCCGAAACGTTTTCACTGGGGAAATCCCCAGTGAAAACGAACCTTGTCGACAACAGGAGAGGCAGGCGGACCAGTGGTTAGGGTGTGATTTTTGAGAATGCCAAGTTGGCGTTTTCGATGGGATCGATTCCCGTCGATTTTCCTGTGGAAGGGGTTCCGCCTGCGTGGCATGCGACAAGGCGACTGGGCAATAAAAAAGACATGCCCAGGGCGGTGGGCATGTCTTGTATGCGGAACCGGGGAAGCAACCCAGTATGGTTATGATATCGACCACTTTACCCAGATGCAAGCCGGGATTGTCGCGACTTGCTCAAAAAAGAAGTCGAGGCGGCGATTGTCGCCAGGGAACAGAACGAAACCCCTCTGGCGTCTGTGAGTCGGTGACGAAGGGGCCGACGAATCTGTGAGTCAAACCGTGTTTCTGGTCACAATCCAGTTTTTCCGGGCAACGGGTAGGTAGTCGATCCTGCAAATGCGGCGACGTCCCGGTCTTCAAACGTGATGGGGAAAAAACGCGGAGTAAAGGCAAGCGGAGCAGACTGAAATATCCCGAAAAAAATGCTGGGCTCAATGTCGTTCATATTCCCTTAATCACAGGGGGATGCCCGCATTGCGCGCCGACCGAGTTGTGCAGCATGCTCCCAGTGGTAGCGATGTGACAGCATTGACAGTCAAAGGGTTCGTTTACTAAACAGGTTTCATGCCCTGTCGCGGGTGGCATGAACGACGATAATATGATCAAGTCGGCACATGCCGCAAAAAACCAGCTGGGGGGAACCGCGACTCCCGCCAGCTGGTTTTTTTGTGGCCAGGGAACGAAGCGAGATCGATATGGACGCATCGAGAAAGCAGGAATGCCGCAACAGCTTGGCGATTTCACCAAGCCGCGGAGCGGGAAAAGCGGAACTCGCGGCATGTGTCGGGATCGTACCCGAATGGGAGTATTCAAAGGATTCGTTTCAGGTGGCAGCTGGGGCAGGACGCGACCGATTGAATGAAGTCCAGAGATATTTGCGGGACACATTTCCAGGCCAGGTTTCGCCGGTCGGAAAATCGATCATTGCATCCGGTCGACTCTGGCTGCAGGGGCTGAGGGAAACGCCCAAAGGATACGGTTCGGCTCTCACTGAGAAGTAGCGGGACGAATGAAGGCGAAAGTAATTCGGGCCATTTCATGGAATCCATGCCCAGAAAAACGGAACGAAGGGGGCGCATATGGCGAGTTTGATCAATGAACCGAACGGTCGGCGGCGGATTCAGTTTCGGGGGCTGGATGGCAAACGCTGTTCGGTCCGGTTGGGGAAGATTCCCAAGAAGGATGCTGAAGCCATTCTGCGGAAGATTGAGCGGCTGATATCGGCCCGGATTGCTGGGACGGCTCTGGACAACGAAACCGCCAACTGGCTGGCCTATACGTCCGTGGAACTTCGCTCGAAGCTGGAAGCGTTCAATCTGGTCGAATCGCAGGCCCAGGCGAAGGAACCGACCGTGGAAACGGTGCTGTCATTCGCCAAACGGTACGTTGCACAAAAAGGCGACATGAAACCCGCTTCCAGGTATCTTCTCAATCAGTCCGTGGAACAAATGACGCTGTTCCTGCGGTCGATCGGTTCCGAGGGTATGCCGTTGGATAAGTTCACTCGGGGGCATGCCGAGGAATTCCGGCTCTGGTTGAAGTCGCTGGGGCTGGGAGAAAATACGGTTCGGCGGCGATGTGGCCGGGCCAGTCAGTTTTTCCGGGGGGCAATTCTTTACAGACTGATCAGCGACAACCCATTCATGGGTATCAAGGTGGCTGTCGGCGCGAACGAATCCCGTCAGTTCTTTATCACGCAGGAAATGGCCGGGAAGGTGCTCGAAGCCTGTCACTGCGCCGAGTGGCGTTTGCTGTTCGCTCTGGCTCGATACGGAGCCCTCCGAACACCATCGGAACCGTTGCTGCTGAAATGGGAGCATATCAACTGGGAGGAATCCACGATGCTGGTAACGTCCCCAAAGACTGAACACCATGAAGGGAAGGGAGCACGCGTCGTCCCCATTTTTCGAGAGCTTCGACCATATCTTGATGAAGCATGGAACCTGTCGATCATTGATCGCAGCGAATTTGTGATCCAGCGGTATCGTGATGCCGGGGTGAATCTCCGGTCGCAGCTGCAGAGGATCATCATTCGCGCCGGGCTGGCGCCATGGCCGCGACTCTGGCAAAACCTGCGGGCCAGCCGGGAAACTGAACTGGCTGCCATTTATCCAATTCAGGATGTAACTCGCTGGTGCGGGAACACGCAGGCAATTGCCATGCGGCATTATCTGCAACAGACAGAGGAGAGTTTCCAGCGGGCGGTTCAGTGTGGAGCGCAATCCGGTGCAATAGCTGGCCAAAGTGGGCCAAAGTGGAGCATGGATAGTGAACAAACCGGGATTGACAACTCCATGGATTCAGGGGGGTTGGATGATTTTCCAGTGTACAGAAGTGGGCAATACAGGACTCGAACCTGTGACCTCTACCGTGTGAAGGTAGCGCGCTAGCCAGCTGTGCCAATTGCCCGATACGAACTAATTTACCCAGTAGAGACGTGGCGTCAAGTCCGTGAGTGCGAATTCCGGAGTGATGGGGGAGACCCGTCGCGAGCAGGTCGGGTTCGGGGGACGCCGTCGAAATTGCGGCCCGACTACTGCGGAAAGTGGGCATCCTCGGCCGTTGCGCGGGCATGCTGCCAGAGGACACTCAGCGGGGAGGGACGCCCAGGGATTTGCCCCCATCGATGGCGATGGCCGTCCCCGTAACCAGACAGGCGGCAGGGGAGGCCAGGTAAGCGATCGATTCCGCCACCTCCGCGGGAGTAATCATCCGTCCGAAAGCTGAAGCCAGGGGGCTGGCATTTATGAACATTTGCTCGGCTTCCTCCCGGTCAGGGGCGCGGTCGAGGTCTGCGTTGATCATGCCGGTGTCGCAGACAGGGCCGGGACAAACGGCATTTACCCGCACGCGATCACGCGAGAGGCACAGGGCCAGGCTGCGAGTCAGACCCACCAGTGCCTGTTTGCTGATGGAATAAACCGGATCGTGCGCCCTGGGCAGCAGCCCCGCGTTGCTGGCCACGTTAATAATGCTGCCTCCCCCTGCCCGGCGCATTTCGGGTAGCACCAGTTGACTGGCGAAGAAGGCGGCTTTCAGGTTGATATCGAGACAGCGGTCCCAATCGGTCTCGGTCACCTCTTCGACCTCCTTGACCATGCCAATCCCCGCGTTATTCACCAGGCAGGTGATCTTTCCCAGGGCCTTTGCGTTCGCAACAAGGTGGCGCAGGTCCTCCATGCGACAAACGTCGCCCAGTAGATGCGCGGACCAGTTTTCCGGCAGGGGGAGTGGTGCGGGGTTCAAATCGCATGTCACTACCAGGTATCCCGCCTGGGCCAGACGCCGGGCGGTGGCCAGGCCAATTCCACTGGCGGCTCCTGTTATAATCGCAACGTCACGTTCACTCATTCCGCACCCGCGGTCTGCAAGAAGAATCAGGGGAAAGGTCAGTCGACCTGGGGAGGATGCAACAGTTTTTGCATGTCCGGCTGATTCATGTTTTCCGGAGTCGCGACAAACTCGCCGGTCTTGATCCGTTTTTCAACGGGCTTCCCTTCCAGGTGGGCGAGCATCTGTTTTACGGCCTGGTAGCCCATCGTTACGGGATCCTGCAGGACAATGCCCTGCACGTGTCCCTTTTGCAGTCCATCGATCAGATCTCCGTTGGGATCAAATGCGATGAACTTGACCTTGCCCGTCAGATTCAATTCGCGGAGTGCACCGAGCGTGCCGGTCGCGTTTGGTTCGCAAACCGCAAAGATGCCATCTACCTGATCCCGATACTTTTCGAGCACTTCCGTCGCCTTTTCCAGCGAGGACTCCGGCGTGGTGCCGGCATATTGGTCGGACGAGAGAACCTTGATCTCGGGGAATTGACGCGTCAGCGTCTCCAGAAAACCGGCTTCTCGCTGTTCCGTGCTTTCGCTGCCCGGGTTATAACGCAGCAGAATGACATTTCCCCGAGAGCCAATCGCAGCGGCCAGTGTTTCCGCCGCCAACTTGCCCCCCGCGTAGTTATCGGTGGCCACATAGGTCACGATCGGGTTTTCATCGGCAAGGGCACTGTCGAAAATCACGACGGGTATTCCCGTTTCGGTGGCATGCAGCACGCTATCGATCAGTGCCTGGGAGTCAAGCGGCGCGAGCACGATGCCATCCACCTGTTTGACGACAAAATCCTCGACAACGCTGATCTGGCCGTTGCGATCATTTTCCAGCAAAGGCCCTTTCCAGAGAATCGTGACGTTCCCGGCTTCCTCGGCTGCTTGCCTGGCCCCGGCATGCACCGATTTCCAGAACTCGTGCGTGGTCCCTTTTGGAATCACCGCGAAGCGATAACTTTTCCTCTCGGAGGAATTGCCGGCCCCCTGGTTGGGCGTGGGGACGCAGGAAACCAGCAGGGATAGCAGCGACAGGACCGGCAGCAGGGATATCAGCCTCGGCATGTTAACTCCTCGAAAGGCGCGATTCGTTGAGGAAAAACGCGGAGGGTTCGGAACATCCCCCCTCGAAATCACAGGCTACGCGATTCCTTCCGGGGATTCAATCTTCACGAGGCGGGGCGGGTTAAGCCAGATGCCCCGCCGCGATTGATCCGGCCCGGACGTGGCCCGCTTCCCGGCGGGCGAGGCTAGTTTTCGGGTAATTTTCGAGACAAGGGTTACCGCATGAGCATTCGTGCGGCAGATGCTGATTAAACCCCAGCGGAAGACAGGCAGGCCCGCCAGATCTTCAAATGAGCCTGGGACGACTCTTCCAGGGTAAAGTTACGTTTCACGTGGTCGCGTGCGCTGGAGCCGAGTGTTTCTCGCAAGGCCTGATTCTGCATGACCTCCTGGCAGGCGGCTGCCAGACGCGCGACGTCGTTTGGCGGAACAAGCCAGGCCGTTTCCCCATGTTTCAGGAGTTCGGTTGTCCCGCCGACGTCCGTCGCCAGAATGGCAACTCCCGCTGCGGCGGCTTCCAGCAACACCCGCCCGAACGGTTCCTGACGTGCGGGATGAATCAGCAGATCGGCCTGGGCCAGTACCGACGGGACATCGTTCATGTATCCCAGCCAGTGAATCCGCGGTTCCAGACCTGCCCGAGCCGAGATCTGGTCGAGTTGCTCGATGAATTCGTGGCTCTCGGCTTTGTTCGAAAACCGCTCACCTAGAAACAGGAAATGCCACTCGGGCAGACTGGGGGCAACGTTTGACAGCGCCTCCAGGAGAGTATCGTGCCCCTTCCTCAAACCTATCTGGCCAATCACCACGGCAACGCGACACTCGGGAGGTAACTGCAGTTCTCTGCGAAGCGTAAAACGGGGGAGAGACAGGTAGCTGTCGCAATCGATCCCGTTATGAATAACGGTAATGCCTCCCCTTGGGTAACCCTGGTCGAAGTAAGCCTCAGCCGTCGCGCGAGAGACGGCGATCAGGCGGTCCAGGCGTGTCAGATCGCCCATTGCCTTGGCGGAGAGACGCATAATATCGCGCAGATGCCCAGTCACGGGGATGGAAATTCGTTCCCGATGCCGCCCGGCGAAACGGCACAGGGTCAAACTGTTGGCATGGAGTAAATCACAGTGATGTTCGCGCAACAGGGCTTCCAGCCGGGGGAACAGTACATCATCGGGAAGGCGGTTTCCCTGGGCATCGCGAAAGGCAAAGGGGAGGTGCGTCAGGCCCAGGGAAGCGACTTCACCCTCCAGCGATCCTCCCCGGGGGGCCAGGATCAGAAAATCACATTTCCGCCTCAGGTTGTCTGCCACGGCAAGCAGCGAGCGTTCTCCCCCCAAAGCGGTGGGGAACTCCATCAGCACCGCAATGCGAGGTCGCAAACTGGCCGCCACGACGCTTACCCCAAATGCACGAGAGACCCTGAAAGGAACGAATGCCACGAAGATTTTCGATGCAGGAAGTGCGTAGTATAACCACTTTCCGTCTCAAGCATAATCGTATGGGGAACATTAAGGCACTTCCGGCGAGGAAGGCTAGAGATAATACTGCCACGTCCTAATCGACCAGCGAAACCGCGAAATCGCCATCTTTTCGTTTTCGGCCACCTCCCGCGCAAGCCGTTGATTTGCTCCTTCCAGAGTTCCCCGCGCCAAACGGCGCACAGGGGGTGTGATTTTCAAGGATGACGATAAAAACTGTCCACGAGCGGATGTGCCATGAATTGAATAAAAACACGGAATAAATAGAACGCTAAGCATACCATACGAAAAATTCAGGGCGCGGGTAGCGTCCCGACTCATGCGGGTTGAAGCGGAAAGCGGATTGTGAAGGTGGTCCCCTGCTCGGGTTCGCTCGCCACGCCGATCGTGCCCGAGAAGTGCTGGCACAAATGCTTGACAATAGCAAGCCCCAATCCCGTCCCCCCCGCATCGCGGGCCCGTGCGGCATCGACGCGATAAAAGCGTTCAAAAATACGTTCCAGGTGTTTCCGCTCGATCCCTATCCCGGTGTCCGATATCTGGATCACGACGTGGCCCTGTTCAGGGTACCACGCCACGCACACGCGGCCTCCCGGAGGAGTGTAGTTGATGGCATTATCCAGCAGGTTATTCACGATCGTGCGGATCCCCTCGGGATCCGCCAGCACCGTCAAGGCTTCGATCGTCGGTTGCCCCACCAGTTCAATGCGATGCGAACGGGCAACGGAAAAATGTTCGTCGATCGCCTCCTGAATGGGCACGCCGATGTCGATCAGATCCGCATGAAAAACATCCTCCTCGGATTCAATCTTGGCCAACTCCATCAGGTCGATGATCAGCTTGTGCAGGCGATCTGCATGCTCGGAAATCTGCTTCAGGAAATGTTCCGCATGGACCTGGTCCGACAAGGCGCCATCTGCCAGCGTGTCCGTGCAGGCCTGAATCGCCGCCAGCGGGGTTTTCAATTCATGTCCCACGTTCGAAACAAATTCCGAGCGAATTTTCTCCAACCGCCGCAATTCCGTGACATCGTGCAGTACCAGCACCACTCCGGGGCAAGGCTCGCCCGGGAGTCGAGACGCAATAAAGGAGATGCGGTTATGCGACCGCGGCAGTTCAATCTCGCGCTTCAATTGAAACTGGCCCGCCAATACGTCACGCACCACCGACTGGACATCGGTGTTGCGCAACACTTCCCAATACGGGCGACCGATAACACGACGACCATCGAATTCGATCATGCGGAAGGCGGCATCATTGGCAAACAAGATCCGCTCCTGCGAATCGACCGCAATCACCCCTTCCACCATGCCTCCCAGTACCGTGGCCAGACGCTCGCTGTTCTCGCGCAGGCGATACCCCTGTTGCTGCAACTCGTTGATTCGCGTGGAAAGTTCACGGCTCATGGAGTTGAAGGTTTGTGCCAGGGTCCCAAATTCATCGGCGGAATTCTCCGGGACCGTCTGGTAGAGATTCCCAATCGTGATGGCCCGCGAGGCACGCGTCAGTTCTTCCAGGGGACGCGTGATCCGGGCCGCCACGTAGATCGACAACAAAACTCCCGCGAGACACACCACCAGGGTCGCCCCCCATGTTACCCGCGCGGAGTAGTTCAATTGCGAATCGAGCTCCGCACGAGACGCGTCGATCTGCAGATATCCCAGGCCCCCTTCAGCGGATTCGATTGGGCGAATGTGGATTTCCAGTCGCATGCCATTGGGCCTGGTAACGGATCGACGGAACGGTTCCGTCGCGCTTTGCAGAAATGCCAGCCCCGGTTCAAGCGCGATGCGTGCGGGATCCTCCTCGGATTGTGTCGTGGCAACCACCTGGCCAGAAACATCAAAAAGATGAATTTCCGCAAACGAGCGGTCCGCCATCTCCTCCAGGCGATCGCCCGGCTCCTGAATGCGCTGCCCCAACAGAATCTCTCGGGCATACTCCGTCAGGGACAAGGACGCATCCTCGATACCCTGGTCAAACCGGTCCAGGATCATCTCGCGATGTGCCCGCATGCTGGTCCACGATAAGGCAACCGTGCAGACAACGATCAGCAACATATTCCCCGTGAATATCCGCCAGAAATGTCGCAAAGAAAACATTGGGCCAGGAATCGACTTGAATTGATCCAAAAAAAATACGGTACAATCACCCGTTGTAGAGGCATCTCGATGCCGTGCACCGGGTTTCGCGGGGGGGGCATCAAACCGGAAGTATATCAGGCACACGGGGGCCGCGCGATATTCAAACTCCGTTTTTACAAAATTTAATCCGCCTTGAGTCTCTGTTCCCGGCAAGGAGAAACCTATCCCGCGGTTCAATAGGTACATTCGACTTCGGTCCGCGCGGATTTGAGTTGTGTGGCTGGCACTCCACTCATGCAATATTCGCTTTCCCAGCACGAATTGCGGTTTTCTGGCCGTAAAACCTGTCGCCCCGGCAGCCCGCTACGTGGAATTACTCAATTCAGACAAAAAAATACTTGTCTTGGGTGTGAACACGCTGTCTAAAATAGAGTCTGACTCCAGCCGACGTTTCGGATTCGTTTCGCGGGTGCTCGGCCTGTAACTTACGAATCCCTTGTGTCAGCCTGCCAGACAACCGGGCCAGAACTAAAGCCACACCGCCATGAACATTCGAACCGACCAGCGTGTCGTGCCTTTCTTGAATCCAAAGACTCGCCCGAGAACTCTCGGCGCGCGCCTGGGCGTGGCGGCACTGATCTCGCTGGGCCTTTTCGGGTGTTTCCGCAGCCAGCCCGTCGAGGAAACGCCCTCTCAACGCAACCAGACCTTCGAGGAACAAATCGCGACGCCCGAGACGCTCGACAACGTGGGGCACGAAGAAACACAGCCGTCTGAAGAGACACCCAGTCAGACACTCTCGCTCGAAGCGATCGATCTGACCACGGTGGGCAAGTCGGAATTCGTGCGTGTTATGAAGTTGCACCTGGAGGATCTCGACCAGAATTACGCCGCGTTGCAGGAACGGGCCACTTTGATCTCAGCCGAGGGACAGGGGCGCTGGAAGCAGACCTGGAACACCCTGCAAAAGGATCGTGCCAAGTTGCAATCGGGATTCGAAGAGCTGCAGCAGGCCAAGGATTCCTTCTGGCAGGACTTTCGTCCCAGCGTGATGGCCACCCATCAGATGATCCTCAGAAAACTGGAAAAGGCGGGACGGGAAGTCGACTATTACATCCCGGCCTCCCGCACTTCGGACGAAGTCCAGTAATCACGAATTCGCCAACGCGGGGGCGGTCAGCTTGCCCCGAGATATTCAAATCGCTGGCGGAGTTGCCCCTCGACAACGACGGTTTCCCGAAACATTGCCAGCGGACGGACCCAGAGCCCGCGATCCCCATAGTCGCAGCGGTAAACCACCAGTTCCTCTTCGGTTTCACTGTGACGGGCAATGCCCAGAACTATGTACTCCCGTCCCTTGTAATGGCGATAACGACCAGGTTGCATGTCTGCTCCATTGATTGGACTACCCCGGCGAACACGGCGGATTAACCAGAATTTCCCGCCCGGGCTAAGAATACACGATTTCTGTCTCCGTCGAATTAGCCCACATTTCTCGCACAGTTACCAATGCGGTAAATAGTGTCTCGAAATTGCCCGCGTAAACTAGCCGCGCCCATCAGGAAGCGGGCCAGGCGGGTGCAACAACTCGAAATCACTCTTCCAATACGAGGTCCACCAATGTGGACTGAAACGCTACATATGCAACTCAAACGTGGCCCGCTCCCTGGCGGGCGCGGCTAGTTCGTCGATTTTCGCGTGTCTCGTTGGCGCGTACTAACCGCGCAGCAAACGAGCGACTTGCGGAGCAAAATATGTCAGTATGCCATCGGCCCCGGCACGCTTGAATGCCAGCAGGCTTTCCAGCATGGTGCGATCATGATCGATCCAACTCAGTTCCGCCGCCGCGACAATCATGGCGTATTCGCCGCTCACCTGATAGGCAAACGTCGGGACGCCGAACGTCTGCTTGACGCGATGCACGATATCGAGGTAAGGCAACCCCGGTTTCACCATGACCAGGTCGGCCCCCTCCTGCAAATCAAGCGCCACCTCGCGCAGGGCTTCATTGCCGTTAGCGGGGTCCATCTGATAGGTTCGCTTATCGCCCGTCCCCAGATTTCCGGCCGAACCAACCGCCTCGCGGAATGGGCCGTAAAAGGCCGAAGCATACTTGGCCGCATACGACATAATCAACACATGGGGAAAACCGGCAGTGTCGAGCGCGTCGCGAATGCGACCAATGCGACCATCCATCATATCGGAAGGGGCAATCACGTCGCAGCCGGCCTCCGCCTGCACAATCGCCTGACGGCAGAGTACCTCGATCGATTCATCGTTGAGGATGATCCCCTCGCGTACCAGACCATCCTGTCCATGGCTGGTGTAGGGATCCAACGCGACATCGCAAATAATGCCAATCTCGGGTACGTCCCGCTTGATCGCACGGACCGCTTCGCAGATCAGATTGCCCGGATTGACCGCTTCCTCCGCCAGTTCCGATTTCAACTCGGGTGGGGTCACGGGAAACAACGCCACCGCCGGAATCCCCAACTCCGCGGCTTCGCGGACTTCCTCCACCAACAGATCAATCGTGAAGCGGGAAACCCCGGGCATGGACCGTACCGGCACCCGCTCTCCCGAACCCGGTATCACGAACACCGGCCAGATCAGGTCGTTGACACTCAGGTGGTTTTCGCTGACCAGTCGCCGAATCCAATCGGTGCGACGACTGCGGCGCATGCGCGTTTGTGGATACTGACGATGGGGAAACTGGGAGGGGAACATGGGAACGCTCCTTTATCTGAAGGTATCGGACACTGCAATGACCATACCGGGAAATCTGCTTCGTTACTTCATGATGGCCGATACGACGGGAATGTCAATTCAGATCCCACGGCCCAATCGTCGCACGACGCCCGCCACGATTCCCTGGTGACTCAGGCAACCGGAACCCTCAAGGCCGAGCTGCATTCAAGGGACGAAATCGCTGTTCCACCAAGTCCGCCAGATACAGGTTGCGTCCGGGAAACAGGCGTTGCAGTTCCGCGATCGAGTATTTCTCCGGCAACCAGTGCGCGCGCAGCAGGGGCGTATCGAGCAGAGGAGAATTGACGACAAAATCGAGATGCAGATCCGCCTCGTCCGGGCGAATAAACACCACCGCTGGCGCTTCGGACTGACTTTCGATCCAATGGGTGAATTGGGCATGCCGCTCACGGGCAAATCGCAATTCGCCAACACCAGCCGAGAGCGTGGAAGACCAGAACGGTTCGAATGTCGTGTAAGCCGTCAGCAAGCCGAGCATCGGCAGGCCAAGCCACCAGGCAGCGACCCAGTGCCGTCCGATCCGGCGGCAATTCCAGGCCAGCAGTTGCGTGCCCCGCGCGTAAATCAACGCCAGCAGCGGCGCGCTCTCAAACACATAATGCCAATGCATGATGCCATCGTACCAATAGGGCAAATGCAGTAGATGCAGGCTGAAAATCGCGGCCAGCGGCAACCACCATTCCGGACGGCCCCGCTGGCCTATCGCCAGAAAGAACACGAGCCCCGCCAGCGCCGGGAGGATCCCGATCGTCCATTGTCCACTGGCGAGCAGTCGCTGCTTCAGGTTGTCCAGGCTCCCCAGTGGGGTCAACTCTTGCGCCCAACGATCGTAATGTTCCGCAACAGGCAGTTCGATCCCCGCCCGACGCTGCTGTGCGATCCAGGCCTCGCCCCGGGAACGATTATAATACCCGTACACATGCCTGGGTGTATGCAGTTGCGTGTACTGCTGATAGGGAGACACCCAGGGACTGCCGGTCACCGCCTGGTTGTAGGGAAACAGGCAAGCCAGCGTCAGCAACAGCGGGCCCCCCAGGCTGGCCAACGCCACCAGACGCGGTTTCCACTCTCGGATATCGACGGCCAACAGGCACAGAAACCATACCCCATACGGGAGCCCGATGCCTGCCGCCGTCATGGGACGGCAGAGCATCGCAAAGGCCAACCCGCCACTGGCCAGTAGCGCGTGAACCGGCGCCCGGCTGACCAGCCAGCGGTGAAACATCCACAGAAACAGCCCCAATCCGATCAACCCGGGTTGATGCGCCAACAGTAAAGACCCAAATATGGCCATGCCTGGCAGCAGGGCCGTTAACAGACCGGCCAATAACCCCACCCCATTGCCCGCCAGATCACGGCCCCACTGAAACATCATGCCGCAAAACAGTCCCTGCGCCACGGCATAACCCAGGTAGGGCAGACCCATCGCCAGAAATCCGGATAGCCATATACCGGTGCCGGGAAAGTAGCGGCTGGCAAAACGCTCAGGCTGATTATTCAGGACGTGCACCTGATCAAACAGCTCGGGAGCAGGCTCGAAACGAGGATTCGTAACACGGCCCGCCAGAAAGGTTTCGGCCTGAAACAGGTAACTGTATTCGTCATGAAACGCGGGAGGCAAATCGCCGAATCGGGACTGCACCTGATGCACATTCACAAATCCCGCGATCATCACCAGGCAGAACAGAGCCCGATTCAGCCAGCATTCTCCGGTGCTCGCGGCGACACGAGTCGGCTTACTTGTGTAGTGTCCGCTCTGCAACCATTCCTCGACTTGCCGCGCCAGCGGACCTTGCTCGTCGACCAGATGAAAACGCAGCTTCCAGGCCAGAGGCAACAGGCACAGCCACATCAGATACAGTGACGTGTCGCTGTTGAAATTCGCCATCCAGGCCACTAGTGGTTGGGGTTGAGCCAGTACAAATTTCCACAGGGCCCACTCCGTCGGAACCAGCAGCAACCCCATGGCCAGCAACGCTGCCAGAAACGCAATTCCCAGCCGCCGGGAACCGCGCAGGTTCTCCAGGCGTGTATACCGACCCTCCTCGGTCGGCTCGAAAGAACAAGGATTCCGGGGCATTGTCCGCATTTCTTACAGGAGCATTAAAACAGAACCGCCAGTGAAGCCAGGTTTCCAGGTTTTTTGCGACATGCCCGCCCGTCAATTTCCATGCGGGGGCCGTCCTGCCGCTGCTGACACGCCATGAATTGATCGAAAGCAAAAGGCAATAAAAAAGCCCTGCCTCCCAGAATAACGGGAGCCAGGGCGGAAAGTCCAGAACAAGCGAGGTTCCGCATCAACCAGGGTTGACCTGGATGCGCAGGGTGCGCGCCCGGCTGTTCTTGGGTAGTAGCACTTTGAGCACGCCATTTTTCACCGTGGCCTCAAGCTTCGTGGCATCCACTTCCTCGGGCAAGCGAATCAGGCGTTCGTAGTACCGCTGGCCTGATTCCCGGTGGACGGACACAAATCCCTCGGGGGCAAACAAATCGGTTTCCCCCTTCAACGTGAGGATATTTTTCTCCACGAGCACCTCGGTGGTCGATTCATCGGCACCAGGCATGTCGGCAAACAATACGAAAGCATCATCGGCTTCGTGAATATCGATGCGTGGCCGAGTCACAATCCGCGCTTGCTCGCGCACGCGATCCCCGCCGTTCGTCTGAGCCGACTTGCCTACCGCGGATGGACTGAGTTGTTTCTGTTCTTCCGACATGGTTGTTTCTCCTTCAGCTATCGATTAACTGGACAAAACCCAATGCACTCTTCCAACGGTTTCGCGAGGAAATTTACTCCAGACGCTGCTGCACGGGCAGGGAGACTGTCTCGACCGGGGGAAGGCTGCTTAATCGCAATTCCAGAATCCCCTTGTCATAAAAGGCCGACGATCGATGTGCATCGATCGAAAAGGGAAACTGCAACTCGCGCGGCGCCCGCCCTTGTCCACGTTCCCGAAGCAGGCAGTTCTCCGGTTCGACAGACTGAACGCCTGGCGACTCGTCATCCGCCCGCATGCCTATCTGGACCGTATTATCGTGTAATTTGACATCGACCTGCTCCGGGGCGAACCCGGGAAGTTCTAGCCTTACCAGAACTTCCCCTTCACGTCCCCAGACATTCAAGGAGAGTTGCCCCTGAGTTGCCCGCAAGCCGTTGTGAAAATCAATCAGAGAGTTCTGCAACTCATCCTGGAACCGCTGATGCCGAGCAGGCTGCAGGGAAGTCATTGCGTTATCCTTGGATGGCGTCATATTTAGTCCCCCTTATGTATGCCTATGAATTATATAGGCGCTGAATGCCACGGTTCGAAATGATTCCCCACGAACTTTTCTACACCAGGACTGTAATGCATTTTTCATGCCAGAAATGCAGAAAAACCCTAGGAATGTGCTGTTACTTGTTTGTGGCAAACATGTTGAGTGTACTCACAGGCGACTCAAGCCGCCTCGCAAATTTACGCGACATGTCATTATGGCACTTTCCAGCTGCCAGTCAAGACGATGCCATAATGACAGCGTGGCAAAGTTTAACGGTTCTGCGGAGCCTGAGGGAACGACTGGCGGGAATACCGGCACAGACACCAGAAAGGGTGCACGCGACAGGGCTGCGGGTTCGATGGATAAGGTGTCTATTTTCGTATCCCCCTGACCGCGCTGCCGCTCCGCGCGGAGGATTTGTCCATCCTGGGGGATTGAACCAGATACATGTCAGCACGATTTCTGCGGGATTCTTCCGCAAGAGCAGTTGGCATCTACAACAATCTCCGCGGGAAGTGACGGCGACCAGGGAAGGTCCAGAGGCATGGCAGTCAATTTTGCCGGGGCGCGAAGCATTGATGATCGACGCCGCCGCCGCATCGCCACGGAAACCGAGCAGAGCACTCCTGCGATTCGTGCGGAAAACGAACGCGCGGGATACCTGAAAATCCGTCGGTTTCAGCCCGATGCACAGGAACCGGCCCGCTCTCCAATCGTGAGCCTCCTTCCCTCCAGTTGCTGGCGCATCTGGCTGAATTGCGTGGGCATTCCCAGTCTTGTCCTGGGGCTACTGTTGTGTAGCCTGTCTGTTTCCGAACGGATCGATGCCCCCCTGCGGGGCATCCTCGATTATGAACAGGGGCAGGCCTGGCGTTTTCTCCGCGGCTTGACTCTGTTGGGCTGTGCGGGGCTATGCTGGCTGATCAGTTGGTTCCGCTCCGCCAGCGTGCGCGATTTCGAAGGCTGTTTCAAATCGTGGTATTGGTCGGGCTGGATACTGCTGATCATGGGCCTGCTGGCTGGCACGGATGGTTACGTCGTACTGGGCACTGTTCTGCAACATTACGCCCGTGCGCGGATTGCGAACTTCACAACGCTGGCCTGGCTCATTCCCATGCTGGCACTGCTGATCGAACCGTTGCGCTGCTTCACTCGAGAAATGTGGCATTGCCGTCGCAGTTGGCTGGGGCTCTGGGCCAGTTGCCTGGCTGGTGTTGTTTATGCCTGGGCCCGGCTCGAGGGGCCGCACACGCAGGGGAGGATCGCCCCGGAATTGCTGCAACAAACGGCGGCGATTGCCTCGGTGATGACACCCTCCTTCCTGTTCTCTGCCTTGTTATCCCAGGTGCATTATGTGATGTATGTTTCCTCCGATCCCGTTCCCAAGCGGACCAGCTGGATTCTCTCGGGACTGCTGCGCGGCATGACGGCCATCCGCCAGGGAAGCCGGATGTTACTGCAGACAGGCTTCACGTTGTGCACTCGAGGTCTGGGAGGTGTGCAGACGGGACTTAAGCAATGGGCGGATACGCGGCGCGCGGCACGGCAGGAGCGCGACCTGGAACAGCCCCGGCGCAAATCACGCGAGAAGTCGAAACCGACACCCTCTTCCTCCGAGGAAACGGAATCCAGCGAGGAGTCCTCCTCAAGCTCGCGCCGACGTACCTCGCTTCGGACAAGGCAAAACAAGGGCACCTCCTCCCGCGCGGGCACTGGTTCCTCGAAGTCGACGCGACAGACCTCGTCGGAAATCGAAACGGTAGAAGCCGTCGATCCCGAAAACAATTCCGACTGGAAGGAAGCCGCGAGTGAGGCAGAGAACGTCGGCAATCCGCGGGGGACTCGCGAAGAAAAGCCACGCATCCGCCTGAAATCCAAACCTCTCGCTCCAGTGTCTGCACAGTCGTCCCCTGCCGAACCGGCTTCCCCAAGGGATGAGGTTCCCCCCTCCACGCCGAGTCCATCGAGCGGAGGCGGGGCCGAGCAGTGGAACGAAGAGGATGAAGACGAAGAGGGGAACGACGGAATCGATCCGGAATTGCTGCGAGGACTAAGCAAGAAGGAACGCCGCCGGCTCCGAAAGATGCATCGAGAGCAACAACGGGCCAAGGCCGGCTAACCGAACGTCCGTCCGCGGCAGGTGAATTCGTGAAACCTTGCCGATTGCCCCGCGCATAGAGTATCTTGACGCCTGAAAACCAAGACGTTCCGGAATCGAGAGCTTGGAGGCTCTGCCGAACCGGGCGGCATTCCCAAGCCGTGGAAGTTTCAGGCCTTATGCCCGCCAATCCAGTTGTTATCGATGGCTTTCGTTGCGGTCATTTGCAACCGCTGCTGTTCGTGCTCGGTCCGTGTGTAATTGAATCACGGGAACTGACACTGGATATCGCCCGCCAGATTCGCAATATCTCCGAAGAATTGCAGGTCCAGGTCGTCTTCAAGGCCAGCTTCGACAAGGCCAATCGGACCAGCGTGGATAGTTTTCGTGGACCAGGGCTCCGGGCTGGACTGGAAATTCTGCAAGAAGTTTCCGATACCACGGGCTTGCCCACCACGACCGATATCCACGAGCCGGCCCAGGCGGAAGCCGTTGCCAAAGTCTGTCGAATCGTCCAAATCCCAGCCTTCCTCGCCCGGCAAACCGACCTGGTGCGTGCCGCGGCGGAAGCCACCCTGAAATACGGCAGCGTGGTGAATGTAAAAAAACCGCAGTTCATCGCCCCTGCCGACATGGTGCATATCGTGAAAAAATGCGAGGAAACAGGCCAGGCGAACGTTCTGTTGACGGAGCGCGGAACCATGTTCGGGTATGGGCATCTCGTGAACGACATGCAATCCATTCCCATCATGCAGGAAACAGGTTGCCCGGTTGTGTACGATGCCACGCACAGCGTGCAACGTCCCGGAGGGAAAACCACCGGCGGCAATCGACAAATGATCCCCCATCTGGCGCGGGCAGCGGTGGCTAGCGGTTGCGACGCCGTCTTTATGGAAACGCACCCCAATCCCGACCAATCCCCCAGCGACGGGCCTAATATGCTCCCCCTGAAGGATTTGAAGCAGATGATCCAACAATTGACTCAAATCCGCGTATTAATCAATACCTGGCAGGCGGCAACGGTCATTCCCGCTGTCCAATCCTGAGTGTCAGGCATGAATCTGCCCTGGGCATCAACCCCCCCGGCAGTCCTGTCCTTGGCAGATACGTCTGCCATTTCCCATGAGACGATCGATTTCCATGTGCCGTTTGAAACTTCCGTCCCGCTGGTTGCCTCCCCTGTTGCTCGCCTGCTGCCTGTTGATCCTGGCAGGGTGCAACGGATCCTCTCGCCCCGAGCCAAACCAGGACAAAACCGAACAGGTTTCTGCCCGGGAGGCTCTGGCGAAAAAACGGCTCTGTTCGGATAACTTCCTCAAAATCTACCAGGTGCTCCGGCCCAGTCCCGCCAATGTCGATGCCGAACTGCAATCGGCCCAGGATCTGCTTAATCAATGGCTGCTGTCCTGTGCCGAGTGGAGTGGACGCGAAATTTCACCCGACGCCCCGGAATTTCAGGGACATTTCGATGCCGAAGAAATCTCCGACCTCAATCAGCGGGCCGCCAGCCAACTGGATATTCTCTTTCTGCGAGATCAACTGCTGGTCCGCTCCCTGGTCGAACACGTCCTGCAGGATGTGCCTACGGATGCCGCCAAGGTTCGGCGGGTATTTGAGTTTGTCTGCCGCAATGTCGCGCATGACGAAAAACTGATCCACCCCCTCCTGCTCGATCCTCAAACCCGCGACACACTGGGACCGCATTCCATTCCCCGCTCGCTGCAGGACATTTGCCTGACTGGCCGGGGAACCCCCGAGGATCGAACCTGGCTGCTGGCCGCATTCCTGCAACAGTTGAATCTCAAAACCCTCCTGATCGAAGCCCCCGCCTCTGAACCGGCCGTCGATGCCCGTTATCGGTATCTTGCCGTGGTCCCTCTGGACGACAGTATCCTGATCTTCAGCCCCGGGTTGGGAGTGGAATTCCGCCCCGCGGCCGAACAGTGGACACCCGCCCGGCTGGCAGGGGGGTGGGAGGAAGTATTTCAAGGTTGGCCCGGCAACGATCCGGCGGCCCCGGAACTTTTGGCTCCCCTGCTCTCGCAGGACTGGGCCAAGGGGCGCGTGCTATTGCCTTACAGCATTCTGCAGACATCGCCCCGGATGGCTGCAATGCAATTGGAACTTGTGGGAGATACCGTATGCGAGGTGTCCCTCCCCTTGTCGGGAGAGGGTGGCCAGCCCGGACTAGTGGATGGCCTGCGTGCCGCGGTTCGGGACTTCCTGCCCGACTTCCGCCCGGTCTTCTGGGAATATCCCCAAGTCACGTACTCGCGTCTGGTGGCAAAGGAACCCCAGGCGGAGCGTCTGCGCCAATTGGCAATGGCCACGTTATTCAAGGAAGTGGTTTCCGTCCGATCGAGCGAAGACCAGAAAGAGCAGCGTGTTTTCACGCAAAATTTGGAAAAACGGATGCTGATGGCCCGGCTGGATCACTTAACGGGAAACCACGAGGAAGCCATTTCCACCTACATTAAATTGCGATTACAACAGGGGATGGCAGGAGACGGACCGGAAATTGCCCTTGAGAATCTGCTACGCTATCTCCAGGCGGAAAATGCCCATTACTGGTCGGCCCTGGCCCAGTTCGAGAACGGAGATTATCGCAGCGCGGGAGATACCCTGCAAAACTATCTGGCACGCTATCCGGAAGGGAACTGGGTTGCGCCAGGACGCGAACTATGGGCCCGGGCGCTGATGAACCAGGGAAAACGGGAGCAGGCAATGCAACTCCTGGAATCCGATAAGGCCCAGGGACCAGAACGGTTCTGGCAACTAAAGCTCAAGTCCGAACCGCAACACTAACCCCCCCCGGTCCAGGGAATTGCAAAGGAACCTGCCTCACTTGCCTCATTTGCTGCGACACTGGTTTGTCTATTCCCTGCTCATCGTAATTCCGGGTGGAATGGCGGCCGGGCGCGTCCCCTGGATCCATCAGTTCGTTGGCACCGCGGTCAATACGCAGGTGTACGTCTTCGCCGTGTTGTTCTGCATGGCGATCACCCTCCCCCTGGCCCATTTGAAACAAACCGCCACGCGACCACTCAGTGTGTTGCTGGCCCTTGGCGTGAATGCGATCTTGCTGCCTCTGCTCGCCTGGGGTTTGTTTTTATTGCATCCCACGTCTCCCTTCGCCGCGGGGCTACTGATTGTCGCAGTGGTTCCGAGCACCATGGCCTCGGCAGCCGTCTGGACCCGCCGCGCCGGCGGTAATGATGCCCTCTGTCTGATCGTCACCCTGATTACCAATGGCGGCTGCTTTCTGATTATCCCCTTCTGGCTGTGGTTGACCCTGGGAACAAGCGTGCCGATCAATGCGCCGGAACTGATGAAAAAACTGTTGCTGATCGCTTTATTGCCGATGGGACTGGGGCAATTCCTGCGGAGTTTTCGACCTGTTCGCGCACTGGCGGATCGAAATCGAATGCGTATTGGAGTACTGGCCCAGGCGGGTATCCTGATCATCGTGACTGTCGGTTCGATTCGAACAGGGCCGGTGCTCGCGGAATCGAGTGCCGGACTTTCCTTCGTCGCCTTGCTGATGGTCCTGGGGCAATGCCTGCTGCTGCACGCCATCGGGCTGGCCTGCGGTTGGTGGGGCATCCGCTGGATGCGGGGACGTCCTGAAGATGCGATTGGAGCGATGTTCTCGGGAAGCCAAAAAACACTCCCCATTGCAGTCGACCTGGCCACCTCGCCCATTCTGCTGGCGGGCGGCCTGTCCCCCTTGGCCATTCTGCCGCCGTTGATGTTCCATGCCATGCAATTGATTGTGGACTCGTTTCTGATCGAGCAGGTTCGTATTCGCCAGGTCCATGATTGATTTCGCCCGGCAAACCCATCAAAATCCAGGCACGTGTGCGTCTCATGTGAAAGACACCGCCAACACCGGAATTGTGGCTTCCAATCCTCGGTTCCGTTTTCCCGCAAGGAGTTTTCAATGCGTATCGCTACCTGGTTCCGTGCCCTGTCCCTGGGTGTTGTGGTGTCCCTGTGTGCCGTGCATTCCACGCAATCCACGGTCGCGGCCGAGAAAGGCAAGCCGATCCGGGTGTTGATGGTCACTCAGAGCAAGGGCTTTCAGCACGGCTCGGTAAAACGCCCGGAAGGCAAGCTGGCCGTCAGTGAAGTGGCCATGATTCAACTCGGCCAGAAAACCGGGTTGTTCACTGTCGATTGCACGCAGAACTGCGAGGCGGATTTCACGAAGGAAAATCTGCGGAATTACGATCTGGTCATGTTTTACACCACGGGGGAATTGCCCATTGCTCCGGAGGACAGCGATTATTTCATCAACGACTGGCTGAAACAGCCGGGGCACGGCTTCATCGGCTTCCACTCGGCGGCCGACACCTATCGGGCCGGATCTCCGGAAAAGAACGAAGAATTTCGCTGGTACTGGGAGATGGTGGGAGGCACTTTTCAAAGCCATCCCTGGGGGGCCAATGCCACCGTCACCATGACCGTTCACGAACCCGCGCATCCCGTGATGCAACCCTTCGGCGAACAATTTATCCTGCAAGACGAAATCTACCAGTACGTGAACTGGCAACCGGAAAAAGTCCGCGTACTGATGAGCCTGGATATGACCAACTGCAATCCCAGCCGGCCTTATCATGTCCCCGTTGCTTGGGTGAAAAGCTGGGGAGCAGGCAAGGTGTACTTCAATAACCTGGGACATCGCGACGAAACTTGGACAAACCCGGCCTTTCTGCAATCGATCGCAAACGCTGTCCGCTGGATGCGGGGCGAGCTCGAAGGAGAAACGGCACCGAATCCCCAAATATCACTTGCCGAGGAAGCCAAGGCCCGCGCCGCGGCGCAACAGCCCTAAAGGGAATTTCCCGCACCGTTGCCGATATTGCAATACCGCTGTAATACTCCAGTCCCGAGGTGGCATGCTCTCGCGGCGAAGGCGGGTGAACATGTCGAACGGCGCTCACCTGTGTGGATAATTAGCCGCGCCCGTCACGGTCTGTTGATTTAATATTTTCGTGAAGCCGAGATTTCGTTTTTGTCTGAAAAATCTCACTCGTGCACGACTTGGACGCTGTTAGAGGCAGTTTTGCAACGATCAGCATGACGTGAACTTGGCTGGGGTCGAATTCAATCAACACGCCCGTGAGGAAGCGGGCCATGCAGGCGCAACATCTTGTAAAGCACTCTCCCTGCGTTAGTCAACCTGGGTTGACTAACGCGCGACGTTAGAATCTCCGACCTGGCCCGCTTCCGTGACGGGCGCGGCTAGTTCGTCGAAGTCAGCAATCCTGTTTTATTGACCCGCGCGAGAAAACCGGGCTAACGCCGATCGGTGCTTTGGAAAATCTTATCGGCACTCCCCGAGACGAAGCCCGGAAACAAATCGCCATTCGGCTGAACGTACCGCTGCGCGAATTCGTAATAACAGCCGGGGATTTCGAGTACGCCATCCTTGAATTTGATATCCACTGGCGCTGCCAGCGTGGAAGACTGCTCGAGATACTCCGCGGGGGTTCCCTTGATTTCGCCCCCAGCGGTATTCAGGGGATAGCCTTGCTGCCGCAACAGGGCATTCAACTCTCGCAGGCCATTGATCGTTCGCAGAGCATTCACCAGCACGGTAAAGTGATTCGCGCGGAAACCGAAAGCCGCCAGCCAGCCCGCGTACTCACTTTCGTCCGCCAGTTGCCGATACGTGGCAATGTCCAGAGACCAGAGTCGCCCCCGTTGACACAAATCGCTCCGTTCCAGTTCCGAGGCGGGTATCTGATCCAGCAGTGACCCCACGGTCGATTGCAATGAGCTCGACATTTCGTCCAGCTTCAACTCGCTGATGAATATCCGCGGGAGATTTGCCTGGGTATGTGCGTAATGCCGGGCAAACAAATGCTTGCCCGGAAACAGATATTCCCCCCCTGCCGTGTACCCCGCAGCGACAAACGGCCTGGCCAGAACATCGATTGAAACCCGCTCGTCCGAGAACGTCCGAAAGGCAATGTGGTCGTTCACAACGGTCTCGCCCCGGGCCTGCAGGAATTGCTGGATCCCATCAGCTTGTGGGTTGATTCGCCTGTAGTCGTCCCAGAGTTTTTTCAGTAAGTGATGCACATCCACCATGATTATTCTCCCTTCGCACAGTCCCCCTTACCGTCGACACGCCTGCTTCGCCAGACTGGGCGCATGCCCCGCGCGACAACGAGTGTATTTTAACATACCACCTCCTCCGTGCTCACAAAAATGTTCCAGGAACTTGCGACTCGCCAGCCACGTCCGGATGCGGTATGTCTCGGCATGGAAGCGGTGGATCTCGAAGAAGATCCGGGAGGCATGAAGCACGCGGGTTTTCATCTTCCCTGTTGGGTGCGTATCGCGTCGTGGGTGGAAATTTTCGCTGCATTACGGAATAATGGCGATGCCGGTGTTCAGGCAGCCCCCGGGGATTCTTCCCGGAAAAAAGGGAATGTGCGTGCGGCGCGTGACTGCCATCGGTCTCCATTTCCCACGATTCGCATGCCTCAGTTTCAGGAGAAAAACAAAATGGTACATTTTCGCTCTCTGCCGTTCATTGCCGCATGCCTGGTCGCCGGGTTGACCGTTCCACAAAGCGGAAAGGCGCAGGTGCAGAAAAACGGGACCTTCAAGGAACTCCGGCAGCAAGGCCGCTTGACCCAAATCGTGGTACTCGACGACGCCGGCAGCGAATTGGAAATCAACTTGACACCCAAGGTCGATTTTCAGATCCGCGCGGCAGGCGACAAGGGATTCGTCGCTCCAGGTCAAATACTGGAAGGGGAAGGCGTGCTGACGAACGAGCGTATCTATATTTCGAATGTCACCATACGGTATGTCCCTCCCAAACAGCGGGTTTCGGCTCGGGGTCAGATCGCAAAAGCCCCTCCCCGACCGGGACGTAGCACCAACGCCTATCTGGTTTCGGGAATGATCGAGGCTGCCCAACCCGATACCGATTACCCCGATTTCACTCTGGTTGGCCTCAAGGCTACGCGGGGGCCGTTAATCATGCTCGAAAAAGACTTCAAAGTGACCGTGGTGGCCAATGATCCTAAACTGATTCCCGAAGGGTCCATCGTAAGCATGGAAGGCATGGAGCTTCGAGGGGGGAAGTTCAACGCCTCAAAGCTGGTGGTCAACTTGAAAACGCCCTTGAAATCCGAAGATCTGTTGACCGAATAGGTGCCCCACTTCCCCTCGGGGATAAATTCGATCCTCCCGCTCCCAGGCGACCCGATCCGGTCGCCTTTTTTATTTGGGCTTGCCGGTTGGCCGTGAGGCGTTCGGATTGCGGATTTAGTGCTTCCCGTGCGACTTAACACCTACATCTGGTGTCTCGGCAGGGCACCCCAAAGACACGTGCCCTTACGTCCACACTCCCTGTTTCGGTGCCTGATTTTTCCATCTGGAAAATTTTAGGAAATCGTAATTCCCTAACCTTATTGAAGCTGCGTCGAATCGAGCCATTACAGTTCCCACTCGTTGATATTCCGACCTTGACGGCCCTTACTTTCACGATAAATTGGTGCCCAGTGGTGAAAAGTGGGGAGAAGTGGAAACCATGCCGTTAACTGGAACTTTCGAGAGAACTCTCGACGACAAACAACGGTTGGCTCTGCCGAAATCCATTCGTGATGAATTATCCACGGGGGAAACAATCCCTTTGTACGCAGCCCCCGGCAATGATCGATGCGTCGCCTTGTATTCTCAACAGGCCTTTCAGGAACTGGCGGATCGTCTCACGCAGCTTTCCGCTGCTCGTAGCGACGTGCGAAATTATCTTCGTCTTTTTTATTCACAGGCAGAAGCGATTGAATCGGACAAGCAGGGACGGATTCGTCTCCCCGCGCGACTGATCCAGTTTGCGGAACTGGAAACTCAACTGGTTCTGGTGGGAGTGCGTGATCATGCGGAAATCTGGCCCAAACACCGCTGGGAAGAATTGATGAATACCCACGCAGCAGATTTCGATCAGTTGACGTTGGCGGCGATGCAATCCTTTGAAATTTCCAGTTGAGGTGAGTTTGTCGAGATTGAAATTGCTGCGTATCACATTCCAGATAAATTCCAGGGAGTACAAGGTAGTCGGGTCGTATCTCTAGGACGTGAGGTACTTCCTCTTACGCGGATTCGGAAAGAACGGCTTCGCCGTCCGCAAGTCCGGTGGAGTCATTTTCCAGTCCGAGGCTCTCTGAAATCGCGTGCGAACATCGGAAATTCCGCTGCCTTACCGGGCTTTAGGAATTGGGCAGAATGGATGCTGCTCGTGGAAGGCCGGGCGATGATTCATCGTCTCGGCAAACTGCGGTCGAGAGCATGGATGCTCCTTGACCGCTTTTTCTTTTTCTCGCGAGATTCCCTGCCTGCGTGATCCCCTCTAAAATAGGCTGTGTTGCTCATTCCACTCTCAGCGACTTCCCCCCCAGGCCGCGAACATGCAGACAGCGCTCCCCCTTGCCTCCGGACAGCGGATTGCCATTGGATTTCGTGGCTACAACATATCCAATGTCGGCAAGACTCGCGAACTTCTGGATCATCCCCTCTTGCGGGACCGTTTACGCGAACGCTTGAGGCAGGCCGATCAAATTTGCCGCGAGGCGATTGGTCTGGAAGTGAATTTGTGGCAAAGAATTGCGGCTGGCATTCCCTCTTCGCTGGAAACCTATTCCGAAGATCTGGCGATGATAATCGCCATCGAACTGGCCCACTGGGATGCCTTGCTGGAACTGCTGGGAGCGGAGGAAAAACACAGGATCCGCGTGCTGACCGGCTACAGTCTGGGTGAAGTGGCGGCGATTATTGTTTCCGGCATGATGACCTACGAACAAGCCGTGGGGCCTGTGCTCGAACTTTCGAAAGATGCGGCCGTTCTGGCGAGCGACATCACCATGGGCATCGTCTTTTCCCGAGGGCCCACGCTCGATACGGAACTGATTCGGGAGAAATGCGAGGATATCACCTCGCGGGGTGCCGGGATTTTGGCAATTTCGACGTATCTTTCGCCCAACACCGTGTTGCTGATGGGGGAAGGCCAAACGGTGGATACCTTTAAGGAAGAGATGGACGAGATTCTGCCGAAGTCGGTCCATCTGCGCAAAAATCCTCATCGCTGGCCCCCCCTGCACACGCCGATTGTCTTGAAGAAACACTTGCGGGATCGGGCCGCCATTCGGCTGCAAACGACCCCCTGTCGCGATTCCCTGCCCGATTTTCCAATATTGTCCTGCGTCACGGGGGACATTGCCTACAATGGAAACAACACCCGATCCCTCATGACCGACTGGGTCGACCATCCGCAGTTGTTGTGGGACTGTGTGCACGCCATGTTTCAAATGGGAATCGACCAGGTGATTCATCTGGGACCCGAGCCGAACATACTCCCTGCGACCCTCACGCGGCTGGCGGACAACGTCAAGGCTCAATTGGATCAGCCGAACTGGTATGGCTACGGATTAAGGACGTTTTCTCGAATTACAGCCGATCGCCAGTGGCTCGCCAAGATGATCAGCCGGGACGCCGCCCTGTTGCGGGCGCCACTGCTGCGACAGGTCTTTCTGGAGGACTGGCTGGTTGAACACCGGAACGCGTGGGAAACGCCCCCCGATTCTCTCCCTGGCAAGACATAACCGGCATCCCGAGGAAGGATTTGTGCTTCCGCAAGTTGGTTCTTGACCGGGGTGGAGGAGGGATTTTTCCCGAATGCTCCCTGTTCAAAACAGTGCAGGATCGATACCCTTGCAGATTGACGCAGTTTTGGCAAATACGGTGGAATTCGCGTAAAACCGGCAGTGGCCCATCACAGCCAGGAATTTGGGTGCCACTGGCTTTGCCAGTCCCTTGCAGGTTTCTCGAGAACTGGGGGGCTGCACTGGCCAGGCCAGTGGCACACAGCCCGAAAACGAAACTGTCACAAAGCAGCAGTGGGGTTGGGACGAAGAAAATTGGAGAATTCGCCCGCGACGGGGCTTCCCCCGGCAGGGTGGGCTGTTCCCGATGAATCAGCCCGGTCGGCGGATCTGTTTTTCCTTCCAGGGGATGGCGTCGGGATGACGTGTCGTCCCCGGGCAGGGGCGTGTGGTTTGGCATTATTCAGGTTTAGTAACTGAAAATCCCGGAATTCAAGCCGGGTTTTCTGGAGGTCATAGTGTCGTTAGCCGACATGATGGAATCTCAATTCCGGGCGGATGTCCGGTTTCGAGGAGCAGCGTACTGGCAAGCGGATCGCGTCCAGATAACACACATCACCCCCGATGATGTTTATGCGGTCGTACGTGATGGAGCTGAACACCAGATTCATATTCATCGCACGGAATCCGAACTCGAACTGAATTGCAGTTCGGTGGCGGGAACCAAGCGTCCCTCCACCACCAAGTATGTGTGGGCCTTGATTCTCGCGATTGATGAATTGGGCTACATGGCCGGCACCCCGAAGCCGGGACACATCCCTCCGTTTGTCGCCGATACGGAAAATCCGTTCGACGAGCCCTGGGAACAGGAGGAGGAAGACGACGAATCCTATTTCCCCCCCATCGATTTCACGCGGAAGGCAGCCAAGGGAGTGGCGGTGGCAGCCCCCGAGGATAGGCCGCGCACGCAAAAGGTCCCGGAGTGGCTACAAAAGCTGAGGCAAATTCGAGATCGGCTGCGCAGCCGGGAGGCCTCGAACGAGACAAAGCCGTTTGCCTATGAAATCTCCTATCAGATTGATGTTGCGGAGAGTTGGAAATGCGGCCAGATCCTGCTGCAGATTCTGGAATGCCAGCGCCGTTCCACCGGGGGCTGGGGTAAAACCAAACCGCTGCGATTGAAGACGGCTGGGCTGGAAATGCTCCCCGAAGCAGACGATCGCGCGATCCTCTCCCATCTGCTGGGAGGTATGCAGGATCGCACGGGAAATGGGAATGCCGTTGCCACGCCAGCAAATCAGCATGTCCCCTGCCGATTTCGGCTGACGCATTCCCTGGCGGAAGTGCTGTTGCCTCAAATGTGTGGCACCGGGCGACTGTGTCTGCTGTTCGAGGAAGGTCGGGTTTCCGAGCCGCTGCGGTGGGGCGAAAATGAACCCTGGGAATTGACACTTTCAATGGAGCCCGTTCCCGAGCCACCCGTCGAAGGGGAAGGGGAAGGGACGCGCTGGCAGATTCTGCCACGGCTCGCGCGGAAAGATCAGTGGCTGGCCATTCCCGAGGCAGACCTGCTGGTGGAAGGCGGCTTTGTGGTGCATGGAGACCGGATTGAGCCGCTGGAGGATTTCGAGGTTTTTGAATGGATTCGGTCCACGCGAGGCGACACGCAGCCGGTGTTCACGGAAAGTGAAGCGCCCGGGGTGGTGCATGAACTGATGACGCTGCCGACCGTTCCCCGCCTGCATCTTCCGGAACGCTGGAAACTGGAAGAGAAGCACGTTACGCCTCGTCCCCGCTTGAAATTGTTCACGCCTTCACTCAAGGGAACCATGCCACGGGATCGGATCCAGGGCGACATTGAATTCGTCTACGATCGCATTCTGGTGCGAGGCTCAACGCACAGTTGGGCCTTGCCCTTGCCCGACGAGCAAAGTTGCCTGGTGCGCGATATTAAAATGGAACAGGCCTGCTGGGGCCAGTTGCAGTCACTCGGTGTCTTGCGGATCGATGATCGGGGGGGGAACAAGCACGACGTCCAGGTTCCGTTGAATCAATTGACAAACATTTTGCGTGAACTGTTCACATCGGGCTGGGAAATCCTCTCCGACGAAAAGCCGTTCCGGCAGCCGGGTGAGGTTGCCTTTCGCGTCGAGTCGGGTATCGACTGGTTCGATGTGACCGGGGAAGTGCAATACGGCGGGACGAGTGTTTCGATTCCTGTCCTGCTATCGGCCCTGGCGCGCGGCGATCGCACCGTGCAACTGGACGATGGATCCCTGGGCTTTGTCCCCGAAGAGTGGAAGGAACGCTTCGGGGTGTTGCTGAGCCTGGCGGAATCGGATGGGGATGGTCTGCGATTCACCAGTTCCCAGGCCGCGCTGGTAGATGCGCTGTTGAGCACTCAGACGCAAGTGGATTTCGACGAAAAGTTCCTGCTGTGGCGGCAGAAGCTGGCGGAATTCAATGGCGTCAGCATGTCGCGGGAGCCCGCTTCCTTTCAAGGCGAGCTGCGAGATTACCAGCGCGAGGGATTGGGCTGGCTTAAATTCCTGGAAGAATTCCAGTTCGGCGGGTGCCTGGCCGACGACATGGGATTGGGAAAAACCGTGCAGATCCTGGCGTTTCTGTCGCAACGCTACGACGCGCGGCAGCACCACGATCCCACGCTGATCGTCGTGCCCAAGTCGCTGCTGTTCAACTGGCAGCGGGAAATCAATCGTTTCACGCCCCATTTGTCGACCCTCGAATATTCGGGAATTTCCCGATCCGCAATGCGCACGCTGTTTGCGAAGCACGACATTATCCTCATGACCTACGCCACCCTGCGGCGGGATATCGTCGCGTTGAAGGACTATTCCTTCGACTGCGTGATCCTCGACGAAGCGCAGGCCATCAAGAATCCTGGTTCGCAGGTCGCCAAGGCGACTCGGTTATTGAAGGCGCGGCAGCGTCTGGCCTTGAGCGGCACGCCCATCGAAAATCACCTGGGGGATATGTGGTCGATTTTCGAGTTCCTCAATCCCGGTCTATTGGGACGCAGTTCCGTGTTCAAGGCACTGAGTGGCGAATCCGATACGGAACGATTGACCCAGGCGATTGCCGCCGGTTTAAAACCGTTTGTGCTCCGCCGGACCAAGGAGAAGGTGGCCGCCGATCTTCCCGATCGGGTCGAGGAAACGCTCTACTGCGATTTGGGGCCGACGGAACTCAAACTGTATAACGAGATGCGGGATTACTATCGAAATTCGATCTTTTCGATGGTCGATGAACAAGGCCTGGGACGCGCCAAAATGCATGTGCTGGAAGCCCTGCTGCGTTTGCGGCAAGCCGCTTGCCATCCCGCGCTGCTCGATCGCGCCCGCATTGATGAACCGTCCACCAAGCTGGAAGTGCTCATCGAGCACCTGCAGGAACTGATCGCGGAGGGACATAAAACGCTCGTCTTCTCGCAGTTCACCTCGCTGCTGGCGATTGTCAAGAATCACCTGGACAAACAACAGATTCGCTATGCCTATCTCGACGGCAGCACCAAGGATCGCGATGTGGTGGTGGAATCCTTCCAGCAGGATGAATCGCTCCCGGTGTTTCTGATCAGCCTGAAAGCCGGAGGGTTGGGCTTGAATCTGACGGCCGCCGACTATGTCTTCCTGTTGGATCCCTGGTGGAATCCGGCGGTGGAGGCTCAGGCCATCGACCGGGCCCATCGCGTCGGACAGACAAAAAACGTGATCGCCTACCGCTTGATTGCCCGTGGCACGATCGAGGAAAAAATCGCCGAGCTGCAGCAGAACAAACGTAAGCTGGCGGATGCCATCCTCGCCGAAAACAGCCGCATGCTCAAAAATCTCAGCCAGGAAGATCTGCAACTGCTGTTCTCTTAACGATCAACCCGGCTCGAACCTCCGGTATCGCAGAAGCTTCGTGCCGCCCCAGCTCGCGCCAGGTCTCGCCCCGCGTCGCTTCGGCGCAATACGCCCCCTCTTTGCTGCGAAGCCACTGCTTCGCGCCGCGATTGTTTGAAATGGCAAGCAATCCATCGCTACATAATGTGCACCGAAACTCGCTCGGATGCCGCATGAATCGTACGCACGGAAGCTGTGAAAGTTGCTTGCGGAAGCAACTTGCCTCTATACCTTGCGGTTCGGTTGCTGCTTGGACACCACATCCATGGTGCACACAGTGTACCCAACGAAAATTCATGGTCTGTTTTGAGGAAGTTCTTGCGGCCGCCTGCCTTGCCCGCGATTGAGCTCCGCCATCGCCAGGAATTGTAGTTCCCGTCCGTCTCGCGTAATCGACAGGATCGGAACGATCCATTCCCACGCCCGTTGGATCTCCAATACTTGGTGAAGAATATAACTTTGGCCCAGCCTCCGTGAAAATTCTCGAACTACGGTTTTCTTTAGTCACGCGAGAGCCATGAGCTCCGTAGCCTCTGATTATGACTATGGCCAGATGTTTTTCTGGCTGGAAGTTCGGTTATGTAGTGTCCGTTTTAGTTCCATGCGGTGGGAAGACCATGATCAGCCTGGTAAAAAGAAACGATCAACAGGGAGAAACATTGCGGATATTCCGCCTCGATGTCTCTGCCTGCCAAGCCTGGTTGAATCAGGCTTTTCAGACCAAATTCCTGACCTGGGAATGGCGGGAAAGCTGGAAACTGCTGGCCAGCGAAACGGAAGTCGGCAGAAGTGAGCAGGAATACCTGTATTATCAGCATCTGGAACGGATTTCGCCCGAGACGGGATATCACACGATCTCGCTGGAAAATCAGGATTCACTCGTCATTCTGCCGATCTACGGCACGCCTCAACGGCGGATACTGGTCGGGATCGTTCCCTGGGGCAGCGCGGAGTACCTTCCGGATATTATTCGCCTGCTGATCAGGCAGAAGCATCAGGCACGACTGTTGAAAGAACAACATAATCTGCTGGAACATTACGCCAAGGAGTCCACTCGGAATTTCCTCGAACTGGGATGGTTTGGCAAGCTGATCGAGAACGCGGCATTTACCGAAAACGAGGGAGAACTGACGGATGCCGCTCATCAGGCCTTGAAGAATCTGCAGGAGTTTATTCAGGCGGATTCCCTCGCGGTTGTACTCTGCAACCCCAGCGCTTCCAGTGATTCCGAAATAATCAAGCGGATCATCAATCTGGGCGAAATCCCCATGGATGAAGCCGGGGCAACCCGATTGCTCCGGATGGGCGGGCCGAATTACTTCTGTGAAAGTTATTTGAATAACACGATCGATACCTATCCAGAGTACGAGGAGAGTGGAATTCGCTCGCTGATGATCGCACCGGCGTTATGCAATCACCGCTGTTTCGGCTGGCTGATCGCCCTGAAAAGTGATCGACGCGGCGTGCCTGCGCGCAGGATGGAAACACCCGAGAACGGCAGCCATGCGATGTTTTCCACGCGTGCCACGATTCTGCTGGAAGCCACCGCTAGCATTCTGGCCACGCATATGAACAATCTACGGTTGCTGAATGAACAACAGACACTGCTGATTGGCACCGTCCGTTCCCTGGTCAATACGCTGGACGCCAAGGATCGATACACCAGCGGACACAGTGACCGCGTGGCGCAGATCGGCAAATGCATCGCTCGGGAATTCGGACTGGCAGAACCCGATTGCCAGAAAATCTATCTGGCGGGTTTGTTGCACGACATCGGCAAGATCGGCGTGCGCGACGAAGTGCTCGTTAAACCCGGAAAGTTGACTCCCGAGGAATACGACGAAATCAAGCAGCATCCCACGTTTGGCTATGAGATTCTTAAGCATTTGCACCAGTTGCAACACGTGTTGCCTGGTGTGATGCATCATCATGAAACCTGGGATGGTCGGGGCTATCCCCATCAGTTGAAGGGGGAGGAGATTCCCGTGGCGGCACGCATTCTGGCCATCTCCGATGCCTACGACGCCATGACCAGCGATCGGCCCTATCGTGCCGGGATGCCCCCACAGCAGGCCGAGGCAATCCTGGTGCAGGGATCGGGGCGGCAGTGGGACCCCAACGTGGTGGCGGCGTTCTTCCGGGTTTTGCCCCGCATTCACCAGATCATTTCCGTGAAGGACAAACTCTCGTATCTCCCCGTCACCCACTCGGAATATGCGTTCGAGGATGATCTGGTGGAAGTCGAGGATCAGGTGCTGTCCGCGATCCTGACCACGACGACACAGAACGATTCCTCGAAATAATTGCTGCACGCCTTGCCGGGGGATCGGGCGGCCCCGTCATTCCGAAACCACCAGGGATGATTGGGAATGTTCGCTGCCATCGAACGACAGCAACATCGGGATATCGTCCACCACCGTGGCCAGATGGACCGGGCGTCCCCAGAGTTTCTGAATGTTTTTCAGCGTATCCTCCGCCTCGTCGAGTTTCAGCTCGATCCCTTCGAATTCATGCTTCAGGTACAGTTCCCCTCGATTCAGGTAATTGCCATCGAGGACCTGGATGCGCGGTCGCCCATAATTCGTAAGACTGCGCAACAGATGCCGCTTGATCTCCTGGAATTCACGGGATGCAATTTCGTAATTCTGCTGTTCCTCGTTGTAGGCGAACGAGAACAGGCGATGTTCGCGGCAGAAATCTTCCGTCAGGAAGTTGTCGATGAACGTAACGTCGTTGTGGATCCGACGCACTTCGAAGATTTTTTGCCGGCCCAAACCGAGTTGGCGATCCCAGCGTGCCCGTTCTTCATAGCTGTCGCAGTGCTCCCATTCCGGGCCGAATTGTCCGCGATTCCAGCGTTGTTCGATATCGCGGAACAATTCGATGCCCAGCTTGTAGGGGTTTAGTCGCGTGGGACTGGTGGCCATGGTTCCGGAATGATGGTCGGCGTAATCGATCAGTTCGGCATCGGTCAGGCCGTGCCCGGTCATGATGGTGGAATGCCAATAGCTGGCCCAGCCTTCGTTCATAATCTTGGTCTGTCCCTGCGGCGCGAAATAGTAGGCTTCCTCCCGGATGATGGAAAGCACGTCTCGTTGCCATTCCCGGAGTTGCCCGTGTTCGATCAGAAACAGCAGGACATCGCGTTGGGGTTCCGCCGGGAAGGACTTGCTTGCGATTTTCTGTTCGCGGGCCTTGCGTCGCTGTTCCTGTTCGCGTTGCAGGACCTCGGGCGGGTTGATGAAGGTGTCCATGTAGTGTTTCGAGGGAAATTTTCCGGACTCTTCCGTGTCCGTCTCCTCAAGAGTGGCCATCGAAGAGGGGATTTCCCGCTTGAAGCGAACGATATGGGGTGCATGCGGATCGATCAGATCCTCGATGGACAGGCAGGCATCGATAAATTCCTCCACGACCTCGCTGCCATGGCGGTCGATGTAGCGATTGATGCGCGCCGCGTGGTTTGCCATCTCATCCAGCATGCGGCGATTCGTCTGGCTGAACCAGGCATTGTTCTTGAAGAAATCGCAATGCCCATAGACGTGGGCAATCACCAGTTTCTGGTCGGTGAGAGAGTTGCAGTTCAGCAGGTAGGCGTAACAGGGATCCGTATTGATCACCATCTCGTAGATTTTCTGTAAGCCGTACGCATACCCTTTCATCAATTCATCGAACTCCGCGCCGAAGCGCCAATGGGGATACCTGACGGGGAATCCCCCATAGGCCGCGAACATGCTCAATTCCTCGTAATCGAGCATTTCGAAAATTGTCTCGTAAAAGTCGAGGCCGTATCCCCGTGCGATCTCCTCCATTTCGAGCTGGATCTCGCGGAGTTCCCGGGGCAAGGGGCGGTAAGTGCTGATACTCATGAGTCTGGCATCCTGAACTAGGGGCCGAAGTAACAGACCGGGTTTCTATGATGACCGTGCGGCAACTGCATGGCCCATTGCCCGCGGTGTGGTTCGGGCAGAGTCGTGTTACTTGCCCTTGCCTAGAAACTCCTTGATCGATTGATAAATCCCTTGCTGATTCTCGATCAGCGACAGGGACAGGTTCTCCCAGTATTCCTGCAGCTGGCGGAGTTCCCGCAGGTAATCCCCCGTTCCGTAGGGACTTTCCACCTGGCCGTAACAAAACAGGTTACAAATCGGCAACAGGTGTTCGACCAGGGCATCGCGGCAGGCGCGATTGTCGTCGCCCCAGTTATCGCCGTCGGAAAACTGAAAGAGATAGATGTTCCAGTCCGCCACGGGGAAATCCCGCTCCACAATCAGGCGGGCCTTTTCGTAGGCGGACGAGATCCGAGTGCCTCCACTTTCTCGCACGCGATAGAAAGTCTCTTCGTCGACTTCGTAGGCCACCACGTCGTGCACGATGTACCGCTTTTGCACTCCGCGATATTGATGGCGGAGCCAGGTATCAATCCAGAAGGCTTCCGTGCGGACAATTTCCTTCTGTTCCTCGCCCATCGAGCCGGATACGTCCATCAGATACAGAATGGCGGCATTCGCTTGCGGTTTCTGGACCGTGGTCCAGCTTTTGTAGCGGGCGTCGTCACGGGTGGGAACGACAATCGGGCTTTCGCGGTTGTATTGTCCGGTGGCAATCTGGCGTTTCAGCGCCTGTTTGAAGGTCCGCTTGAAATGTCTGAGGGAATCCGGCCCGGTAAGCCGAATGGAATTGTAGCGATCCTTGTCGCTGGTCAGGGCATCCACCCCCTTGGGGATAATGTTCGGGAGTTCGAGTTCCGCTCCGAGCATCGAGGCGAGTTCTTCGAGCGTCACTTCCACTTCGCGTATGTGCTGCCCTTTTTCCGAGCCCGCATCTCCCGTCCCGTCCTCCGGTTGCCCCGGACCGAGCGACTGTCCGATTTCCCCTTCTCCCTGCCCGGTCCCACCCGAGCCTTTCTTGCCATGTCGAAAATGGGGGATATCGATATTGGGGACGGGAATACTGACCGTTTCCCGTCCCTTGCGTCCCAGCATTTCGCCGTGGGTGATGTACTTGCGCAAATTTTCGCGCACCTTCCCCTTGACGATGTGTTTGAAGCGTTGCAGATCTCGTTCGATGTGCTGCGTCATGGGAATGCCCGGGAAGGGAAACGGACCGTATCGGAACTCACGCGGGGGGAAACGGCCCCCAGGAAACAAGGCTTCAATCCTGCTTGGCGTCGCCTCGGGCAAAAATGCTCGCGACGTATTGCAAAACATCGGTGGCGGATTCGTCGTTGTAACCGTAATTGCGAATCAGCCGCGATTTCACAATATCGATTTTTTCCTGGGTGTCGGCATCGACCACGTTGGAAACCAGCGAGGTAAGTTTAATGGTATCCTTCTGGTCCTCGAACAATTTCATTTCGAGAGCCTTCTGAAGCCGCTCGTTCGTACGGTAATCGAACATTTTGCCATCCAGCGACAGCGCGCCGATGTAATTCATGATCTCCCTGCGGAAATCATCCTTGCGGGATTCGGGAATATCGATGCGTTCCTCGATGGAGCGCATCAGGCGTTCGTCCGGCTCCTCGTCCTGCCCGGTGAACTTGTTCTTGACCTTCTCCCGTTGCGTGTAGGCTTTTACGTTATCGATGTAATTCGCGCACAACCGCGTCAGGGCTTCTTCATCGGAAGCAATCGCCCGTTGTACTTCGTTCTTCACGATATCGGTATATTCCTCCTTCACGACCGAGATTAATTGCCGATAGTGCTCGCGCGTCTCTTCGTTCGGAATCAGGGAATGGTGTTTCAGGCCTTCCTCGATTTCATTGAGCACCATGAACGGGTTCAAGCACGAGGAATGGGAATTCACCACTAGTGCGTTCGAGATTTTGTCCTGAACGAAGCGGGGAGATATGCCGCGCATCCCTTCCCCCTTGGCTTCCCGGCGCAACTGCTTCACGTTTTCCGCAGTGAAACCGGGCAAGGATTTCCCATTATAGAGCTTGAGTTTCTGCAGGATCGTCAGCCCGTGATGCTTGGGTTCTTCCAGGCGGGTCATCACGGCCCACATGGCGGCCGTTTCGAGCGTATGCGGCGCAATATGCTTCCCCCGCACCCGCCGCTGGTTATAGTCTTTTTCGTAGATCTTGATTTCCTCGGAGAGCTTCGTGACATACGGGATATCGATCTTGATCGTGCGGTCGCGGAGTGCCTCCATGAATTCGTTGGATTGCAACTTGCGGAATTCCGGTTCATTCGTGTGGCCGAGAATGACAGTGTCGATATCGGTCTGCGCGAATTTCTTCGGTTTGATCTTGTGTTCCTGGGAAGCCCCCAGCAGATCGTACAGAAACGCAACGTCCAGCTTCAGGACTTCGATAAACTCGATCAAGCCCCGATTCGCGACGTTGAATTCCCCATCGAAGTTGAACGCGCGGGGATCGCTTTCGCTGCCGTACTCGGCGATTTTGCGATAGTTGATGTCGCCGGTCAGTTCGGTGCTGTCCTGGTTTTTTTCATCCTTGGGCTGGAACGTCCCAATGCCGACCCGGTCCTGTTCCGAAAGCACGATCCGCCGCACGCGGACCGTGTCGAGCACCTTGGACCAGTCTCCCTGGTGCTGCCGCATCCGTTCCTGGAAGTAATAACGGCTCAGCGGGCAGATATCTCCGTGAATCTCGACCTCGAAACCTTCGGCTCCGGCGGACTGGTTCAGTTCCTCGCACAGCGACTGCCGGTAAGCCATCGGGATGAGTTGCAGCGGCTCGCCATTCATGGGATCCCAGATGATGGACCCATCCTCCTCGATCCAGCCGAAACTATAGATGGCCCCCTCCTCGGTACGGCTGTACCGTTCCAGTCCCCGCTTAAGTAACCGCGCAATGGTGCTTTTCGAGGAACCGACCGGGCCGTGCAACAGCATCACGCGGCGTTCCGCGCCGTAACGCAATGCTGCGGAACGGAACACGTTGACCAATTCCATCAAGGGGCGCGTCAGGCCGAAAATCGCATCTTCGCCATTATTGTGGGGATCGTCGAAGAACTTGTACCGCGTCAGCTTCTCGCGATTCTCCTCGACGGTGTAGGTGCCATCCTGCATGATCATGTCATACAATCGTTGCCACCCCGTTCGCGTGACCTTCGGCTGGCGCCGCACGATATCGAGATAATCGGCAAAACGCCCTTCCCAGTGTTCCTGGCGGTACGTCTCGTAATTCGAACGCAATGCGAGCTTATGGAGTAATTCTTGTCCGTTCATCACGAAAGACTCTCCTCGTTCTTAGTGTTGGAAACGAGGCAGTGTTCCTTCGGGATTCACAACTCTGGAGAGATCGCCGAGAGGTGTGGTGTGATTTGTGTAGCGTGTTGGGACGAGTGTGAGACCTCACTCCGACGGAAACGTCTCCATGGTGCCCCATGGCATCCTGGCCAATCCGGAATTTCATACGAGGAAATCCGGCTGCATGACATGAAGCATTAACCATCCCTGGTCGATACCTGATTGTGAAACACGAGGGAGGATATCGGGGAATAACGGTCTCTCCGAGGTACAGCCGAGAGCCGGATTATTCCACTGCCCGTTTACCAATTCCGGTAAACTCAAGAGATAACGACCACGCCGCTATCGTCTTGTGGATCAATCTCCTGTATTATCCCCCTGCCCCGAGTCGTTGACAAGACCAATAAAATTTACCAGGACGCATGGATGTGCCGAGGATCACCTCGACCAGACCCTGCAACGGTCGTTTCGGCACTCCCCCTCGGGGAATAAACTGGCTGACATTCGGCAAAAGTCCTGCAGGGGAATCCCGCGAAAGGCAAGGACGAAGGGGACTGCGGAAGCGATCTTTCCGGGCGCCACGGCATCAACCAGCCTTACTTCACCACAACAGCAACATGACTGAACAGCATTCAAAACAGCACCTCGCTCCTTCCCGACGACACATGGTTCACGTGCAACTGGGAGAACGTTCGTACGAAATCATGATCGCCACCGACGGCTGGAATTACTTCCCCGATCAGGCCCGGCAATGGCTAAATTCTCGACCGCATTTTCAGACACAGCACCCCCGCGCCTTGATCGTGACGGACACACACGTGCAGGCACTCTTCGGCGAAAAACTGCAAAATGCGCTGCAAGCCGCGGGCTGGATCGCGGAACTGGAAATCGTCCCCGCGGGGGAAGCCTCGAAGTCGCTCGCACAAACCGAACACATTTACAACCGACTCGTGGAAATGCAGGCCGACCGCAAGACTCTGGTCATTGCCCTGGGTGGAGGCGTCATCGGCGACCTTGCCGGATTTGCCGCCGCCACTTTCATGCGGGGCCTCCCTTTCCTGCAAATTCCCACAACCTTGCTCGCCGATGTCGACAGTTCCGTGGGGGGCAAGGTCGGCATCAACCATCCTCGGGGAAAAAATCTGATCGGGGCCTTTCATCAGCCTGTGGGCGTATTTATCGAGACGAACTGCCTGAGCGCCCTGCCCGAGCGCGACTTTCGCTCCGGTTTGGCGGAAGTGGTAAAATATGGCGTGATTCTGGATGCCGAGTTTTTTGCGTTTCTGGAACGGAACATTCACTCCCTGAAGGAACGCGACCCCCAGATACTACGCGAAGTGATCGCGCGGTGCTGCCGTCTCAAGGCGGATGTGGTTGAAGCGGATGAATTTGAACGGTCCGGACTGCGAGCCGTGCTCAATTACGGCCACACCTTCGCGCATGCCTACGAGGCCTTGTGTGGATATGGTCAATTAACGCATGGCGAAGCGGTTTCTATCGGCATGATGGATGCGGCCTGCCTGGCGCGGGCCCTCGGCAGGGTGGATGACACGTTCATCGCGCGACAACGCAATTTACTTTCCGCCCTCGGTTTGCCTCTGGATTTAACGGACACTTCGCTGCAAAAAACAGCCGAGGACTATCTGGCTTGCATGAAACTCGACAAAAAAACCGTCGGAGGACAGTTGCGTTTCGTGCTGCCAACCCGCCTGGGACACGTCGAAATGGTTTCCGATGTTCCCGAAATCCTGGTGAAGCAAACCTTGAATCGAGTCCGCGAAACGCCTTAACCTGGATTTCTCGCACCGTTGCCGATGCCGCCTGCGAGCCGCTCCGACTAACCGCGCGGTCGCGACTCGGTTCCATGGAATTCGGCAAGCGTGTTACCTTGACCGGATGCGTTTGGGGCGTTCACCGATACCGATCCAGTTCCCGTTTCCGATGGATTTCCCGAGAGTGCTGCTGTTGTTATACTTCCGAGGATAGTTTCCGAGAAAATGATTAGTGAACAACAGGCGATGGCGTGAACGAATTTAAGGGTGCTGCTCTCGATTTCTGGGCTGCGCATGGCGCGGTGTTCAAACCACATGAACCGGGGGGGTACGCGCTGGACCTCAAGGCAATGCGCTGGGCCGAGGTCTCGTCGGAGCTCCCCCCGCTTCCCGGCAATTTACAGCAATTAACACTCCTGGCTTGCCCGTTTGCGGAAAAAATACTCGCGCAACCCGGAGTACAGGAATCCCTCTTGGCGCTATCCTGCCAGCGGAGCGATCTGACTCCCAATTTCGTTCAGCTCATATCCCAATGTCGCGGTTTGCAGGAACTGGATCTTACGGGCACAAACCTGTCTGACGAAGGCTTGGAGCAATTGGCTGCCCTCGACCAGTTGCGTGTCCTCTCCCTGGCACAAACCCGTATTACCGATAACGGGCTGAGATTCGTCAAGAATTTCAAGTTTTTGCGGGCCATCGACTTGAATCAGAATAAGCTGTCCGAGGCTGGACTGTGCCACCTGGAGGGGCTGGTTTCGCTCCGCGAAGTGAATCTGAGGCGTTCCAGCGTCCATGGAGCCGCCATGAAATGGCTCCAGCGCCTGGTGCTGTTGGAAAAGCTCGATCTGCGAAACACCAATTTCACACATCACGGGTTGTCGTTTCTCACCTTCTTTCAGCGACTCCGCACGCTCAAGCTGGGAGGGAATCGCATCGAGGACGACGGCCTGTTCCCGCTGCTGCAATTCAACCGCCTGGAATCGCTCGATCTGGCGGGAACTCCCATTTCCGACCGGGCCATGATCACGCTGGCGCGACTTCCCCGCCTGCGTCGGCTGTATATTCCCGGAACCGCGATTACCGATCAGGGGCTGTTACAACTGCGAACCATTCCCTCCCTGGTGATGCTTGATGTGCGTAAAACCGCCGTCACGTCCCAGGGAGTGGAGCATCTCAAAAAAACACTGCCCGATGTCAAGGTGAAGTCCGACGCCATCGATCTCCCCGCCAGTCATGTCATCCGCAGTATCGACATTCTGCAAATGCACCAGGTCCATGTGACCCAGGGACCAACGGGGGACGTCATCGCCTGTCGCGCCGGCGAGGATTGTTCTCCCGCCCTGCATTGGCTCGATGCCCTCTCCAGCTTCGCCACCTTGAGAAGCCTGGAATTGAATCGACTCCAACTCGAACCAGAAAATTTCCTCCTGCTGGGCAAGCTGTTGAATCTCCAATCACTGTCGCTCAAGCAATGCACGATCCCCGCAGGAGGCATCCTGACGCTCACCCGGCTTCCCCAACTCGCCTGGCTGGATCTCCGCGACACCCCGATCACCGATGACGACCTGGCCGCCATCGCCCAGCTTCCGAGCCTGGCCAATCTCTGCCTTTCGCGCACCGTCGTCACGGATCGTGGTTTGGCCTCGTTAACCAACTGTCCCTTATTGAGAGACCTCGTGTTGAAGCAATGTGGCGGCATCACGGATGCGGCTATCGCCGATTTGGGGAAGATGACGCAACTCAAGCACTTGGACATTCGGGGCACGAGTCTGACGGAGCAGGGGCTCGCTCAAATCAGCCGCTATTTACCAGATTGCCACATCCGTTCCTGAGCCGACTTCTTCCCAAGAAACCGGCACTTTCGTGAACGGTCTTTTGGGCAGGCAACTTGCTCTTGGCGGGGTTTTGTGTAGAGTGACTAGAGGGAACCACATTTCCTGACAAATGGGCAATTTGCTGAACACGCAAACACTTTCTTGTGCACCCTGTTTTTATTCCGTAGTTGAGACAAGGCGACGATGACTGCCACGCAAAATTTGTTTAATAAGGTCTGGGATTTACACAACGTCGGCACACTCCCTTCCGGACAGACGCAATTGTTCATTGGATTGCATCTGATTCACGAAGTGACCAGTCCCCAGGCGTTTGCAATGCTCCGCGAGCGGGGGCTGAAGGTGATGTATCCCGAGCGGACCTTGGCGACCGTGGACCATATTGTTCCCACGGATAATCAGGCCCGTCCGTTTGCCGACCTGCTGGCCGAACAGATGATGTCGGAAATCGAAAAAAATTGCCGGGAGTTCGGCGTGCGGTTACTCGATATCAACGACGACCGGCAAGGGATTGTGCATATTGTCGGGCCGGAGCAGGGGTTGACGCAACCCGGGCTGACGATTGTCTGCGGAGATTCCCATACGTCGACACATGGAGCCTTTGGCGCGATTGCGTTTGGCATCGGCACCAGTCAAGTCGCCGGCGTGCTGGCAACGCAGACAATGGCCATCGGCAAGCCGAAGGTGCGACGCATCGAGGTCAATGGAGAACTTGCCCCGGGAGTGTATGCAAAGGATGTCACGCTGCACATCATCCGTAAACTCGGCGTGAAGGGGGGAATCGGCTACGCCTACGAGTACGCCGGGGATGTCTTCGACCGGATGACGATGGAAGAACGAATGACGGTCTGTAACATGAGCATCGAGGGGGGAGCCCGGTGTGGCTACATCAACCCCGACCAGACCACAATCGATTACCTCCGCGGGCGACCCTTCTCGCCACAGGGAGCGGAATTCGAGCAGGCCGCCGCCTGGTGGCTGAGTCTCGCCTCCGGACCTGATGCCGAGTACGACGATGTGGTGGTGTTCGATGCCTCGGAAATCGAACCAACAGTGACCTGGGGCATCACCCCGGGGCAATCGATCGGCATCGGCGAAACGATTCCCACGCTCGACACCTTTCCCAGGGAAGATCAACCCGGCATCCAGGAAGCCTATGAATACATGCACTTGCAGCCGGGGCAATCGTTGCAGGGGGTGAAGGTGGATGTCGCCTTTATCGGGTCCTGCACCAACGGGCGGATCTCCGACTTGCGGGAAGCCGCACGACTGGTGGCCGGACACCATGTCGCGGCGGGGGTGAAGGCGCTGGTTGTCCCGGGTTCCCAGCAGGTTCGCAAGCAGGCGATGGCGGAAGGCCTGGACAAAATCTTCAGCGACGCCGGGTTTGAATGGCGCGAAGCGGGCTGTTCGATGTGCCTGGCGATGAACCCCGACAAACTGCAGGGGGATCAGCTCTGCGCGTCGTCGAGCAACCGGAACTTCAAGGGACGCCAGGGGAGCCCCACCGGGCGAACCTTGCTGATGAGCCCCGCCATGGTCGCCGCCGCCGCCATCCACGGCTGCGTCACCGACGTCCGCGAGATGCTGGCACCGGCCGGAGTTTAGAAAGGCAACCACGTGATTCGCCTGCGGTAGAAACTACCTGACCCTATTCCACAGCGTGCAATAACTTGATGTAAAATATTAGAAAAGTAAACTCCCCCATGAGCAAGATTCAACAAGTGACCGGCACTGGCATTCCGTTGTTGCTGGATGATATCGATACCGACCGCATCATTCCCGCCCGATTTTTACGCTGCGTGACCTTCGATGGACTGGGGGAACATGCCTTCGAAGATGATCGCCAGCAGAATCCCCGGCATCCGTTCGACAACCCGGCTTACCAGGGAGCCTCGGTGTTGATTGCCGGGCGGAACTTTGGGTGTGGGTCTTCGCGGGAGCATGCACCGCAGTCGTTGATTCGCTGGGGAATCAAGGCGATTGTCGCGCAATCCTTCGCCGAGATTTTCTTCGGGAACTGCACGGCCCTTGGGACACCAGCCGTCTGTGCCAGTCCCGCCGATTTGGAGACCTTGGATCGACTCATACAGGCTGATCCGACTCGCGAAATTACAGTCGACCTCGAAACCATGAAAGTCACCTGTGGTGACTTCACCTGTGCCGTGTCGATGCCCGACTCCGCACGGGATTCGCTGCTGTCGGGGCAATGGGACTTCCTGAATCTGCTGCTCGAAAATGCAGCCGCAATTCGGGATACCGCCGGAAAACTCCCCTACCTCAATCACTTCGCCGTGTGACACTCGGAGGAGACGCGCCCCGCCTGGGATCGGGACTGCTTGCCGACAACCAGGCTTGCCCGACAGAAGGAGGAGGCATGTCAGACTCGGCACGTGACGATGCGGGTTCGAATCGGCGCGATTTTCTCACGGGGCGTGCCGCCCGCCAGGAGTTCGAGCGCCACGGAAATGAACTGGCCGAGGAACTGATTTCGCCGCGGACCGGCGCGCCCGATTCCGGCGATACCGTCCGACTGTCGACCCGGGCCATGAATTGCGAATTTTCGGTGGTGCTGAATCCTTCCAGGGAACGGCGCCCCTTGATGATCGCTTCCGACGCTCTCGACATGGCGCATGCCATCGAAAACCAGTTGACCGTCTACCGGGAAACAAGCGACTTGCTCGCGTTGAATCAGCAGGCGGGGGGGGCTCCGGTTGCCGTAAGCGAAGACCTGTACCTGTTGCTGGCACGAGCCATGGAAATCGCTCGCGAAACGCAGGGAGCCTTCCATCCGTTGGCGGCTCCACTGAATGCCCTGTGGCGGGATTGCAGAAAGCTGGGGCGGATCCCCGAGTCCCTTGAACTGGAAAAGGCGTTGAAGTTGAGTGATACGTCTGGCGCGCGGTTCGATGAGGTTACCCATTCAATCGCGCTGCCAAATCCGGGCATGGGATTTGATCTCGGTGGCATGGGCAAGGGCTACGCGCTCGACAAAATGGCCGACTTTCTGCTGCAGGAGGGCATCGGCGATTTCCTCCTGAGTGGCGGACACAGCAGTCTGCTGGCGCGAGGCACGCACTTGACCCAGGGCTGGCCCGTGGGAATTCGGCATCCCCAGTTTCCCCGGAAACGGCTCGCCTCCTGGATGCTGACGGACTGCGGATTTTCCGCCAGTGGCAGCGGTGTGCAGTATTTCCGCCATCAAGGCAGGCGTTACGGGCACATTTTCGATCCCCGTACGGGCTGGCCCGTCGATCACATGCTCAGTGTCGCCGTGACGGCCCCCTCGGCCGCCGTAGCCGATGCCCTGTCCACCGCGTTTTCCGTGCTGACCCAGGAGGAAACGGAAGCCTACTGCGCGCGGCATCCCGAAGTCGGGGCACTTCTCCTCCCCCCTCCCCTCCCCGGAAGCACATTAAAACCCGTCGTGCTGAATATCGATCCCCGGTTGATTCACTGGGCATAGAGGAGCATGTGAAATACTTCCCACGAGGCATCCTGCCATCCTCGAAACAGAGGACCGGGAACTTCGACACATGGACTTAACCGAGTCGCCATGATCATCTGGCAGATTTGGCAAGTATAGGAAAGTGGAATTTGCCGCACACTCAACGCACTAAGTCTACTCGCGTTGAGAAATACACGATAGAAGCGGCTTCACTTTGGCCCGCTTCCTCACGGGCGCGGCTAGTCATTTCGACTCGCGCATACTAGCCGCGCCCGTGAGGAAGCGGGCCACGCAGAGGCTGCAACTCGTAACTCGTAACTCGTAAAGCTCGTTCGTAACACTAAGTCCACTCGTGTTGAATGCAACACGCGAATTGCGGTTCTGTCCTGGCCACTTACTGGTGGGCGCGGGTTATTGTTCGGGCGCGGGCTGTCTCTCTCGATGCCGTGACTGACGCGCGGGGAGCAGCGGGGGAACGGTGTCGGAGCGTTTTCCGGGATGGGGCAGATCGAAGCGGCGGAGAAAGGCCGGGCGATCCTCGCGTCCTCCCCGTGTGTAATCCGCCCAGATGCACTGGGCCACTTGCTGTTCGTCGAGGCCTGCGTGCCGCGTCAGAAATTCAAAGAGCCGTTCGGCCAGACGCGGCAGGGGAATGCCGTGTGTTTTTTGTTCGCGCAAGTAGAACCAGTCCGAGAAATCCAGAAAGGAGGCGAAGGGGGTATCTGTTCGCTGCCAGATCAACTTACGGCTGGCGGGGAAATTGCCATTGTTGGCAATTAGATCCCAGTAGCGGGCAAAGCGTCGCAAACGCTGCATGGTTTCGAAGGAAATCAGTTTGTTACTCAGTATTTCGTAGGGCGGGGAGGCACTGTAGCACATTTCCCAGTCGGCATCGTGACGGGTGATGGGGGTGCCTCGCAAACGTTTGAGGATCCCGATCTGGATTTCCTGGGGATCGAGCTGAACCAGGCGATCGAAACCCGCGCCGAAACTTTCCAGCGATTCGCCCGGCAGGCCCACGATCAGGTCCGCATGAATATGCACGCCCGTCCGCTGGCGCAGAAAACGAAAATTCTCCTCCAGTTTTTCGTTGTCCTGACGCCGACTAATCAATTCGCCCACATCGTGATTAAAGGTTTGCACTCCAATTTCGAATTGCAGTGATCCCTCGGGGAAGCGGGCAATCCGTTCCCGCAGCGACTCGGGCAGGCGATCGGGGATCATTTCAAAATGCAGAAACAGGCCGGGCTGGTAATGATCCAGAAAGAATTCCAGAATCGCCTGGCTGATGCGAAGATTCAGATTGAACGTGCGATCCACGAACTTGAACTGGCGAGCCCCGCGGCACAACAGATCCCGCATGGCCTCCAGAAAGGCGGCCAGATCGAACTGTCTTACCGGAATTTCCAGCGACGAAAGGCAGAATTCGCAGGTGAACGGGCATCCGCGGGATGCTTCCACATAGATAACTCGATGCCGAATATCGTGGTCGTTGTAAAGGAAATATGGCAGTTGTACATCTGCCAGGGGGGGGATGGGAGCCGATATGATTTTTTCGGCGGGAGGCTGGTCCACCAGGATAGCACGGCATAATTCGCGGAAGGCAAGGTCTCCCTCGCCACGAATCAGATAATCAGCCAGGCGAACTATTTCCTGGTCTTCCCATTCATGGCTCACTTCAGGACCACCGACGACCACCACAATTTCGGGCCGCACGCGTTTCAAATCCGCGACCAGCCGCGTCATCGGCTCGACATTCCAGATGTAAACTCCCAGTCCCACAATGCGGGGGGACTCGGCAAGAATCCGTTCCAGAACTTCGTTCAATGCATCCTTTATACCGAATTCCAGCAGAATGCTCCGTTCCCGAAGTTCCGCCAGATTCGCTTGCAGATACCGCAGGCCAAACGCCGAGTGCCAGTAGCGGGCATTCAGGGTGCTCAACACGATTTCGGGCATTACGGGTCGCTTACGTTTGACTGCCAGGGGACATGCACCTGCGTGGACGGTTACAGAATATTGTAGGAACGTCGGGACGACACGCATAGCATCTGTAGTCGGCTCGGCAATTCTCGTGGACCACTCGTCCCGCAAGACTTGATCTGGCGCTATTTCCCCCTGCCAGTCGCGAGGACGTTCCCACCGCATGGGAGTTCGCAGCCACGGAGGGTGTTTCCCGAGCTTGCACAACAACCGATGTTCTCTCCAAGATTGACAGCAACGCATCCATCCCTGAACATAAGATATCGCAGCGCGCGTACTGGATAGAGGCGTTGCCCTGCTTCCTGCTCGAACAGTCACTTTTCCTGGGAGTGTATATGAAATCCTCTGTCTGGTTCCCTGTTTCGATGGTGATGGCATTTCTGTGGAATGCCCCGATTTCACTGTTCGCGCAGGACAAGCTGCCGCTGATCGATGTTTCCGGTCAAACCGAGCGGCATGTCGTTTTGGCCGAGGGAACACCGGAGGTGTATCAGGGACATCCCACCACCCTGTTGATGCCGAATCAGAAGACGCTGTTTGCCGTCTGGTGCATCAATCATGGGGGGGCTGCCGGTCCTTTGGCCCGCAGTGACGACGGCGGTTTGAGTTGGCGGCGACTGGACGATCAGCTTCCCCCCGGCTACGCCACGCATCAGAATTGCCCCAGTATTTATCGCCTGGTCGATCCGGCCGGAAAGGAACGCGTGTGGGTCTTTTCCGCCGCGCTGGGACAGCGGGGAGGACCAGGCATGCCCAGCATCATGAGCGAAGATGGGGGCGAAACCTGGCGGGAAATGCCTCCCCTGAATTTTCCCTGCGTGATGACCTTCAGCAGTATCGTCCGCCTGCGGGATGGCCGCTATTTGGGCCTGTACCACAAAGGCCCCGATGGGAAGGATCGCGCGCCACTCGAAGTCCTGCAAACAATCACCAGCGATGGAGGGTTTACCTGGTCCGAGCCTCGGGTGGTTGCCGCCGTGCCAGGCAAGAATCCCTGCGAGCCAGGAGTGTTTCGCAGCCCCGATGGTAAACAACTCTGTTGCCTGATGCGGGAAAATACTCACAAGGGACATAGCCTGATGATGTTCAGCGAGGACGAGGGGGAAACCTGGTCCACTCCAGTAGATACCCCCTGGGGGCTGACAGGGGATCGTCACAAGGAAGTCTTCACGGCCGATGGCAAACTGGTAGTCTGCTTTCGAGATCAGGCCCCCGGCAGTTCCAGCCGAGGACATTTCGTGGCCTGGGTCGGCACCTACGACGACATCCTTCAAGGGAAGGAAGGGAGTTATCGAATCAAACTGCTGCACCATTTTGGTCGCCCCGGTGATTGTGGGTATCCGGGAGTGGAACTGCTGCCCGAGGGGACCATCGTTGCCACCACCTATGTCAAATATCGGGATGACCAGAATAAAAACTCCGTCGTCTCCGTCCGCTTCCGCCTGAACGAATTTAACCCCGTGACGGCTCCCTGAAATTCAGACAGGATTTTTCCCGGGGCGGTTGCCCTCCCGGGAATGGCTCGATAGATTGAAGAATTGGGATAAATGATTTCACATGATATCTTGTCCGGGATGTTTCCCCCGGCGGGATCCGCACGGATGGAATCTGTGTTCCCCGGAAATTGACGCACACTAGAACTTGCTACGGAAGAGGTCCTTATGCGACGTATCTGCCTGTTATTGTGGATGGTGGCCCTGTTGCCGACCACGCTGTTTGCCGAGCAGCCGGAATTCATCAAGGTTGGCATCATCGGCCTGGATACTTCCCATGCCGTGGCGTTCACGAAAATCCTGAACGACCCGAATGCCGCATCCGACGTGGCCAATTGCCGGGTGGTCGCGGCTTATCCGCAAGGGAGCCCCGATATTGAAAGCAGTGTCCGGCGGGTTCCTGAATACACCGAGCAAATCCAGAAACTGGGTGTCACCATTGTCGGTTCCATCGAGGAACTGTTGACCCAGGTCGATGCCGTGCTGCTCGAAACCAACGATGGACGCCCTCATCTCGAACAGGTCCGCCCCGTTTTGAAGGCGGGAAAACCGGTCTTTATCGATAAGCCTGTTGCGGGCACGCTCGAGGATGCCATCGCAATTTATCGCGAAGCGGAACTGGCGGGGGTCCCTGTCTTTTCCAGTTCGTCGTTGCGTTATGGGAAGAACACACAGGCGGTTGCCGCCGGTTCGGTGGGCAAGGTTCGGCAGGCCGAAACCTTCAGCCCCGCCAGCCTGGAAGCGACGCATCCCGATCTATTCTGGTACGGGATTCATGGGGTGGAATCGTTATTCACCGTGATGGGACTCGGCTGCCAGACGGTACAGCGGACCACCGAGGACGGGTTGATCGTGGTCACCGGAAAGTGGGACGATGGCCGGGTCGGCATCTTCCGCGAAGGGAAGGGCTATGGCGGAATCGCCCGTGGGGAAAACGGGGAAGCCTCCCTCGGTGCGTACGATGGGTATCGCGCCTTGCTGGTGGAGATCGTCAAGTTCTTCAGGTCGGGAGTTGCACCGGTTACTCCCGCCGAAACGCTTGAAATTTACGCCTTCATGGAAGCCGCCGATGAAAGCAAGCGCCAGGGAGGAGCCGAAGTCTCGCTGCGCGATCTGAAAATGAAGGCCGCAGGTTTTACGCCGCTGTTCAATGGTACCGACCTGACCGGTTGGAAGGGTTTGGTGGGCAATCCCAAAACCCGGGCTGCAATGTCTCCGGAGGAACTGACGGAAGCCCAGAAAACCGCCGATGAGTCGATGCGAGCCCACTGGCAGGTTGAAGACGGAGCCCTCGTTTTCGATGGCAAGGGCCAGAGCTTGTGCACCGACAAGGACTACGCCGATTTCGAAATGATGGTCGACTGGAAAATCCTGGAAGGGGGAGACAGCGGAATTTATCTGCGTGGCAGCCCCCAAATTCAGATCTGGGATACCGAACACGTCCCTTATTTCCGCCATGGCGCGGAAAACGGCTCCGGGGCCTTGTGGAACAATAAAAAGAACCCGCGCTTTCCGCAGGTCAAAGCAGATCGCCCCGTCGGCCATTGGAACAGCATGTTGATCCGCATGGTGGGCGAATACGTAACCGTGAAACTCAACGGACACGTGGTGACCGATCACGTCGTCATGGAAAACCTGTGGGAACCGAACCGCCCGATTTACCGCAGCGGCCAAATCGAACTGCAAAATCACGGGAATCAACTCTGGTTCCGCAACTTGTACATTCGCGAAATTGGAGCCGATGAGGCCAATAACATTCTGCGCGCACGGCAGGAACAGGCGGTCGCCTCCACCTCCATCTTCAACGGCACCGATCTGGCGGGCTGGAAGGGGGACGTGGATGGGTATGAAGTCAAGGAGGGGGCGATTTACTGCAAACAGGACCAGGGAGGCAATCTGCTGACGGAACAACAGTATGCAAACTACATCTCCCGGCTCGAGTTCCAAGTTCCACCTGCGGGCAATAACGGCTTAATTCTGCGTTACACCGGCGAAGGGTCGCCGCATGTCAATGGCATGGAGTTGCAGGTGCTCGATAACGAGGACGAACGCTATGCCAAGCTGGACCCTCGCCAGTACCATGGCTCCGTTTACGGTGTGTTCCCCGCGCATCGCGGATACCTGCGAGAACCGGGCGAGTGGAATACCCAACAGGTGATGCTGAATGGAAACCGGATTCGCGTCGAATTGAACGGCTTCGCCATCCTCGATGCCGATCTCGGCTCCGCAACCGAATCCAAGGATGGCGAGCTCTATCCCGGCATCAAGAACAAAACCGGTTACTTTGGTTTTGCCGGACACCGCGACCCGGTCGGGTTCCGCAATATTTCCATGGTGGAACTGCCACCGAGCCCCGCCTCACCCCCACCACGGGAAGCGGCCCTCAGCCCCCAGGGCGAGCCGATTCGGCTGTTTAACGGCGAGAATCTCGAAGGCTTTTACTCCTGGATTCGCGATCTCAAATTCGCCGACCCCAACAAGGTGTTCACCGTCAGCGACGGAGTGTTGCACATCTCGGGGAATGGGTACGGGGGCTTGATCACCAACGAGGCCTATCGCGATTATCATCTGGTTGTCGATTTCAAGTGGGGAGGAAAAACCTGGGGCGACCGCGCGGAAAAAACCCGCGATTCCGGCGTGCTGCTGCACTGCTGGGGACCGGAAGGAGGCTTGGGCAATACCTGGATGGCTTCCGTCGAAGCCCAGATCATCGAAGGCGGAGTCGGAGATATTCTGGTACTCTCCGGGACCGATCCCATTACCGGTCAACCGTTGCCGGTCTCGCTCACTGCGGAAGTGACCAAGGACCGTGATGGCGAAACCGTCTGGAAAAAGGGGGGCGAACGAAAAACCTTCAGCCGGGGCCGCATCAACTGGTACGGTCGAGATGAAGACTGGGCCGATCGCATCAATTTCCGTGGAAAAAACGACGTCGAAAGCCCATTGGGGGAATGGACCCGGCTGGAAGTCATTGCCGATGGCGATCATCTGCTTTACAAGGTGAATGGCGTAGTCGTGAATGAAGCCTTCGAGGTCTCTCCCAGCAGCGGCAAACTGCTGCTGCAAACCGAACAGGCCGAAATGCTCGTGAAACGGTTCGAACTGTGGCCCCTGGGATCCGAAATTCCTCCCATGGAATAATCGTCCCGAGCATTCCATAATACCAAACGCCCTCGGCATCCCGAGGGCGTTTGGCTTTGGTAACAGACTGCCGGAATCCCAGTCGCAAACGAGCCGCATTCACCGTGCGGCTCGTTTCCTTTGATGACGCTTGCAAATCTGCCTCATCGAAGATGCTTCAGGGGCCGCATGACAAGACGACATGCCAGTCCCCGCTCCGCACGGGTGCCAAATTTTTATGCAACTGTGTGGAATCCACGGAAAGCCCGACGTTATTGCTCGTAGAGAGTCACGCGGAAACAATGGCAAACACACTGTGAAATATCGACGAAAGGGCCTGCCATGAAATGGGTTGTGATCTGTGGAACGCTGATTATCGTGCATTCGGGAGGGGGCATGGCCGAGGCTGCCCGGGACAAGTCGGGTGAAGTGGCGGCACAAGCAGAAGCTGCGGCCCGTGCCGGATTCGAGCGGCTCGACAAAAATGGCGATGGCTTCATCGACCCTGCGGAAGCCCCGGAGTGGCTGCTCAAACGTTTCCGGCGAATCGACCTCAATCGCGATTCGTTGATCGATCTTGAAGAATTCCTGAAATTCGCCCGGCCGAAGCCTCCCCGAGATGAGCGACCCGAACAGGAGAAACCCGAACCGGAAGAGCTGCCCGTTGAGGAAGAACGGCCCAAGCCGACAAATTCCGGCTCGCGCCCCGTGATTTGAGTGTGACGGAGTCAAACCTCGGACTGGGAAGACTCCGCTATCGAGGGGTCTTTCCAATAACGCGATCCGGGGCGCCGGCGCTCATCGTCAAGCCAGAGATGTCGTTCCTGTCGTACGATTTGCCGGCGTCTCCCACCCCTGGATTCCGTGTGCTGTGATAGCGAATGGTGGCAGCGACCTTGTTTCTCTTTCTCCTGTCTGCTGGTGACGATTGCCAGAGCTGACACCTGGCACGTCACCAGTGGCGGAGGAAGGGGCCCCGTTTTGCTCAACGGACGGTAACTGCCTGCTCGCTTTGCGACCGCTCCGTCCGTTTCCAGGTCCCCTTCTGCGTGCGGAACAGCCAGCGATAAAAACCACAGGCCAGCGCCACATTCATCATCACGAACATCCAGGCGATCCGACCGACGGCTCCCACTTTGCCGGGCACCCCCAGCGAACCAGCTATCGCCATTCCATATCCCATTCCCTGTGACACCAGCAGCCAGCGGTACACAGGCTGCTCGGCCAGCAGCAGACTGCTGACCAGGGCAAGCAACATCCACAGCGGGCACGTCCAACGCAGCACCTTGTGCGACCAGAAAGCCCAACTGACCAGCCCGTAATCGGGCAGCAGCAGGCGACGCAGCCAGACTAGACTCTGAAAGTTACCAGCCCCGATTCGCGTCCGTCGCTGGAATTCATCTCGAATTGTCGGCGCGGTTTCTTCCCGGGCAATCGCCGACTTATCGTACAGCAACCTGCGTCGCGACAGATGGATCCGCATCCCAATGAGAAAATCGTCCACGATCGTGTGGGACGGAATCGAGGCAAACAGCTCCTTGCGAAGAGCGTAGATGGCACCATTCGCTCCCTGCAGAGCCCCCACGGCTCCTTCCTGGGCCTTGATCCAGTTTTCATAACGCCAGTACACGCCGTCCACATTTTCGCCTGTCGCCGCATCGGTCAGAATCAGACGCCCACACACTCCCCCCACGCTAGGATCTTGAAAGTGACGAACCAGTTGGCGGGCGGCATCGCGATCCCAAAAAGTATTGGCGTCCGACAGCAATACAATTTCCCCACGCGCCTGGGGGATGCTGTCATTTAGTACGGAGGCCTTGCCACGCCGCTCGGGATATTGCAATAACCGGACACGAGAATCGGATATCGAAGCCACGAGTTCCCCCGTGCTGTCTTCGTTGCCATCCACGCCGATCAGTATTTCCAGACGATCCGCCGGGTAATCCAGCATCAAGGCGTTATGCACCCGCTGCAGAATGACCGACTCCTCCTTGTAGGCGGCGATTACCAGCGAGACGAAAGGCCAGGACTGTTCCGAAGGATTACCGTACGGTGCCTGTTTTGCAGGCCGGAATCGGCTCAGCAACCCCAGTAGCAGAGGGTACAACAGGTAACAGTAAACGATCAGTCCCAGGGACAGCCAGCAGAGCGTCTCTATCATCCACATATCGATACACTCCTCGCGGGTTCATCCACGGCAGAGGGGATGTCCGTATCCTGGGGGGAAGTAGGTAATGGTTGAGGGGTACCGTGGGGCTGCAAACCCGCGTACCACATGTAATCGGCAGCCAGATCCTCGGGGGACAAGTCCGCAAAATCGCCATGCGGCTGCAGCGTGCCGTTCCGCAATGCCTCCAGCACGGTTGGATCCACGCGTTGTTTTTCGATCAATGGAATCAGCCCCACTTTCGCGAACAATTCGGAAAACTGACTGCAACGGAGGCGATTATGGTAAGCCAGTCCCGCTCCATAACTCTTCCATTCCAATTCGCTGAATTGCAAAAAATTGCCTGTGCCGATCGATGGATCGTCGTTCGCGTAATGATCCCCCGGATTAAAACGATGCACAAACAATCCTCCTGGCTTCAAGATCCGGCATCCTTCGGCGGCAATGTCCCGCAAAATCGTCGGCGGAATATGTTCCAGCACATTGGAACTGATCACAAAATCCATCGACCGATCGGGCAGTCCGGTGTGCCGGGCATCACCAGGATAAATGTATTCGCAATGGAAACGGCCCAATAACTCCCGCAGGGAATCCGCTTTCGGAGTGGCCACCAGTCGCTGGTAACGTTCGAAAACCCGGGCCCGATCCAGTTGGCATATCTGGGTAAACCACTCCAGGTGCGGATCCACCGAATGGATCGTCTGCAGGGCCGAATTCAGGGATAACCAGGGATTGACATCCACCGAGACAATGCGCCGGGCTCCCGCCAGGTAGAACGCCAGGGGAGTGAAGGGATGCCAGCCCGTGCCGATCTCGTAACACTCACTCCCTTCGATCGTTTGTCCCGCTTCCCGTATCATTTCAATCAACTCGGCGGCCCGCTGCAGATCCCGGCGCGGATTGACGCGAGTGGTTCCCAGCAGCTTTTGGGCCAGTAAATATCCGCGACGGCCAAACGGAATTCGGTTTAAGATGTTGATCGCAAATGCCTTATGTTGCCAATACATACCGGACGATGCCTCCACGGTTCCCGACTTCCTGCTGAAATCATTGCGGTTCGCCCCGAGAGAACCGACGGATTTCAGTGAAATTTTACCCCATGATTATGGGAGGCTCCCGGCGAACGACAGGAAAATACGGGGGCTCTGAAGCGATAGCGGGATATCTCGGCGAGTCCCCCAATTATTTGCATTTCAACACTTATGCGGATCTTGTCGCGAGGGTGATAATTGGAATGAAATTCAGCCCGCTCGGCATGTAGCGTCACCCTATTCGTAGACTCTCCGTGGCCCGGCAGACTCGACCACTTCACGGGTTGTGCAGGATCGCGCGGGAGGCATCCCTTCTGGCAACCACCCCCCCCTGTCCCTACGAAGCGAACGCCTCCCGATCCCTCGCCAGGAAAATTCCAAACAGATGTTTTTAGGTTTTCGGACACAATTCTCTTGACTTGACAGGCCCGGCAAAGAATAATTGCGTGAAACTGAGATTCAGTCTCAACTATCCCTGCCCCGAAGCCCCGCCTTACCTCATCCGAGGATGCGAGCCATGAATCAGAGCGAAGTATTGTGCCGCTGCCTGAATGTGACGCATCATGAAGTCCATCAGGCGATTGACGTTTTAGCTGCGCAATCTGTTCAGGATGTCGCCAAATTGACCGACGCGGGGACCGGATGCATGTGTTGCCGTCGCTGCATCAAAGACATCATCCGGCAGAAGCAGATGCAAGCCAGCGTCGCCGAATACGCCTGACTTCCCTCGCCGGAGAAGTCTCTCCCAAAACCCCTAATTCACTCTCCTGCTTCATCTGGAATGCGAATCGAGGGTAATTCTTGGAAACCAGCCCCGCCCGCTTGGATTCCGTTGGCGTCGTGAGAGCAGGTAACCAGTCGCGTTGGCAGGCAAATTCGGATCATTTCTGGTTTGGTTTTGCCAAGACTGCATGGGATTGCCCCGTCGAAATCGGGTCCAGACTCGGTTCGAGCTCCTTGCGTTTTGTAATTTTGGCTGGAAAAGGGGGCAAAAACTTTTCCTGCAAGTCTGGCTGGTCAGAGTCTGTGGGATTTGATACACACCCCCTGCAAATTTCAGTCGAAAGGTTTACGGGCACGCAAAAACCTGTTAAAACATCCCCTTCTGAAATGTTCCGGTGATGGATCGAATACACCGAACGATCAGGTTCAGTCTAGCGGCAAGGAGGCCATTGTGAGTTCAGATCATCTCCAAGATCAGGATTCTTCCCTGCAGATTCGCTGGCTTATTCGCCGCGACATGCCGGAGGTGCTGGCGATCGAACATGATAGTTTCGATTACGCTTGGACCGAAGAAGAATTTCTTTGCATTCTTCGCCAGCGTAACTGCATTGGGATGGTGGCCGAGATTGATCATGAAATCGTCGGCTACATGATTTACGAGTTGCACAAATCCAACCTGCACGTCCTGAATTTTGCAGTGGCCAACTCGCATCGTCGCCGCGGAATTGGCACACGGATGGTGCAGCGCCTGGTCGACAAACTCAGTTCGCAACGTCGCAAGGAAATTCTGCTCGAAGTGCGGGAACGCAATCTCGATGCCCAGTTATTCTTCAGGCGACAGAGCTTCTTCGCGGTTACGGTGTTGCGTAATCATTACGATGATACCTGCGAAGATGCCTACATCATGCGCTATCAACTGGAAGCGAGCGATATGCCGATGATTGCCGGAAAAATCAATCGCATCTCGTCTTACTACGACGCGGACGCCGCTTGAATTTCCCGCACCCAGGCTACTCTCACTTCAGGTGAATCAGCCCCATCCGTCAATACACAGGCCCCATGCGAGACCCTGCTCCTCGCCTGGGGCTATTGACGTTGTGTTGCAACCATGGGTTCATGGGAAATCGCCCCCGGACACGCCCGTTATTCCGGGCATGTCTGGATTCGTGCCACTCCCGGTGGGCTCTCAAGCTGCCCATTCCGTCGTGACGCCCCCCTATTCGACGGATTCCGGAGTTGGCAGCCGGTATTCGAATTCCGTGGCAGTGAGGCGGAAGGGATCGGGGCGCCAACTGGGAGTGTAGGCCACCACGCGGCCCGAGTTCGGCAGCGTTTCGCCGGACACGGGATCAATTTTAAGTTCCGATATCACCAGCATGCCACGTGGCGGATTGCTTTCGGTCACGAGTTCCAGGTCCTGTTGCGACAACGGCAGGGAATCCGCTTGATCTCCCGGCAGCAGTTTAATCAACACGTCGAATTCCTGCTGGGCATCCTTGCAGTGCAACAGATTGGGAGGCAGGTTCGGCAAGGCGCTAACCTCGATTCCTTTATCACGCAAATACCGAGTGGCAATTTCGAGGGCCCGGGCATTGGCCGCGGGGGTGGGCTGATCGTCGTACACGGGTCGAGCCGCGACATGCACCATCGGTGCCGTCTCCAGGGTGGGGACAAGGGCCAGTTCATCGAGACTTGCCGGGACATTCTCATTCTCTTCCGGATCGAGTTCCCGCGCACGTTGCAGCGCGGCCTCCGCTTCTTCCCGCCGATTCAGTGCCAACAAAACCTGGCTATGCAGCACATGCTTCCGGGCGACACGATCGTTACGTTGCAGAGAAGTCTCGATCAGCAGGAGAGCTTCTTCCAGGTTGGCCTCTTCCATGTGGGCCGCGACCAATTGATTCAATGCGGGCAATTGATCCGCGTCGAGGATCAGGCTGAGCTGCCACTTCACCTTGGCCCGGGCGGTCTGATGCAACGCCGCCTGGGAATTTCCCTGATGCAGTAACGCCAGTGCCAGGTTGCGATCCTCGACACTCAATTCCAGCGCGCGGTTGCCATCCGCAACGGCCTGCGCGTGATTCCCGAGCAGGGAGTTGACCTGACAGCGGCGAATGAACGCCTGGAGAAACTCAGGGTCTGCTTCAATCGCGCGATTGAACAATTCCAGTGCCTGCTCATGCTGCCCATGATCAAAGTAAGTCATTCCCTGCTCGAAATACACTTCGGCCAGGTAATAATAATCGGGGAACTTCTGGAACAATTCATCGCGAATCTTCAAGGCAGATTCATAGTCGCCACGCCGCTCCGCCAGCATCGCTCGGTGCCGGGCAACCAGGGGGGTATCGTTATCGATGCAACCCGGCACCGCTGTCGCCAGGATTCCCAGCCACAGCAGCCAAGCACAGCGATTGCAGAGCCTTCGTTTATTCAGCATAACATCTACCTCTGATATTTTCCGGTTCACTTCGACTGAAGTTACGGGGAGTATTTTACGGTTGACTGCTATCACCCACCACGCATTCTCTCGCGCGTCCATCGTGCCCGATGCCCAGTCCCGGGGACTCCTCGGACGGCCACAATTCCATCAAGCCCCACTATTCCATCAAGACATTGTCGATCTGCCCGATGGCCCCCTGTGTTTCCGCGGAATCGGTTTCCAGGTAGCGATGAGCAAAAAATTGTTCGGCCTTATGAATCTCTCGTGGAATTTCCTGGCTGTCGCAGGGCAACAACAGGAACCGCTGAAAATCGGGCCGATGGGGTTCCACCAACTCTCGCAGGTGGTGGCCCCGCAGTACCGTCACACTGGGCCGATCTTGCAAATGCAGCGGAAGATAGGAGTGCAGATAGTCCTGCGCATCCATCGGGGACAAACCATCCAGGTTCACCACGGGGAGCCATTTGGGTTCCTGGTCCAGATAGTGTTGCAATTCAACAAGCGAGGTGACAAGTTCGACATGTCTTCGCTCATCGAGTAACGTCTCGGCCGTTTTCTTCGCGGAAACGGGTTGCAGGTCCAGCAGCACGACGGGGGCAAGACGGTATCCCTGTGCGGGCACCTTTGCCGAAGGAACCTGGGCTTCATTGGTCGTGACTTGGGGGAGGGTCGAAATCTGGAGGCGATCTCTCGCATCCCAGGCCTTGCGCCAGGCCGCCTGTTGAACTTCCGCGGTGTTCCGGGGATCCACCTGCAACACTTGGACAGGCCCCGAAAACCATTCTGCCTTCAGATAATGGAAGAAGGCCCGAACCAGACCTGGCTCCACAAATGCCAAATACCCGAACATCATGCAGGTGGCGAAAGTCCACATCCCCATCAGCAGGCCAATGCCGAAATGCATGCCCAGCCCCAGTATCATCATCACAGGACGGCTCAGTGGACGCCAGATGAGAAAGGCAAACGAAACTTCCCAGGCAATCGTGAGATGCGTCAGGAATTCAGTGAACCAGGGATAGTATGCCAGCCAGGTCATGTCGAGGGTTTGATACTCGGCATTCGCCAGGCCCCGCCACATTGCCGTTCCGTCCCACCAGGATTCCCCCAGCAGTTTCCCCAAGCCCGCTGCCATGTAGATCACGCAGTAGTGGTACTGGATCATGCGGGTGGCAATGTTCGCCACGACAGTGGGCTGCACCGCATCGGGAATTGCCCCCCGGCCGTTTCGCAAGTTCTCGGCCATTGAACGGTAACGCTTCCAGAGCCGATCCACGGACAGATACGCCCCGCTCGGCGCGACGCACAGATACAGCGTCAGAATCGCGAGAATCTGGTCGAGACCGTAATTCGAGAATCGCGCCCGGTAGGCATAGGAAATCACGATGATCAGGGACAGGACGGAAGTCGTCCGCGTGAACAGACCAATCATGAAGCAGAACGTAAGCGCCAGGCACACGTAGTGGACCGGATAGATCCAGTCCACGGGGACATAGTACCAGAAGGAAAACGCGTACGGTCCCTCGTATCGCCGCACATACTCGAGGACGAATTCCTCGGAATTGTAGCCATGCGGAAATACGAACGATTCGAGTTCAAGGCCCCAGACGAAAGTCGTGTAAAACGCCATCCAGCCGACCAGGCACCGCATCACGCAAAGCGCGAACGGATCTCGTGGCGTGAACCAGAAAGCGTTCCAGGCCTGACTTATTCGGCCGATGTAAGCGAGGATTTCTCGGCTGAGGTAGCGGACAGCTCGTCCCATGTGTACGTTCCCAGCGGTGTTAACTGGTAAAGATCTTGATCAAACAGAGTCCCTCCAGCCAGGATGCGCTCCCTCAACGCCAGGTCATGCCATTGCAAGGACATTTCCACCTTGGCGGCACCATACTTCTCGCACAGTCTCCGGGCAAAAGCCCGGGTCATCTTTTCCCGCTCTTCACCTTCCAACGCGCCCAGAAATTCCGACAGCATGAAATGGCGGTGATACATCAAGCGGGGAAATATTTGTCGATGGGGAAACTTCCCATCCTGGGTCGTGCCATCGGCAAACTCCAACTTATAAACCACGGAATTCGTCCCTTCCGGATTGGGAGCGAAAAAGTGAAACCCATTGTTTTGATACAGCACTTGCACGTAGGGAGACATCCACAACCACAAGGTCTGCTCGAACGGGGAAGAGGGCTGCACCGATAACGGCGCCGCACAGACGGCCACCAAGTGAAAGAGAATTCCCACGTTCAACGCATAAAAGCCCACGCGCCGCCAACCGCGCCGCTCCGGAGCATGCTGCAGTGGTGCCGCGATCTGTGGTTCTGCCGGAGTCTTGTCGGGAGTCATAGCCTGTTCCGTCACCATGCGAAATCATCCTCGCTGTGCTGGGTTCAATTAAAAACGCTGCGACAAGCGAATAGAATACCTTTTTGTCCAAATTAGATCGAAAAAGAGAGAGAGAAAGCATTTGCCCTCTCCCTCCAATCGAGTCTTCCGCGTGAAGCCGGGGAATTCCCTGGCATTCGTCGCGAATTCTGGCTTCACTTCACGCACTCAACCACCAGAAGATTATCGACTGACAACCTCGGCCTTGTTTTCCGGCGCTACGTAAACCAGCGAACCTTCTTGTTCGGCAAAACTTACTTCAAAGGATCGACCTGGGCTGACAATTTGTTGATATTCTGCCACTTGTTTTTCGGTATTTCGAATTACTTCGACCTGAATGTGATAATAGTAGGGACCTTGACCGGGCAGTGTGGGGGAAATAAATTTCCGAACCGCGCCACTGGCTGACATCTCCGTGCCATTGAGTAGCACCTTGGCATCACTCGGTACGTTCAAGGTCAGACGTGCCTTCTGCTCGCTGGAACTGGGCACAGACAGCGTTGAGGGCGTGGCATTGGGATCCGCGGGGGTCTCATTCGTGCGGGGCAGGACGGGTTCGCCCATGGGAGTGCTGTAGGGGATGGTCTGATGATCGGGAACAATGAAGCCACCGTAACTGCTCAAACCGCTGGAACCCGAGCTTCCACTGGAACCACTGGAACCACTGGAACCGCTGGAACCATAGGAACCGTAGTAGCTGATATAGCCCCCACTGGAACCCGAAGAACCATAGGAACCGAACGACCCACTGGAGCCCGAGGAGCCATAGGAACCCGACGACCCGCTGGAACCCGAAGAGCCACGGCGCCACGAGCGGCGACCACCACTGCTGCCGTAACTTCCGGAAGAACCGCTGCTGCCCGAACTGCCGTAATAACCGCTGCTGCCACTGCTTCCCGAGCTACCGCTACTGCCCGAGCTGCCACGAGAACGTCCTTCCGTGGTGGTCGTAACCGCCAACAAGAGAGCCGCAGCCGAGACCGTTAACCAGGAATTCCGCCGTAACTTAGTCAGTAACATTCCATTTCTCCCCTAGAGATTTCGACTTGGACTCCGGCCCTGGCTCTGGAATATCCGTTCGGCCGCCTGATGAATGTGCCAGTTATTCCGATTGAGCCATCCGCACACTTTCAGATGATCAGGGTAACATAGGGGCAATGTTTTGCAATGGAAATTTAGTCAAAATGGAGACTATTTGCGGACAAGGGCGACTAAAAAAGGGTTGACCAAAAATCGAACAAAGTTGACGCATTCAGGCTGATTTTCCTTGACTGCAACGCCTCTCCAGGCATCAAGGCAGCACGGAGATTTCGTAGCTGTCCCTGACATCCGGCCAGAAGGAAATTTCCCCCTGTAGCTCGATTTTCCAGCGGATTTTATTATCGCTGGCCTGAATGCTGTGCATTGCGCCGGCCGGAATCTCGAGGCTGGTCTCCCCGGATTCTATTTCGTGCAGGTCGCTCGTCGCGACGGCGAGGGACTCATGGAATATGTGCGTGTCCGTATAAGTGCTCGTCCCCTGGCGATATTGGGCCCATTCTTCCCCTTTCAGTTTCACCGTGAAATTGCGGATGGACGCGATCCGTCCCTGAAGCACCCACTTCACGCGGAATGTCTCGCCCAGACGCACCGAAGGACTACTGACATACAACTGCGGGCGGGGATTGAACAGAGCCAGCAAGGCATAAATGGCCCCCACCACGACACCCAATCCTACCGCGAGGAACGGGAGCAGGAACAGAGTCATGAACCAGGGAGGGCGGCCGTTCATCCATTCACTCAGCACATGCCAGGCGAAAATGGATGTGATGCCATTCCATATCAGGGCAAAGAACAGCAACCCAATGAATGTCCCCAACGGTTTCGTTCCCGATTTTAATTCCCGCGGTCCGGTCTCGACGGGAGGCAGCCAGATACGCCCATCAAGCGTGGTGACTTTCCAGTCGCCCTGCTGCCGTACGGTTTCCGATTCCAGCGGCAAATCCTCGTCGAAAACATCCCTCGAGGAAATTCCCTGGCGCGCGGCCAGTTTGCGTGCCGCGGATGTCCCCAGCAGTTGGGTTCTGGCAGTGATGTACTTCTGTAATCGAGGGGTGAGCAATATTCCCGTCAGCCCGATCATCAGGAAAATCAGCGGCACGATTCCGATCAAAATCCAGGGGGAAAAATCATTGTTCAACACGGCCTGGGCGGGGTTATGGGGATCGACATAACACACCGTCCGGGATCCGGGGCGCAATGTTTCGCGCCAAGTTCCCCGCGCCGCGTTGATTTCATCACCTGCCGTGTGGTTTTGATGACGAAACCGGGTGCCGAGATACTTTTTCCCTGCCACCTGATATTCGTAGGAAACCGTCACCAGCAAGCTGGAACCGACTTCTTGCAGGTCACTCTCGAGGATTTCACACGGGGTTTCAGCCCAACTATTGATGGCCAGATACTTCCCCAGCGGTTCAAACAGCAGCACATAGGCGTTGATACCGCCAACCAGGCAGAATATGCCAAAGAAGATGTAGGCAAAACATCCCAGGAGGCAGCCACCGCCCGATTGCTGATGGGACAAGGCTTTCGTGCCGTTCTGTTGTCGCACGTCGGTTTTCACGTCTGCATTCCTCCAGGGAGATCGGATTTCTGTTGCGTTCACTGAAAACACCGCTGCCCGTGTCGACCTGGTTTCGGCGGTCCAGGAACATCATACCGACGATGTTCCACGATCGCACGCCACGCACTTCCGTCTCAATTCACGGGAAAAAACAGCCCGTGGGCAAGCCGGGGATTCCCCCCTGATTTTTCTGGTGTTATGCTAGTTCCGGGAGCGTGACGGGCCGTTTCATCCTCTGGGGGAAGCAACCGTTATGCCTGAATCAAAGAGAGGTCTGGATTGTTACCAATGACTGAAAACCAAACGTGCGAACCCGACGTGACCTCCAGTTTTCTGGTGGCTTTTCGTTCGTGGGCGCGGGCCCTTGCGCTGCTCGTTCCGATCCTGGCAACAGGGGGAAGCGGTTGGGCGGATCAGTTTGTGATCGTGGATGCACAGGGGGACAAGCGGGAACTCGTCGGTCGCCTGCATGGAAGTGGGCAGGGGGCCTATGCGATTCTCCGTCCGAGTGGTCAACTGGAGTTGGTGGCCCAGGGCGCGGTTGTGGAGCGAGACAATACCGTCGAATGGAAGCCGCTGACTCCCGCGGAAATGTCGCTGGCGCTGGCCGAGCAGTTCGAGGCCGAAAAATTTCGCGGTTATGTTGAAAACAACTTCGTGATAGGCATGGTCCTGATGGATAGCTTGCCCAGGCAGTCCGAACTGCGGGTTACGGGTTTTCTCAAGAAAGCCGCGAAGTTCATGAATAATGTGCAGGGCGTGTTTGAACGATTTGCCCGGGAACTGCGGTTGGAGATCCGCGATCCGGAAGTCCCGCTCGTGTTGCTGATCTTCGAATCGGACGAGGATTTCAATACCTACACACGTTCCGTCACGCAGGGACGGGGGATTTCCGCCGGTAATATTGCCGGCTTCTATAATGGTCTGACGAATTACCTGGCCATTCGCATGACGGAATGCACGACGTTTGAAGTTCCGCTGCACGAAGCCATTCATCAGCAAGTGTATAATCGGGGGGTCTTGCAGAGACTGGCCCCGATTCCCGCCTGGTTCAACGAAGGCCTGGCCGCCGGTTTCGAAGCCAACGAAGATCGCATCAATGCCGGTCCGACGAAAATTCATTCGCGATATGCCGAACAATTTCCGCAAGCCGGGCAAGTCACCTGGCAGCAACTGATCACCGATGACCTCGCGTTTCAGGGAGATGTACTGGCGGGAGATGCGTATTGCCATGCGTGGGCGCTGCACTGGTTGCTGGCCACCCGGCATCAGCAGGCTTACGCCAACTACGTCCACACCCTCTCCGCCAAACAGCCGTTGACCAAGGAAGATCTGGCGGAACGGGAACAGGATTTTCATAAGAATTTCGGCAGCAATCTGGAAGACCTGAAATCCGAATTTACCCTGGCGCTGCAGCGCGGTCTGAAAACGCAAAAGCTTCCTCCGAAAAAAAACACCCAGCCAGGTTATCTCCGAGTGCAAAGAGGATTGGCCGAACTGGAACTGACGGCAATTCATCGCGGTGTCGCGGCGGGACAGTTGGAAGTGGAAGGCCGCATGCGGAACATTAATCCGTTTCGAAATTTGAGTTACAGTGTCACGGTCTTGACCGATGGCGGAACCTTCGCCCAATGGATTTTGCCGGATGTCAGTCCGAATCGCGTGGTGCCACTCCCTCGGCAATATGCGGAACGGACCGTCAATGGCCGCAGCCCACAACCTTCACAAACCTTCCGCGTCCAGGTCCGTTCGATCCTGCCCGACAGCGACGAGGCCCGCCGCTGGCAAGGGGGTAATCCCCCGGCCCCGGATTTATGATGCTGGCTTGCGGAGGTGGCGGCTTGCGGTTTGGCTTAACGCCGGGTAAACCGCAGGGGCTTCCGTTCCGAGGTCCCCCCGGTCCCGGATCGAACACCTTCGGCGTGAATCTGTAGTCTGCCCGTTCGCCTCCCCCTGAAATGAGACGCTTTCCCGGATGACCGCTAAGTTTGCCTTTGTGATTAGCGTGGATGAACTGTCGCCGTTGTGTCTGCCCTGTTATGGACATCGAGGGCACTACACACCCGAACTGGATCGACTGGCTAGCCGAGGCAGAGTGTATCACGAACATCATGCCCGCAGTCTCGAACTGACCCAGACCTGGGCTGAGTGGCATATGGGCCACCTGGGACCGATTCCGCGGGAACTTCCCACCCGTTCCCTTGGGGAGAGCTGGCGAGAACTGGGCGTGGCGGCCGATGTGCGGGAAACGAGGCTCGACGAAATCCCCGTTTACCCGCCACTGCCCACCGAGGGACCGTATCTCAGCTGGCTCCTGGTGCGACGTGAAGGGGACTCGGACGAGTCGCTACTGGATTGGCTGGAACAGTATCTGGCAGGGCAACGCGCTCAAATCGAGCACTTGAACAGACGATCCGGCACGGGAAGACCCGAAGTTCTGTGGATCCTCACCTCGGCCCGAGGATGCATTCCCGAATGGAACGACCCTGCTCCTTCCCTGCTGCACTCGGTGGTGGCCAGTAGTTTGAGTGGGCAGCTCTGGACGCCACTGATCCTGGCAGGGGGCCCCAGAACCCCCGAATATGGATCGCGGCACGTGAATTTGAGCACATCGCTGGACTTGCATGTCACGCTTCGGGAATGGTTTGGACTACCCGAGATCACTGCCACCGGCACGGAAGCCTGTTCCCTGTTGACGGAGGGGGAGCCGCCGGAACGTCAACTGCTGTTGATGGCGGGAGAACTGGTTGGCTGGCGGAGCGCGGAGGATTTACTGGTAGTCTCCCAGTCTGCATTTGCCGTTCCGCCAGAGTCACAACCGCTCCAGCCCCGATTATATTACAAGCCTGAAGACCGCTTCGACGTGAATGACATGTCGGGAAATAACCAGCAGAAAACAGCGATCCGCTGGGAGCAGTTGCAGTCCGCCATGGTCCGGCATCGCAACCTCCGCAGCGGTCAAAACGCTCCCCGATAAGAAACATCCCCTCCGATGTCTTCCAGGCATCCGCAGGGTGGCCTATATTTGAAGCGGTGAATGATTTGAGGAGACGCGAAACACTCCTCAGCACGAGGTGCCCTGGCTTGAAGGCTACGCAATAAAAAAGGGTTCACACAATGTACCCGTATTGAATTCAGCACCTGCCTGACACCCGTAGGAAACAAGGAGGACGGGAAAACCGTGACGGGCAGTCTGCGCGGCGGCAGTTCAAATCAAGGTTGAATGGCGCGTTCCGCCCTGGTGCGTGACGTCCGAAATTTGTTGAACAATTTAGTCAGTTCCGTACCCATGGTTCGCGGAAACTGGCCTTGAGCGATTGCCTGCAGGGCTACCGTACCAATGGAGGCTTCTTCAACGGTCCAGATTTTTACCAGCTTGTTATTCGATTTCTCTTCGGGGTCTTCCACGATCAGAAAGGCCTCCACGACCACTTCCTGTGTCCCCAAGGTCCCGCCGCGCACCATTTTCATGTCCATGGTGACAATCATCGCGGCGGCATCGCCACTCGGTTCGCCAAAGGAGAGATTGATATTGGATTTCTTGACGGCCTGCTCGGCATGGGAATAGACGGTTTCCCGCATCCGCCCGGTGGGGTCGAAGCTGGAGTTCTTATAGAGCAGAATCAGCCAGATTTCATCGACCTTCGCCAGCAGTTGATTGCCGCGTTCCGTCCCTTCGATATTCTTGGCCAGTTGTCGTTTCATGGAACGATCGATCGGCTTAAGTTTGTCGGGCTGCAATTTTTCGAGTGGCTTTGACTCCGCTTCCTGCAGCATGTTGAAGACGTCTTGTGCGGAGACCGCGAAGTTGAGATTCTGGCCCGAGGTGAGTTGCATGGTGTTCATGGCGACGACGCTGCCAAACAAATTCACCAGCGGCCCACCACTGTTACCTGGGGAAATGGGGGTGGATGTTTGCAGCCAGGTTCCCTTCAACTCCAGGCCCATCTGGCCCTGCATTTCTTCCTCGCTCCGAATTGCGCTGATAATCCCCTGCGTGGTCGTAAAAGACAACCCGAGTGGTGCCCCGAAGGCCACCACGGATTCCCCCTTCTTGGAAGGGGCATCCGCCAGCGGAAGTACAGTCAATCCCTTGTCCGGAACCGCGATCTGGATGATGGCAATGTCATAGGCCGCATCATAATGCTTGAATCCCAACACTTCGGCTTTCGTTCCATCGGAAAATTCCACGTTGGCTTCCTTGGCCCCTTCGATCACGTGATAGTTCGTCACCACGGTGCCGTTGGATGAGACCACAAATCCACTCCCGACGCTGTAACCATCGGAACTGCGGGTGTTAATCCGCACAACTGCGGGTTCCGCACGTTCAATCAGGTCGGGAAGCTTTAACTCCTCGGCGGAGGGTTGCGGGGCACCCGCCAGCGGGGAACTGGTCGAGGGGGCGGGCTGATCGGGACTCCCTTCGGAACTGGGGGGTCCCCCGGATGTCGAGGTGGGGGCGGACATTCCTGGAGCATTGGGCGCCGGCGTGGCGGTGGCAAGCGGTTCCTGGGACAAGGAATTGTTCGAGGCCACCGCAGGGGCAGGGGCCGAAGCAATCGGTTGAGACGGAGAACTCAGAGTCGCGGGGGGCAATGTTGTTGTCGTGTTAACGGCCGGAATCGCCAAATCACGGACTTCCCGCGACTCCTGCTGCACGATGGGGCCAGGAGCTTGCGGGTTGTTATTCCCTCCACCGGAACTCATCAGGGCAAAAGCTGCCCCCGCCACAACCAGACCGATCCCCGCGCCAAGAAAAACCTGGTTATTATTCCCTTGAGATTTGCGTGACTTCTGGCCCATGCCGCTTTCCCCTGACAATGAATTTCCGGTTACGCCATAACGGGGAGACTAAAAAGTTTGCCTCCCTAAAACTCCTGTAGACTGGCCTACCATGTAGCTCGAAGACTTAGCGAACGTGACAGGATGTTGTCCCTGTCACGCTATGCGGGAGAGAAGGCGAAACCAACTCCGCTACTGTCACTTTGGGCTTCGGTATTCCCCTTATATACATAATGGTGAACATACGCAACCATTATTTCCAATATTTTATTATTTGTTTCCGGATTGCCTCCGGTTAACCTCGCGATATAGGACCCATTCGCCACGTTTGCCCTGCTTCGCGCTGTGAGTATGGCCCCATGCTTTCGTGTACTATGTCACCCCGCCATCAACAAGCACGTGAATCCGCCTTTGCGAGGAATTCAGCGCGAGAAATTGTGGCCGATACTCGCGTGCATGCCACACAAAAGGTACGCAGAGCGTACCCTACGAAATAATTCATAGCCTCATGGCATGCCTCGCGGAAGGATTGCCGCCCCGCGCGGGTTGAAAAAAAGCAACAGCCAGGCTGGGCGTGCTCCGCTTCCAAATCGTTGCGCCCCGTGGACTACTCCGTTGTGTTTCATAGGGTTGGGGCATGCCTGCATGCGAGCCCCTCCAGTCACGCGCGGCGGGTTGTGTGCTTCCGGCAACATGTCGCTGCGATCGTTTTGGAGAGCACAATACATTCGAACGGCGTAGCTGTATCGCCTGAGTGGGCTTCCCCGCAAATCTTCCTTATTGCGGATTTCAACTTCTTGTTTCAGGGTGTACCGGCACTTGGAATGAGGTCTCGTTCATGAAAGGTTGCTGGAGCAGCCATCAGGATGTCATGCACGAGGAAGCTCGTTGGCCAGGGCCAGTGAGCGGGAGGTTAGATGTTCACGAATCACGGAATCAAACTAAGCGAGGAAAAGAAATGTTGAAGCAATTCTGGAATGACGAAGCGGGATTCATTGTCTCCGCGGAACTGGTGTTGATCGCCACCCTGCTGGTGATCGGGATGATTGTGGGCTTGAGCGAAGTGCAGCATGCCGTGGTGGCCGAGTTGAACGATGTGGGCGATGCGATTGGCAGCATCAACCAGAGCTACATGTTTTCTGGATTTTCGGCCAAGAAGAATCAGTGGACCAACAAGTCCTACACGCGAGGCTCTGCCTTCAACGATGCCAACGATGATTGCGACGACAACCAGTGCAGCCTGGCTTGTGATGCACCCGTCGCCGAAGGCCGGTAATCGCGATCCGATTCGGACGCTGGCCCGCGTACCTTCATCTGAAACAACGAATCGACCTGAACGTTTCGATTCGTTGTTTCGTTTTTTTCCCGCCCCCTGCCCTACGGTTTGACGGGTGGCGGAGGCAACTTGAAGAAATTGCTGGTTGTCCCGTTGGCGCGGGAAGGTTGCGGGCGGTACGCGGGGGGTGGTTGCAGGAGTTCCACCTTGGGGCTTCCCTGGCCCTCCGGGGTCGCGACCGGTTGGGGAGTCGCGGGAGCGTGAACCACCTCCCCTTTCGTATTGGCTGGTTCCGGCAGTGCCTTGAAATCGGCAGGATTCCCCAGGAACTGAGAGATCAACGTCTCCTCGCGATTCTTGGGAGTGGATACGGGAGAGGTTATCTCCCGCGACGATTCGGAACCGATCGCATTCTCATACATATTCTTAAAGAACGAGGACGTTGTTTCCACGAGCTCCTCGGGAGTTGACCGAGGTTTGGGGACGGAAGTCAAAGCCTGGCCCGTGTAGGGCAAGTTCTGTTGCTCGCTCCAGTTGCCCTGCAACGCGGTGGAAAGCAATTGGACGGTCGCGTGTTCCTGGGTGGTGACATCCCGGGGGAGTTCCAGATGAATGGTGGGTACATCACTGCCGATGGCGGAAGTCCGCAGCGAGTGATCGGCCTTGATGCGATAGACGCCTGGTACGGACATCAGGGCCGCGATCGATTCTTCCTCCGAGGAAAAACGCAGCCAGCCGCGGGTATCCTGGCCGAGAGCGACGTGCACCAGACGTTCCGGGCCGATCTGCCTGACAACCCGCTCGACTTCGCGCTTGGCCTCGGCTGCATCGTATTGCTGCGTGTCGGACATCAGCAGCACCAGGCTTTGTTCCCGGCTGCGATCGACATCGCTACTCCATTCCCGCCTCAGCCCGGCGATGAGGGAAGACAGTAGCAATCCATCTTCCGTAATGGTGTGGTCAATCACGCATACGGTTTTGCGGTTGCCTACCCCCAGGGCCAATTGACGATACATGGGTTTGTCCGTCGGTGTGCCGGTCGACGAGGACGATGTTGTGCCAGCCGCATCCGGGGGAGGCTGTTGTGCAGGCAAGGAGGAGGGGCTGTCCGTGGTTCCTGGTTCGCGCCACAGCGAAGTATTCCGCGGAGTCCCGGTTTTTTCGGATACCGCGGAAGGAGCAGAACGTGAAGTCCGGTCGGCCATTCCGGTGTGCGTGTCATCCCAGTTTGTCAGGTCGGCGACGAGGTCGGTGCGACCATCGGCAGGGAACGGGATGGGACTAGGGGTCTCGGAAGCAGGGGCGGTCTCCGCGGCGAAATCGGTGGCCTGAAACGCGGGGGCTTCGTCGACATGGTTCCAGCCCGCGAAGGGGTCGGTCGACTGATTTGCCAATTCGACCGGAGCCGGGCCGAACGTTTCCTGGTAATACAGGTATCCAAAGCCGGCAATAATGCCTAGCGCAAGGAGGTGGCGGAGTAGATTCATGGCGTACCTGCTGGGGGATCGCAGTTCCGATAAACAGTAAATGCTGCCGGCTCTCAGCCCGCGGCGGTGTCGGGAGCTCCTGCTCGTCCGACGAATCGTCTTTCCCGATTCCCTTCACCACGGACGGAATGATCCGCGCAGGGAAAGGGGATGGAATTCAAACGGTGTCTTGATCCCGCGGCGTTTGCGCGGTTCTGGTGTGGTGATCGGAGCCGCCCCCCGAAACCAACCGGGGTGCCGTCCGCAAGAAATTAATGCTGGGTTCCCATTCGATAACAGAGTTCCTCGAACGTTTCCGCGTATTCCATGGTGGACGAGTGAATGTGCTCGGCTTCCGTGATGAACTTGATTTCATTGCGACGATCGAGCCCGTGTTCCTTAAGGATGTGCTCGAAATCGTTCAGTTTCTGGCCGTACATGATCAACAGTTTGTGTTCGTCGAACTGGACTTCGAGGGGAATTTGCGGATTCAGGATCGCCACGCCCGTACAACCATCGTTGAGCAGCAGATCCTCGAAGTCGTACAGAGTGCTTTTCAGAACGGGCAGGTCCATGGATTCGCGATACATGTCGCGATGCACGCCTCCCGCCTGTTGATGGCTGGTTTCCAGGACCACATCGACTTCGTCGCCCAGGGGATCGAGCAGGGCCACAAACAGGTCCATCAACCGTTCACTGCTTTCCGCTGCCAACAAAACGGGAATTTCGACCCCCGTATCGGGATCTTGGTATTTATCGCGGCGATATCCTGCACTGGGAACGACATCCAGATTGTAGGATGGTCGAATGGCATCGGTGAGCTTGAAACTTCCGTAACGGCCAATACTTAAATGGTGTTCGAGTTGTTCCTCGGAAAGGTGATCGAAGCCGCTCTTGGTGGTCGCGACGGCCCCTTCCCGATGTGAATTCTTGATAATCCGTTTGAGAAAACCCATGTTCGGCTCTTTCAACGTGAATCTGATAGTATTGGCGGGGGCGAGTGCGGCGTTCCCGCCGGTTCAACCGGCATCCGAGAGGATCAGCAAACCCAAGCCTGAAACCTGTGTGGCAGGCCTTACCCCTTGCATCCCGTGCGTGTTTGAAAATCTAGGACAAAAAAAGTGTCAAGGTCGTGATTGGGGATCGGTCCCTGCGGACTATTTCAAACAACAACGGGTTAACAGCTATTGTTCATCCAATCGGACTAATCGATCCCGTCCTCGGGAGATGCCCGCAGGACCATGAATCGGCAGAGCCTGATACGGACATCCTCCAGAAAACTCTAGCACATGGATTGCCAGAGGCTGTCGCGGACAGGAACCCTCGCGGGATTTTCCCTCCGTGGCTCGAATTCCTTTCCGGTTACGGATGCGGGGTAATCAGGAGAAGGGGCGTGAATTTTGCCGATCGCACATTTCGGGAGCCCTCGGCGATCGTGGAAGCAATTATTCCTTCGTGTTTGCAAGATTTCCCGGGAATATTGGGGAAGCGTGAATAATGGACTCAAGTGGCGGTCCGGCTCGATGGCGAAATGTTGTGTCCCAGAGGAACACCTGCGTGCTCCCGCGGGAGACAACCTCGGAAATATTGTAATAATGACAGGCTGCCTGGCACTCCCTGCAAAAATTACCAGAGAAAAGGTAAAACCAGATCTCGGAGAACCGTTGTGTCCCTCTAACGGGAACACTCTTCCCGAAGTACCTTCGGTAGAGGCGAAGCGCCGGGGAGGACAGGGCATGGTCCCGGGGCCATCCTTCGCGGGAGCAGCCCCCGGGTGAACCGCGCGGACCGAGCCGCGGCCTTTTGCATGGAACGAAGGAAGAAGGCTGCATGAATTATCCGGTGGAAAATCCTTTTGAAGAAGCCGATCTGCTGTTGGATCACTCCGAGCAGACGCTGGAGCAGCGCGCGCATGTGCTGCGGCGGTACGGTCTGGACGACGCGATCACGGCGGCTCGGCGGCTGGCGATCATCTGCGAAAACGAATCGCAGAAGAGTGTCTTGCGTTCCTGTCTGGGGACGTTGCTGTTTTCGATGTCGGAATCGGCGAATCCCGATCATTCGCTCCTGAACTTCGAACGCTTCCTGCAGCGTTACGACGATCGGCTCAAGCTGTTTCATTTCCTGGTGGCCAATCCCCGGGCCGTGGAGATTCTGGTCAAGCTCTTCGTCGGGTCACAGTTTTTGACTGAAATTCTGCTGCGCAATCCCGATTACCTGGAAGTGTTGACCAATCACAAGCGCATCGCTGAATTCAAGAGCAGAAACGAATTTCTGGACGAAGCCCTGGCGCGTGCCGCGAATACCACCGATTATTACGAACGTCTGGCCTGCCTGCGTCACTATCAGCATTGGGAACTGTTACGGATCGGGGCCTGCGACTCGTTTGGGTTGATGGATTTCAAAAGCGTGACGCTGCAACTCTCGCTGCTCGCCGACGCCCTGGTGCAGGCCTGTCTGCGGTTCGCCGCCGAAAAGGAAGGGATCGACCCGGAAGGGTTTACCGTCCTGGCCTTTGGAAAACTGGGCGGGGAAGAACTTAACTACAGTTCGGATATCGATCTGGTGTTCATCACCACGAAGGATGCGAGCCGTTATTGGGCCCTGGGGCAAAGTCTGATCGAGGGGATCACCAAATCGACAGCCGACGGCTTTCTGTACCGTGTCGACATGCGGCTGCGTCCCTGGGGCCGTTCCGGCGCGCTGGTCGCCTCGACGGAAGCCTATCTGGATTACCTCGAGAAGCATGGCATGTTGTGGGAAAAGCAGGCACTGTTGAAGGCTCGACCGATCGCCGGCGATTTGTATTCGGGCAAGACATTTCTCAAGCGGACGGAAGCCATTATTTTCGATGTCGATTCCGAGGAAGTTCGGCGGAACGTGCGGCAGATGAAGGGGGCGATCGAACGGGATCTGAAAAAACAGGGGCGCGTCTGGGGGGAAGTCAAGGGGGGGCGGGGCTCGATCCGCGATATTGAATTCATCGTGCAGTACCTGCAGCTCGCGCATGGGGGGCAAATCCCCACGATACGCAGCACGAACACGCTGGATGGCCTGGTCAGGCTGGTCGATCACAGCCTGATTTTCGCGGACGAATATCGCCAGTTGTCGAACGCCTACGTCTTCCTCAGAACCATCGAACATGCGCTGCAGTTGACGCACTACAAGCAGATCCATCACCTCCCCCGGGAACCCCGCGAACTGGCATACCTGGCGGGCCGGCTCGATTTCCCGGATGCCGACACATTCGTTTCCTATTACGAACGCCATGGCACAACCGTGCGCCGGGTGTATGAAAAATACGTGGAGCACCCCCGCCTCGCGCAGACGGAAAATGGCCCCGCCCCCCGGCCCTTGAGGGAAATGATCGCCGAGGCCCAACCCAATTATGCCTTGACGTTCTCCGAGGAGGAAATCCAGAATCACCTGCGTCTGCTCGACGAACTGGCAGACGGGGAAATGCTTCACGTTCAGGCCGAGCAGATCGACGATCGAACCTGGAAACTCACGATTCTGGGGAAGGATGTCGCGGGGCAGTTTGCCGTGACCTGCGGATTGCTGTTTGCGTATGGCTACGACATTCAACGCGGCCAGGTATTCACAGGGTTGTTCCCGACGGAAAATTTCCGCAATCACCCGGTTCGCGAACATTATGGGCGAAAAACGGGCCGCGGGCGGTTTGTGACGGTATTGGAAGTCGCGCCGCCACTGGAAATTGTGCCCGAGGAAGTCTGGAGGCGTTATTCCGAAGACCTCAAGGCGATCAGCGAATTGCTGTATCTGGGGAACGTACGCGATGCCCAGGGGATTCTGGCCAAGCGGATTGGACATGCCTTGCAGACCCGGCCCATCGACACATCGCAGTTATTGCCGGTCGAATTGACGATCGATAACCAGAGCGACGACAAGGCCACGCTGATGGATATTACCGGCGAGGACGTCCCCGGGTTTCTCTACGAATTAACGACGGGCCTGGCTTTGTGCGGGATCCAGATTGAACGCGTGATCGTCGATTCCACGGAAAACCGGGTTGCGGACCGGTTATATGTGACCGATCTGAACGGCGAGAAAATCACCAACGAGGAAAAATTGAAGGTCCTGCGGACCGCGGTGGTGTTGATCAAGCACTTCACGCACATGCTGCCCGATGCCCCGAATCCCGAATCCGCGCTACTGCATTTCAGCGAACTGCTGGAGCAGTTGTTCGACCAGCCCGACTGGGTGGAACAACTTTCCTCGCTGGAAAAACCAAAGGTGCTCGACGCGCTCGCCAAGATCCTGGGAGTCAGCGACTTTCTTTGGGAAGATTTCTTACGGTTGCAGTATTCCAATTTGTTCCCGGTCATCACCGATATCGAAAGTCTGTCGAGTGCCAAGCAGTACCAGCAACTGAACGAAGAACTGACGGCCCAGTTGGCAGCCGCGCGCGATCGCAACGACGAAGTCGCGATTCTGAATGCGTTCAAGGATCGGGAAATGGTCCGCGCGGACATGCGACATATCCTGGGCCACGAAAAAACCTTCGGGCAATTTTCACGGGAGCTGACGGATATTGCAGAAGTGGTGGTGAGCCACGCGCTGCGGTTGTGCTGGAACGATTTATGCGAACGCTACGGCGAGCCCTTTCTAGAAAACGGGGCGGCCTGTGCGTATTGCGTGGCGGCACTGGGGAAGTGTGGTGGTCGCGAGCTGGGGTTTGCCTCGGATATCGAGCTGATGTTCATCTTCGAGGGAAAGGGAAAGACGCACGGCTCCCAGCCGACGACCAATCACGAGTTTTTTCATCGCCTGGTGGAAGGCACCCGTGCCTTGATTCGGGCCAAACGTGATGGAATTTTCGAAATCGATTTGCGTCTTCGCCCCTACGGCAAGGCCGGCAGCCTGGCGGTCTCGCTGGAGGCTTTTGAAAATTATTTCGCGCCGGAAGGACCTGCCTGGCCTTATGAACGTCAGGCATTGGTGAAGTTGCGTCCGATCGCCGGTCCGGAGCCCTTTTGCCGGAAACTGGTGGAGGTGCGCGATCGCCTGGTTTACACCGGCGAACCATTTGATGTCGCCGCGATGAAGGCGATTCGCGAGAAGCAGCTTCGGCAACTCGTCACTCCGGGCACGATCAACGCCAAGCTGAGTCCTGGCGGCCTGGTCGATTGCGAATACCTGGTGCAAGGCCTGCAGATTACCTATGGAAACCGTTTCCCCAAGTTGCGGACCACCAATACCCGCGAAGCCCTGAGGCTGCTGGAGGAATACAAGATTCTGACCCGAGCAGATCGGCTGCGACTGCGGGACTGCTATCGCTTTCTCCGCACGATGATCGATGCCCTGAGGATGGTCCGTGGAGACGCGAGAGAACTGACAGTCCCTCAATACGATTCCGAAGAATTCGAATTCCTGGCTCGTCGGCTGGGTTATCATGGGAAAAGCCATCTGCTGGTGCGCGAGTTGGAACAAGTCATGCAGGATGTTCAGGAGATGGGGAAATATCTGGATGGGGCTGCCGAAACCGGGAAGTCCGCGGGTTCTCGGAAATAAATTCAGACGCAGTAGGCCTTAAGGGGGGCATCCCCCGGGATTATTGGCACGCAAAATGCTGTTATTTTTTGCTATGGAAGCCTGCAAGCGTACGGATATCCCTCTCCGGTCAGGTGTCTTTCCTGTTCAGGAGGGGTTAGGGACCGCGTGGCGGGAATTGAAACCGAGTTTCAGATTGAAAATTTCTGTCTGTTGCGGTCACGCATCGGTTGACTTCGCACTCGTTGCCGGTTTTTAATTAAGTGGATCACGACGCGAATCAGGATCGACATCCATGTGAGCGACCAAGCCGATTTTGAAATTCGGTATGAGATGGTCACGTCGTCCAACTTTTAACTGTTGACTCTGGGAGATTGGTTTATGAAGAAGATTGTGTACGGTATCTGCTGTCTGGCATTGGTGCTCGGCACGGCCATGCAAACCTCGGAAGCGCGTCCCAAGTACCTCGCCGAGTTCAAGGAAAAGTATCCCGGCGTGGAAGGCCTTGACGAAGTGAAGTGCAATGTTTGCCACGAAGGAAAAGATAAGAAGAACAAGAATGGCTACGGCATTGCCTTCGGCACGACGCTGAACGCCAAGAACTGCAAGGATTCCGAAGTGATTCAAAAGGCCCTGGTGGGAACGGAAGCAAAGCCCAGCGCCGTTTCCGGCAAAACCTTCGGCGACCTGTTGAAGGAAAACAAGCTCCCTGGCTCCAAGTAATTACTTGATGTCAGCAACTTGTTGAAATACAGCAGGGTGAGTGGAGAAATCCGCTCACCCTGTTTTTTTGTAATCAGTGGTTGAGTGACGGAATATTGGGTCCAACTACAACGGTGGGGATTCCTGGCCCGCGGCTGACTTGCGGGCCTGTTCCAGGAATTGCTGGCATTTTCGCGGATCCTTGCGACCTGCCGTTTCCACCCCGCTCGCCACATCAATCCCCCAGGGATTGACGGTACGTACCGCCTCCGCGACATTCTCTGCGTTCAAGCCCCCCGCCAGTATGAGTGGGGGAAAGTTCTGGGTATCGTATTCTGAAGCCAGGCGGGGCCAGTCTACGGTTTCGCCACTTCCACCATACATGCCGGGAACTCGCGCGTCGATCAGGCAGGCGAAGGGTTTTACCCCCCGAGCAGCGAATTCCTCCAGGGATTGCCGCAAGGGCTGCAGGCCTTCCCCTCCCAGGCGATAAACCCAGATGAACGGCACATCTCGCAATTCCATGGCTTGATCGGGAGTGTAATCTCCATGCAATTGGACGAGGTCCAGTCCGGTTCGCTGGGCGATGGATTGGATTTCCTTGGGGGACTGTTCGACGAACACGCCCACTTTCAGCGGTTTCTCGGGCAACAGAGCACATATTTCCCGGGCGACTGTCTCGTCTACACAACGTGGCGAACGTGCGTGAAAGTTCAGGCCGATGGCGTCGGGAAGTAGTTCGGCAACCCGAGCAGCCTCGTCCGTCCGGGTAATGCCACAAATTTTTATCCACATGTCCGTAAGCGTTCCTTGTGCTTTATGACAGTTTCGTTATTGGTCTGTGTCTTGGTTATCGCGTTGCGTGACTTTGGCTTTGCCAGAGCAACACCATGTTGACGAGCAGCCCGAAAGGCACTGGCCGAACCGGTTGCACCCAAATTCCAGGCTGTGATAGTCCCTGAACAGGAATAATTCTCCTAGATTATACCCGTTTTTCCGTGATGCTGCCCGCACGAGCCTGGCTGGGTGTGTTATTAAAGCATGATTTCCGGGTGTCACCTTTTCACATCGAGTGGCCTGCGGATTATCAGCCGAAGTGGACACGAATCAATTGAGGATCAACCTGCATCCCTCTAAAATTTTCTGATACCGAATCGCAGAACCGCGAGAGAAACGAGCGTAAGGCGACGAAGGTATCGCCTCGGCTGCTGAATTGGCCGAGGGCATCTTCATGGGGGGAGAAAAGGCCGGAGCATGAATGTCGTCATCTTGGGCGCGGGAACGGTGGGCACTTCGATTGCCGCGCTGCTCTGCGAGAACAAACATAACGTGCGGCTGGTGGATTCGTCCGCGGAAGCACTTGAACGCTCGGGCGAGGGGCTGGATATCCAAACGATCCTGGGCTCGGCGTGCGATGCCATCACCCTGTTTCAGGCCGACGTGCTCAATGCCGACTTATGCCTGGCAGTGACCAGTCACGACGAAATCAACCTGGTGGGCGCTTCACTGGCGCGGGCCATGGGAGCCAAGCGGAGTATCGCGCGCATCTTCAATACCAACTATCGCGATTTCAGCACATTTGATTATCAGCGGCATTTTCAGATCGACAACCTGTTGTCGCTGGAGCATCTGACAGGCCTGGAACTGGCCAAGGCCATTCGCACGACGGGTCTGTTCACGTTGGAAACCTTCGCCCGGGGCGGGATCGAGATTCAGGAAGTCGAAGTACAGGCGAATTCCAAGGCGGTGGGCCAATCACTGCGGGATATCAAATTCCCGCCGAACGCACGCATTGGCCTGGTGGCCTCGGCGGGTCGCTCCTATATCCCTCACGCCGATGATGGTTTCACGGCCGGCGACCGCGTAACCCTTGTGGGAGAACGCGAAGCGGTTCGCAGTGTCATCAAGATGTTTCAACCCAAATCCCCGGCGGGATTGGACATAATTATCGCGGGAGGAGGGGAGGTCGGTTTTCACCTCGCCAAGGCCTTGGAAGGGGAGCGATACAATGTGGTGATGATGGAATCGGATGCCGAACGCTGTCGTTACCTGGCGCGACGACTGCCCGAGGCCACGGTGATTCATGCCGATGCCACCAGCCGCGCGGAAATGGAAGAGGCCCGAGTCGGTAACGCGGATGTCTACGTGGCCACCACGGGGCGCGACGAGGATAACATCATTTGTGGCGTGGAAGCCCGCGAACTGGGGACGGGGCGAATTCTGTGCGTAGTCCGGCGTCCCGATTACGTGAATGTGCTGGAGAAACTGTTGATCGACGTTGCCGTCAGCCCGCGGCAGGTGATGGCCCGGCAAATACTGGGAATGGTCTCCGGCGGACCGATACTGGCTTCGGAAAAGACATCCGATGGGAATGTTCTGATCTGGGAAGTGGAGGTGCGGGAAGGGGCACCCGTCACGAAACATCCCCTGCGGGAATTGTCCTTGTCCCAAACGCTGATTGCCGCGATCGTGCGAGATGATTTTGTCCGCATGCCGACTGCCGCGGATATCCTCAAGCCTGGCGATACCGCCGTGGTCATGGTCAACCAGGGGATCGCCGACGAGGCGATCAAGCTGTTTGAAACAGGCGGGCATTGAAACGGGGGATATGCTACTCCGAACATTCGCCACGCGCACCGTGCCCCTCTATAATGGGTACGAGCCCCTGAAAAACGGGAGTTTTTTTGCTGGACCGGGCCTGATGGAGGTATCGGAAGGAAGGGATAGTCGTGATTATTTGGGTGAATGGCGAGGAACGTACTGTTCCCGAGCAGAGTAGCGTGGCGGATCTACTGTCAGACCTGCGGCATAATCCGCGCTTTCTGGCGGTGGAAAAAAACAAGGTGTTGATACCGCGAGGTCGCCATGCGGAGTGTCTCCTGGAGCCTGGAGATCGGATTGAAATTGTCACTCTGGTGGGCGGTGGCTGAAAACATCCTTGAGGCGTTTGTATTTGGGAAAATCATGAAAAAGTACGGCCTGGCCGGAATGGAAAGAAACAGAGCATGTCAGTAGATCCTTGCCACGACGAACCGCTAGTGCTGGGAAGCCACCGTCTGCAATCGCGTTTGATTGTCGGCACGGGTAAATACGCCACGTTCGACCTGATGCGGGACTGCCTGGTGGCATCGGGGTCGGAAGTGATTACCGTGGCAGTTCGACGTGAACGTCTGATTGATGCCGAGGGACGCAATATCCTCGATTACATCGATTTGTCGCGCTATACCATTTTGCCGAATACGGCAGGGTGTTTTAACGCGGCCGACGCCGTGCGCGTGGCCCGATTGGGACGGGAAATTCTCGAAGGACTGGAAAACCCCGGAGCCGATTGGGTTAAACTCGAGGTGCTGGGAGACAAGAAAACCCTGCTTCCCGACCCCCTTGCCACGGTGGAAGCGACCCGGGAACTGGTTGCGGATGGATTTCAGGTGCTGGTCTATTCCACGGATGATCCGATCACCGCCATTCGACTCAAGGAAGCGGGAGCCACATCGGTGATGCCTGCGGGGAGCCCGATTGGGAGTGGTCAGGGTATTCTGAATCCCAACAACATTCGCATCTGCCTGGAATATCTGAAGGAGGGGGATCCCGGTTATCCTGTGATTGTGGATGCGGGAGTTGGCACGGCCAGCGATGTCAGCCAGGCGATGGAACTGGGGGTCGACGGGGTGTTGCTGAATACGGGTATTGCAGGCGCGAAAGACCCGCTCCGCATGGCCCATGCGATGCGCGATGCCTGCCGCGCGGGGCGGCAGGCATGGTTGGCCGGCAGAATTCCTCGCAAGCTATATGCCACTGCCTCCAGCCCGGAAACGGGCGTGGTGGGCTCTTGAAGCCACCATTTCTTGGCCGCGTAATTGCCCGCAAGCTATCGTCGCAAACTACGCCCGAAAGGAAGTGTGGGTAAATTTCGCGAATCAGGGTGGCACGGTGGACAGATGCTAAAAAGTAAACTAGCATAACCCAGTCTGCGTATGTCTCCCAGAGTATCTGTTCTGTTTTTCCGGCCGAGTCTTGAGACAAAGCCGGACGACATTTCCAGGAATCCTTGTCCCCTGAGGGCCTGCCGTTTCGCAGTAGAAAATACGGGAATTTGCTGTCTTCGTAAGCTGGCTCACTGATTCCTTGTTTAGCAAACGCGATACTGATAAGTAGTCAGAGTCGTCTTGATGGAATGAGGCTTTTTCAGAAGACTCCATTTCAGTTTCAGATGTTACGAAAGAATTGAATTCCCCGGGTGTGCTCCCAAGGAACTGCCCCCACGAAAATTTAAGGAGAAAACATGAGTCGCACGAGTCTTCGAAGCTCTCTTCAGGTATTCACCGTTCTTGCATTGATGGGATTGTGTGCCACCCGTGGCGAAGCGGGCAGTCTCCAGTGGCTGACAAGTTACGAGAAAGCCCAGAAACAAGCCGTGGCGGAGTCGAAACCGATTCTGGCAATGTTCACTGCCTCGTGGTGTGGCCCATGTAAACGGATGAAAAGCACGACGCTTTCCGATGCCGGCGTGGAAAGCGCGCTGGCGGAACATTTCGTGCCGGTGATGATCGATACGGACGAGAATCGCAGTGTCACGCGGAAGTTTGGCATTTCCGCCATGCCCACCATTCTGGTGATTCATCCGGTTACGGAAGCGACACAGTCGGTGCGGGGCTTTCAGAGCAAGGGAGAATTCCTGGCATTCCTGAATCGTAACAAGCAGAGTGTGCAGTTGGCATCCGGCAGCAAGCCGGCCTCGGAAGCCACGTCCCCGATTCAACAGGTGAATCAGCAACAGGCGGATAATGGAACGTTGTTGACCCCCTTCTGTCTGGTCAGCATCGTGGAGGATGGCAAGCTGGAAGACGGCTTGCAGGAATTTTCCACTACATACGAGGGGCTGACAGTGCGGTTCGGATCCGCGTCGAAGCGCGAGCGTTTTCTGGAAAAACCCGACGCTTATTGGCCTCAACTCCAAGGGAATTGTCCGGTATCGCTGAAGGACACGGGAGAGCGGGTGCGAGGCGAGGCCCGTTGGGCAGTGGAGTATGATGGCCAGCTCTTCTTCTGCCAGACGCGGGAAAATGCCTTGAAGTTCGTCAAAAAACCGACCAGTTACCTGGCGGAAGAAGTAAAAGTTGGCTTGAAGAAACAGGCCGCGACACCAGGGGCTTCCGCCGTCAATTGAGCGGCCCCACGTTGTAACCGCTTCTATGTGGAACGATCGGGAACAGGCACGGCAGAGCGCCGTGCCTGTTTGCGTTGGGGAACTTAGACTCCAGGCAACTCAGGCGACCTTCTGGGTGAAGTCGGCAAGTTCCTCGAGTTTCTGGCGTGCGAGGCCAGAGTCGATCGTGTCCCGGGCGATGCCGATTCCCTGCATCAACGTCTCGGCCTTGCCGGCCATCCATAATCCGGCAGCCGCGTTGACCACGACAATGTGCCGGGCGGGAAGTTCCGCACCGGCAAAAATCTGGCGTATCAAGAGCGCGCTTTCCTCGGCATTTTCGACCTGGATATCCGCCAGTTGAATCCGCGGCAGATTGAAATCCTCGGGTTGCAGCCGCAGCGGGGACACCTGTGTTCCTTCCACGAGATACAGGGAGGTGGGCCCCCAGAGCGCGATTTCATCGACCTCGTTGTTGCCACACAATACCAGTGAACGTGTCGTCCCCAGTTGCGCCAGCGCGAAGGCGAGTTTTTCGGCGAACTCATCGCGGATCGTCCCGAGGACCTGAAATTCGGCGGAGGCGGGATTCGTCAGCGGTCCCAGCATGTTGAAAAGCGTGCGCACGCCCAACGCCTTGCGGATCGGGCCGACGTTCTTCATGGCCTGATGCAACAGCGGAGCGAAGCAGAATCCCAATCCCGTCTGCTCCAGGCATTCATTCACCTGGGTGGGCGACAAATTGATGTTGACCCCCAACTGTTCCAGCACATCGGCGGATCCGGAGGTGCTCGAGATCCCCCGGTTGCCGTGCTTGGCAACAGGCACGCCCGCCGCGGCGCAGACGATGGCGGCAGCGGTGCTGATGTTGAACGTCTTCAGGCCGGAACCCCCGGTGCCGCAGGTATCGAGGATGCCCGTGCCATCGTTGCGAATTCGAGTGGCCCGCTCGCGCATGGCGCGTGCGGCTCCGGCGAATTCGTCTGCTGTTTCTCCTCGGGCAGCGATGACACAGAGCAGTCCCGCGGTTTGCAATGGGTCGCATACCCCATCCATGATGGCACTTACCATGCCATGCATCTGCTCGGCGGAGAAACGCTTGCCCGCGATGGCATCCTGCAGCATGGTACGAAAAGAATCACTCATGAGGACTCCGTGCACTCCCGGGACGAACCGGTGTTTGAATTGCGGGCAAGCCGACGCGCTGACATACCGCCAGCAAGGGGCACTCCGGGCACTGGGGGCGACGCGCAATGCAAATTCGACGCCCATGATAAATCAGACGATGCGAGAAATCGATCCACTCACTGCGGGGCAGCAGGGCCATCAACTGCTGTTCGATTTTCTCGGGTTGCGTCTGATCCGTCAGCCCCAATAGACGGGTGATGCGTTTAACATGGGTATCCACGACCACTCCGGTCGGTTTGCCGAACCAGACTCCCAGAACCACATTCGCGGTTTTGCGACCAACCCCGGGCAAGTGGCAGAGGGCATCCAGGTCTTCCGGAACCTGCCCCTTGTGGTGCTGCACCAACCCGCGTGCCATGCCGATCAGACTGTTGGCCTTGGCGCGAAAAAAGCCCAGCGAATGAATGATCGATTCCACTTCGCTCGGATCGGCCAAGGCCAGGGCATGGGCATCCGGAAACCGCGCAAACAACACCGGCGTGACCTGATTCACCCGGTCATCCGTGCATTGTGCCGAGAGAATCGTTGCCGCCAGTAATTGAAAGGCATTTTCGTGAAGCAGCGCGCAGTTGACCTGGGGATAGGCTTTCTTCAACAGACGCAGCAACAGGCGAATCCGCTGGCTTGTTAACGGCGTCTGGAAATCGTCAGCCGCCCGCGCGGCGGAGGACCGAGCGCGAGGCGAACGGCGTTTTCCGGTGTTGCCGGGCTTGGGCATCGAACGGCAATCCTCGCAGGAGATTAATAATCCGCGGGATTCCCGAACAAGCCACCTCCCTTGCCGGTTCCGGTGCCTCCCTTGAGAGTCTGTCGACGTTTCAAATCGGCTTCGCGACGTAGTTGATCCTCGGCGGCACTGGCCTGCTCGGCGGCCAGTTCCTCGGGAGAGGGTCCTGGTTTCTGCTTTAGGGCCTTGACGGAAAGGGAGATTCTGCGTTTGTTCTTGTTGATTTCGAGTACCTGGGCTTCGGCTTCCTGTCCTTCCTTCAGCACTTCCTGCACATGATTGACGCGGCGGTAGTCGAGTTCGCTGATGTGCACCAGGCCCTCGAGACCCGGTTCGATTTCCACGAACGCACCGAATTCGGTCACCTTCTTGACCAGTCCGCGCACCACGGTGTTCTTGGGATATTTCTGCTCCGCATAATCCCAGGGGTTGGTCACCAATTGCTTCATACCCAGGCTGATCTTCTTTTTCTCGCGATCCAGACTGAGGATTTTCACGTCGACCTGCTGCCCTGCCTGCAAGACATCGGAGGGATGATTGACCCGCGTCCAACTCAGTTCGCGTACGTGGAGCAATCCATCGACGCCGCCGATATCAATAAAGGCACCATAATCCTTCAAGGTTTTGACGGTCCCGGTGCATTGATCGCCGACGGCCAGTCTTTCCCAGGCTTCGGCTTCAGAGGCATCGCGTTCTTCCTGCAGCAGGGCGCGCCGACTGAGGACCAGATTGCGTTTTTTGGGATTAACGTCCGTGACGCGAGCCAGCAGTTTCTGTCCAACAAACGGTTCGAGGTCGCCGATGAAGTACAAATCGACCTGGCCAGCGGGCATGAAGCCGCGTAACTGGCCCACCTGAACCTCCAGGCCCCCCTTGTTTGTTTTTTGCACGGAACATTCGATGGTCTGTCCGACGACGAGGGTATCCCAATCGCTGCTGGCGCGGTGCGCGCTACGAAGCAAGCCGAGCTGCACGATCCCTTCCGCGGGTTTGATGGTTTCGACGACGACTTCCAGTTTCGAGCCAATTTCCGGGAGTTTCCCCTCCGCGAAGTGCCGTCGACTGAGAACGCCCGAGGCGCGATAACCGATGTCGACCAGGATGTTTTCCTCGTCGATGGATTCCACGGTTCCCTTGAGCTTGGTGCCCGGTTCGAGTTCCGTTTCATCGAGAGGCATGCCAGGCGTAGGGGCCTGGGAATCCGCGGAGGCCGCGGCGGGAGCAAGTTGCGAAGCCTGCATCGCGGCGTTCAACTGCGATTCCAATTCGTCGTCAAGTTGATCGAGTTTTGGGATTTCCACGGGTCCCCGGGAAGGGACAGCTTCCGCCGAAGGGGCCGACTGTGCTACGTCCACCCCGCGAGGTTCCGGCTGTTCGGGCTGAGGAATCGAGGGGACGGCTTTGGCTTCCGTGGATGCGCGTGTCGGATTAAGTTGAATTTTCCGTGCAGGTGCCGCTTCGGGAACAGACTCGCCGGGGGAGACGGGCTGCTCGACCTGAATACCGGGAGTTTCCGCACACGCAGCCTCCACCGTTTCGGCAACAGGGAGTTCGGCTGTCGGAGCCTCAAGTTCGGCAGCCATCGCCACCTGGGGGATGCCAGCCTCCGCGGGGGTTTCGCCGGTTTCCGCCGCAGGTTCGAGCGGTGGCGTTGCGGTTGCCTCGGGCTCCTCTCGAACCGGTGTGGGCTGCGGGGCAGCCTCTGCCGTGGCAGGAGATACGATGTCAGCCCCCTGAAGATTCTCGACGTTTTGATTGTCGGGAGTCAGGTCCGAAGTCGCTTGTTCTTCCAAACTCATAGGTCTTCTAAATCTGTCGTCAACAACGCGGAAACGAAACGGCCGGGCCAGAATGTCCCGCCCGGACAATGGATTTTCCCTGTCCCTGGAACTTGATATCCGCTTAGGGACATCGACCGGATTTTATCAAGCCGGAATTTAACAAGGAAACAGTACCAGCGTAAAACTCGACGGATTTTGGAAAATCCTTTTTTTGTGAAGCCAGGTAAAAATGGGAGGAATACGGTCGCATCGTGCGAGAAACCGCCCGGCGACACACTGCCTAATAATGGGGGCGAGGCCGTCGTTGGCGTCAGCCCTGGTCGCAATTTTCGTACAATCCCGAGCCGACGCGGACGAGCGTGGCTCCTTCTTCGACGGCAATTTCGAAATCATTCGTCATGCCCATCGATAGTTCCCGGAGAGGCATTCGTTCCGGGAGTTGTTCCCGCATGCGGTCGCGCAATTCCCGGAGTCCCCGAAAGACCGCGCGGATGGCCGGTTGATCGCTGGTATAAGGGGCCATCGTCATCAATCCCGTGATATCGAGGTGCTGGAAATCGGCCAGTTCGGGAATAGCCAGAGTCACTTGTTCGGGGGTAAAACCGCTTTTGGTGGTTTCCCCCGACACATTCACCTGCAGCAGAATTTTTGGTCGCAACGCCATCTCGTCCGCCAGTCGGTCGAGATGCGAGAGCAGTTTCAGGGAATCGGCGGAGTGAATACAGGTGGCCAGTTCAAGCATATGGCGAGCCTTGTTACGCTGCAATTGGCCAATCAGATGCCAGCGGATGTCGTTAAAGCCGTATTCTTCGAGGAATACCTGTTGGCGTGCCTGCAGTTGCTGGGGGCGGTTTTCGCCGAAGTCGCGTTCTCCCAGGGCATACAGCGCCTGAATCCAGTCCGGTTGGGCGTATTTCGTGACTGCAACCAGTTGGGGGAGCGGATCGGTGCGTCCCGCCCTGTCGTGGGCGGCGGCAATCGTCTCTCGAACCGCGCGGAGATTGCAGTCCACGATGTTCAGGAGTTGCGGCGTGGGAGGTGTTTTCATAGCCGGCATCGATTCCGTAAACAGAAGGGGCGAACATGGGGGAGTCTTTCCCTCCCGGGTGGTCCATGAAGTCATGATAACCGCGAACTCGTTATTCCGCTGACTTGAAAATTATCCGGTTGATCAGAAAAATCAAAGGGAGGAGAAAATAGGCATCCCCGCATCCCACGATGGATTCGCCCCCCGGCGGTAGCCCGCCGCTTACTCCGCTGCGGCGGAGACCGTTCCCTAAAAGTTCCCGAAAGCATGCCAATTCGATGTATGACCAACTCAGTTTGTTAAGCGGTCGTGCCAACCAGCCTTTGGCCCTGGAAGTAGCCGCTTACCTGGGCGTGGAATTGGCATCCGCAACCATTTCCAATTTTCCCGATGGGGAATTGAGTATCCGGCTGGAACAAAATGTGCGTGGCCGCGATGTCTTCATCGTGCAGCCGACCAGCCCCCCCGTGAATGATCACCTGATGGAGTTGTTGATTCTGATCGATGCGTGCAAGCGTGCCAGTGCGGAGCGGATCACGTGCGTAATCCCCTATTTCGGATACGCCCGGCAGGATCGCAAGGATGCGGGCCGGGTGCCGATCACGGCAAAACTCGTGGCGAATCTGATCACGGAGGCCGGGGCGGATCGCGTGCTGACCGTCGATTTGCATGCCGCTCAGATTCAAGGTTTTTTTGACGTACCGGTGGACCATTTATATGCAGCCCCTGTACTCGACCAATACATACAATCGCTGGAACTTTCGGTGGATCAACTGGTGGTGATGAGCCCGGACGAAGGGAGCATCAAACGGGCCTTGCAGCATGTGGATAATCTGGGTGGATCACTAGTGATCGTGGATAAGCGCCGCAGCAGTGCCACGGAGACCCGGCAGGCCAATCTGATTGGTGGTCCGATCGAGGGCAAGACAGTTGTGATCTTTGATGATATGATTGCCACGGCCGGATCGATATGCGGTGCAGCCCGAGTGGCCCGTCAGCATGGGGCACGGGACGTCTTTGTGTGTGCCACCCATGGAGTCCTGTGTGGACAGGCTTCGGAACGCCTGGCGGAAGCGCCGGTGCACGAGGTGATTGTGACAAACAGCATCGCGCAACCGCCGGAACATCAGTTTTCCAAACTGAAAATCGTGACTATTGCCCCGTTGCTCGGCGAGGCGATTCGCAGGATTCACCGCAATGAATCGGTCAGCTATTTGTTCGCTTAAAATGTATAGGCAGGATTGACTCCCGTGATCGCGGTGGGGCATGACGGACGTTGGAACGTGCGCCTGTCTTGGCGGCCCCGGCTTTAGTTGCGAAGACGTGGCGGATGAAAAAATGGCCCGAACGGCCCGAGGTATCTCTCGCCAGAGGCTTCGGAAGAATGAATCAGGATACAGGACGAAGTCGGAAGGATCTCATGACGCCCGTCGAAGAACATAACTCGCCGGTATTCAATGCCCTGATTGCCGCTGCCGCGTTTGTGGTGGTGGTATCGGGGATATACGCGGCCCGGATTATTGTCATTCCGTTTTTACTGGCGATTTTTATCGCGGTGATCCTGTCGGCGATCCTTTCCTGGTTGCGGGAGCGGGGGATAAAAACCTCGGTTGCGGTCACGCTGATGATCCTGATCCTGGGGACGATGGGGACGCTGATGGTGGCAGTGGTGGGAGCCTCGGTGAACGAGTTGGTGCGTAAACTGCCACAGATCAATCAGGCCGTGAAAGCCCAGGAGGAGAAATATTCCCGCTGGCTCGAGGAACACGGAATTTCACTCGATCGCAAGGAAAAGAGCGAGACTCCCGCTCAAACGCTGGATATCTACGTTCCGGGACTCGTGCCGGCTCCCGAAAAAACGACTACCGATACCCCTTCACCCCTCGTCCCGGAGGGCCTTCCCGGTCCCGTGGAAGTCGAGCCTAAGGCGCAACCTTTGGAGAAACCGGAGCCCTCGACCGAGGTGAAGCGGGAAAGTGACGGGATTCCCACTCCCGAGACATCCGAGGAGTCATCAGGACCGCCAGTCCCCACGCCTGCCGCCGAGAGTGACAGCGCGGTGGAGGAACCGTCTGGGAGCGAACCGGTTTCGACTCCGAGTACCGATGCAAAACCGGTCCAGGAAGCCGCGCCCCCTGCCGCCGAATTACCATTGCCCACCTTCGAGGAGGCCCCCAGCTTCGAGTTGCTGGCGCCGAATTATATTTTTGGTCAGCAAAAGCATGTAATCAAGTTGTTGCCGAGCACGGAATCGGGCGAAATCCGTTCCCCGTACAGCGGGTTTCTGGGGAATTACACTCCCGTGATGATTTTCCGGTCTTTCCTGGACAGCGTCATGGGCATGTTCAACTACGCGTTGATCGTGTTTCTGATGTTGTTGTTCCTGTTGCTGGAATGGTCACGATTTGGGCAGAAGCTGGAAACACTGCCGGGGGACACGCAATCGCACGTCGCCCAGGTAACGGAAATTCTGGCTTCGATACGGCGTTACATGTTGATCAAGACCATGGTGAGTCTATTAACGGGGTTGCTGATTACCATCTGGCTGCTGTTGATGGGAACCAGTTATGCGCTGTTGTGGGGGACGGTGGCCTTTCTGTTCAACTACATTCCGACCATTGGCTCGATTATCGCCGGTATTGTGCCCACGTTGTTCGTGCTGGTGGATCAGGGCCCCATCGAAGCCTTGTGGGTCGCGGTGGCTTTCCTGGTGGTCAATTTCCTGATCGGTAACGTGCTGGAACCGCGGATCATGGGTGAGGGACTGGGGCTTTCGACCTTTGTGGTCTTTCTCTCGCTGGTGTTCTGGGGGTTTGTGTTGGGGCCCGTGGGGATGCTGCTGGCCGTCCCCTTGACGATGGCCATTAAAATCGCACTGGGCAGCGACGAACGGACCCGTTGGATTTCCGTGTTGCTGGGCTCCGGCAAGGGATTGGACATGCCTGAAAAAAGTGTGATCCAGGCTGGCTGCGACCGCAGCGGAGGATAATATGATCTCCAGGATCAGGAACACCGCGGCGAAGATGCAGCCTTGTCGCGGCTAGACTCGTGAAGGAGAGTGGCGATGGAGAAGACAATTTTTGCCCGTATTATCGATCGGGAAATTCCGGCGGATATTGTATACGAGGACGATTTGGCCTTGGCCTTTCGCGATATCAACCCCCAGGCCCCCGTGCACATCCTGGTGATCCCCAAGCAGCCGATTGCCTCGCTGGCGGATTGCGGCGACACGGATGGCGCGTTATTGGGGCATTTACTGCTGGTCCTGCGGCGATTGGCGGAAGAAGAGGGGTTGACCGGCGGTTATCGCACCGTGCTGAACACAGGACGCGATGGAGGCCAGGAAGTACCCCACCTGCATTTCCACCTGCTGGGACGCCGCACGATGAAATGGCCTCCCGGGTAAGTCGTCGGCCGCCTCCCGCTTCCCCTGCAAGATTACTTCCACATTCCCAGGAACACATGCCATGATCGCCGTTAAATCTGTGTTGCGCGTGCTGTTGGTTGTTGCTGTCCTCTCATTGCTTGAGCGGAGCCAACCCGTCGGAATTCACGCAGCAGATCCGAACCAGGGAGAGGCGCGCCGGGTGGACCTGGGAGATGGCGTTTCGCTCGATGTGGTGTTTCTGCCGCCGGGCAAGTTCATGATGGGGAGCAGCCCCGAGGAGAAGGCCTGGGCCACGGGGCCCGAAGGAGGCGCCACCCCGGGAACGGTTCGGGAATCGTACGAAGGGGAAGCCCCCCGCCCGATGCGTGTCGCGGAGGGATTCTGGATCGGGCGAACGGAGGTGACCGTGGGACAGTTTCGGCGGTTCGTCCAGGAGACCGGCTACCTCACGGATGCGGAGCAGCCTGAGGGAACGTCGCACTGTTACGATCCCGATTGGGTCATGGTGGCGATCGGTCCGCCGCATCCCTGGGTTGCAATGCCCAACAAAAGCTGGCGGGACCCGAATTTTCCCTTTCGCGTGCAGGAGCATCACCCCGTGGTCAGCGTGAGCTGGAATGATGGCCGGGCCTTCTGCCGCTGGCTGACCGAACGGGAGCGGAAAGCAGGTCGACTGCCGCTCGGCCTAGAATTCCGACTCCCCACCGAGGCGGAATGGGAATACGCTTGCCGTGGCGGCAGTCAGGAAAGCTGGCGTTTCTGGTGGGGGAACGACTTCATGGAGGGGGAAGGTCGGCTGAATATTTCAGCGGTCGATTTTCTGCCGGGACGCAACAAAATCTGGCCTTTGGCCAATGCTCCCTGGAGTGACGGATACGCCTTCGTCTCTCCGGTTGATCATTACGGCGAACGGGGGCGCAACGGATTTGGTCTGGCGGACATGTGCGGCGGTGTGTGGGAAATCGTCCTCGATCACTTCGATCCCACGGGGGGGCATCAAGAGTTACACGGGGTGACCGCACCGGCGACTCTGGCGGACATTCGCCCGGTTTGCAGGGGCGGAAACTACTTTGATGTTCCCGGCAACGCCCGGTGCGCGGTCCGCCTGGGTCTCCGTGGCGCCAGCTATTCGGATTCCCGCGACGGCTTCCGCATCTGCCTGGGCGTCCCCCGGGAGCATAAGTAACCTCTCGGGAAGCCCCTCCGCAGCTGGCGCCGGCGGCTCGGATACAACCGCCGCGGCGAGGTGTTCTGGGGTCAGGGGATGGTGGCGGGAGGTGCGTGGAGCGTGGCTCGGCCGGGATCGCGGCCTGGGTTGGGAGCTTCGGGTTGCGGGACCATGAGCGGGTCGCTGCTGGGCAGGGGGAGTTCTTCGTAGGAATTCCCGTCGGGAGTCTTTTCGTGTGGCAGATCGAGAGGCACCCCGTTGAGTGGGTGATTGTCCATGTAGAGGCGTTGATCGCCGGCGGGTGTCTCGCCCGTGCTGATGAAGTGGGGCGGTTTCACCAGGGCCGGGGGCGTTTCGCGATAGCGGTTGCGTGGCGCGAAGCGGGCGGCATGTTCGTGTGCCTCCTCGCTCCAGTCCCCTTCGGAGACATGCACGCCACAATAATCGAGGTACGTCCCTTTTTCGAAGTGGACATTGCGAACCGCGAAGTTGTAATCGAGCACCGCCGAGTAATAGGCAGAGCGGGCGGAGGCATAACGGCGTTGGGCTTCCAGAACGAGATTGACGGGCGCCTGGTCGGCCTCGAAGGCGGCGACCATGGCATTCACCTGATCTTCCGCTGCCTGGAGGCGATGCTTAACGGTTTTCAACACGTTCCAGGCGCGATCGACCTCGCTGTAGGAGTTGCTCAAATCATGCAGAATCAGCCGTTCCTGTTCGCGGAGTACCTGCCGCGAGCGCGCGAGTTGAAATTCGGCATTTCGGATGCCTGCGTGTGCCCTGCGATTTCCCAGAGGGACGTTCAGTTCCATGCCGAGTTGCCATTCCTGGAACTTCCCCGTGGCCAGATCTCCCCAGGCACTGTCAAATTGAGGGGCTCCCCCATCGCTGGGGTTGGTGAGTGTTTCGCCGAAGCCACGCCAGCGATACAGGGCAACCATGTCGAGTTCGGGGAGCATCAACTTCTGTGCGGCAATCAGTTCCAATTCCTTTTGCTTGATGACCCACTGTTGCCGGCGCAGTTCGGGACGATGCTGCAAGGATTCCTCGAGCACGGTTTCCCAGTGAAAGATTACGGGAGCGCCGAGCGGTTCGTCGCTGGGGCGAATCATGCGGCCATCGTTGATGGGCAGGCCGGTCAGGTAACGAACCCGGCGTTCGGCGGTGAGGACCCCCACGGTTCCCTTGAACGCCCCGGCGGAGGTGCCGTTGTAGGTTTTGCTGCCATCAACGGGTTTGCCATTGAGCGCATTCTGCACATCTTCCTCGAAGCGGAAATACTGCTCGCGGGCTTGGGCTTCCTTGTCGGCCTCGCCCCCTGCCCTGCCGAGTTGATTGAGGGCGTCGAGTCGGCGCCACAATTCGAGCGAGGCATCGCGGGCGGCGACCTTGGCATCGAGATCCTGATAGGCGTAATACAGGTCCCAGTAGCTGTTTTCCAGTTCGGCGATGAAATCCCGCACGGAGATTTCAAATTGGCTCTGTGAAATATCGGTCTGCGTGCGAGCGATCAATACTCCGGTATAAACCCCGGGGGTTTCGCTGGCCCCCACGGTTTGCCAGTATTCAACTCCGTACCCCCGCAGCAGGGGCTGTCGCATTTCCGTTTCCACCACCGACGTCCAAGCGCCGGGAAAGGCGTTGCCGGGGGCATTGTTCTTGTCGTAATCCGTAATGTTGCGAATGAAGAATTCGGTTCCGGAAGCCGAGCGTTTGGAAATCTGCCCCTGCATGACGGTCGCTTCCTGCAACAGCAAACGCGTTCCCCCGCCGAAGAACTGGTTGTTTAGGGCGCGATCGTTGTTTTGATGAAACACACTGGCTGCAAACGAGGCATCGAAAGCGCTGAGCGCGGCTTGCACGCCAAACCGGGGATCCGTTTCGCGAATGGCAGGATCGAAAGCCGTGGTGGCGGAGTCGGGCGTTCGGAGAATCGTGGTTCCGAGATTCCGCATGACTTTCGAGTGTTCCAGCCCCAGTTGGACGACATCCTGCAACGACAGATTCCAGTAATTCAGGTTTTCGAGGTCGCCGTTGAGGCTGACGGGCTGGACGTTGAAAATGGCGTCACTTTCGATCGGCTGGTCCAGTTGCGGGTATTCGATGCGCGAGGAAATCGCTTGATAATGCACGGCGTCGGACTGTGCAACCGGGGAGCGAGCCTGAAATGGCCACTGGCAGCCCGAAGAGAAGAGCGAAAACGCCAGGACCCAGCGCAGGGCATAACCCATCGGTTGGAGGCTCCTGGCGCTGAAGGAGGTCTTCAGCACCAGGACACGCCTTGCGTGATCGGTTTGTGAAATTCGGTCGGTCACAGCCCGTCCTTGGGCAAAGTTCTCTACCTGCCAGGTCATCCATAACTGGCGCAGGGGATCTCTCACCTTCCCATATCGGTTGCCGTCTGTCACTTACCGGCAGGAATGCGACAGCGGAAAACCCAAACAATCAGAATGGCCCGCTCGACTTTCCCTGTTTGCCTATTTTACGGTTATGTTTCTTCCGTTGGGGAAATTTGCGGCGTGTACCCGCGGGGAGGAGGTTCGAAAACCAGGAATGGAAGCGTATTTCCCAGACTCAATTGTTATGATGCCAAGGCTTTTGGCCATGCCGTTACTCGGTAAAAACCACGAGCGGGTGTTCCTCCGTCTTCATGTAGCCCCGGTTTGAAACGATTCTGCCGTCATGGATTCCGACCTGTTTTCCCTGATCCAACAGCTCAATCAGGAAAGCGTTCAGGCGACGGCCTGGATTCTGTGGCGTGGGGAACATCAGGGGGGATTTTCGATTGCCTCAGCGTGGGGGTTCGGCGATCAGAAGTTGCACGAACTGCATGCTCAATGGCAGGGGAACGAGCAGTTATTGAATCAGGTGAGTTCACGTGGCCAGATGGCGCTTGCGACCGGCCGCATGACACCGCTTTCTGGAGCAGGCCGACCGGTCAGCATCGTGGCTTACCCGTTACCGGGGGGAGAAATCCCTGGTGTATTGCAGTTTTTCTTTTCGGAAGCCCGCCTGGCGGAACAACTGATGCAACAGGGGGGGGCAGGGGCTGCATGGGATCAGTTACGGGCCACCTGGCGTGAAGTGGCAGAGAATTTCGGAGAATCCACGGGCTCCTCGGGCGAGGAGGCGGAGTGCAAGCTGCCGACCTGGCTGCGGAAAGTCGAGGCAGTGCGTCGTGAATTGCCGTTGTCTGAACAAACGACGGCCTTGCTGAATCTGTATTGCCTGGAATACGACGTCGATCGTTGCAGCCTGTTGCGTTATCGGTCGGGTCGGGGTGAACTGTTGGGTGTAAGCGGCGTGAATGAGCCGGAACCACGTTCGGAACAGGTGCGTCTGCTGTTGGAACGTGCCCGTGAATTATGGGATCGCCATGGCGAGGAGCGATCCGACGAACAGCGTGGCCGGATTCCTAAGCTGCTGCCCTGCGAACGGGACGAGGGAAAACAGTTCTGTTATTCAAGTGCGTACCTCGCGGGTAAAGTTAATGGCGATCGTGTGTCATCGGGATGGCAGTTATTGCTGGAACGTCGCAAGGGGCCGCTGACGGCTGGGAGTCGGCAACGCATCGAGGCAGAACAAGGGCTCTGGCTGCTGGCATTTCAGGCGATCCAGGAGGAGGCTACGCAGCGCCCCCGAAAGAGGCATCGCATCGGGAGAACGAGTGTGGCGCTGGCCGTTGTGGTGGGTGTGCTTTTGCTGCCAATTCCCCTGGTGATCTCCGCGCCCGGTCATTTTGTGCCGGAGCATCGGCGCAACATATTTGCCCCCGAAGACGGGCACATCGCCGTGGCGGATTTGCATCTGCCGGAGGATGGTCGAGTGCATGTTGGTCAACTGCTGTTGACGATTACAAGTCGCGCGTTGGAATTGGAATTGAGCCAGACGGAAGGTCAACTGGCGACCGTGAATGAGCAGATTCGCAGCCTCCGGAGTACGCGTTCCGAACGGGAAACCAGTCCGGGAGAGCGGTTGACGGTGGATCGCGATGTCAGCATCAAACTGGCGGAGTTGCAGGCCCGGCAAGGCGGATTGGAGCAGGAGCGGTCGTTGTTGTTGTCGCGTCGGGAATCCTTGCGGGTGCAAAGCCCACTCGATGGAGAAATTCTGACGTGGAATCCTCAACTGCAACTTGCGGGGCGGCCTGTATCGCGTGGTCAGCAATTGTTGATGATCGGACAGACGGAGGGGAGTTGGGAAGTGATCGCCGAAGTACGGGATCGAGATCTGGCCTATTTCCTGCAGGGTGTGGAACGCCGGTCGGGGCAGGTGCGGTTGCGAGCCGAGTTTTCGGAACAAGGACATGGCAGCGGTCGCGTACGCGAAGTTTCGCCCAGCTTTCAGGAACTTCGTCCGGGAGAATACACCGCGCGGGTGCGCATTGAAACTGCGAACTGGACTCCGTTGCCCCGCCCCGGGTCGCGTGTGCAGGTTCTGGTGCAGGCGGGGATCTACCCGGCAGGTTATGTGTGGTTTCGTGGTGCGATTCAAACGCTGCGTCGACTGGCAACCTGGTAGCAAGGTCTGTCTGGAACCGAGAGCCCAGGGGAATTTCCAGGGGCTGGAGTTGTGGCATGCCCCCGGGAACAACCACAATATCTTGTGTCGCAAGCCCTATTTACTCGCAAAATCGGCGAATTGCTTTACAACGCGAGCCGAGGTGGTTAAAAAATGGACGCTTCATCAAATTGATCTTGACTCTGTCGTAAGGATGCGGCAGTTGGTGAAGTGGACTTTGCCGAAGCGTTAGGCTTTGGTGTCAAGTTTGCGATTGAGTCTGAACAGTGTCACGGATGACAGGAAGACCACCCATGCGACTGAACGCTATCAGTCCAGCTATTCTCCTGATCCTTCCTGCGGTACGCCAGTCTGGCTTATGCGTCTGCCCTGTTCCGTTGATTTTCCGGAACTGTTCACTCGAGCGCCCGCGTTTTAACCAGCAGCCTTCACTCCATCAGATGGCTTGGCGTTCCCGCCACCGAGTGGGACGCGTCTGTACCGTGAATGCCTGGTAAGCAAGGAAGCCAATTTTAGCTCAGGGAGGAATAGAGAATGTCGAGTAAACCGATTATTGGAATGAATTGTGATTTTCGACCGGCGCGCAAGGATGCGATCGCCTTGAGTTGGATCAATACAGGCTATTACGACACAGTCACAGCCGGGGGAGCCATCCCCTTGATCGCGCCTCCTTACGCCGACGACAACGATTTGCGCCAGTTCCTCAACATGGTGGATGGCGTGATTCTGACCGGTTGCAAGCTGGATCTGGATCCGGAACGGATGGGGCTGGAAAAGCATCCGTCCACGCGTATCATGCCCCAGCGTCGCGAGGATTTTGACCGCCGTCTGGCGAAGATGGCCTACGACCTGAAAATTCCCGTGCTGGCCATCGGATCGGGCATGCAACTGATGAACGTGATCTGTGGCGGGACATTGTTCACCGACTTGATGGAATCGATGCCCCGGGCCTTGCAGCATCGCGACAACGTGGAAGATATACTGCGTCACGTGATTGAAATCGTGCCCGGCACCCGGATGGATGACATTTATGGCCCGGGGGAAATTCGCGTCAACAGCGATCATCACATGGCGATCGATCAACTGGCGCCCGTTTTCAAGGTCTCCGCCGCGACCGCGGATGGCGTGATCGAAGCCTACGAAACCATCTCCGACGACTGGTTTTGTCTGGGCGTACAGTTTCATCCGGAAAATGAATCCGCCTCGGCCCTGGATATGCAAGTGATTGAAGCTTTCCTGGATTCCTGCAAGGAACCGATGCCAGAACTGCTGTCCTTCAGTCGAGCCGCGTAAGGCGATTGCGGCAAGCGGAACTGAAATTCAAACGATGCCTAAACAAAAAAACGCAGCGAGCCTTCGGGTCACGTTGCGTTTTTTGTTTGCGCCTGCGTGCCATGCACTCACGCCGCGGACGCATAAGCCTAATGCAGCGCACACCATCCGTGGGAAAGTCCAGATCGCACTTGGCATTGCCGTTGTTTGTGGACAGGGGCTCGGTTAGCCCACATTCCTCACACACTTACCAATGCGGTAAATTTTGCCTCGAAATGCCCAGAAAACTAGCCGCGCCTGTCAGGAAGTGGGCCACGTAGCCGGTTCCCCAACGAGCACTCTCTGAACACAACATCTATCCTGGCAATGCATTGCGACAAAACGGGCCCCAGTCTGGCCCGCTTCCTGACGGGCGCGGCTAGTTCGTCGAAGTCAGCAAGCCTGGTTTATTGACCCGGGTGAGAAATCCGGGCTAGGGTGGCGGGGCGGCGAGATAGGCGACGACTCCCGCGAGGAGGAGTCCGGCGGTTTCGGTACGGAGTATATGGGGTGCCACAGAAACGGACAGCACGCCCCGTTCCTGAAGTTGCTGCTCTTCCTGAGGCGAGAATCCTCCTTCGGGGCCTACCAGCAAGGCGATTTCGCCCTGGTTGGCGTGGAGTGCCGACCGCAGTTCCGAGGCGTTCATCGTGGCCCGTGGATGGCCGACCACGCAGCAGGATAGTGGTGACAAGGAGTTGAGGAATTCGGAGAGGGATTGCTGCGGTACAAATTCCAGCAAAGTATTACGTCCCGATTGTTTGCAGGCTTCAATGACGTATTGCTGTTGTTTATCGAGTTTCGATTCTCGGGGCGCAACCACGGAGCGTTCGGTGTGCAACGGAACCAACCGGGTGACACCCAGTTCCGTCGCTTTTTCGATCAGCCAGCGAAAACGGTCCCCCTTGGGAACGGCGGTGGCGAGGATCAACGTGCGGGAGCAGGCTGGCAGAGATGTGTGCAAGGGTTCGTCGATGTGGAGGCGAACCTGTCGCTTTTGGATTTCGACGATGGTGGCACGGGCGGCGTGCCCCCGTCCATCGAACAACTCGACCTGTTCCCCAACCCGATGACGCATCACGTGCAGCAGGTGATGCGCCTCCTGATCGGTCAGCCAGACATCGCCTGCCTCCCAGTTGCCGTTGTGATAATAGCGGTTCGCCATGAGCCGAGTTTCCAGACCGCATCGAGAAATGTCCGCGGGGTTATTGTGCCGTGGTTGCGGGAAGTCGTTAAAGTGGAAATAATCAGATGCGGTGTTGTTGATGTTACTCTGGGAAAATGCGTGTCGCCGCCGCTCGGCGGCATGCAATCCCTTGTCGTGATAAATCCCAATCGCGGGATTCTGCTGCAGGATACCGCGACCTGGCTTCGAGAAGAAAGGGAAATAGAGGCATGTCGGAAACGAAAATTCAACTGCGAGACAATGGTCCCATACTGGTCTCTGGCACGTTCGTGATTCAGGATGGCGAAGGGAACCAGATTGATCTGGGCGGGAAAACGTCGGTCGCCTTGTGCCGATGTGGTCATACGGGCAACAGTCCCTTCTGCGACGGGGCACACAAAACGTGTGAATTCGCGGCGCTCAATCGCGCCAGTTCCACGTGACGGGACGCGTCGTCATCAGCTACCCAGTCTTCTGGAATTCCCCTGTTTTTTCAAGAAGGTGTTGTCTCATGCCAGGTTCGAATCGCTTGGTGTTGTGGTCCGTAAGCGCTGGGCTGTATCTGGGGCTGGGGTTGCACTGTCCGACTGCAAGTCTTCGTGCGGAATCGAACACGCCTCGGGTTTACACACAAGCGGTCGAGGTGGCGCCGGCGATTCTGCGTGATGCCCCGGTTCCCGTCGCCCCGGTGTACGATTTTTCCGAAGGGCCTGTCCCGCAGTGGATCTGGGGTGTGGACGCCAATCGGAACTATCGCCTGCGTACGACGTTTGAACTCAGCGTGTCCCCCGAAGCGATTGTTGAAGCAGTCGTGCGAACGACGTGTGATAACCAGATGAAGGTCAGGCTGAACGGACGGCAAATTGCGGAAAGCAGCGAGTGGCAAACCCCGGTGACGGTCGATGTGAAACAATTCCTGCGTGCGGGGACCAACGAGATCGAAGTGGATGCAGTCAATCATGGGGGGATAGCCGCGTATCTGTTCAAGCTGATGATGCGTGACCGAAACGGCAAGCGTCAGTTCGTCGTTTCCAGTGCCGAGTGGCAGATAGTCCCGGGAGAAAATGCCGCCGCAGAGCAGGTGCGTGTCGTGGGGAAACTGGGGGATGGCCCCTGGCGGGATGTCTTTAACAATACGGAGACGGGGAGTCGCGTGCCGGCCAACACCTTCGTACTGTTGCCGGGTTTTCGCGTGGAAAAATTATTCAGCGTGCCCCGCGAGGAGCTTGGTTCGTGGGTGGTGATTGCCTTCGATGATCAGGGGCGATTGCTGGCCAGCGACCAGGGGGGGCTGGGGATATGCCGTATCACGCCCCCTTCGCTGGATGGGAGCGGGTCAACCCGGGTGGAGAAGTTGAATCTGCCGCTAACCTCGGCCCAGGGTTTGCTGTATGCGTTCGACAGTTTGTATGTGTGCGTGAATGGGGGTCCGGGAAGCGGCTTGTATCGGGCCCGGGACACGACGGGCGACGATCAGTTCGACGAAGTGACCAAGCTCAAGGAGATTCGGGGTGGGGGGGAACATGGTCCGCATGCGTTGCGTCTGTCTCCCGATGGGAAATCGATCTATGTGATCTGTGGCAATCACACGGCACCTCCCTTTCCGGCTGGAGCCGACAGGGACAATCCCCTGTATTCCAGCCGCATTCCGACCAATTGGCAGGAAGACCTGTTGCTGCCGCGACAATGGGATGCCAACGGACACGCGCGAGGCGTGCTGGCACCGGGGGGCTGGATAGCCAAAACCGATCCGGAAGGTCAAACCTGGGAAGTTTTCAGCATGGGGTATCGCAACCCGTATTCCATGGCCTTCCATCGCGCGGGGGACCTGTTTGCCTACGATGCAGACATGGAATGGGACATGGGGGCGCCCTGGTATCGCCCCACCCGGGTGGTGCATGCCGTCAGTGGAAGTGAATTTGGCTGGCGGAGTGGCACGGGAAAATGGCCTGCGTATTACCCGGATAGCCTGCCCGAGTTGATCAATATTGGTCCGGGTTCGCCAGTGGGAATGAGTTTCGGATACGGAGCGAAATTTCCCCGAAAGTACGAAGAGGCACTTTACATTTGTGACTGGACGTTCGGCACGATGTATGCGATCCATCTTGAACCGGAGGGTGCCTCCTATCGCGCGCACATGGAGGAGTTTTTATCGCGGAGTCCACTTCCGTTGACTGACTGTGCCGTGGGACCGGATGGCGCGTTGTATTTTACCGTCGGGGGGCGCGGCGCGCAATCGGAACTGTTCCGGGTTGTCCATACGGGGGAGGTCGCGTCAACAGCCGCCGTCACGCCGGATGCAGCGGAAGACACCGGGAAGGATGCAACCGAGATGAAGCGGTTGCGCGAGGAATTCGAGCAATTTCATGGGCGAGAGAAGTCCGCCGGGGCGGAAGAGATCCGGAAGCTGGTTGGCGCATTGGGGCACGGGGATCGCCATATTCGCTACGCTGCCCGAATAGGCCTGGAATACCAGGCTCAACAGAGTTGGGCGGATTATGTTCTGGAAAGCCCGGATCCGGCCATCGTGATCAATGGTGTCATTGGCCTGGCGCGCCAGGACAACCCGGAGATTCAACCCCGGTTGATTGCCGCGCTCAGGCGGCTGCCTTATGCGCGGCTGACACCGGAGCGTCAACTCGATTTGCTCCGCGCCTGGCAATTGGTGTTTGTGCGTCTGGGGTCGCCGGAGGAATCGCTGGCCAAGGAACTGGCCGATGAACTGGTGGTTCATTTTCCGGCTCGGGAACTGGCGGGAAGCAAGTCCGCGATGATTGGCGACGGTGGCTATGCACTGCCGATGTTGGAGGCCTTGAATCGGGAATTGTTGATTCTGCTGGTGTATCTGCAGTCGGATCAGGTTGCGGCGTTGGCCATGGAAGAACTGCGACGCGAGCGGCGTCTCGGCGAAACAGAATCTCCCCAGTTGTTGGCGCGGAATCTAGGCTATGGCCGTGCGATTGCGGGCATGCTGGCCAATCAGCCCGATCTGCAGCAGGTGCATTATGCGTTTGTGCTGCGGAACCTGAAGGCGGGTTGGAGCCTGCAGGATCGGAAGGATTACTTCAACTGGTTTAACACCGCGGGGACGTGGTCGGGCGGAAACAGTTATCGCAAATTTCTGCAGAACATCAGCGAAGAGGCCTTCGAGAATGCCACCGAGCGGGAACGGGTGTATGTGGAAGCGAGCGGCGTGCGACAGCCGTTTCGGGTTCCAGAGTTACCTCGGCCGGAAGGGCCGGGGCAGTCCTGGACGATGGAAGAGGTGCTTACCTTGGCGGAGACAAGCCTGCAACAACGGAATTACGAGAATGGCAAAAAAATGTACGCGGCCACGCGTTGCGTGGTGTGCCATCGATTTGCCGGAGAAGGAGGAGCCACCGGACCGGATCTGACGCAACTAGCGGGTCGTTTCAACACGCGTGATCTGATTGAAGCGATTGTATTGCCCAGCAAAGTAATTTCGGATCAGTACCGGGCCACGCAGGTGATTACAACGGAAGGGAAGGTCCTGGTGGGGCGAATCCTCACGGAAACTCCGGAACAATTGACCTTGCTGCTCGATCCCGAGGATGCGACGAAAGTGGTTGATCTGCCTCGGGAGGAAATCGAGGAAATGCAGCCTTCGCAAACTTCGCTGATGCCGGCCGACCTGTTGAAGCCGCTCAATCGGGAAGAAATGCTCGATCTGCTGGCATACCTGCTGTCGCGTGGAGATGCGGGTCACGCTCTGTTCAAGAAGTAATCCGTACGAGGGGTTTGGTTTTCGAGCCGCGGAGGGTGTCATGCGAAATTATGTGCTATGTGCCGTGTGCCTGCTGATCTGTCCGGCAGGGAGTGTCCGGTCGGAAGATGTGCCATCAGCGACGTTTGAGAAGTTGTTCAACGGGAAGAATCTGTCCGGTTGGAAAATTCTTCCCGGGGGAAGTTGGCGGGTGGAACAGGGAACAATTATTGGTCGCAGTCCGAAATCGGAACCACGTCATGGGTTGCTGCTGACCGAGCAGGAATACGACGATTTCGAGTTGCGTGTGAAGTTTCAGGTGCTCGAGGGAAATAGTGGCATCTACTTTCGCTGCGAACCGGTTGAGGGGAGCGTCGGGGTGCATGGCTTCCAGGCGGAAGTGGAGAATTCTCCGCTGGTGGGAGGGCTGTATGAAACCGGGGGCCGGGCCTGGGTTGCCAAGCCGGATCCCGCGTTGACCAACCATGTGTACAAGGCGGGGGAATGGAACGAGATGCATGTGTTGGCACAAGGGAAGGAGATCCGAGTGAAGCTGAATGGCCATCAAACGGTGCATCTGCGGGACGACCCCGGGCGCGAACGTGGACACATTGCCTTGCAACTTCACGGAGGGCAGGAGATGTGGGTGCTGTTTAAGGATCTGGAAATCAAGCGACTGTCCCGTTAACCCGCATTTCCCGCCCGGCACCGCTAGTACACCGAAGTGGATATCGTGCCTATATTTCGCGGAGGACGTCAGCCATTGGGGAGCGTCAGGACAAACGTGGTTCCATCCGGTCCCGACTGTTCGATTTTCAGGGATCCGCCGTGGTTTTCGATGATGCTGCGACTGATGGCCAAGCCCATGCCCAAGCCCTTGGGTTTACTGGTCTGAAAGGCATTGAAGAGTTTACCCTGCATGCCTGGTTCAATGCCGTCGGCGGTATCCCGAATTTTGAGAATGAGTCCACCGCGACTGGACCGGCTCGCATGGAAAGAGATGGTGTGTGGCGTGTTTTTTTTGCTGATTTTGATGGCTTCAAGGGCATTTAATAACAGATTGACAATGACTTGCTGAATCTGTACGAGATCGAGCCGGCATTGGGGCAGATCCTGTGCGTAGTGGTGTTCGATGCGAATTTGGTGTTCATCGAGTTCGGTTTGCACGAACTGCAACGCGTCCAGAATCAACTCCTGGATGGTGGCTGGTTCGGGGGAGTGGGGCCGGTGGGCCACGAATTCTCTCGTTCTGCGTAGAATCTGGCAGGCTTTTTCCGAAAGCCGCGTGATTTTCCACAGGTAATCGACAAGTCCCTCTTGGCTCAGCGTTCCTTCCTGAATTCTTTGGAGACATCCATTGGAGTAGTTGCCGATGGCAAGTAACGGTTGCTTCAATTCATGAGACATGTTGGCTGACATTTCCCCGATGATGCTTAATCGGGAGAGGTGGCTCAACTCCTCGGAGCGCTGCCGCGCCTCGTTTTCCAATTGTCTTTCGCGGGTGATGTCGCGGGCCACGATGGATGCCCCGATGATTTTACCTTCCACGATAATGGGTGCGCCGCGCATGGCAAACAGGAGCACTTCGCCCGTAGGGAAGTGCACGGGAATTTCAAAGGCGACATCCTTCTGCTCTTCCAGGATTTGTCGGATATATTCCTGCCCGCGCGCGCGATCCTTATCACCAAGCCAGACGCTGAAATGCGAATCGACGACCTGCGCGGGCGTGAGCCCCGGGGCGACGCGATTGATGAATTCGATTCTCCCGGCGAGATTGATGTGCATAATGTAATCGACCGCGTTTTTGACGACGGCCTGCATGCGTTCCTGGGAGATCAGCAATTCCTGGGCAATCTGTTTGCGGCGTTCGACTTCATCGCGGAGTTTGATATTCAACTGCTCGAGTTCGAGCGTGCGACTGCGAACCGCTTTTTCGAGTTCTCGCCGTTGCAGCATGGACGAGGTTTCTTCTCGTTTTTTCGAGGTGGCGTCGACGAGGGACCCGATGAAAATCTCCTCTTCGTCGCTGAACCGATCGAGTTTCAGCAGTCCCCATTCCACATCCGGGCGTCCGTCGCGAATCGGAAGTTCCTTCTGGAATGGGAGTTTCTCCGCAATGGCTTGCCGCCATTCCCGCTTGAGATCCGCGGCGTCGGTGCCGAACAGGGAAAACCAGGTTGTGCCCGTTTGGGAGACATTCCCATCAAAACAAGCCCGGAAGAATTCATTGGCATCCAGGATATCTCCCTTGGCATTGCACTGAAAAATACCGACCTGGGCCTGCCGGGCCAACGTGGCAAACCGTTGTTCGCTCTGCTTGAGTGCCTTACGGGTATTCGTTTCCTCGGTTTCGTTGTGGGCGAACAGGAGGATACAGTCGTCTGATTGGAACTGGAGCCTGGCGCCCGAGGCCACCAGCACAATTTCCTTGCCCGATTTGGTGGTCGCCAGGATTTCTTCGTCGTGAAAGGAGATCAGTGACAGGGGATCGAAGTTTGGATCGCGGCGTTCGAAGGGGCAGCGCCAGAGTGTCAATTCCCTGGCGGTGCGGCCCCTGACTTCCGCTCGCGTATAGCCTGTCACCCGTTCGAATTCGTGATTCGCATCGACGATTTCACCCTGAGGAAGTTTCAAGACGGCCATGACGACGGGGCTTTGCTGAAAAGCCAGATGAAACTGCAGCGTGGCATCGCTCAGGGCCCTGCGAGTAACCGCTAATTCGGTGATTACCGTGGTGATCCCGACCATGCCGACCACCTGTCCCGTATCATCGCGGATCGGGCAATACCAGGAATGAAAGCTGGCCCCGTTGACCTCGGCGAAGTCGTGGTGCTCCTCCCCCGCCAATGCCCTGTTGATGGAATGCAGGGAATCGGGAAAATCGCGGTACAAATCGAAGACGTTCTGGTCTACCACCTGGTAATCGGTCAAATCCAAGGCATGCAACCCCGCGCCGCGGGAAAACACGATTTTTCCCTTCTTGTCGATGACCCATACGATCAATTCCGAATGCTTGAGTACACTTTCCAGCAAGTCCTCGGCGGTGATGTCCAGGAACAGGGGAGGCAGTTTCCCGGCGGTGTTAGATCTGTTGGAAAATGTTTCGGGGGTGGACGTTTCGCGAATGTTCATCGGTTATCTCGCTGAAAATCGAACAGGCAGGCAGTTTACCGGACAAGAAGAATTGCCCGCACCCATTCCGAGTCGCCTCCCGGAGCCATGCGACACTCCAGTTGGTCGCAGGGGATAATGCACGCATCAACGCATCAACGCATCACAGCCGAAATTGGATCAAGAAAAGGCATCTGAATTCAGACAAGGATCGGGAAGATGAAATTCCCCGGCCATATCCGAACACAACTCCAACTCTATACTGAAACAAAAACGGATGCCGACGTAAACGCCGACATCCGTTTTTTTCGTTTCGATTTTCAGGATCTCGCGATCAGTTTCCGTTGCCGATGGAATCCGGGGTGGGGGCATTCCCGTTTTCCAAGCCGGGGCGGTTGGTCTGATAGGAAGGATTCGCCTGGCAATTGACGCATTCCGTCGTGGGGGCGTTGCAGTAATTCGTTTGGCAGACGGTGGTCGGCACCAGTCGGCAGACTTCGTAGGCGACCTGGCGGGGCACAACGCGAGAGACCATGCGGGTGCAGGTGATTTGTTCCTCGCGAGGAACACAACGGGCCACCCGATGTGTCACCGTGTAGGGGACCTGGCGAGCCACGCAGTAGGGAATGTCGCGTGTCAGTTGTTCCGTCACCATGCGACAAGTCTGAATGGGAACCTGACAGACCTTTTCCTCGGTAACCATCCGGCAGACTTGTACGGGGACCGAGCGAACATGGGTTTCGGTTACCCAGCGGCAAGTTCGCACCGGAATCACGTCGGTTACGGTTTCCTGTTGCATGCGGGTTACCTGGACGGGCACGTTTTCGGTAACGGTCTCGGGCACGACCCGACAGACCTGCACGGGGCAGGACTGTTGCACCACTTGCGGAACGTAACGGGTGCAGGGAATACTTTGTTCCACGATATTCGGGCACCAGACCCGGCGGGTAATGGTGCGGCAGGGACCGGGAACCATCGCCATGGAGACACGGCCACAGGGATCGGTGACCATGCGGCACAACATGGGGCCAGGGATTTGAACGGATTGGCATGTCCACTGCCCACAATCGCGTCGCACGGTGTTGTAGGTTGTGACGGGCCGCATGACCGTGTAGCAGCGGGTCTGGTTAATTGTTTCGGTGACGTTGCGATAAACGGTGCGACAAACCTGGCGTTCGATGGTTTCGGTCACGGGGCGGCAAACAACGCGTTGCACCTGTTGCTCGTGCGTTTCCCAGACGGGGCGCTGAACCTGATACTGTTGTTGCTGTTCGATGGTTTCCGTGACGGGTCTTTGAACCGTGTAGCGATGTTCGCGGGAACTGGTTTCGAATACGGGGCGTGAGACCTCATATACTTCCTGGCGGGTGGCTTGTTCATATACGGTGCGATAGCAGGTTTGCTGCACATCCTCGTATTGAGTTTCGTAGACAGTGCGGCAAGCCGTGTACTGCTGCGGTTCGCAGACGGTTTCATAAACCGTACGGTAGCAGGTCTCGCGTTCGACCTTGCACGTGGTGTAACAGGCGGTGGGCTGACAGGCGACGGGGGGACAGCAACTGTAGTTGCAGGCTCCGCAGAAACCCGCTGCCCGGACATCCCCTGCCGATAACGCCGTCAGCAGCACGGCGAATCCAGCCAATAACCTTTTCATGATTTGTTCCCCCCCTCGAATTCTGTGTCTTTGCTCACCGGTCAGCCGAAGTATCTGTTTTCCAGGCTGATGACTGGGTGCCGGTGCTTTTTCACCATGTGTTTCATCACGTTGCAATCGGTCCAGCCATTGCTGGTGCCAAAATGGAACAAAGTCCGTTGAGCGTGTTGATTTTATTACAAGCATAAACCGGGAGAGCCCGGAGACTTCAGCGAATTCAGCCGAGGGGGCCATTTTTTCACGAAACCAGAAGCAACATCACCGCACAATCGTTATGAATTACCAAATTTCCCCAGCCGGTGTTTTATTGGTCAAATATTCAGTCGAACAGGCAGATTCCGGGCCACGCGGCGAACGCATAAGCCATCGCGGATTTGTTATGAATTTACAGCCGGATTTTCTGGAAAACTTCAAGGAAGCCTGGCTCGATTAGCCGAAAGTCGAAGGGAACCGCGAGAATCGCTTGAAGTCGGTCGCAACGTCCGCTATTCTTTCTGGTTGCACTTTCGACCGTCGGCAATTCAAGCAACACGCGTGGGAGAACTTTCCCCGGGCGGGTCTTGCCGAGGGGGGAAAGTATGCATTAGCATATACTTTTGAAGTCAGCTCGATAGCAGAACTTGATCAGGTGAAACATGGCACATAAGAAGGGACAAGGCTCGAGCCGCAACGGTCGCGACTCGAATGCTCAGCGACGCGGAGTGAAGAAGTTTGGCGGCGAAGCCGTGCTGGCTGGGAATATTCTCATCCGGCAGTGCGGAACGAAATGGCATCCCGGTCGCTTTGTTGGCATGGGGAACGACTACACCCTGTTTGCCTTGACTGCCGGCACGGTTTACTTCGATCGGGAAGGGCGCCGTGTTAATGTGAAACCTGCCGAGATCGAAAGCAACTGAGTTTGCCTCGATCCGTTCTGATGGAAACAAACCGCGAATTCCTTCGCGGTTTTTTTTCGGTCTGTTCTGGAAGCGATTCCGTGAGCTTCGGAGGTAACGCGATCCGAATACGGAACGGATGGGAGAATTGCTCTCGCTTCGGATGCACGGTTCCCCTAAAACATGGTTGTATTCGCATTGTAAATGCCGTGAATTTTTTCTTAGGGTACTCTGCGTGGCTGTAAGTTTTTCATTGCGAGGTCACCTGCCACGATATGTGTGGTACGGTTGCTAGTGGATTCCGCATGACTGGTACGCAGAGCGTACCCTACGAGAAAAAGTCACAGACGCACGGCGCACCTTACGAATAATTCACTGTCTTTATGCGAAATTCGCATCGGCCGATAGGCCCGGATTCTTTCTTCAGAAGAGATGCAGGCGCCATGTGGAACCACGGATTTCTGGGCAATGATGCCTCCTTCATGCTGGATTTCGTGGTCTGCGCCTTGCTGCTGGTGGTGCCGATCCTGGCAGGCAGCATTTACCTGGTGAAGTTTCGCCAGCGGTTTGAATTGCATAAGAAGTTGCAGATTCTATTGGGGGTCGTGCTGCTGATCGCCGTCGTCGCGTTTGAAGTGGACATGCAAATGCATGGCGGCTGGAAGAACATTGTCAATAAAATCCCCGAGACGCCGCGACTCAGCGGGGAGGAATTGGCGTCGGTGGAAAAAGTGCTGTATTTCCATCTGATTTTTGCCATTTCGACCCCGCTCGTCTGGCTGGTGACAACCGTGCTGGCATTGCGTCGGTTTCCGGATCCCGTTCAGCCTGGTCCGCATAGCCGATTACATAAGTTGCTGGGTTGGATCAGTACGCTCGATCTGACGATGACCTCGCTGACGGGTCTGGCGTTTTATTACGTCGCTTTTTTGTGACAGTTGTCCCTGAACACACCGAAAATGGATTTTCGAACCTCATGCCCAGGATCCTCAGTATATCTGGTTTGCGCGCGGTGGCGGGCGATGGTCTGGACCCCGCGTTTCTCGTGGAATTTTCCGCTGCGGTGGGCACACTGGCCCAACGGGGCGCGGTTGTGGTGGCCCGCGACGGGCGTTCTACGGGAGAGATGGTCAAACAGGCCGTCCTGGCGGGACTGCTGGCCACGGGATGCCGCGTGTACGATGCGGGGATCGCCACTACGCCCACCGTGGGGGTGCTGGTAACGCATCTCAACGCGGCGGGAGGCATTCAAATTACTGCCAGCCACAACCCGCCGGAATGGAACGGACTGAAGCCCTTCAATGCCCAGGGGGGGGTTTATAATCAGGCGGAAGGGCAAGCCCTGCTGAAATTGCTGGAATCCCGACAATTTGCCTACGTTCCCTGGCAGGAAATCGGCACCTGCATTCCGCTGGAGGATGCCGCGAAGCCACATCTGGAACGCGTGTTGCGGCTGGTGAATCGGTCCGCCATTCAGCAACGAAAATTCAAGGTGGTGCTGGATTGCAATCATGGATCCGGCGCGGTGGCCGGACCTCGGCTGCTGCGTGAACTCGGCTGCGAAGTGATTGTGCTGGGAGACGAACCCGATGGCAGGTTCGAACACACGCCCGAACCCTTGGCGGAAAACCTGACCGGTCTTTGTGACGTGGTTCGCGCGGAGAAGGCCGACTTGGGATTTGCCCAGGATCCCGATGCCGACCGCCTGGCGATCGTGGATGAAACAGGACGTTATATCGGCGAAGAACTGACCTTGGCGCTGGCGGTGGATCATGTGTTGCCCAGAACACCAGGCTCGGTGGTGGTGAATGGTTCGACGAGCCGCATGACGGCCGACTTGGCGGCCCGGCATGGCTGTGCGTTTTACCGCAGTCATGTGGGAGAGGCGAACGTGGTAGCCAAGATGCGCGAGGTGCGGGCAATTTTGGGGGGGGAGGGTAATGGCGGCGTGATCGAGCCTCAAGTCGGCTATGTACGCGACAGCTTCGTCTCGATGGCCTACATCCTGGAGGGATTGGCGGAACGAGGAGGGACGCTGTCCGAATGGGTCGCGACGATTCCCTCGTATGCCATCGTCAAGTCGAAATTGACCTGTCCAGCCGGGAAGGTGCCCGTGGCGGCAGACGCGCTCCAGCGGCATTTTCCGGATGCACTCGCGACGGCCGGTGATGGATTGCGACTGGACTGGGACAACCGCTGGGTGCAGGTCCGTGCAAGCAACACGGAGCCGATCGTGCGCGTCATTGCGGAAGCCCCCGACAATCGGACGGCAAGTGACCTGTGCGAAGAAGCGATCGGCGTGATTCAGCAGGCCGTGCGGGATTGAGACGGCAGGCATTGCGTGGTGCGCGGGCTCCGCGGTTCAGTCGCGTGCCGCGGGGGTCTGGGAGTCGGCCACGACAGGCGCGCGCCAGTCGAGTGCGGGCCAGAGGATGGCGGAGCCATCTCGGCTGGCGGTAAGCACGCGCAGGGAATCGGCGGAGAAGTCGACGGCTGTCACTTCCCGGGCATGCCGCTTCAATGTGAGAATTTCCTTTCCTTCGTGTCCCAGGGAGACATCCCAGAGTTTGGCGGTATTATCTCGGCTGGAAGTCAAGACACGCAGTCCATCGGGAGAGAAACAGACCGAAGTGACGGCAGCGGTGTGCCCGGAAAGTTCCGCAATCCGCGCGCGTGTCTGGACGTCCCAGAGGATGGCCTTGTTGTCTTCGCTGCAGGAGACGATGCGTGTGCCATCGGGGGAAAAGTCAGCGGAGAGCACCGCCCAGCGGTGGCCTTGGAAGGATTCGCCTTGCTGCACGCCGGTTTCTCGATCCCAGATTCTGAGTGTACGGTCACCCGAGGCGGTCAGAATGAAACGGTCATCGGGTGAAAAGACCGCACGATGAATGGAGTCCGTGTGCCCCCGCAGTTGTTGTACTTCCTGCCCGGTCGCCACATCCCAGATCCGCGCGAGACGGTCATCGCCTCCCGTGATCAGCCAGCGACCATCGTGGGAGAACGCCGCGGTATTGATATACCCCTGGTGCGCCTGGGGGATTTTGCGGAGTGTTTTCCCCGAGGCCACATCCCAGAACTTCAAGGACTGATCCCAGCTTCCCGTCACGACGAGATCGCCGGCGGGATTCATGGCCGTGGCGGCAACCGCGCCGTGGGGGCCGAACGACATGCGTTCGAGCCCGGTATTCAAGTCCCAGAGACGCGCATCCACGCCGCCAATCGTCAGCAATCGCTGGTCGTCCCTGCTGAGGATGCTGGCCCACAAGAGTCCTCCCTGCTGCGTGCCATCCAGCACGGTGGTCGTTTTTCCGGAAGCCAGTTCCAGTTTCGTCAGAATGTTGTTCGCACAGGTCAGATAGGCGAAACGCCCGGCCCTGTCGATCGTCAAGTCATTTGCCGTTGTGCCTGCAATCTGCCAGGTGCTGGTTTTCTCCGGCTCGTTCCAGACGCGATGGTGCACAGTCAGCGAACTCATGTCCGAGGGATCCTGATCGTTCCCGTGTTGATTGGTGACGGCAACAATCGCGCGACCATCCGCAGTGGCTTGCATGCAGATCACAGGACCGCTCAATCCCAGAACACGGTCTGTCAGTTCCTGTCCGGTCGTTGCATCGCAGACACCAATCGTGCGATCCAGGCTGGAAGTCAGTAGGATTTTGCCCTGTTCAATGAAATCGATATGCGTGATTTTCAAGGTATGATGCCGTTCCGACCAGACTTCCCGGGCTTGCGGCACTTCCCATAAAATACAGCGCCCGTGTGTATCCCCGCTCACCAGGCGCGAACTTCCGGGGACAAAGGACAACGCGGTGACCGGATGTTTATGTCCCTGCAAACGAGCCACTGGTTCGACGGATTCGCCTGTCCCGGCGAGTAATTCGGCCACACTCCAGACTTGAATGGTGGCGTCGTCGCTGCCAGTGGCCAACCACTGTTGATCTTCGGACACGGCCAGCAGAGCCCCCCTGCCCGTCCCCTGCAGGTGATGCAATTCGGATCCAGTCGAGGTACTCCAGAGTCGCGTAGTGTCGTCCGCGGCAGCCGTTGCCAGGTACTGTTCGTCCCGCAGAAAGACCGCGGTGGAACTGAGGAATTGATGTCCCTCGGCGAGTCGTCGTTCCTCGCGTCCGGAGGCGACATTCCAGATGCGGGCCGATCGATCCCGGCTCGCCGTAACGACATCGTTTCCCGAGGGAGAGAAGTAGGCACCCAGAATGGCATCGGCATGCCCCGCCAGTTCGCGGCCGGCCAAGGTTTGAATTTCGGCGTAGTCGTTCACGGACCAGAGTATGGCCCGCTGGTCCTCTGCTCCGGAGAGCACGAATCTGTTGTCGGCTGAAATGGCACAGGCACGGACGCCGCTGTCGTGCCCGCGAAACGTCTTGATGGATGCCAGTGAAGCCAGTTGCCAAACCCGGACGGAGTTATCCTGGGCACCGGAGACGAGCAGGTCCCCCTCGGCGGAAAACTGCAAGGCCCGGACAGGTCCGATATGCCCAGTCAGAACACGAGACGTTTGACCACTTGTGCGTTCTCCGCTGACCGCCGCCGAATAATTGAAGGGTTCGATTTCATCGGGACTCCAGTATTGAATGCGTCGATCATACCCGCCGGTGGCAATCTGTTTTCCACCGGGATGATAGGCCACACAGTAAACGGGGCCTTCGTGATTCAGAAACTCCACCGCCGCGCGGGCAACGGTGCCTCCCTCCTGGATTTCCCAGACGATCGCCTTTCCGTCCTGGCCGACGGTTACCAGCCGGTTCCGCTCGGTATCCGGGGCAAAACCCGGCATGAAGGCGGCATTCCAGACCCACCAGCTATGGCCCACCAGCGTAGTTTTCAACTTGGGTTGACTCCTGTCGCCGATATCCCACAGGCGGGCGGTGTTATCGTACGAGCAGGAAATCAGCCAGCGTCCATCATCGCTGAAACGGACGCCAATCACTGCATCGGCATGGGCCGAGACGGCGGCGACACGATCGCCCGTGAGTGCGTTCCACAATTGGAGGTTGTGGGGTTTATCGCTACTTCCCGAGGCGAGCAGTTGTCCATCGGGCGACCAGGCCACCGCATGGACGTAAATGCCCTCATGCTTCAACTGCCGGATGACCTCGCCAGAGTTTCGATCCCAAATCCGGACAAAGCCATCCCAACTGGCGGTGGCGAAGCGATCCCCATCGGGGGACAGGGCCAAACCATCGACCGGGGCCTCGCAGGGGTATTCGCGCGAACTTTGCGAGCACAGGTACATGAGTCGGCCCCATTCCCAATTTCGCAATTCCTGCGGGCACTGCAGCAACAGGTCGCGGGCATCGGAGAAGGCGTTTTCATCGACTTTCGCGGCTGCCAGTCCAATTCTCGCGATGTAGGATTCGTACTGTTCCGCGCTGCGGGCCTGTTCGGCACGATCCTTTTCCAGCAAGGCCTTGGCCCGTTCTTCGCGTGCCACTTCTTCGCTCTTCACGGCAATGGCGCGTTGTTCACGCGCTTCCTGTTCGCGTTGTTCGGCGCGTTCACGTTCCGTAAAGGCGATTTTTTTCTGGTCCTCGGCGTTCTGCTTTTCCTCCAGCGCTATATCTCTTTGTGTATTGGCGTCTTGTTCCGCGGCAATGGCGCGGTCGATTTCCAGATTGATCAGATAGTACGATACCCCCACAATCACCAGGATCGTCGCGGCCAATACGGCAACGGCTCCCTTGGCGAGGCGGAACATCCGTTGGCGTGTCAGACGTTCCTGTTTGCCCGCCTGGATTTCATGCCGCAGCGGTTCGTGATCGGGGTCCGTCTCGTCCACCAGGGATTCCGCGAGATCGAAATCCCCTTTCCGGAAGGCATGCTGGGCGTATTCCAGGCGCGCGGCCAGCAGGCCAGCGTTGGCATCGCTGTTATCGCGCCAGAGTGCCAGCGCTTCCTCGAACCCGAACAGACTCCGCGAGAAACTCTCGTAATTCCCCGATTCACGGGCCTGATTCAGTTCCCGCGTTGCCCGCCGGGAAATCTCGAGGCTTTTTTCATGTGCCAGGTAATTACGAATCGCTCCCTGAAACGCCTTGACGCTGCCGTAGCGGTCCTTGTTCTCCGTGCTCATCGCCTTCAGGGCGATCTCGATCAATTCATTATCCTGATCGGTGGGGGCAATGACATTACGCATCGCCGCCGCCAGGCATTGCTGCGTTGTCTTGCCGCGATGGGGAGGCACACCAGTGACAATTTCGTATAGAATGGCCCCCAGTAAATACACATCGCTGGTATAGTCGATCCGCGAGATCGGGCCGGTGGCCATCTCGGGAGACATATACGCCGGCGTCCCCCCCATGCCGTGCGACTGGCCGATGCGGTCTTTCTTGGAAAATTCCGCTGTCGGCAAGGCCAAGCCCCAATCCATCACCAGGACCTCTCCGAAATCACCCAGCATGATGTTTTCGGGCTTTAAGTCGCGATGGATGATACCCCGGGCGTGGGCAAAGGCGATGGCATCGCAGGTGCGCAGCAGCACATCCAGATTCTCGTGCAGTTCCATCGTGCGGATCACCTTGTTCCAAGGCGTCCCCTGCACCTGCTTCATCGCGTAGAAAAAATTGCCTTCCTGATCGCGCCCCAGTTCATGGATTGGCACGATATTGGGATGCTCCAGATCGCCGGTGACAATCGCTTCCGCGATGAATTTTTCGGTCTGTTTCGATTTGGCGGCAATCGAGGACTTGATCATCTTGATGGCGACACTGCGTTCGATGGAACGCTGGCGCGCGTTCCAGACAACCCCCATCCCCCCCTCGCCGAGAATCTTCACCAGTTCGTACTCGCCGGCTCCGCGCTGCTTCTGGTCTTGCAATCGCCGCGTCGGTATCGTTTTATGTTCGGCCGTTTGCGGCGAGAAGACTTCGGCCCCCTTGATGGTCATCGAGGGATCCATGCCGGGATGCATCCCCGCGCCCCAGGTCTTGCTCAGCACCAGATCGATATCGTTGTCGCTGACGAAGGTCGCGCCCGAGGCATCCCCCCCGGAAGCCAGAGTGAAATCGTCGGATTGCAAGGTTTTATCGGTCTCGTCAATCAGTTCGATATCGTCATCGCTTAAAATGGTATGCGAGGCCGCATCGTGACTGTCATCCTGCGAGGAAATCGTGGGGGTTCCGTAGGCGTCTTCCGGGGTCTGCAACGAAGAGAGTTGGCTTGAATTGGGAATCGGACTCATCTCCGAGGGGAGATGGAAGGAATCGTCCGATATCAGGGTATGCCCTCCCCCTTCGAATTCCTCGGAATCCGCGGTGCCGAGAGAGGAGGCCTCCTCGGGAGCGTCGGGAATCATCAGGGTGCGTTGAATCTCCGCCTGATCGTCGTCATCCGGCAAAACACCGAATTCATCGCTTTGAACAGTTTTCTCTGTATCGTCAGCGTCGTCGGATTCTGCATGTGGTTCGGCACCAGAGGTCATGATTCAGCTTCGTTTCGCAAGAAAACTTCAGAAAAACAATCGAAAACCGACCGCCCGTTCGTACCCGTACGCCGGTTACATCGTGCCCGTACATCCGGACTCATCGTAACGGTCGGGGCGGGCGTTTACAAAAAAATTTCCTTTCCGCGCCCCTATTTCCATGGGATGCGGATGGGAAATCGTCGCCATCGCCGTGCCCGATCACATCGTGCCTCCAGTGTTCAACTTAGTTCAAGCTGGTGTTGCATGCCGGCATGCCGAGGTTCCCCCCGATCGAGAAGCGGACGATGAAGAAAAGGATGTTTCGGTTGTTCGGAATAACCACGATTCCCTCGAGCGGCTTCGCGGGGGCTACCTGAGGACGCTTGTGTGCAAGTGAATGAATGTTGCCTGCCGTGACTAGGGTATCAACACCCGGAGTTCCAGGTCCGCCGAGCCTGCCTGGGAGAGGTTACCTTCTCCAGGAGAACTCGCAGGGGGCTGCGTGAAACGGACTGCCTCCAGCGGATCACCCGGTGAGGTATCCGGGATGTTCTGTGTGGCATCCGCGTCCGACGTCGGGGGGCGATCCCGCAGTCCTTCGCTGTTGTCCGCCGGTTTACCATTCCTCAGCAGCAGGTCGTAAACGACGCGCAACATTTGATCGCCTGGTTCCTGCTGCAAGATCTGATAGCGGCCATCGGGTAACCTGCGGTCCTCGACGAAACCGACGAAATCGTTCAGCAGTTTCAGGGCCTGGTCCCCCTTCAAGTCCACTTCTTCCACAACCTCGCCGGCAGCGTTGAAGACACGCAACTTCACGATCCGATCCTCGGAAATATCCGCTTCCTCGGTACTGGCAACCGAATCCGTTTGCTCCTGTTCCTGTACCGTGGAGTCTGTCTGATTTTCGGCCGAGTCGATGGAAATTGCCACGGCTGCACTCAGTTCGGGCACATCCACACTCAGGTCGAATGCAATTCCACCGGCCAGTCCTTCGCCGGGAACGTCGGCAAACGACACGATTGGGTCGAGAGTTAACTCCACGCCGTCAACCAGGAAGATAATGTTCGGGTCATCGGCAATCGAAACCGTGATCGGGATTGGTGCGGCGGGGTTACTCGGATTCGGGTTCCCGAAGTACTGATGTCCATATGTGAAACTGCTGGGAGTCACATCGAGCCGCTGGAAGGTTTCCACCGTCCCGTCCGCCCAGTCTATGGTGATCGCGAAATTCAATTCATTGAGCCGCCCGAAGTCTCCGAGAACCTGCGCGTTGCCCGTGGCGAGTACTTGGGGTGTCACAATGTTTTCCAGGAGCGGTATCGTCTGAATCACCGCCCCCGTGCTGCTTTGCACGATGACACTATCCGCGATATCGATACCCTGCCCCGCTTCTCCCCGCACCGTTGTTCCCCGAATATCCACGAACGCGCCCGTATCGTTCAACATCAATGTCCGTTCCGCGTTCAGGGTAATGAAACCCTGTGGCCCCGCGGCGGCTAGAGGCGCGTTGATCGTCAAGTCCGCGGTTCCCACCCCGGAATCGGCGGTCAACGTGATGCTGCCTCCCGACAAACTGACGATACTGGAATTCACCAGCAGGGAGGCGTCGTTGCTCAGTTCGATCCCTCCCAAACCTGTTCCCAATTGCTGGATCCCAATCACGCCGTCAAATGTGCCGACCTCCATGACGGCGCCCGTCTGATTTTGCAGGCGAATCTGTCCCGACTGGCTGTTCCGGGCCGAAAGTGTTTCCACCAGCGTTTCCAGCGGATTCGTCGAGCCGATGCCATGCGCCGACCGCAGGACGAGTCGGGTAGCCGACAGATCGAACGGGCTGAGATCCCCCGCGTCCGTGATGCCTCCATGCGTGGAAGTGACGAACAGATCGCTGCTGGTCATCACGTGAGTCACGCGCACCTCGCCTGCCGCCCGTAAATGAATCTCACCCGCCCCGGCATCAATTTTTGCAGCGGCGTTCATCAGCAGACTACCACTGGAACCGGTTTGTCCTCCGTCGTTATCGGCGACAAGGCTCAAATCGCCATCCGCGGTGGAGATCTCGGCGATTGCGCCCAGTCGCACGGTGTGATCCGCCAGTAATTCCGCATTGCCTCCGTGAGTCCGTATCGCCTGCTGGATCACCAACTCTGAGGCCTCGCCGTTTGCGGATAATCTCAGGTTGCCTCCGTTCAAGTCCACACCGCTCCCCCCCGCGGAAACACTCATAGTCCCCAGGCTGACAATCGTCACATCCTGCGTCGCGGTCTGTGTGATGCGATCCAGCGTCACGCCTGTCGATTCCTGAATCTGGATTCGGCCTGTCGTTCCATTGATCAGATCGAGTCGTGAAACCGACGTTTCCAATGCATCGGCGTCTCCGATACCGTGTTCCGCTTCAATCACGAGTCGCCCGGCTTCTGCTCGCAGATCGGTTCCGCCCGTGTCTCCGCCGTCGATGACTCCCAGCGGCGTTTTCAGCACGATGGCCTGGTTACTGGTGGAACCCGTGGAGATTTGACCCACGGTGATGTTTCCAAACGCGGTTAGCTGGATGTTCCCCGTGGCAGCGTCAATCACTCCTCCATCCTCGAAGAAAATCTCGCCCGAACCTGTTTGACCGGACTGCAGATGAATTTCCCCCGCCCCCAGGCTTTGAACCAGCGCCTGACTGGTCAAAACGATGCCGCTACCCGCCGATTCCAGGGAGATCAACCCCTCTTCGGTCGAGATGCGTGCCGCGATGGTGAGTGTTCCATTTCCATCGTTGTCGGCGTCCCCCCCCTGCAGTTCAATGTTGCCCGCCTCGGTGGTTGTCACATCCCCTAGAATCGTGAGGTCGCCGTCCTCCGTGTGGACATCAATCAACCCCAGTTGATTTGATATGCCGGTAATTACCAGGGGATTGTCGCCACCAGCAGCGACTTCCGTGATGCGGATATTTCCGGAGACCGAATTCACAACCATCAGGGAATTCGCCAGCAACTGGAGATCTTCCGTACTCCCCACACCGCTGGCAGCCAGTATCACGACCTCGTTTCCGATCAGATTGGGTGTCTCGTCCGCGGTATTGTCGACGATTTCGCCGAGGGTGTCTGCAAGGCCTCCTTCCACACCGGCAAAATTCGCGATGATGGTGATATTCCCCAGGCTGGCGTCCCCATCCGCATTGGCATCAACGCGAGAAAGCAAGACATGCCGTGTCGCCCGCAGCAACAAATCCCCATCGTCACTACGCACTTCGGTTCCATCTGCCATGACGATGTCCGCGAGAGCATTGCCATTCTGGGGGCCAGAGGAAACAAACAGATTTTCTCCCGCACTCAAACTCACCTGCCCCGCGTTGGTCGCCTGCACAATCGCGCCGGAATCGACCACGAGATGTCCTGAACTGGCCAGCCGAATATTCCCTGCTCCCCCCGATGCCAGAAGATTTGCGGAAATAGTCAGGGTGGCATCGTTCACGGCTGAGGTGGCAGCCAGGGTGATGTCCCCTCCACCGATATTCCCCACCGCGCTCTCCACGGATACTGATCCCGTTGCACGCACGTCAATTTCATGAGACGCATCTCCCGCAAGAATCTGCACACCGGAAATTCCAGCCACATCCGTGATTGTCAGTCCGCCTGCAATATCCTCGATACGAATGCTCCCCGAAACCGTCTCGACCGCCAGTTGCTGAACATCAACTTCCAATCGGTTGTTTGCCCCCACGCCCGTGGTCGCGCGAATTGCGAGGGACTCTGCAATCACATCCGTAAGTGTCTCGTCCCCATCAAGAATTCCGCCCCCCTGTGCCGTTGTATCCAGAATGACACGCTGCTGACCGGCATTCACTTCAACAATAAAAATATCCCCGAAGGCATGTTGCGCGCCGTTAACAACAATTTCACCATTTTTCGTGAACAACCGCGTCAACAGAATGGAATCTGCTTCGGAGATAGTCAACCCCCGCGCTTCCCCTGATAACTCGGCCTGAATCTCCGTCACATCAGTGATGAGATTCGTGTCACCTCCCGAAGATCCCGACGACAAAATCAATTCACCGGCTCGCAGGATCCCCAGTTCACGACCCGACTGATCAACGATGTCTTCAACCGCCACCAGACGTAGTGTACCCAAACCGACATCCAACCCGCTGTCGGGCAGCATCAGGAGCGTACCCGCTTCAAAATCCAAATTAGCAAATCCGGTCACCGCCCCTTCTAGCGACACACTCTGCCCCGCATTGATGGCCAGGTCGACGTCGGCATTAACAGCCTGAACCTCACCGTGAAAGACTATATCTTCGTCGACAGCAACCACTAAAGTCTGTTCCAGCACCACGGCTCCGGTAAACTCGGCGGTGGCCACGGCGGCACTGGCCGTGGCAAAGCGGGTCGTGCCGGCCACGGTCAGCCCGCCGAGGCCGGTCAGGTCCCCTTCGAAGCGGGTGGTCGTGGCCGTCAGGTCGAGTGTTGTGATGTCGTCCAGCGTGGACTCGAAGGTGATTGTGTCGGCGGTTTGTACGGTCAGGGTATCGAGATCCTGGACGGCGGCCGCGAAGGTCAGGTCGGTCACACTGACGATCGTCAGCGATTCCGTCCCGGCGTCGCCGGACAGGGAACCATTAAAGTCGAGCGTGCCGCTGGCGGTCAGTTCCAGATCCGCTTCGAGAATCACGGCTCCGGTAAACTCGGCG
>JACTNB010000035.1 GCA_014584345.1 Planctomycetota bacterium
ATTCGCATCAGTATCATTTTCCAATGTCGAACCAATATTGGGTCAATATTGGCAATGTGATCCCAATATCGACCCAATATTGGTTTTCGGGGTCAATGCGAATGGCTAGAGATCGTGACCCTGATCGCTTCGCAAACTCCGCTCGTCCGATCGGCCCCGCCACTGGCGGCTCGTAATGTGCTGATCACCAAACAGACGACGAGTGGAGTAACGCGAGATGACGAACAATGCAGAACGACTGACGCTGAAAGAGAAGCTGGACCTGGTCAAGAGCCGCGCCCGTATCATGGGCTTTCGCCGGCATGACCTCGAAGACGCGGTGCAGGAAGTGATGCTGTCGGTGCTGGAGTTCGTGTACGACCCGGAGCAACCAAACGGAGGCACGGAGACGACGGCACTCATTACCGTCATCGATCGAAAACTCGTTTCGCTCAAGCGGGTCGAGCGTCGACACTCCAAGATTGCTCAATGGGCAACCGACGAACTCGCTGCCAAGTGTCAGGGATTTGAGGATGGTCCGTTTGTCGAGGACGACTCAGCTCTGAATCGCCTCACGAGTGAAGAGGTCGCGTCCATCATTGCCACGATGGACGACGACATGCAGCAGGTCTGCCGACTGCTGATGGACGGCCAAACGGAGAATGCTATCGCCGAACAGCTTGGCATGGGATGGCAGCGGGTCGCCAGGCTAGTCACCCTGATCCGCGAGCGTCTCGAAGCCGCCGGGTTCACAGCCGCTGACGCTGAATGACGGGGACCCAAATCATGGCCGACCCATCAAACATCGCTGGATTTCCTGGCGAAACTGAGCCATCAGTGAGTCCCGACGGTCGACGTCCGTTGTCGATGGACTGGATCACCGACGACCTGCTGCAAGCCACGCTCGCAGTCTGGTCGCCGGTGTATGAGCAGCCCCTCACTACCGACGACGCCGTCGAGATTCTGATGAACGTCAAACGCTTCTCCGAAGCACTCCTCCAAACCGGAAAGGAAGAAACATGAATGTGGTAATCTGGGCTCGCGTCTCATCGCGAGAGCAGAAAGAAGGCTATTCAATCGATGCCCAGTTGCGGGCGACTCGGGAACGGGCTGCGAAGCATGGTTGGACAGTGATCCGGGAATTCTCGGTCGCCGAATCAGCCAAGCGCGGTGCAACCCGGCAGACATTCAACGACATGGTCCGCTGGGTCAAAGCGAACGCGAAACGTGAGAATCTTCGGGCGATCCTGAGCCATAAGCTCGACCGCGTCTGCCGCAACATGCGGGATGCGGTCCGGATGCAGGAACTCGAAGATCAGCACGGCGTGTCGCTCGCGTTCGTCGACAACGAGTTTGGACCAGGTCCGGCCGGAGCACTGTCGTTCAACGTGATGGCCGCCGTTGCCCAGTACTACAGCGACAACCTGCGAACGGAGGTGCTGAAGGGGATCGAGGAACGCTGCCGGCAAGGCTGGCAGCATGGTCTCGCTTCCTACGGCTACATGAACTGCTCCGACGACAAGCAGGAGCCGATCAAACCGCACCCGCACAACTCGAAGGCGGTCGTGCGGGCGTTCGAGTTATACGCCAGCGGTCGGCATACGTTTGAATCGCTGGCCGACCAGCTCGCCGGGGAAGGCTACACCTACCAGCCGAGCAATCCCAAGTTCCATCGCACGGCGCTGTCACGCATCCTGCGGAACCGCATCTACGTCGGCGACATCCGTTGGGGCGACCGGTACTACACTGGGAAGCATCGACCATTGGTCGACCAGCGGACGTTCACGATGTGCCAGGAGGTTCTCGATGGCAAGGTCCGTCGCACAACGAAGCAGGTCAACATGCCGTTCTCCGGCGGACTGTTCTCCTGCCAGCATTGCGGCGCGATGATCACGGGCGAGCGGATCAAGCGGAAGCTGAAAGGCGGCGGTGTTCGTGTGCATGACTACTACCGCTGCGCGAACAACTATCCGGAGGCTGACCATCCCAGCGTGCGCTGGCGGGCCGACGATCTGGAGGACGCGATTCATGCAGATCTGGAGACGATTCGCATTCCCGACGACGAGTTGGCCGAGTGGTTCCGCACTGCGCTGCAGGTGACGTTCAAGGACATCGGCGACGTCCAGCGTGAACAGCGGATCGCCCAGAAGAAGCGTCTTGCCGAGATCGAGGCCATGCAGGAACGGCTCCTGAGCGCCTACCTGGCGGGGACGATCGACGAGGCGACGCTGGCTGCCAGGCAGACCCAACTTCGCGACGAATCCGCCGCCGTGGCCGCGACGTTGGCCACGTGTGGCGACCTTGGCCCGGAGGACGTCCGAACGGCCCTGGGCGTCTTCCAGTTCGCCCAAAACGCCGCCCAGATTTGGCGCGGTTCAAAGATGGACCAGAAACGCGAGATCCTGGAATCGGTATCTTTGAACCGCCTGCTCGGCGACGTAACTCTCGTCGTGGAAAAGAGAAAGCCGTTTGACGAACTCGCCAAACGGCCTTTTGTTACAAGTAGTCGGGATGACTGCCGCAGCTTCGAACCTTGGACACCGGCCCGCGACGCGTTCGCCACGGCGTTTTTTGGCCAACGGGAACCGCACCTCAACGAACTCTGGGCCATGAGCGAGGAAATGGCGTAACCCGTGCTACTTCAGCACGTAGTGCCCCGTCCGGGGCGAACCGACGAACCGGACCATTTTCCGGTCCTTCAGATCGGACAGATCGCGTTTGGCCGTCTTCTGCGAGCAGCCGAAGTGCGTAACCACCATGCTGACGCGGATTTCAGTTCCCCGGCGGATCTGCGTCAGCACCCATTTTTGCCGAGCGTTGAGATCGGAGACATCATCAGGGACATCGGGGTCATCAACGGGGACACGATCGGGGACATGGCCGTTGGGATCGGGGTCATCGGGGACATTTGCGGTGCTGGCGACTTCGACCGCGACGGGACGTCGAGCCCCGACCACGACGGTCACGGCATCGCTGATCCGGTAGCCCAGTCCCTTGCTGCGGACGATGTCCTGGTCTCCAACCTCGATGTGGGCCTCATCCAGCACAGCGCTGGAGATCCGCTTTCGGAGGTTGTAGATCGCTTCTGAGATTCCGTTCTGGCCTCGGTTGCAGCGGACGCCATCGTGTTCCGCCAACTCGTCCCCACTGAACGCGGCATATTTTCCCGATCCAGTCCGTTCGCTGAGGACCGCAAGAATCCGGTGCATCAGCGGCGTGATCGGCACTTCGACATCGCAGACCACCAGCCGCTTTTTCAGCAGTTGCATCTCCCCACCCGCGAACGGACGCGGTGGAGCCACAGGCCTCTTTCGAACCGCCGCCGACGTCAGGCGACCGGCTCGGCGCAGGGCTTCGGTGATCGCGCCATCCAGCGTCTTGCCCTCCGTTTTGAACGGCTTGGCCACGTAGTCGGCCGCGCCGAGTTTCACGCACTCGACCCCTTGGTCGGGGCCATGATTGCCGTAGCCCGTGACGACGATCACCGGCCCGAGTCGGGCGGCCACGAGTTCCCCCAGCAGGTTCAGGCCATTCTGGAGTCGCGCGACGCTGCGTTCGGCCCGAACCGGAATCTCCAGGTCGAGCACGAAATAGTCGTACTGCGTCGTGGCCAACTGCCGCCGGGCCTCGTCCTGGCAGCCCGCGGAATCGCAGGCATGCCCCAGCGAGGCCACAATGTCCGAAATCACCTCCACAATGTGCGGGTCATCATCAATGACCAAGGCTCGCAGAGTCATTCTGCTTCCTCTCCCCATGCTTCCAGGGGCAGGACGATCCTCACTCTCGTGCCTGCCTGAACTTGACTGTCGATGTCGAGCGTGCCGCCGTGCCCCTCGATGTACCGTCGTGCGGTCGGGAGTCCGAATCCCGTCCCGTCATGTTTCATAGTCTTGCGGCCGGGAATGAACTCCCGAATCTGCTGGAGATCCTCCTCCCCAAACCCCACACCATTGTCTTCGATGACGATGGAAACACGGTCGCCGTCGGTGCTGGCCAGCACCGCGATCCAGAACGGCCGGGTTTCCGCGTCGAGCGAACGAAATGCCTCAAATGCATTCCGCAGCAGATTCGTGAACACCGACAACACCTGGTGCCGGGCGACTTCCAGTGTCAGCGATTCGGGCACCTGCATCCGCAGTTTGATGCGGGCGGGATCGTGGCCGGTCGACGCGAAGTGGCGTCGGGCTGCCTCGGCGGCCTCGCCGATCAGGTCGAGGAGCCGCTCGCGGCGTCGCTGGCTCGGGATCGGCTGGGCATAGGCCCGCATGTCATCCAGGAACTGTTCCAGGTCCGTGAGGCGCGAGGCAATGGCGTCCGCGTGCTGATTCACCAGACTGCGGTTCGGGGCGGAAAATTTCGCCAGTTCCTTAAGCTCGTCCGCGTAGTGTTTGATCGGCGTGAGCAGGCCCCGCATGTTGTGAACGGTGCCCCCCACCAGCAGGTCAAAATGCTTCTCGACGATCCGGCGGGCCTTGCGGGTCGGCAGCGACCCGTAAAGCCTCTCCATTGAGGTGTAATCCGCGGCCAAGTCCCCCGGCCGTTCGCTCCGGCTGAGAGCCTTCTTTTCCCCGCGCCGACGTCGATCCAGCGCCCGGTCCGCATCGCGCCGCACAAAGGCATGGGAGTCCCGACTGAACGCCGCCGTCAGGCGGCTGAAGGCCGGTTCTGGGAGCCAGACCAGCGTGGCCGCCGCCCGTCGACGCACTTGCCATTTCGGGTCGTCCGCCAGCAACTCCACCACGGACAGCAGTTCCGGCGCGGGTGGGCCAGATGGTCGCCAGTCGAGGGGCAACAGGGCCTCGCGATCGGGCCAGGGGATCGACTCCCGGTCCGTTTCCAATTGCTCAAGAACCGCGGGCCAGTCGCGGTCACCGGGGGAGGCGTTAGCGCTTGCCATAGCGTTCCCCCCGCTTCCGGAACGCCTCGGCTCCCCCTTCCAGCAATGTCACGATCTCGTCTTTGCAGCCGTCCACGCTCCCTTCCTTGATGAGCCGCGATCGTGCCCCGTCGGAATCGAGCACGACAACCTGTTCGGCATCCCCCAGCACGGGAATGTTCGGGTTGTGCGTGACGAGGATGAGTTGCCGCTGCTGCTTCACCCGCCGCAGACTCTTCACGACGTTTTCGAAGATGAACCGATTGTCGAGGTTGTCTTCGGGTTGGTCGATAATCAGCGGGTTGTCGCTGTCGAGCAGCAGGATCGGCAGGATCGTCGTGCACTTCTGCCCAGTCGACAGGGACGATGTGTCCTTGTATCCCTCTCCATCCTTCAGTTCGATCAACGGTTGATCGCCCAGCTCGATTGCTTCCAGACCATACAGAAACTCCTGGTCGGCCAGGGCGACCGCCACCTTCGCTGCCTGCTCGTGCGACAGTTCCGCACGGTCAATCAGGGAATCTGTGTCGCGGGCACGGACGACATCGGCCAGCTCCGTCGGCGTGAGCGCCGTCGCGATCTTCTGGGCCACAAGGGCCTGTTTGACGCCGCTCCCCTTGAGTCGAGCCTCCAGCGCCGCACGGTAGTGATCCGTGTTGCCATACTGGGAAATGGAAACCTGGATCGTGGGGGACAGCGCGGTGTTGATCCGCCCGCCGACCTGACTCCGAACCGCGAATCGCTCGTCCCGGACGTCGCAGAGCTGCCGTAACAGGTTTGTGCGCTCGGCCCGCAATTCGCTGATGCGCTGCTGCACCTCCTCCAGCCGCAGCCGGCGGGCGAGCAGATGATTGCGTTGTTTCTCCAGCGCGGAACGTTCGGCCGCCTGGTGCTGGGCCTGCTGATGCTTCTCAATGGTCGTCCGGAACGCCAGTTCCTGCTGACGATGACGCTGGGCCAGCTGGGTGATCTGCTGACTGAGGTCGGCATCCAAGGCCGCCAGACGATCGACGGACCGCAGGAGCAGCCGGTCGACATCGCCGCCGCACGCCTGCCACTGCCGGGTCACCTCCTGGAGCAAGTCGCCATTCGGACCGCGACTCGTTTCCGCGTCGAAGAGCGCTCCGGTTCTCCCCAGCAGACCTCCCTGCAGGTGGCGTAGCGACTGCGCCACCTGCGCTATCGAATCTTTGGCTCGTTGCAGTGAGCGTGATTCCCGATCCCGCAGCCCTTTCAATCGATGGGCTTCATTGACCTCCGCCGTGACACCGCCGGCCGGGCCAGCGAATCCCTGCAGCTTCTGCTCGACATTCGGCAGCCCGGCCAACTCTTCCTGGATCGACCCCACTTCCTGTTCCAGGGGAATGATCTGATGGGCGTTGGCCACCAGCAGGGAAACGATCTGCTTCTCGCGCGACGCGATCAGCTGGATTGCCTCCGAGGCGAAACTGTCGATCAGGTCGAGCTGAAACAGCGGCCGGTCCGCGATCGATTCCACCGCGTTCTGGCCGTAGACATCGGTTCGGAACAGCCCGGCTTTCAGGTTCACCGCTGCCGCGATCCCATCAGCATCAAGCACAATCGGGTCGTCGCCGAACGACCGAGTCACCCGGTAGGCGGTGCCATCCTGCGCCCGAATACCGACCTCAATCCGTCCTCCGTTCAGGTTCCGCTTGATCAGGATCTCGACACGTTTACGCTCCTGCGGCGCGTGGTCAGAACTGGGGAGCGTGTCGAGGGCATAGGCCAGGCATTCGACGACGGTCGTCTTCCCTGTTCCGCGGGCTCCAATGATCGTGTTCAGCCCTGCGCTGAACGTAACGTGCAGGCCATCGAGGAAGCCGCCAATGACGGAGAGGTACTCGATGCGCTGGGATACCAGATTCCCACTCACAAGATGCTCCAGAAATCGTCTCTGAAGCGAACCCAGTGGTCAGGAATCCCGCGCGGCCTATGTCGGTGCAATCGCTGAACGGCGACCGACGTTTGAGTGTGATTGGGAACCCGCGAGAAACGCCCACCGAGTTGGCTTCGATGTCCGGCATGACAGAGCCGGCGGGCTGGGTTCCACCGCGCAGATGCGGCTTGGGTGACTTCGCGATTTTGTAGCGGATCTCTGGGCGTTGTCAAGAATCTGATCGGAAAACTCAGATGCGATTTCTTCGCCGAGGGGTGCCGGCAGCTTGTGTCAGATCGCATCGCAATCGGGCATCCGACGCAAGTTCAAAGGGAATCGCAGACTTGGGATGTGTGATCTGGGAATCGAATGGGCGTGGCGGCAACTTCATGAGACGATCACCCGCAAGGACCAGTGCACGACGAATGAGGAATTGCTGCGGGATGTGTTCGGCCGCTTCGCCGCCGAGCAGTTCTCCCCGACCGATATGAACCCGTCCGCCCCGCCGCCGGAATCCGGCGCTCGGGTCGAGTGGTGGAGCACCTTCTGCTTGATCCCTTGATCCCTCCGGCGAAGATAGCCTTGCCCTGAAAGCTCCCACTTGACCCCGCATCGGCGCGGACCGCGCAACCTTTCGAGGCCTGTTGAGGGAACCTCCGAACGGCAGCGTTCACGACGGAGTATTTCCCCCGGGGCAGTGTTTCCACGCACCCGCAGGACTTCTCACTGAATGAGGTTCAAGTTCTCAACTTGGCGCTTGAAGCGGCCTTCGAACTTCTGTACGATTTCGCCACACCTATCTGAGCTTCGGGTTTCTCCTGAAGTCAACCTCTCGTTTGCACTTGTAGTCTTGGGAAGATTTGGGCCTATGTCCTCCAGCGGATGGTATAGCAGCTCATCTTGGGAGCCCTCGTCGAGCAGCGGGTTTCAGCCCTCGAGCAGCTCGTCGGGCGGTTTGCCATCCAGTAGTTCCGGGTTTGGCAGTTCCTCGAGCAGTGCGGGCCCTGGTTCTTCGTCAAGCAGCGGGTCGCCTCCCCCGCCTTCCAGCAGCAGTAGTACTTCGCCACCGAGCAGTTCATCCGGGGTTCCATCGAGCAGCAGTTCGTCCAGTCCCTGGAGCTCCTCAAGCGGAAGCCCCTCGTCCAGTTCGAGCAGTTCGGCCGGTCCCAGCTCGTCGAGCGGTGGGGCGAGTTCGTCATCGAGTTCCTCGGGGGGCGGCTCATCCAGTAGTTCTTCGTCGCCTCCATCGAGCAGCAGTTCTTCCAGCTCCGGTGCCGGTTCCTCCTCTTCGTCCGGTGCATCAAGTTCCTCGTCCAGCGGAGCAAGCTCATCAAGTTCTTCTGGCGGAGGTTCCTCATCCAGCAGTTCGTCCTCGTCAGGCGGGGGTTCTTCGTCGAGCAGCAGTTCGTCAGGCGGGGGAGGCTCCTCGAGCAGTTCCTCGTCCAGCAGTTCGTCGGGGGGCGGAGGCTCGTCCAGCAGTTCTTCGTCGAGTTCGTCATCAGGCGGCGGAGGATCGTCGAGTAGTTCGTCGTCCTCTTCCAGCAGTTCGTCCTCGACGAGCAGTTCCTCGAGCAGTTCATCCAGCGGTTCCTCCTCGTCCAGCAGTTCTTCGGGCAGCAGTTCGTCCTCTTCTTCATCCAGCAGTTCGTCGAGTTCCTCGTCTGGTCAGCGGGACAGCGGCCCCTGCTCCGAATGCAACACGAGCGGAGGACCGGTTCGGTACTTCAACGGCGAAGTCCGGATCGAGGTCACGGATGTCGCCTCGTCCGGGTTCGGCACCCCTTGGGCGCACACGCGAACGTACAGCAACCAGCAGAAAGTCGACTTCGACCGTGGTAACGGCTGGAACTGGAACCCGATCAACTGGCCCTATTTTGCCCAGTCCACGCTCGCCGGAGCGTCGCTCACGCTCTACAGCAACCTCTACAACCTGCGGTACTTCTATTACAACGCCGGCACGAACACCTACTCGCCGCAGTTTGGCGATCTCTCCACGCTGGAACATCTCAGCAGTTCGCACCAGTTCCGCCTGACGGAGCCGGATGGCACGGTTATCCTGTTTCACGACCTGACACACTCGGCTCGACCCGGTGGGTTCGTCAGCATGACATCCCCCGGCGGGACGACGCTGGCTGTCACGCAAGAATCGGGTGACACGATTGTTGAATTGCAGCGGAGTGTCACCACGGGGGGTGTCACTTCCACAGAGTCGATCCTTTACGGTTATATCACCTCCGGAGAACTGAGCGGGCACATCGAGTCCTGCACGATCCGCAAGCGGGCCTCTGCCAGCGCCCCGTGGGAGAACGTCACGCGGGTGATCTATTCGTATTACGGAAGCAGCGATCCTTCCGGCAGCCTGGCCGACCTGCGCACGGCGACCCGGCAAACCTGGCAGAACAGCGCCTGGGTCGATACGGGCACGGACTACTACCGCTACCACAAGGCGGGCAGCACGAAGGGGGGCGCGCACGACCTGAAGTTCGTCTGCGGCCCCGAAGCGTTTGTCCGGCTTTCCGCTATCGTGCCCGATCCGTTCACGGCGAGTGACGCGCAGGTCTCGCTCTTTGCCGATTTCTACTACGAATACGACGGCAACGACCGCGTCTCGCTGGAGCGGATGTACGCGGGGTCGAAGACAGTCACGTTCTCTTATACGCGCAACCCCCGCTATCCGATCATCGTCGGTAGCTCATCCAGCTCGTCGATCGGCAGCACCGACTACAACGTCTGGATTTACAAAACCGTTGAGACTCAGCCGGACGGCAGTCAGCGGATTACGTTCGCCAACTTCGCCGGCCAGACCATGCTGTCGGTCCTGAAGGCATCCGCCACGAGCAGCGACCAGTGGTGCACGTTCTTCCGCTACGACTCCCAGGGACGGCAGATCTGGATGGCGCAGCCCTCGGCCGTGACCGGCTACGACGAGGATTACGACGACCTGCTCCACTACATGCCGATCTCCGGCAAGTATGAGTACCTGCGCGACAACGACGGCCTGATCCAGGTCACCGAGTACTACTCCTCGTCCGGCAGCTCCTCGAGTTCCGGCGGCTCCAGCGCGGCCCCCGACGGCTATGTGAAAGCCGAGCAGATCATGAAGGGGCAGTTGGGAACGCCCATCACGCTCCGCTCGTGGGAGTACACCAGCCACACTGAAGGGGACACCACCGTCTTTCCGGTGTCGAAGGAAATCCGCTACCCGGACGAGTCCAACCCCTCGCAGCAGATCATCACCGGTTATGAGTACACGTTCCATGCGGGGACGACGCAGATCGCCCAGCAAACGACGATCCTGCCGGTCATCTCCACCTCCCAGAACGGCTCCGGCACGGCCAATTCCCGCAAGGATTACTTCGATACGCTCGGATATCGCACCTGGAGCAAGGACGAGCGCGGGTTCATCACGCGATACGTCTACAACACCCGGAATGGTGCGCTGCTCCAGCGGATTGACGATGTCGATACGTCCGTGGTGTCCGGAGCGCCGGCTGGCTGGGTCACGCCCAGCGGCGGTGGCCTGAACCTCATCACCGATTTCGAATCTGACGACCGGGGACGAATCACGCAGGAACTCGGTCCCGCACACGTTGTCGACATCAACGGCGTCGCTACGACGGTTCGGCAAGCGATCTGGACCGTGTACGACGATGTCAACCACACGGTCCGAATCGGGCGGGGCTATGCGACCGGGACCGGACCGAACTACACGTTCACGCTGATCAACCCGGTCGAGATCCGCCAGTTCGACAAGTCCGACAAACCGATCGCGGAGATTCTCGCCACGCGCGCCTCGACTTCCGGGAAGCTGCTGCCGACCGACACATTCCCGCAGTCAAGTTACGTCCGTTGGACCACATACCAGTACACTGACTGCTGCCTGCTCGCGTCGCAGCGCGTCTATCGGCTGATCCCCGCCTCCGGCGAGGGGAGTCCGGGGACGAACTATGACGAGACGGTCTACGGGTACGACGTGAACAAACGCCGCAACCGCGTCGTGACGCCGGGCGGGACGATTACGTTCACGGTCTTCGATCCGCGCAATCTCCCCAGCGCGGTGTTCATCGGCACCGACGACTCGGGAGCGTCGGCCTCCGATCCGACTGGAGGCGGTCTCGGCAGCAACAACATGGTGCCGGTCACGGAGAACCAGTTCGACGACGGCCAATCCGGCGGCGACGGCAATCTGACTCAGGTCGCGCAGTGGGTGAATACCTCCGTCTCCCGCGTCACCAATGGCGGCTATGACTGGCGGAATCGTCTGGTCTCCGTTGACGGCGAGATCGATTACTTCGCTCAGGGGTTCTACGACAACCTCGACCGCCTGATCCGCGTCGACCGCCGCAACACGTCCGCCGGCGGGAACCTCATCGCCCGCCAGGAAACGAAGTTCGATGACCTCAGCCGGGTATATCAGACCATTCGATACGGTGTCGACCCGAATACCGGCACCGTCGGCAACGCCCTCGCCGACAACACCTGGTTTGACCAGGCGGGCAACGTCGTCAAAACCCTCCCGGCCGGTTCCAAACTCTGGACCAAGACCACGTTCGACAGCCTCAACCGGGCGGTCACGGTCTACACCGGCTACGGCGCTGATTCGACCTACAGCGACATCTTCACCGTCACGGGGGATGTGATCTTGGAGCAGGTGGAGACCGTGTTCGACGACGCAGGGAACACCATCCAGGAAACGCGGCGGCAGCGCTATCACAACGCCCCCGCGTCGCAGACCGGCGCTCTCGGCTCGCCGTCGCTCACTCCCAATGCGCGTGTCACCTACACCGCCAGTTATCCGGACCCGCTCGGCCGACAGCAGGCCAATGCCAACTACGGAACGAACGGCGGCGCGGCGTTCACTCGTTCGTCCACGATTCCGGCCCGCTCCGACACCGTCCTGGTGACGAGCCAATCGTATGATGATTCCGGCAACCTGCTGGAAACGATCGACCCGGCGGGAATGGTCACCCGGTTCGGCTACGACGCCGCTGGCAGCCGGACACAGGTGATCGAGAATTACGTCGCGTCGCCTCCGCCCTCCTCCAGTTCCAGCGGCACTGGCTGCGGTCCTTCGGCGGACGTCAACCGCACGACGAACCTCACTTACACGCCGGACGGCCTCGTCGCCTCGCTGCACGCGATCAACGCTTCGACCGGCAACCAGACGACGACCTACGTCTACGGCACGACGCTCGCTGAGTCGGACGTAGCCTCGAGCGTCCTGCTGCGGTCGGTGATCTATCCCGACTCCACCGGCGGCAGCGATCAGGTCTGGCTGAGTTACAACCGCCAGGCGCAGCGGACGAGCCTGACCGACCAGAACGGCAACGTCCACCAGTACGATTACGACCTGCTGGGGCGGCTGACGCAGGATCGCGTCACGACGCTGGCGGCGAATGTCGATGGAGCAGTCCGCCGGATCGAAACCGCCTACGAGGTTCGGGGCCTCATCAGCCGGATCACATCGATCGATTCGCCAACGGTCGGAGCGGGTAGCACTGTCAATGAGGTGAAGTTGACCTACAACAACTTCGGCCAGTCGATCAAAACGTACCAGGCGCATTCCGGTGCGGTCGACGTGATGACCACTCCCAGCGTGCAGATGGGCTACGCCAACGGCTCGATGAACATCGTCCGGCCCACGTCCCTGACCTACCCCAACGGCCGGACGCTGTCCTTCGACTACGGTTCTTCCGGCGGGATCGACGATTCCGCCAGTCGGATCGAAACAATCGTCGACGATCCCACGAACGGCAGCACGCACCTGGCTGAATACAGCTATCTGGGGCTGGCGACCGTCGCCGAACAGACCAGTCCTCAGCCTGCGATCCAGTTCACGCTCCTGGGGAACCTCACGCCCGACGGCGATATCTATACGGCGCTCGACCGCTTCGGACGGATGAAGCAAAGCCTCTGGAAACAGGGGAGTACGGCGCTGTCCAATGTCGAATACGGCTACGACCGGGCCAGCAATCGAACCTGGCGGGAGAACCCCGTCGCGACGGCCATCAGCGCCCAGTACGACTGGAAGTACGGCTATGACGGCCTGCAGCGGCTGAAGGACGGCCAACGCGGCACGCTCAACGGAACGCACACCGGCATCACCAACCCACAGTTCGGCCAGTGCTGGACGCTCGATGCCACGGGCAACTGGAGCGGGTTCAAACAGTTCAACAACGGGACGACCTGGTCGCTGGAGCAGATGCGAACGGCCAACGAAGTCAACGAACTGACGACGATCAACGCCACGGTCGGCGAGCAGTGGGCCGATCCGAAGTACGACGCCAACGGCAACATGACGACCATCCCCCGGCCGGGACTCAATCGCCCCAGTTGGGCGAACCTGACGACAGACCAATGGGCTGCACTCACAGTGAACGACTGGTCGCGGATGGAAGTCGCCCCGACGTTCCGGGCGACTTACGATGCCTGGAATCGTCTCGTGAAGCTGACCGACGGCGGCGATGGCTCGACCGTCCAGGAGAACCAATACGACGGCCGTGGGTATCGGATCGTCACCAAGAACTACACCGACGGTACGCTCACCGAAACCCGTCACGCCTACTTCACCGACCAGTGGCAGTGCGTCGAAGAACGGATGGGCACCAACACGACCCCTGACCGCCAATTCGCGTGGGGCGTGCGGTACATCGATGACCTCATTCTCCGTGATCGAAGTGTCAGCGGCGGCACACTGAACGAGCGCCTCTACGCCCTGCAGGACGGCAACTGGAACGTCACCGCCGTCGCGGACGCGACGGGCACAGTGCAGGAACGCTACGAATACGACCCGTATGGCATGACCACTGTTCTCGCACCAGACTTCACCGTCCGCACCGCCAGCAACTTCGCCTGGGAAACGACGTACTGCGGCTACCGCTGGGATCAAACGAGCGGACTGTTCGCCGTGCGGTATCGGTTCTACCATCCGCAGCTTGGAGTTTGGATCACGCGTGATCCACTGACGACCTTCACGTCGTGGCCAAACCTCTCCCAGTATGTTGACTCCAGCCCACTCCGCCTCACAGACCCGACGGGACTTGGGTTCTGGAGTTCATTCGGTCGGGGATTAGTTGCTGGACTTGCAACCGCAGCAGTAGTTGTCGCCGGTGCGGCACTTTTGTCCACAGTCGGAGTTCCTGCCGCTGTAATCACTGGTGGACTATTCGTTATCGGTGCAGTGGGCACTGGTCTTGCAGTTGGCTCCATCATTAGTAATCCGACTCCGGACAATATCGGATATACCGCTGGAGCGTTCACCGGAGGTGCGATTGTGGGAGGGTTTGCAGGACGCCCATTGGCTACCAGGCTCAGCCCAAAGGGAAATCAACCCGCGCCAGGCTGGGCAGGCTGGAGCCCGAAGCGTGACGCTTCCCAATGTTGGCGTTTCAACGTGAGGGAGAATCCATGCACCCAAGTAGGGAACATGATGTCGACGGGTCCTAATCCTCTTAGTGGTGCCGGTGCCGTTACAGCAGCCGGAGGTGGCATTCCAGCTTCGGTCCACAATCTTTCAGAGTAATGCGCGACAAAGGGGTACGTGGTGACCTCCCAGCACATGACTCACAGTTCTGCATCACGTCTATTCAGTTCCCATAAAGCTGGCACTCTATGAGATTTCGCCTGATCGATCTAGTTATCGCCAGCATCCTCATCGCAATGGGGGGGGCGATTCCAAACATTTTGATCCCCCTTGGCAACAAGATTGTCTCACTCTCCATTTACATTGTAGGCGGTGCTGTTTGCTATGCTCTCATTTCATCTCCACTCTATCGGCTGTTTCGCCTTTATCCGTTACTACTCCCCAAATGCCCTGTTTGCGGTGACCAGAACCGACATTACTGGTCTGAGTTGAGGAAATGGCCAATGGAGACAGTAGTATGCGCAACTTGTCAGGCTCGCATTGAACTATGCCACGATGACACAAAGTGCCAGTGGCGCGACACGGAGTCGCAGAAGTTCATCTTGTTGTGGCCGTTTTCATTTGGAGGACGGTGGCAACGCATGCAGAGATCAGCCCCGACAGGCGTGTCTTCTGAGAAAGGAGTGAACGATGCATGACGCCCTCGTGACTCGAAGAAGGGCTCGGAACATTGCTGGCATTTCCTCGTCCGACGGCGTTGGCACGCAAGATGCGCAGCGCACACGTCAGTACCGTGCCGTTGTCGATATGCGCCTGTTGGTCTCAAGAAATTGTGCAGCACTTTGTACTGCTGGACCGTTCAATCTGTACCAACACGTTAATGCGTCCCGGCACGGGTATTCGTGTGTCGAAGTGGTTGTGGTAGTGTTCACAGTCACTACATCACTTATCGTCGGACTTGTACTCTCGCGCCACTTCGGGTTGATTGCGGGGATTGCAGCTGGCACCGTCACTGCGCTTATGTGCGTGTTGGCGTCATGCGCATTCTATAAATGGTCGTCGCGAAGGTGGGCAAGGGAAGTGCGCGAAATGGATAAACGTTATCCACGAGTGAATCGCGTCCTCTTTGTTCCGCCGGATCTCCCTTGCGTGATTGCGAACGGTGCGGACATCAGGGTCGGTGATTATGGCTGGGAGGCCGAACCGATATACGACGATGGACTCATCTACCTTCACGGCCTGACAGAAGAGTGGGCTGTTGCGTGGCATGCTGGATTCCGTTCTGAGCAGGTTGAAGTGATTGGTGAGAAGCCGCTGTCGCAGTATTCCATTCCATACTCGTGGAGATGTGCCGGAGCAAAGCCACCTCCATGTCCGTTCCCCGTGCAGCATGCGCCGGAGGAATCCCTCGGCTTTCCGCAGAGAATCGATTTCCCTTTTGTTCAGGGGATGAAGGTCGATGTCATGGGAAAGCGTGATTAGCAGTTGACCTAATATGTGGTATAGTGCAGCGCAATGCAACGAATTGTCGAACACGACCGACTTTCTACATGGCGCGGCGCAGTCGCCACGCCATCGCACTCAGGATACGCTCGTAATCCGCTGTGTGGTGATGAAGTGTCGGTCGATGTGGATGTGGTCGAAGAGATCATTCGGCAGATGAGATTCCGTGGTCAGGGATGCGTGGTCAGCCAGGCGTGTGCATCGATGTTGTGTGAGAGTGCGGAAGGGAAGTCGGTTGAGGATGTGTTGAAGGCGACGCCGGAAGAACTGATGGAGTTTGAGATTCGTGAGTTGACGATGAACCGTCAGCGTTGTGCGTTGGTTGGTTATGAGGCATTGATGCAGGTGATTAAGGAGATACGAGACCCCGATTCAAGAGGTACAGGGAACGGAAGAGCGGGCGACGTGTCCGCTTGACGACGTCAAGTGATTCTCCAGATTGCTCGTCGCCGAAACAGATACTATCAGTCAGGCATTAAGAACCAGTTTTCGCCATTCCCGATGTTCAGGGACGGCAAGAAAGGAAAACCCACATGGCCACTTTAACTTCTTACCGCGGGCTGCAAGTCGTGACGCCCGATCCGACAGGGGACGGCGGACTGGCGATTCAGGATGACCTGAAATCGCTTGTCGATTGGAGCCCGAAGAGCGTCTGGGCTCAGTCGACTGATCCGACGGTAAGTGACGATCAGACGGCGGATTACTTCCCCGGATCACTCTGGCTGCGGACCGACTCATCGCCTCCGAAACTGTTCGTGTGCGAGAGTTCGGCAACAGGAGCGGCGGTCTGGAGGCAGATCCTGTTGCAGGTCGTGCAGGATTCCACTCCGAGGCTTGGCGGTGACCTGGACGTGAACGGCCAGAAGATTGTTTCGTCCTCGAATGGCGACATCGTCGTCGAGCCGGACGGCACTGGCAAGGTGGGAATCGGGGCGGCGTTGCCCAACACGCTTCTCGAGGTGGCGGGACCGATCGCCACGGCGGTTGCAACGAAGACGACCAACTACTCCGTCACTTCGACGGACAGTGTTTTGCTCTGTGATGCCACGAGCGGAGCGCTCACCGTCACGCTGCCGACGGCGGCCGGAATTACTGGCCGACAGTATTCAATCAAACGGATCAGCAGCGGCGCGAACACGGTGACAGTCGCGGCCCAGTCAGGGCAGACGATCGACGGGGCAGCAACGCGCGTTCTGGGAACTCAGTACGAGACGGTGACCGTGGTTTCAGACGGATCGAATTGGTGGGTCGTCTGACCAGAGCATGGCCCCGGACTTCGTGGCTTCGCACCGCTTCGCCCGAGCCTTAAGAATTCATTACTCGTGAGATTCGTGTGCCATCGGAAGATTGGCGCCTTGGGAGACTGAATGGGGATCGAGGAGATATGTGTCATCGGGTACCCGTCCCGGTTGGGAGGCGCGGATACGGAACTGGATCATCAGATCCGTGTCTGGCAGGCGCTGGGGCTGAAGGTCCATCTGATCCACACCGGGCCGCTCGATGACAATCTGCGGGCGATGAAGATGGAGGAGCGGGGCTGCATCGTGCACACGCCGGGGGACTGGGGGGCGTGCAAAGGGATGCACGTCATTTCCTACTGCAACGGCGAGTTCCTGAAGCATCTGGAGGCGATCAAACTCTACGCAAGGACGACCACGTTCGTGAACTGTATGACGTGGCTGTTCGACCCGGAAAAGGAGATGCACCGCCGGGGACTGATCGACTGCTTCCTGTACCAGACCGAACACGCTCGCGAAAAGGTTCAGGATGAACTGAAATCGATCAACGAGCGGTTCCGCTGGTTCAAGGTCCGACCGTACTTCCACCTGGACGAGTTTCCCTACTACGACGATCGCCCGGAGGACAAGTTCCGGTTTGCACGTATCTCCCGCGAAGACGCAGGCAAGTATCACCAGGCACAGCTCTGGGTCTACGAAACGATGGTCGCCCCGGTCCTCAAGGAAGGGGTGATGCTGGGAGTAAACGACCAGATCCGGGGCAAAATCGGCCAGGAACCCAACTGGATCAAGGCGTATCCGGCCGGCGGCCTGTCCGTTCACGAAGTCTATCGTCATGCGCACTGCATCATCCAGATGACGGAGACCTATGAGAATTTGCCCCGCGTCGGGTTCGAGGCAATGGCCAGCGGGTGTCTCTTGATCGTGGATGACCGCGGGGGCTGGCGGGAACTGGTCCAGCATGGCCAGACCGGGTTTCTCTGTAAGGACCAGCGGGAGTTCGTGTACTACTCGTCGAGGGCCGCGTTTGAGCGGGAGGAACGTCGCCTGATGGCAGCCAGCGCCCGCCATTGGCTCGAGGCCAACTGGGGAATGGAGCAGGCGAAACAGGAATGGACCAGGTTCTTTGAACATCTTGAAACGCTTCCAGCCGGAGGACATTCATGAAAGGATTTCCTCCAGTCAGCGCGATGTGCCTGACGTACGGCCGTCCTCATCTCCTGGAGGAGGCGATCCAGTCATTTCTGCTGCAGGATTATCCGGGACCAAAGGAACTGGTTGTCCTGAATGATTTCGCCGACCAGACGTTGGTCTGCGATCATTCCAATGTTCGCATCATCAATACCGGCGAGCGATTTGCGACGGTGGGTGAGAAGCGAAACGCCTGCGCGGAACTGGCCACCCATGACATCCTGTTTGTCTGGGATGACGACGATCTCTACCTGCCGTGGCGGTTCAGTCTCTCCATTCGCCGACTCGACGAATCCAAAGGATTCTACAAGTGTCCCCAGGCCTGGATGCTGAACAATGGGAGTATCGATGGACCGACGACGAATCTGTATCACAGCGCTGCCTGCTTCACCCGAGAACTGTTCGAGCGTGCGGGCCGGTATCCGCACATCGGCTCAGGGCAGGATTGGGATTTTGAGGTTGTGCTCAAGAAACTGATCTCGGGTGATAAAGACGATCGCACGCTTCACCCTGAGGAAGTCTATTACATTTATCGCTGGCACGGGACTGGTTCCTACCACCTCAGTGCCTTCGGCCGCGACGAAGGGAAGCCGGTCTCGGGGCAAGTCAAGGTCGCTGAGTTCGTTGAAACTCAGGTGCGAGAAGGCAAGATCGCGTCCGGCACAGTGCGACTGAGGCCGGCTTGGCAGAGCGATTACCATGCAATGGTGCGGTCACGAACCGGGATAATCAAATCATCGCCGTCGGCCACAATCGCGGCTGACACTGCTGTTGCTGCTTCGCCCATCCCGCAGGGCACAAAACACGAGAATAACGGTCGTTCCTCGCAGTCGGACAATGACGCGCACAAGCTGATGGTGTCCGTCAGCGTCCATCAAGACCGTTCTCCGGGGGGACTGCCGCTGGTCAGCTGCATCATGCCGACTTATGGCCGGCCGGACTACGTCGGCGAGTCGATTGCCATGTTCCTGGCGCAGGATTATCCCGCCAAGGAACTGATCGTGCTTAACGACTGCCCCGGACAGAAACTCACTGGTGAGTTCCGTGGCGTGCGGATCGTCAACGTGGAACGACGATGGCCGTCGCTGGGAGAGAAACGCAACGCGGCGATTGAACTGGCTCATGGTGAATACGTCGCCGTGTGGGACGATGATGACGTCTACCTCCCGTGGCGGCTGTCGCACAGCATGCGACGGATTCAGGAGCTGCAAGCGTCGCTGTATTGCCCGGCAGAGTACTGGGCCTATTGGGGCGAGGGCGATCTCCGGGAAAGCCGTGCTGCTCTGGAATGGATTTACCATCCGCTCGTGATATTCCGCAAACATCTCTGGCGGGAAGTCGGTGGTTACCCCGCTCAAACGCTTAACGAAGACACAGCCTTCGTCAGGAGAGCCCTCAAACATCTCAAGATCGACTGGTCAGGCGATCCAATCAGCCGATCCGATCGAGTCATGGTCATAAGGGGAAAATCCAAATATACCCACACGAGTATTTCCGGAGGACAAGGCAGTCCCGATACTCGATCTGGTGAGATTGTGTTGACGCCGGGGCCGATTTCCGATCCGGTTCTGCGATCGTTCACGGAGCGTCTCATCGCACGTCGGATGCACGATGCCTCGCGTCGTCGGCACAGTCGCCGCGTCAGAGAGTCACTTCCGGCGGCGGCCGGGGCCGACGAAGTCTGGCTGGATCGGCTCTCGCCCGAATCGATCAGCGTCGGATACGGTGAAGCAGGGTTCCGAGGGAGTCTCGGTTACGAAGGGCGGCCCGTAGAGATCTGCGGTGAACGGATGCCGCACGCGATCAGTGCGCATGCGACATCCCGGATCGTCTATCGATTGGGGCGTCAGTTTGAGGCGTTTTGCAGCCGCGTCGGGGTAAATGACTCCACTCCCGACGGTGTGACCAGTGCCGATTTCATCGTCCTTGCCGATGGCGAGATTGCAGGTCTCGTCAGGAATGTTCGTCCCGGCCAATTGCGAGTAATCACCGCAGATGTGAGCGGCGTGCAGCAACTGGAACTGGTGATCCAAACGCGGCGCTGGAATTCGTGTCATACCGTGTGGGCCGATCCGGTCCTATCAAGTCATCGACAGAGAGCTTCTCGGAAGGTTGTGGTTGACGGGCTTGAACGGGCGGAGATTGTTGTCCCTCTGGGACTGCCTCCCTCCGAACTTTGCATTGCAACAGTCGGCTCTCGCGGTTACGCAGACTGGATCGACGATCTATTGGGGTCGGTGTGTGCGAACTCGCAATGTCCCAATGCCTTGCTGGCGATCTTCTCCTTTAACGACAGTCCGGAAATCCGGCGGGTGGCCGAGAAATATCGGGCGACTGTGATCCCCTGCCATCCGCTTCGCCCTTTGAATATGGCCAGCAAGGCGGTCGTTTATGCAGCGGGCCACGTCATCCCGGCGCGGAAATTTATTTGCCTCGACGCCGACATGCTGGTGGTCGATGACCTGAGACCGATTGCTGCCGCGATCGACGCTGCTCCGCTGGGGGCGATTCTAGCGTGCCGCGAGGCCCATTGGGCCCGCGATCTGGGCCATGCCCTGAGTTGTATCTATGGCGGCCAGGCCGATGACATCTCTCAGTTAACCGGAGAGATTACTCCGGAAGAACATTCCTATCGCCTCATCGTCAATGATGGCCTCTTTGCTGGCACGCGAGCGGCGCTTTGCTCGCTCGACAACCAGATCCGCTGCCTAAACCACGCGGCACGCTGGGTCGACGATCCGGTCGCGAACAGGCCGTGGCGGAATCAGTTCGTCTTCAACCTGGCGCTGGCTCAGACTGACTGCGGCGTGGAACTCAACGCCCGCTACAATGTTCAGCTGCAGAGCCAGCGGGCGGAGTTGTCTCGGGAGTCGGTCGGCGTCGTGGCCAAATCACAAGGGCTTCCGTCCAGCATCCTGCACTTCAACGGGTCAGGAAGAAACCAGTCGCCCGAATGGCGCGGTCGATACCGGTCGGTCAGCCGGCCTCTGACGCGTTCCGATCGCCAGAGTGACGGGCACGAACAGTTCCTGGCCGCACTGAGAAAGTGGGTTGGCCAGTTGGGGACGGAAGTTCTTGCCTGGTCATTCTACGGAACAGCCGACGGTCGGTCTTCAAGTATTGCCGATGCCTCGACATTCCCACTCTTCGGGGCACTCCATTACCTCATCCGGGCCAATGGTTGCAGCCGTGTGATCGAGACGGGTACCGCGCGTGGAGTTTCGGCAGCTTGCCTGGCCTCCGCCGTGGCACATCGGGCGGGGGGCGTGGTGGTGACTCTGGACGTGAACGTGAAACCCGAGCGCGAGCTGCTGTGGGCGATGCTGCCTGCTCCCATCCGAGGGTGTATCGTGCCGCGACAAAGCGAGTCGATCGAGGGGCTGCGGGCCGCATTATCGGACGGAGAAACGTATCACGCGGCCCTCCTGGACACCGTCCACACCAGGGAGCATGTTCTCCGGGAGTTCGATTTCGCCCGCCGACTGGTCTGCGACGGTGGGCTGATCCTGATTCATGATGCGATCTTCCGAGGCGGCTCGGTCGGAGCAGCGCTCGACGAAATCCAGCGACAGGGCTACGGCGTGACGCGACTCTGGACGGCGGAGGACGGTGAACGCGAGGACGACGCGCTGGGGCTTGCTGTTATCGAGAACCGACGGCGACGGTAGTTTATTGATCGAAAATCACGGAGGATCTGTGGAATGCCTTTGTTGCCGCCAACCGCCGTTGAACCGGTCTTCGCTCCAATGGCAGGGAAGAGGGTGGCCTACGTTCAGGGACTCTGTGGAAACGTGGGAGACGGGCTGATCGAGCAGGTGACGTTTCAGCTTTTCGCCCGGCATGGAGTGGCGTACCGCGTTGTGAATCAGAGCTGGCAATGGGACGGCACGCTCGACGGAGACTTCGACGAAATGGTCCTGTTCGGCGGGGGGAACATGGGCTACCCTGGCTCAGGGACCATCCGCAAAGCGGCGAATCGAAGCCCGCTGCCGAAGACGCTCCTGCCCCAATCCTGGGTAGCCCATGAGGATGCCCCCTACGAGCGTGTGTTCGTGCGGGAACGCTACAGTCAGGCGTACTGCACCCGCGCGATGCTGGTGCCCGATCTGGCCCTGTGTTTTGAGAATGTCGAACCTGTCCCCGAGCCGACGACCGACCTGGGCGTATTCCTGCGACAGGATCAGGAATCGCGGTTCGGCGTCAAAGCCACTGATCCAGCGACGGGCCTACGTCGTCAGGATTCCTCCGCGTATCTCCGCAAGGCGGCCGAGCATGCCACGATCATCACGGATCGACTCCACTTCGCGATTGCGGGCCTGATCTGTCGGCGACGCGTGATCCTGCTGCCGAACAGCTATCACAAGAACCTGGGCGTTTACGAAGCCTGGCTGAAAGACCTGCACTGCGAGTGGGCGGACCATCCCGAGGAGGCGAATGAGCGATGCCGGACATCGAAGCCGTAGTTGTGAGCTACAAGAGGCCAGGGAACATTTCGCGGATCCTGGAAGCGTTGCGGTCCCAGACGGTCCCCTGCTCGATCACGCTCGTCAACTGCGCCCCTGGGCCGGAGTGGGAGCCTGACGTCCCCGCCGGCCTTTGTGACCGCTACTTGCGGTTTTATGAGAACCACGGCGCGTATAACAGGTTCTTGGGGGCATTCTTCTACGAACGCGAGTTTACGTACTTCCACGATGATGACATGTTGCCGGGAACACGCGTCCTCGAACATTTTCTGGAGTCGGCAAGCAACCTTGAGTTCGGCGTCCTCGGCCAGTTCGGGCGAATGTTTCCGGCGGACGGGATACACTATCGGCAGAATGAGATTCCGCGCACGGAGTCGCTGACGCCGGTCGACCTGATCGTTCGTGCCTACTTTGTTCGGTCGCGGCATCTCCATCATGTCTTGCGGCTCAAGTGGGCCATGCCGCCGATCGACGTGAAAGAAGACGACATGCTGCTGTCCTGTTCGCTGAAGATGTACGCGGGACTCCAGTCGTACCTGACGCCGCTCTCGGATGATCCTGAGACGAGCGTTGTCAAAAAGCCACTTGATGGCCGTCATGCCTGTGCGAGTCGATCGGATCACATGCAGCGGCGCACGGCCGCCATGCGGTCGATCATCACCCTGGGATGGCCGAACGTGCAGCCATAGGTTGGCATCATCGAAAGGAGCCAACTCGTCAGAACTCCTCGCCTAGCGGCACGTTCCAACATGGGCGCATCGGTCTTCGCCAACGAAAACACCCCGTGGTCCGATCATTCGAACTAGGGGTGCGTGGCGAATCGAGATGTGGCAGCAACGCTGATGATAGGTCCGGACTCAACATCCAAATCCCTGAGATCGATTGCGCTCGGTGAGCAGCGCCAGATCCAACGCTCCAATGTCGAGCGACGCACGGCCGACTTGACGGGCGTGCTCGCAGAGGATCGCCGACAGTGCACCGGCTGAGCACAGCAGCAGATCCCAGTCGGTGGTGAACAGTTCGTCCCGCATGCGGGGCCAGTGGGTGTGCTTGGGCTGGTTGAGCGGGGGGCAGTTGACGGTCGTTGCGATCGACCAGGTGATGTCCTCGCCGCCCGTCGAGCGGACGAATTCGGGGTCCATCAGTCTGGCCGCCAATTGCTCGGCCTGACCGCTGACGATCGCCAGTCGTTTACCGTCCAGTAGCGGCCACCAGAGGCCTTCGTTGAGGAGCTTGTAGACCGCGTTGCAGTCGACTTTGCGTTTGCGGCTGCGGGCGTAGCCGAACCCTTCGGCGTCGATGGTGACGCCATGAGCCGTCAACGCGGCGTGAGTGAGACGCTCGGCGATGTCCCAGCCGAACTGGCAGAGCCAGGCGGGGGCGTTGCGGCAGGCTTCGTCGAACAGCGGCCAGAGCAGATCGCGATCCTCGGGATGCAGACCGGTGGTCAGGTCCAGGCGGTCGAGCCATTCGCGATCGACGTCCGGCAACCGGGCCAGCGCATCACGACACCACCAGGCGACGTCGCCGTCGGAGAGGGCCCAGATCGCGGCCGGCTCCGGGCCGTTGAGTGTATCGACGATCCACTGGCAGGCGGCCCTTCCCGTCAGGAACCCGGAGCGGTATGCCCAGATGTCCGTCGTCTCCCAGGCTTCGGGCCAGTGGTCCCAGACCATAATCGTGTGGGCTTCGTTCTCGAGGTGCCGGCATTCGGCGTCCCAGAGGAGCTTCGCCTGCAGGCCGGTGGACTTCAGCCGCTCGTAGAACGCCGGATCGAAGTCGACGTAGGGCTGCTGTCGCGCTGTGAACAGTGCCTCGCGGAATACATCCGTCCGGAACATCGTGCAACCGAACCCGTTGCCTTCAATGACAGCCGTCCCGGTTCCCCGTTTGGTGATGATCTCCCGCCCGGCTGTCCAGGCGACGTAGCCCACGTGGAACCGCGAGGGGTACGGGCCGGCCACCGAGGCCGTCGTGGAGTCGAACCCGCGGAGCAGCAGTTCCGCGGCGTTCGGGGGCGGGATGACGTCATCCTCGATGATCCACAGGAACGTGCCGCTGACCTCACGGGCGAAACGGTTGTAGATGCGAGCGGCCGCCATTCGCACGGCGTCCTGAACCTCGGACAACCGGCGATCGGCATCGGCCAGCCCCGGTTCCGCCACGGACTCGGCGATGTGCCGCACGTCCCGGTAGTCGCACTCGCTGAGCCAACGGCGGATGCGGCGGCCGAACCGGGCGTCCTGGCTGGTATCCAGCAGCACCAGCCGGACCTGGTCGTGGGGCCAGGTCTGCTGCTCGAGGAACTGCTGGAAGTAGGGCCAGACGGCGGTCCGTCCCGACAGCGGTACGCAGAGCGTGATCGTCTCGTGCCTCAGCCCGCGGAGATCGAAGTAGGAACGCTCCGCCTGCTTGGTGACCGAGACGCCGCCGGCGTGCCGGCGGTAACCATAGGTCGCCCGCTGCTTCCGGGCCTGCCAGCCCTGCTCCAGAATCCGCCGCCAGACGAGCCAGTCTTCATGAACCACGTGGGGGTCGGCTGGGACTTCCAGGGCCCGGCTCATCTCCAGCGCCTCGCGGCGGACGATTGCCCCGTTGTGGACGTGGTTCAGCCGGGACATGTTGTCGACCGTGATCTCCTCCGGCTGGACGAGGAGTGCGTTCTCGTCTCCGAACCGGTCCGCATCGGAATACACGAACCCGATGTCGTGCCGATCGAACGCCGCGAGACCTGACCGCAGGTAGTCGGGGGAGAGCCGGTCGTCGGCATCGACGAAGCAGACGAACTCCGCGGTCGTCGCGTTCAGCCCCGCCAGCCGGGCCAGCCGCACGTTGCGGTGCTCGACCCGCAGATAGCGGACGCCCCAGTCAGCCCAGCGGGCAGCGATGGCGGACGTGTCATCATCGGAAGCGTCATCGACAACGAGGATCTCCTCCGGCCGGCGGCTGGAGTACAGCACGCTGCGGAGACACTCATCCAAGTACATCCCGTAGTTGTGGCACGTGATAATTGCGGCGAGCGTCGGCTCGTGCTGCTTCATTGAGATCGGGCGCGGCGAGAACTTCGATCGGCACCAGAGCGTCAGGGCCGGCCCCTGGTCCTGGACCAGTTCCACATCCCGCCAGCCGCAGTCCGACAGCATCCGCAGCAGTTCCGCACGTTCCGGGCGGAACGACTGCGAGCGCAGACCGCCGATCCGGTCGCTGGGATTTTCATTCGTGAACCGCCCGCGGTAGCCGCGGTGCTCGACGTCCGAGTCATCCACAACGTGGGTCCAGAGGAGCATCTCCGGAGCGGCATCCGCGCACTGCCGCAGCAGCCGGGCGGGATCGGCGAGGTGGTACAGCAGGCCGACGTTGTAGATGACGTCGAATGCTCCGAGCGAGGCCAGGTCGCCTGCTTCGAGATCCTGTTCCAGGAACGTCACATTCGAGACACTGAGTTCCCGCTCGATGAACCGCGCCCGCTGCAGGTGCTCGCGGCGGGCATCGATGGCCACGACGTGCCCTACCCGCCGGGCCAGCGGGAACGTACGGCCCCCCTCCATGCAGCCGAGTTCCAGCACCCGGCGGGCCAGTGGAGCGCGGTCGATGAACGCCCGCAGCAGTGGATCGTCCTCGCCGACCTCGTAGCTGCCGCCGACGGTCTGACCATGCAGGCGGAACCGCATCGTCCAGGGGCTCAGACGTTCGAACTCTGTTTTCCAATCAGCGGTGCCGATCATAGTTCGTCGCGCTCCAGCGGGATCTGCTTGTGGGGATGACTTACCGCGACGTCGAGTCCATCCGGAACCGGATCGCGCCATTGGCTGAACACTTCGGCGAAGTGAGTCTGCGGAATGCCGAGTCGCCGACAGCACCAGCCGATCAGCCAGTCGGTCCGCACCCGGCCATCGCGGCGGACCATCTGCAGCACCGCCGAATTGAGAGTGCCGTCCGGCAACACGGCCCAGGACTGCTCCGGGCGGGTGAGGAGCGGGTCAGTCAGCAGACCCGATTCGAGCAGCTTCGCCCCTGCTGCCCGTGTGAACCCCATGCAGCCCCCCTGCGTGGGGAGGCCGTTGCCGAATACCGCCAGTTCCTCTCCCGGCAGCCAGCGGAATCGGCGGTGGACCAGCGTGTCGGGGTCGAGCTTGAACAGGTAGGCCGTGTTCGCCCCCCAGCAGCCCAGCATCCGCTCGATGATCCGCCCGCCGTGCCGGAGGGGGTAAAGCTCCTCGCCGATGTGGAACTCGACGCGGTGACGATCGAGGAACGCGGCGTACCGCCGGTCATGGTCGCCATCGGAGATGACGATCACCCGCGAGGTGGGGAAGTGTCGGCGGAGGTGCCCCAGGCACCACTCCGCCCGCTGAACGTCGCGGCAGACCTGAAGATAGAACGTCAGGTCGGCGTCGGTGTAGACCTGTCGTGGCTCAGCTTGTCCCATGCAGTGCCTCAGTCATTGAACGGTGTTCACCAGGCGGGACAGGCCCGCCGCATCGCCTCTAGGTCGGGCGGTGATTCCCGCAGGCGCGGCAGCACGCTGCGGAAACAGCGCACATCGAACCCCGGAAACGTCAGCGGTTCCGGATCGAGTCCCCGCGACAGCAGGTAATCGCGGTACTTGACGTCATCCCCCAGCGGCCGATGGGAGATCTTCACCCAGGCCGCCTTGAGGCCGTAGGCGTGGGCGGCCACCAGTCCGTGCAGCGACGAGGAGAGGACATATCTGTGGCCCGACAGAATGCGGCAGAACTCGGCCACCGGCGTCAGGGGCGAAAGGACCGTCACGCCGTCGATGGCCGGCACCAGCGGGACCTCCCGCCACTGCGGGATAAAGCACCAATCTCCCAGTTCCTCACCGGCCGGGAAGATCTCCCGCACGAACCCCACGGGATCGCCGACGCAGTCGCAGCGCCCGCCCGCTGCCCGCACCCGCTGCAGCGTGAGCGGGCCGCGAACCATGTGATACATCGGTTCGGGAGGGAGGACCGCCTGAGAATGCAGGATGCCGGTCCCCCAGATGTGCGTGTGCACATTGGCGATCTGGCAGAACGAACCCACCGCGAACAGATGGGGTTCATCGACGGGTCCCGGCACATGCCGCACCTCCCGCCCCGTCACATGTCGGACGATCAGCGGTGAGACCGCGTCGCCGAAGTTGCCGTTGTCGACCCAGTGCAGCGGAATCATTGGGCCACGAACTCCGCCTGGGGCCGGCACCGAACACTCTCGTCGTCATCATGGCACCAGAAGAACACCGTCAGCGTCTTGCGGGTCTCGGGCCCGCGCACGGGAGCGACCGCGTGCCAGGCGATGTCCGACGGTGCGAACAGCACCAGGCGGTTGAACGCCGGGGCGATCTTCTTGAGGCATTCACTCCCATTGGCGTTCCACAGCTCAAACTCACCCCCCCAGTCCGGCCCCCACGTCCGGTTGAGGTACAGCACGGCATTGGCGGCCCGCCGCCAGCCGGTCTGCGGGTGATGGTCGCTGTCGAGGTGCAGCCCGAGGGAACTGCCGGTCGGCATGGCGTGCAGACCGGCGGCATGACAGTTCCAGTCGCCGAACGCCTCTTCGACACCGAGCAGTTCACCGATCCGCAGGCAGAGCATCCGGCGGATCAACTCCGCGCAAGCGGGCGGGAACCGCAGCGGGTCTTTTGTGGCCAGCTTGCCGCAGTCGTAGCGGTGCCAGAATGGCCAGTCGATCCGGGGCCACTCCGCCTCGGCCGCCCGGACCAGTTCCGGCTCGGCCCAGTGGTCGATGACCAGATGCGGGAATGGAAACTCATGCCGCCCAGCGACCAATGCTTCAGGTTCAGCGGTAATCGTGGACATACTTGTAACGCTCCGGGTCAGGGATGATTCCGCCGGCGACGGAGACGACGGTTGGAATGGAAGCCAGGCGGTAACCGGCGGCGAGCATCCGCCGGGAGAGGTCGACGTCGCAGAACTCGAACGGAAACCGGTGGCTGATCCCGATCTTCCGCAGCAGATCGGTCCGGGCGGACCACACGCCCCCCTGAACGTGCAGTTCCGGCTCAATAATGTCCTCCGGCACGGCGGCCACGCACTTGAACTCGCAGGGATAGACGCTGCCGGCCAGGCCGACCTCGGGATCGGCCAGCGGCGCGATCAAGTCGGCCAGCCAGGTTGGATCGCGGACCAGTCCGTGCGAGGCGCAGAAGTAGACGAGCATTCGGCCCCGGGCGACTTGGAGCACCCGCTGCAGCGCCCCGGCGATGTACAGGTTGTAGCCATCGTTCCAGAGCACACGGACCCGCTCGTCACGGGCTGCCAGTTCCAGCGCTGGGACCGTCGGCGTCGGAGAGTTGTCGACGATCAGCAGTTCGCCGGCGAGACCGCAGGCGTCGAGGGCCGCCAGGTTCTGTGCGATGATCGTCCCGGTTTTGCCCCAGTTCGGCTGATACAGAATCGTCGTCAGCGTGACATCCATCACCGGGAACCTCATCGTCGAGCTTTGGGTCGTAACTGTCGGGGTTGTAGTGATCGGTCAGCCCGTCGTAGGCGACGCAGGCCGACTGGTCGAACAGGAACATCCGGCCGACCCAGGCTTCGGCCCCCCAGCCGGTCGGCTGCCAGACTTCGCGCCAGCGGTTGGTGGCGAATACATCCCGGTTGCGGAACCAGAAGAACGTCCCGGCGAAATGCCACTCCGAAGAACTCTGGCCGTCGGGATAGATCTGCGGCTGCTCGGGGTGATGGCGACGATGGCTGCCAACGACCGGGTACTCTTCCAGCAGTTCCGCGATCCGGTTCCAGTCATCGAGGAGTTCGTGGTACATGGCGTTCCGCCAGTACCGGGAGCCGAGAGGGTCGCCCGAGCAGAGGACGTCCTTGGCCACTCCTTTCGCGTGTGCGTAGAACGTCGCTTCAATCGGATCGGTCGAGGCGACCTGCTCCAGCAGCTTCAGAAACGTGGCGTTCTCGCGCAGCTCGCGGGAGTTCGGATGCGGCAGTATCTCGACTTGATGAGTTCCGAACGCCGCTTTGACTACTTCGGGCAACGCCAGCCCATCTCCCGTAGCAACCGCGATCACGCGGCGGCCGTTGAACAGGTCGAGCCGCTTCAGCAATTGCCGAATGTTCCGCAGCCAGATGTCGTTCGATGTGAACGGCGTCACGTGGTACAGCAGGTTCCGCCGGGTGATCGTGCTGGCGGGCCGCGGCGTGTTGTGCAGGTGCCGGCACTCGCAGGACCAGTCGACCTTGCGGTTCCAGCGGCCGGGGAGCTCGCGGAAGAACCGGATGTCGTACCAGTGATCGCCGGCCGGGAGATGAAAGATGTGGTTCCGCAACACCTCAGACCGCAGGACCACACACCCGAACCCGCTGCCGCGGATCTCTTGGACCTGCCGGCTGTCGGGGAGCGGTCGAGTCAGCTGATGAACACCATTCCCTCCGAGCCGCTCGCGGGACCAGACGAGATGCCAGCCGTCGAACCGGGATCGATACGGCGCGCAGACCGAAGCCGTGTGTTCATCGAACGACTCCAGCAATCGTGCGAGTACATCGTCTGGAGGAATAATGTCGTCTTCCAGCACCCAGATGTAGTCGGCCGACAGGTTCTCCCGCAGCCGGTTGTAGATCCGGCACATCGCCACGTTGACGGCGACGATCTGCTGGTCGCGTGGCAGGTCGGCCAGTCCCTTCGTCCCCGGTGCGAACCGCAGATGCCGGACGTCGAGATAGTCGCAGCGACTGATCCAGTCCCGGACCAGCCGACCGAACTGCTCATCCTGACTGGTATCGCAGAGGATCAATCGAAGTTGGTCGTGCGGCCAGGTCTGGCGGTCGAGGAACTTCCGCAGTTCGCGCCACAGCGATTCTCGTCCCGCCAGCGGGATGAACAGCGTGACGGTTTCGCGGGCCAGTTCCTGGCGACTGAAGTACTCGCGGCCACCGCCTCCCCGAAACAGAACCGGAACGGCATGCTTGCGGAGTTGCCAGCCGTTCCGGGCCAGGTTCCGCAGCAGTCTGCTGAGAGTATCGCCCGGCTGCCAGGCTTCAATAAGCGCTGAACGACGGACCAGAACCGTCGGTGCTGCCAGTCCCGATCGGGCCAGGTCATCCCCTGTGACCTGGTCGGGATAGTGCGTCCGGCCGTCGGTCGTCAGCAGTTCGTGATCGCTGTAGACCGCGCCGATGCCCGGCGTCAGTGCAGCATTCGCGGAGGTGATCCAATCGCGGCCCAGCAGCGTCCGGCCATCGAGCAGCACCACCAGTTCGCACTGCGCCTCAATTGGTAATGCAGCGAGTCGCACATGCCGACCAGCGTAGCAACGAATCGTCTTGCGGATCGCTTTCGAGACCGGACCGCAGACGAGCACTTCCTTCGAACGTGTTTGTTGGCCGAACAGACTCAGCAATGCTGACTCAAACGTTTCCGACTGTGGCTGCAGCACGACAACGGAATACTCTACCGGCGGAATGCTGGGGGCCGGCACGACGATATCCGCGACGGGATCGGCCACCTCGCCCCGCAGCAGCCGGAGGATCTCGGTTTTGTGCTGCTGGAGACGCTCCCGGATTTCACGGGGCACTTTGGACCGGGGATGAAACGCCAGCGCATCGCCACGCGGTTCGAGCGTTACACCACGACGGGTCAGTTCGGCCAGGAGTTCGGCGACTTCGTTCACACCGCCCCCCACTGATCCCCGTCGCTCAGGTTGCCGATCCGCACCAGCGCCCACCGCAGGCTGCCGTAGTACCCGTATCCATAGCCATACCCGTAACCGCCGTAACCGCTGCCGCCGGGCGGTTCTTTCCAGAGGATGAATGCGCTGCCGGCAGTGTCGGTCTTAAGGGAATCGGTCTCGCCGTCCTCGACGTCGGCCCACTCGTGTTCTTCATCCAGCACGTTGAGCCGCACCGGCGTGACACCGCTGAGACAGGCCCGTCCGATCATTCCGGCACGGAGCGGTTCCTGCAGCACCAGGAACCGACCGAGGTGGTCCTCCTCGTTGGGAGTCACTCCCACAACCGCAATCTGATCCTGAAAGCTGAACAAACTCTCGCCGGGCGTGAAGATCGGTCGGTCAATCCCGAGCACATGAAACCGCTCCAGGTCAGCAGCGGTGCCGTTCTTGACGAGGATGATCCCAGTCTGCGGGAGGTCGAGTTGCCGCTGGCGAGCGACATTCTGGGCCCGATTCCTAAAGTCCTTCGCCGCATCGATGAACGTGTTGAACGTCTCGGCCGGGATGCGGAGCCGATCACCACGCTGAACTTTCTTGAAGGGGTCTCCCACGACGTTGCCTCGTTGTCAGCTCGCTCGACGCGAGTCAGTTGGGAACGGACATCGAAGTGAGCGATGTTCAGAACAATCCGGCTGTGCCGGTCAGACTCCGATTCCGAGTCCTGCGAAGTTGGTGTAGGGATAGACCTGCTCGACGTAGACCGACAGCGGGCGTTTCACGAGCATCTTCGCATCCGGGTCTTCGACATCGGCGTACCGAATCCAGAGATAATCCCAGCCGCGTTTGGCGATGCCGGTCATGCTGCCGACCTGCAATCCTTGGACGTTGGGACTGGCGGCGAACCGGTAGGCGATTTCCCAGTCCTCCCGGCCGCGGATTGAACCGGCGGCCCCGAGAAACAGCACCTCGCCGGCGGAGAACCCCCGGAATGGTCCGTTGTTGACCGTTCCGGTCAGGTAGAACAGCGCCGCTTTGTAGGCCCCGGTGACCAGCGCTGCGTCGATGTAGTGCGTCTCGGCGAAGTTGTAGACGGGGATCGCGATGTCGACCCCTTCGACGCTGTCCTTCGTGACGCCGATCCCGCCGCGAAAGTTGGGAGGGAACACGCCGGGAGCCGCCCAGACGCCAACGGTCCCCAGCGACTGCGTGATGTGCTGCGTCCCGCCGCCGGTGTCAAACGAGTAGGAGGAGTCCCCGGTCTGTGGCGGCTCGAACTTGCCGTAACGGACGGAGCCTTCCCAGGCGTTCTCGGCGATCCGCTCCAGATGCGTCGACTGGCGGACGAGCCCGGCGTAGATCGCCGGGGTCTGGGCAATCAGCTCGCTGTGGGCTTCGATGTCGTCCGACGTCCCGACAACGAGGAACCGGCGATCGACGGAGGGCTGTTCCCCCGCCGACTGCTCGCGTGAATCCCATTTCTCGGTGACGGTGACAGACATGAGGCTCCATTACGTGAACTGCAAGCCGCCGTGATGCGCTTCATCCAGCAGTCGACGGGTGTTGCGGGCGGTCTCTTCGGAGGCACGGGCGGTCCGCTCGGCATGGGAACCGCCGCCAAGACCCCGGACTGCCATTGCATTGAACGTCCCGCTGACGCTCACCTTGTCGGCCGCGGCCTGCAGGCCGGAGCCGGCGTCGGCCAACTTCTGTTCCAATTGCTTGAGCAGATCGGCCGGTGCATTCGGATCGGTGGCCTCGCCCGCTTCCGCCTCGGACCGCTTGCGGGATGCCTCTTCGAGCGCCGCCTGCCATTCGCGACGGGCGGCATCGAGGGCGGCCTGGGAGTCCTTCACCTCGGACGCAAACTGCTGCGCGTGCCGGGAATGCTCGGCGTCCCGCATCCGTTCCAGTTCGGACAGCGTGCCGGAGCGTTCCGCCTCGATCTCGGACTTCCGGGCCCGGCGCTGCTGCTCGCGGGCGAATACCGCCCGGCTACGCTCCCCATCGGCCGCTTTGTTTTTGCCGGCAACCTCCTCGTTGATGCGGGTGATCTCCGCCTCGGCATCGATGTCCGAATCGAACAGCGACTTCAGCCGGACCCACGCCTTGCGGATGAACCCGACCGCCGTGTTCCAGGTCTTGGTCAGGCCGGTCGTGAACAGCGCCCAGGCATCGGCCAGGAAGTCGACGGTCTCCGTCCAGCCGGTTTGCAGGCCGGCCCAGGCGTTGGCCGAGACCTCCGCGGCGCCGTAGACCGCCTCCGTCCAGACGGCGACGAAGAACCGCTTGACCTCGACCCACTGCTGGTTGAGGGCGTTGATCCCCTTCTGCCACTCCATTTTGAGCGTCAGCCAGAGGATGCGGGCGGCCAGACCGAGGTCGCCCGCCGACAGGGCATCGCCGATCCCGCCGAACGCCCGGATCGCCGTCGATTTCAGGGCGTTGAACTGCGTCCCCAGCCAGTCGAGCGCCTGCCCGCCGAGATCCGACGTATAGATAAGGTATGCGCCGAGGGCCCCGATCCCCGCCAGTACGAGGCCAATCGGGGAGAGAAGGGCCCCCAGCAGCGAGGCGACGGTCGCGATCGCCGTCGCCAGGCCACCCAGCCCGAACGCCACCAGTTGGATCGTTCCGCCCAGGCCGATCAGCGCCACGCCGGCCGCCAGAATGCCGACCACGATCCCCACGGTCGTCAGCACCACCTGCTTGTTCTCACCGATCCAGGTGCCCAGCGCCGAGAGGAACGACGTCACGCCCCGGACCGCCGCCCGCAGTTCGGTGCCGAACGCTTCCCCCACCGCAATGGCCACTCCTTCCAGCGCGGAAAGCAGGATCGTCACATCCCCCTTGAGCGTGTCGAGCTGCGTCCCGGCAATCCGGGAGGCGGTGCCGGAGGCATCCCCAAGCGCCGCTGTCGCCTCGCGGAGTTTATCGGCCCCTTGCGAGACGAGTTCCGCGGCCCCGGCCGCCTGCCGCGCGGGGAAGATCGTTCCGAGCACACGCAGTTTTTCTCCGGAACCGACGCCAGAGAGAGCACCTTCCAGATCGGCGAGGATGTCGGCCAAAGACCGGACGTTGCCGGCTTCATCCGTGATCCGGACTCCGAGTCGTTTGAGTTCCCCTTCCGCCGCTGCCGAGGGGGACGTCAGTGACAACAGCATTCCGCGCAGTGTGGAACCGGCCATCTCGCCCTGAATGCCAGCGTTCGACAGCAGTTGAATCGCGGCCGTGATCTCTTCCAGTGAGATCCCCGCCGACTTCGCCATCGGCCCAACGAACTTGAACGCCTCGCCGAGCATCGTGAGATCGGTGTTGGCGGTCGTCATCGCCTTGGCCATCACATCAACGGCATTCCCCAGTTCCTCGGCCGCGAGTCCCATCCCGGCCATGATCTTGGCGGCAATGTCGGCCGCTTCGGCAATCTCGATCTGCCCGGCCGCTGCCAGGTCGAGCGTCGGTCCAATGGCCGCCAGAATCTGATCGACGCTGAACCCTGCCAGCGCGAACGAACTCATCGCCTCCGCCGCCTGGCTGGCCGAGAAGACCGTCGTCGCCCCGAGCCGCTTCGCTTCCTGCTCCAGCCGCGTGAATTGTTCGCCGGTCGCGCCCGTCAGCGCCTTCACGCGAGCCATCTGCGATTCGAAGTTCGCGAACGTCTGCGCTGAGAGTGCAAACGGCACGGCCGCCAGCGTCCCCACCGTGAGAAGCTGGCGGCCGAATTGCTGCACCGATTTGCCGAACGCTTTCAGCTTCGCCTGCGCCCGCCGCAGTCCCCGCACGAGCTTCGAGTCGTCGGCGAACAGCTCGACGTAAGCACGGGCGGCCCGAATGGCACCGGCTGCTGGCACATCACGTCCCTTCGTCTAACCAGAGGATCAGTGGGCATCCAGCGGACGCCGATCGACGAACACCTGTTTCAGCACCTCGACGCCGACGCGGGGCTTGCGCTCAGCACCCCGCCGGCGGTTTCCCTTCGCGTGCGGGTGGAAGTCCCGTGGCCGAGCCGCGCGAGCCTTCTTCGGATCGCGGTGGCAATTGGTCAGCAAGGCCAGGAGGGAAGCGGTGTGATTCCAGCGGTCGCGGGAGGCGGCATCCGCCATCCAGCAGAGTTGCCGGAGCGTCAGGGGGCCGGGGTCGACGCCGACAATGCCGGCGAGCTCGTAGCCGAGCTTCCATACGTCGATCGGCTCGCCGCGTCGAGGGCGGTCTCGATCGCCTGCTCGAACTCCGGACTCTCCACCGCCCGCAGCGCCTGGTCGAGCGACGCCGTCTGCCGCCGCTGGGCCGCGGTTGTCACCTTCGCGAACGCCCGCTTGAGCAGCATCCGCTTCCCTTCCTGGAAAAAATCAATGGCCGCCTCAATCAGCGCCACGGCCGCCTTGTCGGCAGATTCCTCATCCAGCGACTCACCGAACTGCTCGGCGTTGATTTCCTTATCATCCAGCTGCGGTCCCAGGAGGGCGACGAGGCAGTCGAACAGGACGAACGGATCGCCGGTGAGTAGGCCCATCACGTCCGACTTCGGATCGACGAGCCGCGTCAGGTCGACGCCGGTCGCCGCTTTCACCCGGCGGAGCGACGTGTAATTGATCTCGATCGTCCAGGAGCGTCCCTGGCGGTCCGTAAACATCTTCATGAAGCTTCCGTTACGGTTAATGTGGATTGTGTTGACATTAGCATTGGCGACGACGGAGTGCGTGAAGATGCCTCGGCTTCGATCTCATGAGGGCATCGGCCGAAGCGTCCCTTGGCGAAGTTGCAGTTCATGCAGAGGACCTGATATCCCTCTGGGTAGTTGTGCTTCTTCAGCCAGACACACATGTTTCCAATGCGCTGACTCTGGCGGTGCTGCCTGCCTCCTCCGAAGATGTGGTCGATCGTGAGAAACTCCAGGCGAGTTTCACCGCAACAAGCACATCGACTTTCCCCGTAATGCGCGAGAACCTCGCGCTTGATTCGCTGCAATCTCTTGCGATCACAAGCCCTCGCTCGATTGCGATGTGCTGCGCAATACGAATTGCTCGGCTTCTCGACGAACTGTGTGCAACCCTTCGCCAGGCACAGACCGGCCTGCTGGCGACGAACGGCCACGTCACGGCTGTAGATTCGCTCCAGCTCACGGTGTCGGGCGCACAGACTCTTTCCTTCTTCAGCCGGCCTCGAGCACTTGCCGCAGAGTCCGGCGGCTCGATGCGCACGATACCACACTGACCACGATGAGCCGTTCGCGACTTTGGGCGTCTCTTCGGTCTTAATGTCGGTCACGATACGACCATCCACTCGGGAGGATGCTCGCTATAAGTCGGTTTCGCTGTGATCGAAACTGTGATGGCTTCCTCAAGCGGCTCGTTGCGGCTGAAGTTGGTGATTGCCATCGTCGCCCGCAGCCCTTGCGAACCGGCGGTCGCTACGGGGCCATCCAAGGCCGCAAACTCAATTGGCGTGTTGTTGAAGAACGCATCCTTGATCGCCGTGAATCCGGCATCGGCCGTATCCCAGACCATCTCGAACTCGATCGAGCCATCCTTGAGTGTCGCCAGAATCGCCCGCCAGCCGCCGTTACCGCGTGTGCTGGCATCGGCTTCCCCTGCTTCCACGTTCAGCGTGAGATCCTTGACGTTCTTCATTTCCTGCCAGCTGGGGGTGTCGTAGCTGGCGGAGTTGCGGAAGAGCTTGGCATCGAGTCCGAGACGGACACTCATGTCGGTTGCCTCTTAAAGCAGGTTCGGGAAACAGTCCATCTTCAGTACTCGGCCGGGGCCGCGTGGCCCGCGGCGACGAGGGCGTGGTTCAGGTTCACTTCGCCGGCGATCAGCTCCGCCAGGTAGCGGCCGTACTTCTCGGTGACATCCTTCTGCGTGCGGACGATCAGCTCGCGTGTGTCACCGGTCAGGTCATTGAGGAGCGATTCGAGATACCTCTTCGCCGCGAGACCGCGGAGACGCTCGGCCCCGCGGGTCTCGTGCGCGTTGATCCCGGCCAGGCGGAGCGTAACGGTGAGCGACACGTGGAACCCGAGGTCGATCTCGGCCTCCACCGTGTCGCCGTCGATCACCCGCGTGATCCGGGCCCGGTACTCGTACATCGTGGGTCACTCCGGGACTACGCCGAGGGAGCGGGAGCGAACGATTCGCTCACCGGGACGGAGGGCTGGCCGACGCCGACCGCTCCGCTCGGCCCGGACGGCCAGCGGCCGAGCACCGGCAGATGGCTGATCGGGATGCCGTTGGTCAGGACTTCCAAATCGTCCTCGGTCGGCCAGTCGTCGAGCGGCGCAACGGTGTCGAGCAGTTCGGTGCTCGTGAACCAGGCGGACGGGTTGTAGGCCGCCAGTTGGGCATCGCTGAGCGTGAAGTCGGGCTTCGCCGCATCGGCCAGCGGGATGCGGAACAGTTCCGTGGCTACGAGCCGATAGACCCGCTGCACGTACTGGCCGATCAGGCCGGCGAACGCCTCGCTGATCTCCAGAGGCCGGGCGTTCTCCTGGTGCTGCATCGCCTCGGTCAGCGCCAGCAGCATCAGCCCGGCATACTGCTTGAGCCACTGGTTGCGGACCTTGAAGTACGGCGTCGGATAGACCAGGAACTCCTCGGGAGCCGGGAGCGCGTGCGCCGTCTCCATGTTGAGGATGTTCGCCGGCACCGCCCGCGAGGCGAGGATCGACCGTGCCCGCGTGCAGAGCTTGTGGATGCGGGTCAGCGTGTTGATCGACGGCGGCGTCCTGAGGCGGGCGTCGGGATGCCAGAGGATCGCCTGCAGGTTCCGACCGACCACGTCGGTCAGGTAGCGGATCGTGTCGTTCTGCGACTTGGTGTCGTTGGAGAAGTTGGGGATGGCGAGGCCGAACCGGCCCCAGTCGCCGACGTTGTACCAGAGGAAGGCATCGTTTCCGGACATGGAGGTTCTTTCGAGAAGGTTGGGAACCGAAGGAACAGAAGACGGCAGCAGCGGACTACTTCGTGGGCTTCACCCCCTTGGCCGACAGGAACTGGTTGATCAGCCCCTTGAGGGTTTCCAGCGTGGAGACCGCGCCGGGGTACTTGCGGACCAGTTCGGTCTCGGCCCAGGCGAACGCTTCGGCGAACGTGTCCCGCTCGTAAGGGGCGAACCGGGTCTCCGGCACGATCGCCTGGGGAGGGGGTGGACTGTCGACGGTGACAACCGGTGGGGGAGCGACTTTGGCCGGTGGATCACGGGCCGGTTTCGGATCACGTCGGCGACGGAGTGTGCGCCACAACGCGAAACCACCGAGAATCAGACCACCCGCTCCCCCGGTCATTCCGCCGACTCCCAGCCAGGTGGCGATCGAGACGGCTGTCTGCACCAGGCCACTCAGGCGATCGAGCCGGTCGGCAATAGCGGGCGCTGTCGCGGCCTGAGGTGCGGCGGGAGTGCTCGCTGCCGGAGCCTCGACAACCGGCGTGTTGGAAGCCGGAGTCTCGACCGTCGCAGGTGGGTCCGCCTTCCCTTCGGATGGCGGCGGTGCAGGAGCGACCGAATCGGGAACCACGTCGCGCTGGGGCGGAGGCCGCGCCGCGATCTCCTGGCGCACGCCGAGGGCGACGAGCAGCTGGTCCGGTCCCTCGTAGCCGGTCACGCGCACCCCACCGACGACGAGGAACGTCGGGACTTCCGTGACGCCGAATCGGTGCGCCGTGTCCGCCTGCTTATCGACGTCGACGAACTCGACCGCGAATGCGGCGTCCAGCGTCTGGCGGAACGTCGCATTGTTCGCGTAGTCCTCCTTGAACTTCCGGCACGGTCCGCAGGTCATGGAACCGAACACGTAGAGCTTCGGCTTGCCGGTGGCCGGGGGCGGATCAGCGGAGCGGCTATGGCGGACGGCCGCATAGGCTTCGCGGACTGCGGCCGACGAGATGAACACGCTCGTCGAGCAGTCGCTGCTGTTGAGCAGACCACAGACTTCCGCCTTGGCATTCAGCAGCGGACCGCCGCTCCAGCCCGGTGCCGTAACGAACCCGACGACGTTCCCATTGAACGAACCACCGGCATACTCAAACGTGCTCCATCGCAGTGTTGGTCCGTTCGCCCAGCGGAGCTCCCGCCGGCCATTCAGGTGCGGATAACCGCAGGACCAGACCCGTTCCCCCACCCGCGGTGCCGTGGCGGCGATGGGCAGGAACGGATAGCCGTCCCCCTCGCAGTCGTAAACCACTGGACCTTCCATCTCGCGGCAGACGTACACCCGCGTGGCGGTGACAGTCCGATCCTTGAATCGGACCGTGGCCGTCGTCGGCAAATCGCAATGTCGCGCCGTGAGGACGAAGCCCGCCGGGTCGACGCAGACGCCGCTGCAGCCCTCGACCATCACGACCGCATCATCGACGCCGGCCAGGGAAACCTGGCCCCCCAAGCCGATACAGCAGGCAGCGACAATCGACAGGTTCCTGCGCCCGGACAGGATCGCGCTGAGCAGCGCTCTCCCGAGCGCCGTCCCATACAGACCGAGCGTGATCAGCAGGATCGTCAAGGCGTCTCCTTTGTGAACGAGTGACAGAACTGGAACGTCCCGTGACGGACGAGTTCTCGCAGCAAACAGGCAGGGTTGAACCGGGTCGGGTTCGAGCGGTTCATGCGGCCCAGCCGCATGCAGACCGCGGCGACAAGTTCGGAGCAGAACAGTTCGTTGAGGTCCGCCGACGGCAGCAGCCTCGTCCGCTTGAATAGCCTGGTGCCCGACAGCAGCGCCCCGCCGAAGTCGTAGGTCACTTGCTTCCCGATGAAGTGCCGCACCAGGATGCGGGTCAGTAGATCGCTCTCCGCGCTGGACAGCGTCTCGATCGGCGCGAGGCGATAGAGGTCGACGTGGCCGCCGGAGGCCACGTAATCGTGAATTCGGATCTCCGGCAGATGGGCCTGACAGCCGTTGATGGACCGGGCCAGGATCACGCAGGGATGCGGGCAGAGGGTCGTCGATTCGACCCACACCATCCGGCCGTGGAATTCACACAGCACCGCCACGTGCGAGGGGCCGATCCGCAGTCGGGGCGGAGCCAGCAGCGAGGCCGTTCCCCAGCGGATGGCACTGGCCGTGAACCCGGTGCCATAGCAGGCGGCGATGTCGAGCGGCTCGAAGTCGAACTCGGTCATTCGCGCCCCCGCAGACGGTCGAACAGGTCATCATGCCGGGCCAGCCGGCGACGGATGTCCTCCAGTTCCGCCCCCCGCAGTTCGTTCTGCGCCCGGACTTCCGCCTTGATCGCGGCCATGTCGGAGGACATCTGCCAGGCCCACAGCACCGCCCCCACGAAGATCACCGAGACCGTGAAGCTCAAAAAGGACACGAACCACTTGGGGATGACGACGAACCCATTGCCGTTCATCCCCAGGGGATGTTCGCGCAGCGGTTCCGCAGTTGAGGGATTGGCAGCCATACGACTCCTGATCAGCGAACAGAGTCCCGCCACAGGGCGGGCACCTTGGGAAGTTCCTGGCGAAACGCCGGCCCCATGTACGGTCGCTCGGCGATCGCGACGCGGACCGGCTTTCCCTGAGGCGTGTCGACGATGGCATTCCCGCCGTACTCGAGCGTGGCCGGGGCCTGGGTCCCCGTACTGAGCCGGGCGGGGCCGATCACGACCGAGCGGCGGTCGGGATCGAACACGAAGTAGATGTGCCGCTTGAGCAGCCCGGTCTGGTTGGTGGGCGACTCATCGCGCTGCGAGGGCCGTTTCCGGCGGCGAATCCGCTGCTTCGCGTCCTGGCGGACGTAGGCCCCGAACCGGGACAGCACGCGCCGTTCGGCCCGGCTGACCTGTGACAGGACTTTCTGCCGGTCGAAGAACAGCCGCTTCGCCTGCGAGAGGCGGACTCCGATGAACATCAGGCTTCAGGCTCCAGACCTCAGGCTTCAGGAGATGATTCGACGCGTGACTTCTCTTTCCTGGAGCCTGAAGCCTGAAGCCTGGGGCCTACTGGCCAATCATTCGAAACGTCAGCGTGACCACGCTGGTGAACGTCCGCAGTTGCTCGATGTGCTCGGGGGCGTAGATCGGTTTGAACTCGGTCTTGACCCAGACCGCATCCGGGAAGCTGTCGAGCCGCTTGCCCCGAAAATGCTCGGCGATCTCCTCAGCCAAGATCAGGAGCGGATCGAGATCGGCGTTCTGTTCGCGGGCGAGTTTCTTCTGCACCGCCACGTCGATCGCCACATCCCGTTGTGTCTGGCCCCGGGAGGCGGTGACGACCGAGACGCTGCTGGGAACGACCGTCACCTTCAGGGTCTTGAGGTCCGCCAGTTCCACCCGCGGCAGGTACGACCGTGCCGCCGCGATCGGTTGGCTGAACGCCGCGGCGTTCAGCGCCGCGACGACGGCCTCAGCAACCTGGGTGATCAGTGGCATCGTGTCAGGCTCCGGGCTTCAGCCATCAGGCTTCAGGAAAGGCCATCAATGTCGTCACTCTGAAGCCTGAGGACTGAAGCCTGTGGCCTTGGTCGTGATCCGCAGCGTCTGGCGGTAGGGATCAGAGTACCGCCAATCCAGAACTTCGAACTCCCGCGGTCCTTCACGGATCAGATCGCCGCGCTCGGGTTCGGACGGCTGCCCGTTCAACACCAGGTCCGCCGCCAGGATCAGAAAGTCCCGATCCGTGAACTCGACACGAACGACGTGGCCATCGTCGGCTTTGACCTTCGTCCGACTGATCGTCGCCGCGACCTCCACGGACTGGTTACCCCGGACGTAGGTCACGGTCGTCGCGAGGTGCTTTGTCCGCTGCTGCTCCAACCAGGCAGCCCCCTGGGCCAGCAGATCAGCCATCGTTACTGGCTTATCCGCACGCGGACGGTTGGGTCGGTCGTGGCGGCCGCCCGCACGACCTTGCCGATCTGCTTATTGCCGGTGGCCGTCGTGGTGACGATGTTGTTCGTGTCGTCCCAGTACAGGATCGTGCCGACCGTGTAGGCGACGTTCGTCGCTTTGGCGAAGTCGAACACGCCGGTCACGGCCAGCGCCCCGAGGACGCCCGACTTGATGTCGAACCGGGCGACGCCGACCAGGTCTCCCTGGACGATCACGTCGCCAGACGCCACGTCGGCACCAGGCGTGTAATCGATCGCCGCCCCTTCGTGGGCAAACGCAGCTTGAGGCATGGAGTACGCTCCGAATCAGGAAACAGGAAAGAGAACCACCAGCCACGGTGCCCGTGCGACTATGCAGCGCCCTTGCTCTTCACGGCGGCCCGCTGATCCTGCATGGCGCAGCCGAAGTCGAAGTAGCCCCGCCACTGCATGCCGAGCGTGTTGAAGTCGGTCTCGCCGCTTTCGATCGTCGGCACCCGCTTGCCACGCAGGTAGGCGATCTCGATCGCGGCCACGTCGTTGGGATCGGCCAGCAGATACCACGCGGTCGTGCTGTTGCCGGTGATCGACGTGACGCTCAGGTAGGGAGAGCAGACCGGCCGGAACTTCCCGGCGTGCGGGTTGTTAACCGGCTTGGCCTTGTTGTTGGCCGGCACCTGGTTGAGCGGCAGTTCCTTGAACAGTTGCTCGGAGGTCACTTTGAGTGACGTCGGGACGAGGATGATCGCTGGTTGCACCAGGATCGGCTTCCCCTGCTTGTCGACCCGGTCCAGGAACATCCGCTCGGCGACCGTCAGGGAGTCAATGTCGAGCGCCGTCTCCGCCCCCTCGAAGTAGTTCTTGTTGTTCGTCGAGAAGAAGTTGCCGGGGTTCGCCAGCAGCAGCGTGAACACGACTTCTTCCAGCGCCAGCGCCGACATTCGGCCGATGGCGCGGGGGATCTGCAGGAACGCCCCCAGGTCGTCGTTGATCATCATCTGCCGGGTGAGGGCGATCATCCGCCCCCAGGTTTCCAGCTGATTGGTGTAGGCTTCTTCGTCCAGTCCCGCGTGCTTGATCTCGCCGTCCGGGCCGACCTTCTGGAAGATGCCGGCCGCCGTCATGCGGTAGCGGGTCACCTGCTTGAAGTCGTTGACGTCGGTCGCGCCGCAGATCTGTGTCGCCACGGCGTTGACCGCCTCATAGGCGGCCAGCATCGTTTTGGTGGCGACATTCGACAGGATGCCCGCCAGGCTGATAGTCGAGAACCCGCCCGAGGCCTGGATCAGCCGGTCATTGGCGGAAAACGCCGCCCGGATCACATCGTTGTCGATCTTCCCCGGCCGAACATGGCCCCCGGCGGCCCGGATCACCTCGTACAGCAGCATGTGCAGGCTCGACCCCTGCAGTTCGCGGGAGGTCGCCTGGTTCATCACCCGCTCATCGTACCACTGGCCGACCCGCGACTCCGGGAGTCCGGCGGTCATACAGAGCGCCGCTTCGAGTGACGCGGCCCGGCGGCCGCTGCCATCCTCGCCGTAGATCGGCTGCACTTCCGCCCGCTCGGCTCTCAGGAGTTCGAGTTCGACCTTCGTCACGTCCCATCCTTCGTCAATGGCTCGGGCTTCGAGTTCCGGGAACCGACCCGCGAACAGTTGGGAAATGGCGGCAATCCGCTTCCGTTCGGTGGTCCAGCGTTTCCGCAGTTGATCGATTGGATCGATTGGATCGAGGGGCGGTTGCGGGGTGGGGTTGGTCACGGTCGTCGCGCCCGACGCCGTGACTGGAGGAGCGTTGGTCGATTCTGGGTCTTCTGAATCCGTCGTTTCCCCATCGGCCTGAGCATTGAACAGCGTCCGCAGGCTGGTCGACTGTTGTTCGGTGAGCGTATTCATGTCGAAGCCCTGAGCCGCGACCCACTGTTCGAATTCCATCGATTGCACCTCGATCTGGTTGGAAGAGCCTGGAGAACCGGCGGCCATGCGGGCGACCGTCTGGTCATCCGCCCCGAGCGCCACAAAACTGACTTCCCGCAGCGTCGACTGCCGGGCGACGTAGAGCGGTCCGCTGAACTTGCGGCCGTTGACCTCGACCGCTTCGCCCCGGTCGACGAAGACCATCCGCTGGGCGCTGGCCCCGATGGAGGCTTGCCAGGGGAACCCGTTGTCCCCCGATTCGCTCACTTCGCGAGCATGGTCGTTGGAGCCGGAGACGATCCCGCCCAGGCGAATGGAAGAACCGTTGATCTCGATCGTCTCGGTGTGCCCGACGATCCGGCCGGCGTCATGATCCCGCAGGATGGGGCGGCTCTTCGCCGGAATCCGCATCCCGGAAAGGTCGACCACCACGGGAAACGGGAAAGTGGCCAGGAGCAGTTTGCCCCCGGTGTAGGCGGTCATGCTGAACCGCCGCAGCTTGCGCGGTTCGTTCGACTCGGGATCTGCCGCTTCCAGCCGGAAGTCGCTCGTCCCGCTGGCTTCGATGATTCGAAAGTCCGCCGGCACTTGAACGGGGTCAGGCGGCAGGATCCTGTTCGTCTGCGCTTTCGGCATCCGACTCCTCATGGTTCCGTTCGGCGGGCTGGCCGGGGACGGGCAGCCCCAGTTGACTCATCAGTTCCAGTTCCTTGGCCCGCTGCCGCAGTTGCGTCTCCCAGTCGAGCCCGCGCCGGGCGTATTCATCCGCGTAGGTGGTGGTGTGGTTCGCCAGCCGCAGCGCTTGGGCACTGGACTCTTTCAGCGGATCGACGTGCTCGTGGCCGTCGAAGAACCAGGTGTGTTCCCAGGGCACGGCCCTGGACCGGGTGCCTCCGCACGGCTCCGCCGAGCTCCGGCAGAGTTCCGGCAGGTAGCCTGGAATGAGTGCAGCCTCCGTCAGCCAGGCGGCGAGAATTCGATCGAGCACGACCGTTTCCAGATGGGCCTGCTCGACGCGGACCGACTTGAAGTACATCTGGTGATCGAGGCGGCCGGATGCGTAGTTGTAGCCCGAAGAGTTCCCGGCCGAGATCGCGAACGGCATGTTCAGGCAGCGGGCGATCTCGTTCAGGATCTCCTTCTTGAACTCGGCATAGGTCGTTGTGGGCTGAGATGCTTCCAGCTGGCTCATTTTCCAGCCGCCGGGCATCGTCATCAGCATGCCCCGTTCGAGCTCGATGAGGTCCATCGGCTCGACCGACTCCGCTTCGCCATTGGCGGGGGCATCGGTGTAGAGCACCCCGCCGGGGAGAGCGGCAATCTCAGCAGCGGTGATGACGGCGAGGGTGTACCGTCGGAGGTGAGCGAATAGCGGCAGCGCCGGCGTGATGTCGGGAATCCCCCGTCCCTGACCAGCGCGGTCCCGCCGGAAGTAATGAATCACGTTCCGCGCCGGGACGCGGATGTACTCGCCGTACAGCGCCCCGGTCGAATCGCCGGGATGCTGCTTGAGGAGGTGGTACTCGACCGGATTGCCGAACCGGTCGAACACCACACCGTCGATCGCATTCGGCTCCAGGCCGAACAGGTCGGGCGTCGTCACCTGGTCCGCTTCGACCAGTTTCAGATCGAGCTTGACCGGTGTGGGCAGGGCCGGGTTGTTGATCAGCGTCGCGAACCCCTCGCCATCGGAGGCCCGCGCCATCCGCAACGTGCGGAGTTTCTCGGGAAGACCCACGACGCGGGACCATCGCATCCATTCCGCTTCGATCCGCCGGTTGGCCTCGGCGCTGGCGGTTAGCATCTGCAGCCGGGGTCCGGTGCCGATCACGTCATTCGCCAGCGTGAGCACAATCCCGCGGGCATAACTGTTGTTGGCAACTTCGTACCGGGCCCGGTTTCGCAGCAGGCGACGGACGTCGGGACTGTTGGCCGCGTTGGCCGACAGGTTATCGGCATTCGCCCAGTGCCGGCGGTTCTCGTCGCTCGTCGTCGCCGCGTCATACCGCGCCCGGATCAGTCGCAGCGTCTGGACGACCGCCGGCGAGGGGGTCGCAGTCCGCGACGGCAGAAGTTGACGCAGCCAGCCCAGCAAGGGCAGTTTCTCCACAGAAAGAACTGAATCGCAGACCAGCGTGGTTGCGACAGGAAGCCACTGCCGGGGTCAGGAAGCCCCGGGGGGACTGAGTTTGGTGAAGCGGACGCCACGGGACTTGGACTTCACCGCCTGCTTGGAGGCGAGAAAGCGGTCCGCTTCAATCTGGTCCTTGAGGGAGTGCTGCTTCACGCCGCCGGCATCGCCGTGGGCCTCGGCAGGCCCCTGGGCATTTTCGCGAATCGTCTGATCGAGCGGCTGGTCTGGCATGATGAAAAACTGTCCCTCCCTATATTATTTACGTTTCGAGAGCCCCAAAGTGGCGTCGACTTTTTGCGAAGATTTTGGAGTCACGCCCGGTTTCGCCCTTTCTTCAATGCGGAAAGTTTGATGCGCCGCGGCGTTGCGCTGACTGCGCCGGATTGATGCTCCGACAGCTTCACTCCCAGGATGGAAGCGCCCACCGCGCAGCCCACCAGGCAGTCGAGCCAGTGGTTGTCGGGCTGGCCGGGACGGGGTTTCCATTCATCGACAGTGCGGCCGCGACCTTCGGTCCGGACCCGGTATTCGGCGACGAGGTGTTCCGCAAACAGGCGATGGGGCTCGGGCTTCTGGCCGAACAGCGACAGCGAGCCTTTATCAGCGATGGCCACCGCCAACCTGGCGAACACGAACGACTTCCAGAAGTTGGTATCGAACGAGATGTGCCGGACCGCCCGCTTCCCCATCACGCCGGGGATGCGCCAGTTGAGACCGACCCGGTCCCCCGGCCGGCGCTTGTAGTCCGAGAACGGGAGACTCGAGGCCCCCACAAACCGCCCGTGGCTCGGGAGCAGCAATGCGGCATGGGGCGACTGCCGACAGAACTGGTACACCACGTCGGTCGACGTGCCCCAGTTGGCATCGATCAGGCAGCGTTCGATCCGCAGCGAGGCTCCATCCTCGCGCTGCCATTCGCGGGCCAGCTGCTTTTCGGTGAGCGCCTGCAGTCCCGCATAGATCGCTCCTTCGAGCCCAGTTCCTTCGGCGACGGTCGACAGCGTCTTCGTCACATCGCGCAGCGAGAAGTACGCCCGCTGCGGATCGGGCCACGCTCCATACTCCAGCACCGCTCCGCTGAAATCTTCGCCCCAGCCGCAGACGACGTAGAACAGCAGTTTCTGTTGGACGTCGATGAACATCGTCAGGTGCTGGCAGCCGAGCGGCACCCGCCCCTTCGGCAGGCCGTTCAGCTTGGCCGCGATCTGATCCGCCGTGAGTTCGTTCTCGTCCGCCTGCACCTCGGGAAGCGGTTCATTCTGGTACTCCGCCCAGAACGCCGCTTCATCCTGAAGTTTGAGGTTCATCGCGTGCTGGATCGCGGACAGCTCGTCGTAGTTGAACCGCACGGACCAGGCGATGGTCGCCCCCGCATCCATCGCCGCCTGGTGCTGGCGATAGAACTCCGTGGCCGCGGCACCCCCGTCCTCGTTTCGTAGACCCTCAGCCCGGAGCTCGGCATACCGATCCCAGAGCTTCGTGTCAGTGGGGAACGCATAGACCATCTTGGTCCGCTCCCCCTGCCACGACGGGTGATGATCGCGGTTCAGAATCCGGTCGGCCATGTCGCCGGGGCGGATGACCGTGCAAGGCATGATCCCGGAGATCTTGTGCCCCGGCCCGGCGAGGCCCAGGACGGCCCCGGCCAGGATGCTTTCTCGCTGCTGGCACTGGGAAACCGATCGAGCGGATTCGTCTGTTTGCGGGTCATCGAGCACCACCAGCGAAGGCCGGACCGACTTCCCATCCGGCCGTTTGAACTTCATCCCCCGGATGCGGCCGGTGATACCGGCGACCTTGATGATTGCGCCGCTCGCCAATGCGCGACAATCGTCACGGATCAATGCGCCGAGAGTTTCATCTTCGGACCAGCCCTTCGGCTGTAGCGTCGGCAGGACGATGTACTTCGCCGTCCAGCCGATGTGGGTTCGTTCTCCCTGGTACAGCTGTCCGTTACAGCGGTTGGCGATCCCGTCCAGCGACTGGATCGGATGACAGACTTCAGGATAGTCGGCCAGCAGTAGTTCGTTGGCATCCAGTTCGGTCTTGATCGATTCGAGCATGTCCATCGCATGCCCTTCATCCGAACCGATGAGACAGACGAACTCCCGGTGGCCGTTAAGCACCGCCCAGATGCAGGCGCACTCACAGATGGTTGTCTTCCCGCTGCCGCGTGGCATCGCCATCGCAAACAGGCCACCCTGCAGCACCGCCTGTTCAATTTTCCGCAGCACCTTCAGGTGGTCGTTGGACCATGCCAGGTGGAACGACTGCGGGAAGTACGCCTCGCAGAAGTACTGAAAGTTCGTGGCGGCGTTGGTCCGCCGCGCGGGATCGGCAATTGCCGGCAGATCACCGATGTCCCGGCCGGCTGCCGAAAGCTCCGCACTGCGCCGGGCCGCCCGGTCCTTGTGCTGGTCGTAGGACTCAGGGGCCGGTGCGGGTTTCGGGTTGTGCCGCTCCCAGGCCAGCCACGCGGCATACCGGACGAGGTCGACGCGGTTCCCGTCGCCAATCCGAAAGCCCGCGCGCTGGCGGTCGCGGTACAACTGCCGCTCGCTGGTCACCTCGCCCAGCGGGGTCGAGTTGAGCAGCCGAACCAACTCGCTCGGCTTCAGTTGTCTGGGATCAATCGCCACGGCCATACTCCCCGCGCGAAGACGACAGCCAGGCTGCGTATGTCACCAGGTTGATCGTGCCGTCGCCGTTCGTCGGCGCGCCGGCGGCCACGTCCGCTTCGATCTGCTCAGCCCGGATCACGCGGCCACCCGCCTTCGACAGCAGCTTCGCCGCGTCGGCCAGCGGGAGTGCCAGGGGGTTGATCGGGCGACGTTCGGACATCTCAAAAACCTGCTGAATTCCTCGTGAATCGCTGCGGAACCGAGTGGATGTCGTTCCGCAGTCGAGGTAACTCGTGTCCTGTCGCCACCGCGATGCGAACCACGAAAACAGACCGAAAGGCCCACCGATGAACGCCCGCCAGACGACCGCGAAGCACGCCGCAACGATGGCCGCTCTGCTCACCCGGATGCAGGCCGCCGCCAGCACGATCCCCCACCAGGAACGGATCAACTGGGGCCACGCCGAACAGATGCACGACGCCCTCCGCTACGCGGTCTCCGCCGCGTTCGCGATGGGGGTGGTGAGCGAGCAGGAAGCCGCCGACTTGGGATTCCCCTGCTAACCTCACCGGAGACCAACCGATGAACGCACCGACCGCACTCCAGACGTTGGACGAACTCGACCAGGAACTCCGTCGGCACATCGGCCGGCTGCTGGAGATCGCCTGCGACGACTGGCAGGTTTCGAACCTGATCTACGACGCGATCCAGCAAGCCGCCCGCACGGGCCAGGCCTGCCGGGCGCTGCAGCGCGAACTCGGGTCCGACGACCCCGCCGCGACCTGATGCCGAAACGCCTCCGGGCGTCGTCGCGGGGTGGTGCCCGCGGCCTGACGATGGCAGCCAACCATCACCACCGAAACGGGAGAACGACGATGGCGACCAAAACCAAGTCCGCGAAGATCACGAGCGTCAAGAAGGGGGAGATCTACGAAACCAACTCCGGGCAATTGATCGAGGTGACCAGCGGCCGCCTCACAGACGAAGGGGAGCACGGGGCCTCGTTCGAAGGTCGAACGATCGAGTTCAACCTGGAGACCGGCCACCCCAACCGCGCCAAGACGACCGACCGGTTCTACCTGGATGAGCTGGCGAAGAAGCTCTCCAAGAAGGACTACGATGAATGGGTCGAGATCGGCCGCCGCGAGGCCGAGGCGCTGACGGATGCCAAGGCCCCGGCCCCCGAAACGGTACTGGCCAAGGCGACCAAGCCCGCCGCCGCGAAACCCGCGAAGGTCCGCCAGCCCAAGGTCGCCGGCAAGCTCAGCCAACTCGACGCGGCGGTCAAGGTGATGACCGAAGCGGGCCAGCCGATGACGACCAAGGCGATGATCGAGGCGATGGCCGCCCAAGGGTATTGGACCAGCCCCGGCGGAGCGACCCCCTGGGCCACGCTGTATTCCGCCCTGATCCGCGAGATCGCCAACAAGGGGGATGAGTCCCGATTCGCCAAGGTCGACAGGGGCCAGTTCACTCTGAACGCCGGGACTGCCCCCGCGGCGAAGCCGGCCGCGAAGGCCACGGGCAAGAAGGCCGCCAAGAAGTCCAAGCCCGCGGACGGCACCCCCGGCCCGAAGTCGGTCTCTGATCTCTTCAAGATTTGAGGTAACTCCATGACCAAACCCGAACTGACAATTGCCGATGCGATTCGCGAGGTGACCGTCGCGATGCAGAAGGCGATTGCCGATGGGTATCGGTCTCGCATGATCGATGCCGACGACCTGATCGAGGTGCTGCTCGCGATCGCGGATCGACTCGACCCGCCGGTGCCAGACACGACGAACCAGGTTGTCTGTCCTTGCCCCGATTGCGGCATGGCCGACGCCGACCGGCTGGTCTGGCAGAATGGTGAATTCGTCCGCTGCGACGCCTGCGGGACGATCTACGCTCCCGACGCATGACAATCTGACCACCGGGAATTCCCCGGCGACGCCCCACGCCACCAACGTGAGGGCGTTTTCTCGTTGGCGGCGTGGTCGTCACGCGGCAACCTTACCGGCGGAAACGCGTTCCGCCTTCTCCCCAGTGAATTGCTCGTAGCGCTGGACGATCACGTCGCAATACAGCGGATCGAGTTCCATCAGGAATGCCCGGCGTCCTGTTTGCTGGGCGGCGATCAGGGTCGAGCCGCTGCCGCCGAAGAGATCGAGGACGTTCTCGCCGGTTCGCGATGAGAACTGCATCGCCCGCACGGCCAGTTCGACCGGCTTCTCGGTCAGGTGGACCATGCTCTGCGGGTTCACCTTCTTCACGTGCCAGAGGTCGGTGGCATTGTTCGGGCCGAAGAACTCGTGGGCGGCGCCTTCGCGCCAACCGTAGAACGCGAGCTCAAAACAGCCCATCATGTCCTTCCTGGTCAAAACGGGATGCTGTTTGTCCCAGACGACGGCCTGGCTGAAGTAGAGTCCATGCTTCTTCAGAAACGGCGGATAGTTGCCGAGGTTTGCATAGCCGCCCCAGATGTAGAACCCCCGCCCCGGCACCAGCACGCGGGCGATGTTGCCGAACCAGGCGTCCAGCAGCCGGTCGAACTCGTCATCGGAGACGAAGTCGTTCGCCAGCGGGCGGTCCTTGGCCCGCAGTTTTTTTTGTGTTGGCTTCGACTTCTCCGGGTGCCGGGCCACGTCCATCGACTGGTGATGCGTCGTCCCCTGGAACGAGGACAGCCCGGCGGCGATCGCATTGTTGCTGCGAGGCTCGACCTTCACGTTATACGGCGGGTCAGTGTTGCAGAGGTGAATCGGCTGGCCATCGAGCAGGCGGTCGAGGTCAGCGGGCATGCTGCTGTCCCCGCACAGCAGGCGGTGTTCGCCGAGTAGCCACAGATCGCCGGGCTTGGTGATTGCCTCGTCCGGCGGCGCGGGAATCTCGTCCGGATCGGTCAGTCCTTCCTGCACACCGGGGTCGAGCAGCTTGGCCAGCTCGTCCTGATCGAAACCCAGCAGGCCAAGGTCAAAGTCCATCCCCTGCAACTCGGCCAGTTCGATCGGCAAGAGTTCGAGGTTCCACTCGGCGATCTCGGCGGTCTTGTTGTCTGCGATGCGGAGAGCTTTGATCTTCTCCGGCGACAGCCCGCGAGCGACGTGGACCGGCACTTCGGAGAGGCCGAGCTTCCTGGCGGCCTTCAACCGGGTGTGGCCAATGATGATCACCCCCTCTTCGTCGACCACGATCGGTTGCCGGAATCCGAATTCCTGAATCGATCGGGCTACTGCCTCGACCGCATCGTCATTCAGTCGTGGGTTTTTGTCGTAGGGGATCAGACGATCAATCGGCCAGGTTTCGATGGTCATGGTGTTTGCGATCATGGTTGCTCCTTTGTGGTTTGCGGTGCGTTCGTGTCAACGTGGCGCACGACGGCGCGGCAGAGAGCGATGAACTCTTCGTTTGTCAGCGTGCCTTTGGCGCGGTTAACGTCCCTGCGGAGAATCTGAGCGTTCCCGATGGTGTGCGGTCCGCCACGGGATACGGCGAGGATGTGATCCATCGATGCGTCCCCCGGACTGAGTGGTTCGCCCGTCAGGGCACAGCGAAAGTCCTGGCGAACCAGGAGATCATGAACTTCCTGAACGGTCACGGTGTCACTGCTCCTGGTGTTTCTGATTGGCAGTACGTCGTCGAATCGCTCGGAACGGGAGTGCCGCTGTTCGGCCAACCACGCTACGAAGCGAACGAGGTCGATCCGGCGGCCATCGCCGATGCGAAATCCAGCTCGCTGCCGGTCGCGGTAGAGCTGGCGTTCGCTAGTCACGGTGCCCAACTGCGTCGAGTTGAGCAGTCGCACGGCCTCCGTCGGCTTCAATGCATTGAGCGAGAGTCGCGAGGGACGTATCGGCAGGGGGGCCGGGTCCGCGCCCGGCACCAGCGTTTCCAAGTGGCTTTCTCCCGTTGTCGAAGGCTGGTTTGACAAAGTGCGGTCAACATGCGTGGAACTCCACTCTCCCAGTCGGACGCCGGTACAGCGGCAATGGCGGCATTGCGATTCGGCGGCGACTGGCTGTGGCGAATTCGCCAGGACTGAACCATGCTGGAGATCGCTCGCTCCCAAGGATGCGTCACCCGTCGCTGCATCCTACCTTCAGATTCCCATTGGGCCACCAATCGCTGAGTGGCACGTTTCCAGTGTTTCGATATCTGTGTCACAGCGACTCCAATGGAAGTACCGCACCGAGACCGCAGTTGTCGATCACCCATTGCCAGCCCGTTCCTGTGACGGCCACTTTCCGCACGCGGTTTCGGCTGCGGTCGACCTGGCGGATCACGAAATCGCAGCGTTCCAAGCGACGCATTGTCCGGGACCAGCGGCTCCGTCGGCAGACAGTCGGGGTCTCATCGAGCCAGATCGCTGGGCGATAGGTGATGAACACTCCAGGTTGGCCAGCCACACGGGCAACGGCGATCAGCATGCGACCGGACGACCTGTCCAGAAGGGGTGTCACAGGAATCTTGTCGGAAGTTGTCATGCGCAGGCGGGTTGCAATCGAAAATGAAAATCCGGCACGAAAGAAAGAGTGCCATATATCGCGACGGTTCCCCCCGCCGTAACCTCTTGTCTCGCAATGGGAAGGAACCGTGGCCTGAAATCCCGACGCCACTGGTGGCCGCGTGTCGCGTCGCGGGCCGACCCGGACCCAAAAGGCCAGCCTCCGCGCCGCAACGCGACACGGGCCAACGTGGGCGACCGTGGTTGGCATCCGCAACGCCCAGCCGCTGGGGGATTCTGTCCTTCTGTCCCCTGATCACACGCGCCGGCACGGAAACGGGGATACGGAACGGGGAGAGAGAAGAACGATGGACAGAATGGACACAATTAGTTTTTCTCTCTCTTTGATTCTCTAACTTCTTATCCTTCTGCTGATTCCGCCTTCCGAATTCTGTCCCAATGTCCCCCGGACAAAACTGCTTCTGTCCGTGGACGGAATCGCGTTTCCGACTTCATGACGTGCGCACCTCCTTGGGACAGAATATTCTGTCCCGCGCCAGAAGCCGGCAGACGAACTTGGGGCGACCGGCCCCCTCGGGCTTCATGTATGCGGTTTCGATCCGCTCCTGAACGATCAGCGTTTCGCGAATGGCGTCGTGCTCCTTCTGCGGCCAGCGGTGCTTGCGGGCGATGTCCCGGCTGGGCATCCACTCGTCGCCGTGCTCCCGTTGCCAGGCGGTCAACGTCTCGAGGACGAGTTGGCACTTTTGCTCGAACTCGCTTTCGTGAAATCGTTGCCCGAGCATGAAGATCGTGCGCCGGACCGTGTGTTCGATGAACGCGCTCGCCCACGTGACAGCAGGAACTTCAATCACCGGACTCGTGCCGTGAACGGAACAGGCGTAGATCAAGGCGAGCTGCGTCGCCTTCTCGACCGCTCGCGCCCAGATCGCCATGACTGGTTCGCTCCCGGACTGGGCGGCCTCGCGGTAGGCGTCGTCGCAGTGGTCCGCGAAGGCTTCCAGGGATTGTTGAGCGTCACTGGTCACCGGCACGACGAGAGGCGTCGCCTGGCCGCACGATTCATCGCTGAGGTTCCCCCAGCCAGGCGGGCGGAACTTGGACCATTCCCTGGCGACAGCGACAATCGACTTTGGGGGATCACGCCAGTCCGGTCGCTTGCGGCGGCCGCGTTCGCCCGCTTCCACCGTGATCAGGCGCGCCAGCAGCCCCTTGTTGAGCATCTTGCCGGAGAGCGAGGCGTAAAACTCACCGGGAGTGGTCGTGCCGAACAGGACGAGGTGCGGCTGATAGATCAGCCCCGGCTTCTCGCCGGCGCGGTCGCGGATCGCCCGCCAACCTCCGGCTTCACCGTACAGTTCCAGCAGCATCCCGAACTGGTTGCGGTAGCGGGCCTCCTTGTTGTCCCGCATGTTCTCGAACAGCGTGTCGATCTCATCATCCTGCTTGAGGATCACCGGATGGCCGATGAGCCGATCTTCGATGCCTTCGCCGCTCGCCGACTTGCCGGCAATCTTGCGGGTCTCTTCCGCATGCAGCAAAACGCTGGCGTTGACCTTGCGCGGCCAGTCTTTGCCGACGCCAGAACTCGCCAGCGCCAGAATTTGCACATTGGTCCGGATGTTCCCCGGCTCGCGCACCTTGCGGCCCGTGAGCGTTCCGAGCAGAGCGATCGCACCGACAAATGCCAAGGGACGATTCGGATACGGAGCCGTCGCCAGCGTGAACTGCATCACATCGTCCACGAATCCCGGAATGTGCAGCAGATGATCGGCCAGCGGACCGGGATCGCCGGCGGAGGACTCGCTCGGCTCATCACAACCTCTCACAGCGACGATCGACGCGGGCTTCGTGACCTCGGCCACCTGCCCCACCAGCACCGAAATATCGACGTCAGGATCAACCGGCTCATCTCGTGGTTCGTTCAGCAGCCAACCCCGCGGCTGATTGTGTGGCTTCGTCGCAGCGCTGGCGACTTTGTGTCGCAGTTCCTTTTCGGACCACGGCGGTTCGCACCTCGGATTGAAGTGGTTGAGTAGCAGCGTCAGCGCCCGTTCGGGATCGATCTCGAATCCGTGGACCAGGACGGTGGCGGCCGTGTAAGTGGCCGCGTGTCCGCCGTTGCCGCTGATGGCTGGTGGCAGTTTGTCGAGGTACGCCAAGGCACGACATTCAACGTCGGTTTGCGTCTGGTATGTGGTGATCCGGTCAGGGTGCGACCCTGTGCGCGCCACGGCATCGGTGCGACCATTGCCCGAGGCAGCAACCGGATCGGTGTTTCCATGCCGGAGCTCAATGACCCGTTTGGCCAGCGCTTCCACGCAGGCTGTCAGCATCTCGGCCGGCACCACCGCCGGTTCACCCGTGAGGACATCGTATTGCTGGCCGCTCGGATGGATGCTCGGGCCAACGACGGTCTGTCCGCCTGTTGACCGCAGTTCGACGATCATCTGCCTCGTGAATGGATCACGATGCTGCACTGTTTTCGCGTCGGCAGCGATGTACCACCAGTGCGAGTCGGCTGCACCGGCCCGCCCCGTTTTCGCTGGTGTTGGCGGCAGATAGTCGGCTGCCAGCGCCCGAGCCTCGGCACAGTCGAGATCGACGTCGACCAGATGCCCGGATGGCTCCCCGAGGATCAGGCCCAGGTTGGCGGGCTGGTCGAAGTACTGCTCAAGCTCCGGTTCGGTCAGCCGCAGTTGCTCCCATTCCTTGATGACCGGCCGCTTCTGTTTGAACGGGATCGGCACGACGCACCAGCCGCGGCGCACGTATTCCCGTGCGGCTTCCAGAGGGGTGACAGCGTCATGACCAGCCTGACCCATCGTTCCCGAGGTTCCTCCGTTATCGCAATTGCGGGGGCGATGTCAGGCTGACAGTCTTCGTGTGTTTCTGAATCAGTTCAGCGGCCGGACCTGCAGAAGGACGGTCATCAATCACGTTTCCGGTGGCGATCGCATCCAGCAATACACCGAGGCAGGCTCTCGCATGGGCCAGATGGGAAACGCCGCTCTCTGGATCGTCATTCTGGCCGTCGAGCCACTGCGCCAAGTGACGCTTGGCGGCGGCGATGTAAACCGTGGCGCGGACTTTCGATGTTCGCCAATTAAATTCTCCGTACTTGCGAGCACCGAGTCCCATCACGACCGCTTCCAGAATCTCGGCCGCCGGTGGAATCAGATGGAGTGGGGGTTTGCCGGCCCCGACGCGGTCCTTGGGGTTCTCAGCAGTGCCGTCCGGATCGAAGATGCGTGGCAGGTCATGCTCGGTCATCAAATCGGTGTCCTCAGAGGGAGTGAGTGCGGCGATGTTGGACCACCACAGGCGGGAACACTCGTGTTCCCAGCAGTCCTGACAGAGTCGGAAGTCACTGCCGACCGAATCGGATGACTCGAATTCAGTGCAACAGCGAGCGCAGGGAATCGGCATCAGCCTTCCCCGGCGTTGCAGCGGCAACAGAGATGGCAGCGGTGACAGTCAGCACAGCCGGTGCGTTCCTTGCTGCATTCGGTGCAGTGGACGGCGGTCTGTTCGTTCAAGGCAGTTCCTTTCAGTTGGAGAAGAAGTGCGTCAAAGCGGCGACGCAATCAGCGGGATCTGCGGAGCGCGGACGGATGACGGGGATGCCCAACTCGTCGGCGAACGTGCATTCCTGTGTTGCGCCGTGGGAGTAACCGGGAACACGGAGCAGCACATCGCAGCGGGCCAGCAGGTGTCGGTCGTAAGCCAGCCAGGCGGCGTACGGTTTCGGCGAGACGAGATGCCACGCCAGCGTGAGATGCGGAATCAATGGTGTGTACCCGGCCTCCAGGACGGCGTCAGCGATCTTGATCACCGCGTGCGTGTTCTGAACCGGGTCCGGTTCGGTAAATGGACCGGCCAGGTAGATCAACGGGACGTGGTCCCGTGATGTCTCACGTTCGACGGTTGGCAGGGCTTCCGGTTTCGTCAGCGTGGCGATCATGCGGTCCTTTTCTGAGATGTCGTTCAGCGGCTGTGGAGCAGCCACGGTTCGAAATACGCCTGTTTGCCATTGAGCACGACGCCGCAGCCGAGGATCGGTTTGTGGGCAAACTTGCGGCCGTATTCGAACTGCATTCGGCTCGCATCAATCCCGCAGCCGACAGAGAGCCCGAACACGCGGAACTCGGGATTGGCCCACCAGCGAACCCCCGCCTGGTTGTGAAAATGCCCGATGACCGTCGAGCGGAAGTTGTCCTTTGCCTGGCGGAACGCCGCGTCTTGACCACCGCGCCCGCTGTCACCGTGGGAATAGATGACGCCGTCGATGCGCAACTTGGTGAACCGCGGATGGAAGGTCCAATCGACCTCCCACATGTCGGCATAGTCACGGAGCAGTTCCGGCGGCAGCCCCGCGGTGACTGCCTGCCGCTCGGTCAGGGCGTCGTGATTCCCAATCAGCCAGTCGGCCTTGGGGAATGCCTTTGTGAGCGATGCCACCTGTCGTTTCGCACGGGCGTATTCGAGCGTGGCGTTTCGCAGGCTGGGGCTTTTCTCGTGGTACGAAATCGAAGCCCAGTCCACGAGATCGCCGATGTGAACCACCCGGTTGATCGCATATCGGTCAGCGATTCGCTGCAGAAAGTCCACGTACCCGGTGCGCATGCCGGGACAATGCGTGTCCGAGATGATGAGAACTCTAGCCAACCGTAAGCTCCCACTGCTTCACTGCGGCGATGGCAGCCTGCTCCGAATCAAATCGCCCCAGACTCAGACGGCCCCCATTTGTTGCGACACGGACTCGCCAGCGCTTTCCCTCTCGGTACACATACCGACATCGCGACGATCCCCAACTCCGATTTCGCTGGTTCTCCCCATGAGTCACGAGCTTCAGGTTCTCGATTCGATCGTCACTGCGGTCGCGGTTGATGTGGTCAAGGAATCGCGGGTACGAGTCGACTCCATGAACATAGAGCCATACAAGACGCGACCGCTTGTAACTCCGCCCGTTGATCTTGATTCGCCAGTAGCCATTACTTTGCGGGCCGCCTGCCAAGTCGCCGGGCGCGACACACTTGTGTTTCACTTTCCAGAACAGTTCTCCATCCCGAAGTTCGAAGAGTGCATGTACCTCATTCCGCGTCAGGTCAAGCGGCTTCAGGTCACACAGCTTCGGTGTTGTGGCACCGTTAGTTGCTACCATGTCGATTCCGGGTCAAAGATCCTGTGGGCTTTCGAGTCGCGGCGTGATGCCGGCAAGCACCTTCGGATCGGGATGGCCGTCGCGACGGAGGCGCTCCACGATGGCCAGCACCTTCGGCCGGTTGCGGTACCAGAACGCCTCGTCGATCCCATGCAGCAGACGGACGGCTTCAGTCAGCGCCGCTTTCTCTTTGTCCGTGGTCGCGAGGTTGTACCGGATGTGTGAATCGTCACGCGGGCCACACTCATGTGGATCGCCGCCGTAACGGAGGTACGACCCACAGCGCGGACATTCGTGGACGTTCATCGTCCAGGGGTTGGGCATCAGTCTCCGGGCAGCAGGTTGGTGAAACAGTGTTGCCGTCCGGTCGTGCCTCAGAGAATGCGTCCGAGCGGGCTGGCCTTCATGGCGTCGATCGCCTGGCAGGCGATCAGGTGTTCTTCGATCAGGGCATGGTCGTGCGGACTGCCCATTTCGGCGTCGGCGATCTCCAGCGATTCCGCCAAGGCGCTCAATCCCTCAATCGCCTTGTAGTACGCCTCACGAATCTCCTGTGCCCGGTGGGCATCCATCGTGCGGAAGATCTCTCGCAGGTTGCGTTCGCGTCCTTTTCTGGTCTGGTCGGTCATCTCTGGCTCCCGTGCTGGTGGTTGGTCTTCACGTGACACATAGAGCCATGATTCCGGAGAGACATCAAGCGCGGTCGCCAGCATTCCGGAGCAATTCTGCAGCTGCGGAACATGTCACGCCGGCGGTGGCAGCCGTAGCGTGCTGGCAGCGATTGGTCAGTTGTTGATCATGGGGATCTGTCGCCGTCGTTCCTCCACGCGAACTGCGAGCATCTCGCGGATCACATCGATGTTGTTTCGGAACTGTGCATACTTCCGATCAGAAGGCGTGATCGTGATGTTCGTGGCCGGGCACACATACCAGGGCAGAACGTGGCACTCGGACGTGTCGAGTTGCCAGAGGATAACGATGTCACATGGAGCGTATTTGCCGATCCGGAAGAACCAGCCTTCCGAATGCCCATAGCGACATCGTTTCGTTGCTTTAACGTCAATTCGGAGCACGCTCTCAACGAGCAGGTCGTAAGGGCACTTGATGCCATTCCTTGTATCGACGTGGAATCCGTGCGATCGCAGGAACTCGGCGGCCGCGTCTTCGCCCGACCAACCGGTATCGCTATCCGATTCCTTGCGTGCCAGCCCCATTCGATCTGCCACCGCGGGGAAGCCGCCTCGTCGGGCGATCTGATTAGCAAGGTCGTTCCTGTCCATTCCTTTGAGATCTGCAACGGTGGGGAACCGCCCGAGCGCCTCGGTGACCTCCCGGACTTCGGTTTCAAATCGTTCATCGCTCCACGGTTGGCGTGGTCGCATACTGACTCCCATGCAATCTGGAATTAAAAGGGTACGTCCGAGAGGTCGACTTCCGCCCAGATCGGACTTGGTTCCGGCTTCGGGCCGAGTCTGCAGTTGTGAATCCGTTCGAACTTCTCGCCGGCGACAGAACGGACCGTCAAAGATTCCGTATGTGCCAGAACGCCGTTGTTCGCCAGGTCGCACGCCTGTTGGGCGGTGTCGGGGCAGGGATCGGGAGATCTGGCTTTCCACCATTGCTCGGCTTTGCGCCGGGCCCAGCCCGTGTGCTCGAAGCAAATCCATTCGCTCACCCAGTAGTCGAGACCGAGCCGGTAATCGACTCGCAGCGTTTTGGGGGCATCCTCCGGTGCATCTTTCTTCGTATGGACGCTGTACCGGATGTCCCGGACGTCGAACTCGGCGTCGCTGACCTGGCCGGAAAGGACGCCGGCATTCGTGGCCCGCGTTTCATGCTTCTTCCGTTCCGGCGGCGGAAACTCGTGTCCGCATTGCGGACAGATGGAGTAGGCCGGAGCAATGAGCGCCCGACAAGAGGGGCACTCCTTGGCCGGGGCTTCGCCGGTGCCGTCGCCCCGTTTCTCGACCACGTTCAAGCGATCAACCGGCCCGTGCCGGAGGACGTTGCCGCCGTAGTCGAGGACAAGGCAATGCGCTTTGCCGGGATGCAGCCGGAACCCGCGGCCCACCATCTGGTAGTACAGACCGGGCGAGAGCGTGGGTCTCAGCAGCACAACGCAATCAACATTGGGCGCATCGAACCCGGTCGTCAGGACATTGACGTTGCATAGGTATTTCAGTGGCGGCTGCCGAAACAGCCCTTTCGACTCGCCTCGGAACCGTCGCAGAGTTTCATCCCGCTCGCCATCCGGAGTTTCACCGCAGACGAATCCGCATTCGATCCCATGTCTTTCATGCAGAACCTGACAGACGTGTCGGCCATGCTGAACGCCGCTGGCGAAGATCAGTACGGACTTCCGGTCCCGTGTGATCTCGGCAATCTCGGCACACGCGGCTTCCACCAGCGCTGCGTCATCCATCGTCGCTTCCACCTCGCTGGCGACGAACTCGCCAGCGCGGACGTGCAGTTGGCTCGTGTCCGCCTTGGCGATCCCGGCTTTCGAGATCAGCGGCGACAGAAAGCCGTCCGCGATCAACTGCCGGACGCCAACCTCAAAGCAAACCGCATTGAGGAAATGGTCGTCACGACAGATCGGACCGGCATCCAGTCGAAACGGTGTTGCCGTGAATCCAACGACACGGACGTGCGGATTGAGCACCTTTGCATCGGCCAGGAACTGGCGATACATCCCTTCGCCGTCGGCCGGGATCAGATGGCACTCATCAACGAGGATCAGATCGAACGCATCAAGATCACACGCCCGTTTGTAGACCGACTGGATTCCCGCGACGATGACCGCGTGCTCTGTATCCCGCCGCTTCAGCCCGGCTGAATAGACCCCGACCGGTAGTTCCGGACAGACCTGCTTCAGCTTGTCGACCGACTGCTGCAGCAACTCTTTGACGTGGGCCAGGATCAGCACGCGGCCGTTCCAGGTCTGCACGGCGTCCCGGCAGATCGTGGCCATCACCGGGGTCTTGCCACCACCGGTTGGGATCACCACGACGGGATTGTCATCCCGCGCCCGCAGGTGCTGATACACCGCATCGACGGCCTGCTGCTGATAGGGACGAAGCGTCACCGCCGCGGGCGGTTTGTGGCCGAGGAGAGTCGATTCAGATGGGATCGCTTCTCGCGGCATGTTCAATAAACCTCATACACCTTGATGCGGGGCTTGAACCGGCGCCTGCGACAGGGATCACTCCACCAGTCCCAGAACTGGTCCTCGATCTCATCGAGAATCAGGTCGCAGACTTCGTCGGGCGAACAGGCTTCGTCCGTCCCTTCCGGGGTGGTGATCTTGAACAGGAAGTCTTGGTCGAATCCGAGTTCATCGGGATCGAACTCTTCGACCTCCTCGAATTCTTCGAGCGGGACAATGCTGGACATGGCTGGTCGTCTTTGTGATCGGGGATGTACGGGGCGATCTGAATCTCGGCGCGGGGTAAGCGTCAGTTCAAATTGCCAGTGCGGATTCAGCGGACTGTCTTCTCAAAACACGTCCAACTCGACGGCATTCCCGGCATTCGTGACCGACGCCAAGCGGACGACGCCGGTCCTTGTTGAACGCGCCAAGGGGTTTGATCTGTCCACAGAAAGAACAGACCTGCGCGTCGTCAGGCGACTCCTGGCCGATGCTGATAATGAGCTGTGGGTTCTCTTTGACGATTTCCCAGTCAAGCTGCCGAATACAGAACCAGCGGTCATCGACTGGCACGGCATCTTTCACCGCATCACATACAAGATCGAGAACATTCACCGCGTCTCCACGGTGATCCGGCTTCTGGACAAGAATCTCGATCCAGAGTTTGTTGTGAGCGACTCTCTGTTCGCCAAGTCCACTTCGAATGGCAGCTGATATCTCGCTGCGCTTTGCCTTCGACTTTCTGTGAACAAAGACACGGCCCGACGATCGCGAGAGTTGGTGGATGTAGTTCTTCGACGCGAAGTAGCTGAAGGGGACTTCCACTTGGACAGACCACACCAATTCACACCTCGAATTCTCAGCGAGTGTGATGGACCGCGTTGCTTCTTTGTTCGCCTTCAGTCCTGCTTCTCGGGCCAGCTCGCGCCTCCGATGATTGAGGGTGGCCCACATTGTCGAACAGGTTTCGCAATACCTGTGGTTCGGGTTGCGACGCTGAATCGCTGCTCCGCACAACTGGCAGTGGCATATTCGAGAAGTCATGCGAAGTCCACGAGATGAGTAAGCAGAGAAGAGACTGCCGGACCAATCTGCAGACACTGCAGCGAGGGGCGGGCGGTAGCCAGACATTCCGCAATTCGGAACAGCACCCATTGGTCACGGCAGCACAAATCGAAGCACGGCTACCGCATCTGTCGCACTGTGAGGTAAGGACATAGCGATGTCCCCAGTCGACAGGCTCATGCCCGCTTCCACGGCGGCCCGCCGTGGGCGGATTGTGCCTGCGCACCGCTGTCGCGGAGCTTCGGCGATGATGGCCGGAGCTCGGCGCCGGTCAGCCCCCCGTGGGGGACGTGCGGAGGCACCGGGTCCAGGGCGGTGCCCTGGCGCTTCTTGTAACTCTTGATGACGTTCGTCAGTTCGTCGGTGTCATCCCGCTTGCGGCAGGCGACCTTCGCGACCAGCGGCAGGTCATGCAGCTCGCAGCTGTCCTTCGGCTGCAGCACACCGACCGCCCGGCAGATCGCTGACAGCGTCCCCTTGGCAATCTTGACCGTGGTGTCATTGGCGTTGTTCAGATTGAGCCGATCCCAAAGCTTCCGGCCCTGATACGGCCCTTCGATCACCTGCAGTTCGAGTTCGAGATACGCTCCGTCACCGGCCTTCGTCGGTTTCATCTCCGACGCCGTGATGATGCAGAGGTACGGGATCGGATCGAATGAGTCATTCGGTTCCACGGTCTGGGCGTCGAAGCCACGAAGGTCTGCCATTTGATGGTCCTTGGGTTGAAGTGATGAGAAGTGGGATAGGGGGCTTCAGGCTTCAGGCTCCCGGCTTCAGGAAAGACGACCACGCACTTCTTCCTGAAGCCTGAGGTCCGAAGCCTGGGGCCAGATTCAGCCGAGGTGCTCGGCGTAGACGCGGAAGTCGAGCGGCATCTCTTCCGGGAGATTCATCCGGTTCTTCGCCATGTGCGCCGGGCGTTCCGTGGTGCGGATGATCCTGTCGCCGGTGCCGATGCCTCGGGTTCGCGTCTTGTCGAACCCTTCTTCGGTCTGCTTCGTGTGGACCTTGTACGTCGCGAACAGCACCTCGTCGCACCACTCCTGAATCAGCGCCGAAGCGTGCTTATTCAATCTTGGCGAATACCGGTCATAAGCGTCCGTCTCCGGATTCTCGAATCGCTCGATCTTGGCATGAGCGATCAGGATCACCATCATCCCCCGCTCGCTCCGCAGGGCGTTCAGGCCATCCAGAACTTCCCGCCACGGCTCCAGGGCATAGGTGTAGCCCTTGGCGAAGCCGTAGTCCTCGATCGAGGTGATGTCGCGGCCGCGATCCGTCGTCGGCCGCCGGCGGATGACTTCCTTCCAGATCAGCTGCTCCAGCCAATCAGCCGAATCGACCACCACGGTCAGGAAATCATGCGGCTCCGAATACAGCGCCAGCACGGCTGCCATGACATCATCGAACGACTCTGCCAACGGGAACCTGGCGGTTTCGAGGTTCGCCAGGCCATCTTCGGTCTGAATGAACACCGGCCTGGGTGCCATCGCCCCGAACGTCGACTTTCCGATCCCGTGGACCCCGTACAGCATGACTCGGCGTGGTGCCTGCTGCCGACCGGTCTGAATGCGACTCATCAGTTCCATCGAATAACCTCGTGAAGAAGGGGACTTGGAAGGGTGAACATCAGGCGTCGCCGTAACCGGCCCGTTCGAAGGCCTCACGGATCACCTGCAGGCGATTGCGAACGGTGCGGCGTGACACCCCGAGACGGCGGGCGACCTCGCACACGTTGCCCGTCTTCAGCTCGCGAGCGGTCTCTTGGATCTCTGGCGGCAGCCGCGACAGCACGAATTCGACATCGAGAGACAATTCAATCGCGGGGGCCGGGTCCGGTTGGATGCAACCCGCCGGCAGCGATCCCTCTTCGTCGTTGAGCAATTCCTCGACCGGAAGCCCCTCCGTCGGGACCGCTTCAAGCCGTCGCTGCTGCTCGCGGATCAGATCCGCGACGGCGCGACCGATCGCCCAGGAGATGAACTCCTGAGGTGAGCATTCGGCCGGGTTGAACTTCGGCCAGCGCTCCAACAGCGACAGCAGCAGTTGCTGTTCAATGTCGTCTCGGTCCGATGACGTGAATCCGAAATGGCCGACCAGTTCCTTGGATTTCTTCTTGGCGTACCAGGTGGCGTAGCACGCACCCTTGGTGTGCGGGTGCCCAAACGGCGACGACGGCATAGTGTCTCCCTGCGGGATTGGGTTCTGCCGCCCCAGCACTGGCGAGGCACGTCATCAGCGGGAGACGTCCATCAGCCGGAAACTGTCGTGCTCTGGTCGTCGCGGTGAGCGACTCGCGGCCTACACAAAGTTAGTTGCCGCTCGCAAGTCAAATTGCGCGCTCGACCGCCAAGATCACATTGGATTCCACATTGGGGACATGTCCCCAATGTGGACGCAATATTGCGTCCATCTGGTGTCCCCGATCGCCCATATGGACGCCATATGGAGCCAATGTGACTTTCATGTCCCCAATGCTTCCGCGTAGAGACCGTGTCCCCGATCAGACCGGATTCTCCCTCACCGTGGTCAGCACGTCGCTGGCCAGCCAAACCCGTGAGAGGAGAAATCCGAGATGGACGCGAAGAAAGAACTGACAATCGAAGAGAAGCTGGATCTGATTCGCAGCCGCGCCGTGCGATTCAAGATCAAGCGGCATGACCTGGAGGACGCCGTTCAGGAAGTCGCACTGTATCTGCTGACATTCGAGTCCGACCCGGCAACTGCCAACGGGGCCAGCGAGTCGACAATTCTGACCGGGGCGATCGATCTCCGATTGAAGCAGTGGTTGCGAACCAAACAGCGTTATCAGGACATGGTCGAGCGCTGCGGGGCCATGCTGCCTTCCGATGACGAGCTGATCTGCGAAAGCAGCGTGGAAGCGAGTGACGCGGCTCTTGATGTCGCCGCCGTGCTGGCCAATCTGCCCGAGTTCGAACAGCGAGTCGGGCGCATGCTCTCCGAGGGGCACTCGGCATACTCGATTGCCCAGGAACTCGGAGTCGGGCGCAGGGCCGTGAATACGGCGATCGAGGTCATCCGTGAACGATTCACTGACGCTGGACTCGGCAGCGGGGAGTTGGCATGACGCCAGTGCCGACTCCAACTGAACTGCGGAATGACCAGGGGCATCGCGGCGACATGACTGGATTCTCGTCGCCGGATGAGCCAGGACTGTGTGTGCCCGTGCCGATCCGCCGACCATTGTCGCTCGCCTGGGTTTCAGACGATCTGATCGCCGAAACCCGGCGGCTCTGGTCGGCCCGGTACGGTCGCGAGGTCTCGGTGGATGAGGCCATCGAGATCCTGCAGAACGTCAAACGATTCGCCGAAATGCTGTTGGAAAGGAGCGAGGAATGAACGTGTTGATCTGGGCCCGTGTCTCGTCACGGGAGCAGCGGGAGGGGTATTCGATCGACGCCCAATTGCGGGCCAACCGCGAGCGGGCGCAGAAGAACGGCTGGACCATTGTCCGCGAGTTTTCGGTGGCCGAATCCGCCAAACGCGGAGCCGAGCGGATCGCCTTCAACCAGATGATTGACTGGGTGAAGGCCAACGCGAAACGTGAAAACCTGCGGGCGATCCTGAGCCACAAGCTGGACCGCGTCTGCCGCAACATGCGGGACGCGGTGCGGATGCAGGAGTTGGAGGACAAGTACGGGGTCTCGCTGGCGTTCGTCGAAAACCAGTTTGGCCCCGGGCCGGCGGGGGCGTTGTCCTTCAACGTGATGGCGGCCGTCGCGCAGTACTACAGCGACAACCTGCGAACCGAGGTGCTCAAGGGGATTGACGAACGAGCGAAACAGGGCTGGCAACACAGCCGGGCCCCGTTCGGGTATGTGAACGTGAAGGAAGATCGCGACGAGCCGATCCAGCCGCATCCAGAGAGCTCAAAAGCCGTGATGCGGCTGTTCGAGTTGTACTCCTCCGGCCGGCACACGTTCGAATCGGTCGGCCAAACTCTGGCCGACGAGGGATTTGTCTTTCGGCCCTCCGCGCCGAAGTTTCACCGGACGGCCGTGTCGTACATCCTCAACAACCGGTTCTACATCGGCGAGATTCGGCGGGGGAGCAACTACTACCAGGGGCGACATCAGCCGCTGATCGACCGCCCGATGTTCCAGCTTTGTCAGGACATCCTCAGCGGAAAGAACCGCCGGGCGACTCCGCAAGTGAACATGCCTCTCTCCGGCGGACTGTTCACCTGCCAGCATTGCGGGGCGTTCATCACCGGCGAACGGATCAAACGCAAACTCAAAGGCGGCGGGGTACGTCCGCACGACTACTACCGCTGCGCGAACAACTACCCCGACGACGATCACCCGACGGTTCGTTGGCGCGGTGATGACCTCGAAGACGCGATCGTCGCGGACCTCGCGAAGTTCAAGATGCCGGATGATGAGGTCGCCGCATGGTTCCGTGTCTCGCTCCAGAGTGCGTTCACGGACATCACCGACCTGCAACGCAACCAGCGCGTCGCCCAGGCGAAGCGGCGGAGCGAACTGACCGCGATGAACGATCGGTTGCTCAACGCGTTCCTGGCCGGGGCGATCGACGAGGCGACGTTCAACGCCAAACAGGCCGCCCTGCGCGACGAACTGGCCTTGCTTGAGGCCTCTCTGGCCCAGGTCGCCACAGCCGAACCAGCGGACGTCCGGATCGCCCTGGCGGTGTTCGAGTTTTCGCAGAAAATCCCGAAAATCTGGCGCGGTTCAAAGATGCTCGAAAAACGGCGGATCCTGGAAACGGTATCTTTGAACCGACGACTCGGCGACGTAAGTCTTGAACTGGAAAAGAGAAAGCCGTTTGACGAACTCGCCAAACGGCTCGAAATCCAGTTGAGTCGGGGTGACAGGATTTGAACCTGCGGCCTCTACGTCCCGAACGTAGCGCTCTAGCCAAGCTGAGCTACACCCCGTGGTGGTTGGTCTTCCCGCGTGTATGTGGGCTGGCGGGGAGGAGGGACCACGTCTGTGATGCATGGTATTGATTTTTTCGTGTTCGGCAAGTCTGATCCGGGGAATCCCCGGCGGGAGGGAGTGCAGGAGGCCAGGTGATTGCAGGGAGGGGGGGCAGCAGAAGCGAATTTCTGGGCAGATGGAAAAATCAGGTGGCTCGCGCTTGTGGACCATGGCTCGCGCTGTCACGATAGGGGACGACTTGTTTTTACGCTGATACCAAGTGATATCTTGATGGGGGCAACGTTGATGAATCTGGTAGGGTTGGTCAGGGAGCGTATTGGTCCGGCAATTATCGTGGCGGCGGTGGTGTTGGGGCCGGGGAGTATCTTGACCAGTTCCAAGGTCGGGTGCCAGTATGGGTTTTCGATGATGTGGGTGCTGGCGAGCGCGGTGGTGTTGATGATTGGTGCCACGGCCCTGTCGGCTCGTTTGGGGGTCTCGCTGGAAAGAACGCTGTGTGGGGAATTGTCGCAGAATTTAGGGCGTCCCGTCGCGGTTTTCATTGGGATTGTACTGTTTCTGGTGGTGGCGTCGTTTCAATCGAGCAATAACATTGCAGTGGTGACGGTGCTGGAACCATTTTTGGCTACCTGGGAAGGGAGCCTGGCTCCCCAGACGATCAACTGGTTGAAAGTGGGGATTCTGATTTCCGCGAATCTGCTGGTGATGGTGACGCTGTATGGCATGCGGCATCTGTATCAGGCCCTGGAGCGTTTGATGACCTGGCTGATGTTGTTAATGATTCTGGGGTTTGGGGTGAATCTGTTGTTTGCCCGGCCCTCGGTGCTGGCCATGCTGCAGGGGTTGATTCCTTCGTTGCCCGAAACAGACAAAGGCTTCCTGCCATACGTGGTGGAAGCGGACGGAAAACGGATCGTGCAAGATGCCTACTGGGCGGTGCAGGGGATGATCGCCACGACGTTTTCTATTGCCGGCGCGTTTTATCAGGCCTATCTGGTGCGGGAAAAAGGTTGGACTCGAGACCATCTGGCGAAGGGACTGCAGGATTCCATCGTCGGCATCGCCGCGCTGGGATTCACCACGATGATGATCATGGTGACGGCTGGGGCCGTGTTGCACGGCACAGTCGCGCCAGATAGTCTGAAATCGGCGACGGACGTGGCGAAACAGTTGGAGCCGTTGTTTGGTCAGTACGCGGCGTTGTTGTTTGTGCTCGGCATTTTCGCGGGGGCCTTCAGTTCGTTTCTCGTGAATGCCTCGATTGGGGGGGTGTTGTTATCGGATGGCCTGGGGTGGGGGGCCTCGCTGGATCAACAATGGCCCAAGTTCTTCACCGTGGCGGCGTTGCTATTTGGCATGGTGGTGGCAATCCTGACGACGGTAACGAAATTCGATACCGTCGCCCTGATTATTTTCGCCCAGGCCCTGACCGTGCTGGGAGGTCCCATTCTGGCGATTTCTCTGTTATACCTGGCTTTGAGCAAGAACCTTCGCGAGCAGGTGCAAGCGCCGGGATGGATGTTGGGCTTGATGGGGCTGGGATTGATTGTCGTCACCGGTTTGGCGCTGCGAACCGCCGTGAATCTCTATCTGAAACTGACGTGAAACGCGAGGGCCACGTGCTACTGCTGCATCTGCGTTTCGTCGAAGTTAAACAGCGTGTTGACAACAATTGCCAGCGCGGCCAGTTGACTGGCGTCCAGAGTTGCGTCAACGGGACGATCTCCCACGGCGAGCAGGGCGGCTGCTTCCTCGGGCTGCTGTTGAAACCGCGACCGTTCCGATGCGAACAGGGTCTTCAGGATGTGAAGCTCCTCCGGCGAGGGTTGGCGCGCGGTGAGCTGGCGAAACAGGTCCACTAGGGTTGAGTCTTTGATGGTGCCGTGTTGTTTCATCAGGCGTTCGGCCAGCACCCGGGAGGCCTCCACGAACTGGGGACCATTCAGCAGGACAAAGGCCTGCAGGGGGGACATGGTTTTTTCTCGCTTCACGCGGCAAACGTCGCGAATATTGGCATCGAGCGCCAGCATGACGGGCGCGGGGGCATTTCTCTTCCAGTAGGTGTACAGGCTGCGGCGATACAGATTCTCTCCCTGGCTGCGGGGCGAGGGCTTGAAGGAAGCTTCCACTTCGTACGGTTTGACGTAAGGGCCGCCCAGTTTGGGGACAAGGAGACCGCTGTTGGCCAGTGCGGCGTCGCGCAGCATTTCCGCGGGCAGCCTGCGCCGGGGAAAGCGTGTCAACAAGCGATTTTCGGGGTCTCGCGTCAGCAAGTCGGGCGTGACGGCGGAAGATTGCTGGTAGGTTTGCGAAAGCAGGATCTGCTTCAGCAGATGCCGAACATTCCAGCCATGGTCGATGAAGTCCTTGGCCAGCCAGTCGAGCAGGCGAGGATGGGTTGGAGGCTGCCCCTGGCTGCCGAAATCCTCGGGCGTGCGTACCAGTCCCTCCCCGAACAGCATTTGCCAGTAGCGATTGACCGTGACCCGGGCCGTGAGGGGATTCTCGGGTGAGGTGGTCCAGCGGGCCAATCCCAGACGATTCGAGGGGGCCTCGGCAGGGAACGGGTTTAACTGCGCCGGCGTTCCCGGTTGAACTTCAGGCCCCTTGGCATCGTACACGCCGCGCACCAGCAGGTGACTGGGAACCTGTTCCGGGGTTTCGCGCATAACCATGATTTCCGGGATGGGATCGACCAGTTCGCTCCGTTGTTTTCGCAAGGCTTGCAACGCCTCCCGTGCGGTTCTGGCCTCGGGATCTTGAGTGGCGTGATACCATTCCCGCAGGGACGAAACTTGCCCGGTAGACAGTTTCTCGATCGGCGCGGTCAAGGCTAGCGACAAAGCGTCGCCATCGTGCAGATGTTCGATTTCGAGAGAGGTCAACTCCCGTTGATATACCTGGAATTCGTCGATCAGGCCCTGTTTGAAGCCACGATCGCGAAATCGCTCCCCCAGGGCAATGTTATCTCCACCGCCTCCGGTGATGTTCTTGGTTAGCTGGTCACGGACGATTTCGCACTCGGCGGGCTGGCCATTGAGGAATAGCCGCAAACCCTTGGCCTGGCTGGAACCATCATAAGTCAGCACGACGTGCAACCAGGTCCCGGTTGGTATGGCGTCGCGTGTCTGCACCCGGATGGCATTGCCTGGCCAGAAATGAATCAGTGCCGCGGAAAGCCGCCCCTCTTCGATCAGCAGTTCATATCCCCGGCTGGCCGCATCGGTCCAGGCGCGGGAACGGTGGAAGACCACGGCCCGCTCCTTGACATCCGGCGTATTCAGCCACAGGGAAATCGAAAACGGTTCGTAACGCTTGAAGTTTCCCACCTTCAACGGGACGGCGTCGTCCCCCGTCAATTGAATGGATTGGCCGAACCTTCCGGGGACTAACTTGTTTGGCCCGGCATCGAAATTCTCGAACGTCAATTCCGCGATCCGCCCGGGGATCAACGGGTGAGCGGGGGGCTGATCCTGCCCAGTGGCTGCCGGATCGCTGGGCTTCCAGGGGGATTCCGTCGCGGGTTTTGTCTGCTCGTTCCGTCTGGATTTCAGCCAGTCCCGGAAGTGTTCGGTGTCGCGGCTGTTGAGCTGTTCGAGCTGTTGTTCCGCCGCCGCAATTTTTGCTTCTAGGTCCGCGCGCTGCCGCTTCTGCTCTTCCGATGCCAGCAGCAGCGTGGGTGTGGGAATGGCATCGGTGAAGAACGAAATCAGGCCCGCTTCGTCGATGTTATCGAAGAACGCGGAGAGCTGGTAATATTCGGTTTGGGAGAAGGGATCGTATTTGTGCGAATGGCATCGGGCACATTCCAGCGTCAAGCCGAGAAAGGCCGTGCCGTAGGTTTGCGTGCGGTCGGCGATGTGTTCGACTCGGAATTCCTCCGCGACCGAGCCCCCTTCCACGTTGTGCGGATGCAACCGGTTGAACGTGGTTGCAAGGATCTGGTCATCGGTGGCGTTGGGGAGCAAGTCTCCCGCCAGTTGTTCGGTGATGAATTGATCATAGGGCATGTTGCGATTAAACGCGCGGACTACCCAGTCGCGCCACGGCCAGACAAAACGGTCCCGATCAACCTGGTAGCCGTAGGAATCGCTGTAGCGGGCCACGTCCAGCCATTCGCTGGTCATCCGTTCGCCGTAGTGCTCGCTGGCAAACAGGCGATCCACCAGGTCTTCGACCGCGTCGGGGGAAGCATCGGCCACGAAGGCATCGATCTGTTCCAGGGTCGGTGGCAGTCCCGTCAGGTCGAAGGTGATGCGCCGGATCAGCGTCTCCTTGCGGGCGGGAGGGCTGAGTTTCAAGTTCCGTGCGTGGAGTTGTTCGAGGACAAAGGCATCCACCGGATTCAACTCTGCTTCCGGCATCCCCGCGATGCGTGGCAGCGGAATGTCCGTCAGCGGCTTGAACGCCCAGTGCTCCTGGAAATCGGCACCGGCGGCAATCCATTCCTTGAGCAGTTCCTTTTGACGCGGCGTGATGGTGCGATTGGCATGCGGCGGAGGCATCACCAACTCCGGGTCGGTCGACTCCAGGCGGCTGATCAACTCGCTTTCCTCGGGTTTTCCGGGCACAATCGCCAGCGATTCCAGGGCGGAGCGGCGATCGTCCAGACGCAAATCGGCCTTCCGATTGTCTGCGTCCGGGCCGTGGCAGTAATAGCAATTTTCCGACAGTATGGGCCGGATTTCTGTGTTGAAATCGGGTGATCGCGTTGGTTCCGCCGCTTCCGTCGGCAGCGAGCCGCTCAGCCAGCACAAGACGGCCAGGCAGCTACCGGGAATGACGGCGGTCTTTTCGAAAGTCCTGTTCAACATCGATGTCGCCCTGTTTACGCGGAATGTGCCTTCTGCATTGTCAGGCCTGGGAATTCGGGTGCTACGAGTTCTGCCAGTGCCTTGTAAGCTGCTCGTCAACATGGGGTTACATTGACAAAGCCAGTGGCACACAGCCCCAAAATTATATTGTGACAGATCACTACCGTGTTTCCTGTGCGATGAGCGGTTTCAAAATCGGCTCGAAGGCGTCCGCATGCCGCATGAAACCCAGGTCGGAAGGATGAGAACCATCGGTGGTATCATCGCGGTCTTCGCCCAGCAAAACCTCGCCCGCCAGATAGTGCACCCCCTCCACGCCCGCGGATTTCAAATTCTGGAACGCCTGACGCAAGGCCGCCCGACTCCCCGCATGACGCATCTGGTGAGACTTCAGGAAAGGGGTATTGGCATAGGTCCGATCCTCCACTAGCAGAATCGGGGTTCGCGGATGGGCCTCGCGCAGCTGGCGCACGAGTGGTTCGGCTCTCTCGGCGACCTCTTTTTCCACCATGTTGGGCAGGCAATCGAGGACATACACCGCAGGATCGAGTTCGGCCAGCAGGGCACCGACTTCCGGTTCCATTTTCCCATTACCGGAAAAGCCCAGATTGATGACAGGCCGGTTGAGGCGGCGCCCAAGAATTGCCGGGTGGGGCATGCCGGGACGCGATGCACAGGCACCGTGCGTGATGGAAGTCCCATAAAACAGCAGCGGTTTCTCCGTACGCGGGGGAATTGGCGTGAACGTGCCCCCGTCGGGTACGCCAATCTTGAGGAACTCGGTTCCGTTGTACAACGGGAGATAAACCGCGAAGTCGCGTTCCCCTGGTATCAGATCGGCGATCAATCGCGTCTGCATTTCCTGGGCGCTCGGACGCGAGACGGCCAACCAGCGGAGTTGTCCCGCATCGTCGCGGGCATACAGGTCCACCCCGCTCACGCCCGTGGCAGGCATGTGAGGCATCGCCAGGCTGGGAGAGGTGACCTTATGATGAATCCAGATCTCGCGCGCGTTGGTACGGAAATGGGCCACCATTCCCGCCGAATGCCGACTCAAATTCCAGACAGGAGGACGTACCAAGCTTTCCGCCTTGGCGGGCAGACGATCGAAATAGCGGGCCGTCTCCTGCCAGCCTTTTCCTTCCACGCCCCAGTCACGCACGTCGTGCCAGGTAAACTTTGGTTGCTCCTGACCGCGGGCTGAACCGACGGGGTGCGTCCACAGCAAGGGGGTCGCCATCAATCCCGTGGCGGCCCGGGACAGGAATTCTCGACGTGGCACTGCGTCTCGCATGGCGTTTCTCGGCAGGGGCAAGAGGTGTGATATCTCGCGCGTATCGACCGCGCGGGGCAGGACTTCCTTTCGTATTCACTATGAAATCAATCAACTTCGATGTCAACACTCCTCCGGTCTGCCTGCTCCGTTTGTTAGCGTGCCGACATGCCCAGTTCTGCCCGAGTGCTCTGTTCCATGTCCAGCAGGTGTTGTTTCAGCACGATGCCTCGGGGAGCGGAGAAGCCGACGAGTTGACCAGACGCCCCAATGACACGATGACAGGGAATGATCAGTGGCACGGGATTTCGGGCCATCGTGGCCCCCACGGCTCGCGCGGCCGCGGGCCTGTTCACCCGCCGGGCCACTTCGCCGTACGTCAGGACCTCCCCCCGGGGAATTTCCCGCACCGTCCGCAGGACTTGCTGCTGGAACTGGGTCATGCCAGACAGGTTGCACGCGATCTCTGAAAAATCGACAGTGAGCCCGCGGGTATAGTCCTGAATTGCCTGACGCGCCTGTGGATGCCAGTCGACTGAACACTCCTCGATTGCTGACAGGTCGCACGATATCGCCCCGCGCTGCCGCAGGTGTTGCCAGGCTTCGGCGGGACTGTCGTATCCGATCGATACCGAGCAGACTTTCCCGGCGCGGCCAGCCAGTAGGATCCAGCCTAATTCGGTTTCGAACAAACTGGCACGGAAGGAGTCGGACGGGGACTGGTCACGCGAGTGCTGCATGCTTGTTCTCTCCGGCGGGTTTCATTCAGTCCGGGCGGGGGCAGGGGCTTTTCTCCCGTGGGAATTGTATCGCCCGGTGGCCAGGCGAACCAGTCCGCGGCCCCGCATGTCAGGCTCTGGAGGCATTGCCTTTCGCCGACGCTGGAAAATTCCGGATCAAATTCCAGGAAGCCTGTTACCGAAGGGGATCGGTCCCTTATAATTCCCTCATGGCATATCCCGTCCCCGGTTCGCAAAGGAATGAACATGTCTCCCGATTATGCAAATATCGCTGATGATTTCTTCATCAACGTGAATCTGAATACGGAGATGGCCCTTCCTTCCTCGCGAGAAACCATTCTGGGTTTCTTCGAACGCGTCCAGAAGCAATATCCTTCCATGCGCAACTTCTACACCCGCGAAAATGGCGATTTTGTGCTCGAGGAGGACAAGGATCGCTCCATGCATCGCTGGCTCTGCATTGAATCCCGGCGCATTTGCAGCGGTTGCGTGAATCCCGCTTCGCCCGAGGATGCCCTGGAACAGCACGAGTTGGTGCTGAAACTCATTCCCTATATGCTCTCCGTCAGCCCCCTTGATTGCGAGGCGCTCGATTTCATGGTCGGCTTCGACTTCAGTTATCGCGGGAATCACGATGAACTGATCGCGGAAGTTCTGGGGGGAGGCGCGCTAGGCGGGGCCTTTCGCGAAATTCCCCAGGCGCAGGTACTGAATTTCGAGCCCTCGATCACGATCGCCCTGGATGAATCCTGCCGGCGGCAGGCACGCATTCTAGTGGAAACACGCACGAGTGCGTATCAGGTCCGACGCGGCGATTTCAACGAAGAACCAATCAGCATTTATTTCACCGTGCGACAATATGGTAGCCTTCCCCCGGAAAGTTCCTACGAGCAGATTCTGGCTGAACTCCGCCATGATTCCGATCAGATCCTCGATGACATTGTCACTGAACGTATTCTGCGTCCCCTCGCCCAGGCAATCAGTGCCCGCTGACCTGGCCCTTCCAGGACTGCCCCGTTAATTCCGCCGAATGGCTTCCATCGGATTTAACCGCGCCGCCCATAGCGCAGGGTACAGGCCACTCACGACCCCCAGCACCGCGCTGAATCCGAGCGCGAACAGCAGTAACGATGGACTCGCGAACAAATTGAAGCGGTGGGGATAGGCGGCATTCACCACGATCGTCAGGCTCCAGCCCAACAGGCAGCCCAACGCCCCGCCGGAAATCCCCAGCAGAAAACTTTCCCAGGCGATCAACTGCATCAGGTCGAGCTTGCTCCAGCCATTGGCGCGGAGGATCCCAAATTCGCCAATCCGCTCCGTCACACTCATCAACATCGTGTTGATCACACTCACCAGCGCGATAAACACTCCCAGACTCGTCAGCAGCCACAAGGCCAGGTCCAGGTCTTCTGCGAACTTGTCGATGCGACCTGCCCAGTCGGCTGCCAGACGCACCTCCATCGGATCGTCTTCGACCGACGATTCCGACTTGCCACTGCCCGCTTTGGCTGTCGGTTTTGAATCGGGCGGAGATTCCCTCGACCCCCTCCCAGCCTGTTCGGGGCCCTCGGCGGGTCGCCCCAATTCCTTGATCGCTCGATCCAGCACTCGCGCGATGTCCGACAGCGGATTGCCCGTCCCTCCCGTCAATAACGCCCCTGCCTGCCACGATCGCGGCCCACGTCCCCGAAAATGGTCCAGGATGCGCGACAGAAGTTCTTCATCCGAAGCGGTACCATCCTGCTCGATATAAAAACTCGAAACCGTCTCCGCATCGAATCGCGCCATCTCGCGAAATCGACCATCGTCCAGAATGATCGCCACGTCCAGCAGCAGGGAACCCGTGTAATAGATCCCCACCAGAGTCAATTCGTATCCATTCACCTCCAGCACGTCTCCCACATGCTTCCCGTGCTCCTCGGCGATCTGTCGACTGACCACGCAATTCAGCGTCCCCACGTCAGCATCGCCCAGGTAACGTCCCGCCACGATGTCCTCCCGGTAGATTCCCGTCTGCAACTGGTTGCGACGGCGAATGTCCGAACCACACAGCAACCGCGGGGGAGACACCACCACCTTTCCCTCGATCACATTCGCCCGTGCCCAGCATTCCGGGGAAACCGCGCTGATCCCTGGAAGGGACTCCAGTTCCAGCAGCCAGGATTTGGGTAATGTCGAAAAGAGTGGTATCGGCGCGCCTCGTTGCATCGCGACCAATCCCGGTGCCCGGCTTAACGTGTTGCCGATCACCTGCGTCAGTCCTTCCGCGATCGAGAACAAACTGACCATCCCCATGATGGCGACCGTCATACCTAGCACTGCCAGTGCCGTGCGCATCGGGCGACTCAACACATTCTGTATGGCAAACCGAAACATGCTGACCTCGTGGAGGTTCGGGCAACCAGCGGCGGAAACGGGATAACTGCTACAAGGCTGCACGCCCCGTCCTGGACCAATCCCGTATTATAGACTTGGCACAGCCACCGCAACAGCAGCCCGTCGCCTCGCCCCCGGCTTGTCTCTTTTCGTATCGTACGCCGAGCGTACCTTGGCTCCCCGTGGAGTTCCAAAGACAGCAGTGTCGCAGGCTGGGACGAATCCCAGCATTTGCAAACGAATTTTAAGTATTCACCGCAGAGAACGCGGAGGGTTGCGTTGTTGTCTCTCTCTTCGTGTTGGCACGGCTTTGGATTTCATGATGCGGAACCATATTGCGGAACACTGTGAATGGTGCATTGGCAGTGGGACAGACTCCGTGTTCCTCTGCGTCCACAGCGGTGAATTTCCGGACCAACCTTTACCCGTAAAAAACGCCCCAGCCCCATTTATCCGATCTCGACCGGCATGATGCTAATGATAATACGTGACATGAATAACCAGGCGACACTTCTCCGAACAAAAGAGGATAAATCTGTCCACAATGTGTTTGACCAGAGGTGGCTGGTCTGTCTAAAATAAATCATTCCGAGGTCCAGCCTCCGCGAATCCTGCCCCGCGTTTTCCTGCCTGCGAGACAACTGCAATGAATACCATCCCGAGGTGTTTAACGACTGTTCGTGGTTCCTTGCTGGCCTTGGGACTGTTCGCGGGCATCTGTGCCGCGGGCCGCGCCGAGGAACATCCGGGGCGAGCCGTGTATGTTGCTCACTGCGCATCCTGTCACGGCGATAAAGGCCAGGGGGTGGAACAGTCGTACCCGCAACCGCTGGTGGGCGATCTTTCGGTCAAGGAACTGACAGCCTACATCACCGCCACCATGCCCGAGGGGGCGCCGGAAAAATGTCAGGGAGCGGATGCGGAAAAGGTGGCGGAATACATTCACCATGAGTTCTATTCCGTATTTGCCCAGGTGCGTAATCGTCCCCCGCAAATCGATTTGTCGCGGCTGACGGTTCGGCAATATCGCAACTGCCTGACCGATCTGGCCGCGAGCTTCAGTTGGCAAGGGAACTGGGATGACAAACGCGGCTTGCAGGCGCGTTATTACACGACCCGCCGACGTACCAAGGAAAATCTCAAGATCGAACGCCAGGATGCCACCGTCGATTTCCAATTTGGGGAAGTCGGTCCCGGAGCGGAGATCGATCCCGAGGAATTCAGCATCGAATGGCGCGGAGGCGTGCTGGCCCCCGAGACCGGCTGGTACGACATTGTTTTCGAATCCGAAAATGCGGGTCAACTCTGGTTGAACGATATGCGTCTCCCCTTGATCGATGCCCGGGTCAAATCGGGGGATCAAACGGAATACCGCGAATCCTTGTTTCTGCTGGGGGGCCGCGTCTATCCGCTCCGGCTGGAATTCTCCAAGGCCAAAACGGAGAAGACGGCCTCGGCGCGGCTCAAGTGGAAACGCCCTCACGGTACCGACGAAACGATTCCCGCCAGGCTGTTGTCGCCGAATAATTTCAACTACTCATTGCTGGTGCAGCGGGATTTCCCCCCCGACGACAAAAGCGTCGGCTACGAACGTGGCGTGTCTGTTTCCAAGGAATGGAACGATGCCACCACGTACGCCGCGATTGAATTCGCCGACAAAATGATGGAACGCATCGACGAATACGCCAAGCTCCCCAAACCGGGCGACCAGCAAGCCGAACAGCGGGCCGAAAAATTGCGGGAATTCTGCTATGAATTCGCGGGACGAGCCATGCGACGCCCCTTGTCCGGCGAGCAGCGGGCCTTGTTCGTGGATCGTCAGTTCGCGGCCACGCAGGATCCCTTCATGGCCACCAAGCGTGTGATGTTGCTCACGTTGAAATCCCCCCGCTTTCTCTTTCCGGGGTCCGCCTCCGAACAATTCGATGACTATCGCGCAGCCGAGTGGCTCGCCCTGGCCCTGTGGGATTCCCTTCCCGACGAACTATTGCTGCGTGCGGCTCGCGATGGGCAATTGAGCAACCAGGAACAAATCGCCGCCCAGGCGCGGCGGATGGTGCAACATCCCCGGGCTCGCGCCAAGATGCAGGGCTTCTTCCAGCAATGGTTGCAACTCGACCATTTTCATGAACTGTCGAAGTCCTCTCGCAGTTTTCCGGAATTCGACAAAAATCTCGCCGCCGATTTACGCACGTCCCTGGAACTGTTTATCGACGACGTGGTGTGGAGTCCCGATTCCGATTATCGACGACTGCTCCTGTCCGAAGAAGCGTTTCTTAACGGTCGCCTGGCTCGCTTTTATGGCGTCGACCTCCCCGAAAATGCCGATTTCCAGAAGGTCAACTTCGATCCCGAAAACCGGGCAGGCCTCGTTTCCCATCCCTTCCTGCTGGCAGGACTGGCCTACGAGGAAGCCAGTTCCCCGATCCATCGCGGCGTCTTTCTGGCACGCAGTCTGCTGGGCCGGTTTCTCAAGCCCCCTCCGATTGCCATTGCCCCCACTCCGGTGGATCTGCTCCCCGGACTCACCACGCGGGAACGGGTTGTCCAGCAAACGGCCGAAACCATGTGTGCCGCCTGCCACGGCATGATTAACCCCCTCGGGTTTTCTCTCGAAAATTTCGATGCCGCCGGGCGTTTCCGTGCTCAGGATCAAGGGAAAACCGTCGATGCCAGCGGGATTTACCTGGATCGCAATGGGTCTGAACATCGCTTCACCGGGGCGCGTCAACTGGCACTGTTTCTGGTCGGCAATCCAGAGGCGCACGCCGCTTTCACGGAGCAACTGTTTCAGTACCTCACCAAGCAGCCGGTGCAGGCCTTTGGACCGGAAACTCACGCAAAACTGCAGGAAAGTTTCGTGAAAAACAACTTTCACATGCGTGATCTGTTTGCGGAAATTGCCACACAATCCACCCTGCAGGCACGGATTATCAAGGAAAAAAATAAAAATTGAGGAGGCGTTCGAAATCCTCTTCGATATTGACCGATAGTTGATATAATCAAATATCAATAAATACACTGTTAGACACTGCTTTCCCCGTTTTGCCCTCACCGATCCGACCCACCTGAATATACGAGGTTGACCATGTACCAAGTCACTTCCCGCCGCGAATTTCTGCGTCATCTCGGTTTGGCCGCCACCACGCTTCCCTTTCTGGGCAACCTGGCCAGCCTGGGGTTTGCCAACACCACCTCCCGCAAGCAGCGGCTGGTGATCGTCTTCAGCCCGAACGGGATTGTGCCCAAGAATTTCTGGCCCGAGGAAGAAGGCGAACAATTCACCCTCAAGCGTATTCTCGAACCATTCGCCCCCTATCAGGATCGGATGCTCGTTCTGAATGGCATCTGCGACAAAATCAAGGGAGATGGCGACAGTCACATGCGCGGCATGGGGTGTCTGCTGACGGGTTCCGAACTCTATCCCGGAAATATCCAGGGAGGCTCGCATACGCCCGCCGGTTGGGCCAGTGGCTTGTCCATCGATCAGGAAATCAAGAACGTTCTGCAGCAGAATCCGGCCACGCGCACGCGGTTTGGTTCGCTCGAATTTGGCGTGATGGTCCCCGAACGGGCCGATACCTGGACACGCATGGTGTATGCCGGCCCCAACAAGCCGATCACCCCCATCGACGATCCCTACCAGATGTTCGCAAAAATGTATGGCGAAATGAAGGATCGCGAAAATCTGGCCAGTATTCTCGACGTGCTGCAGGAGGATCTGAACAAGGTCCGGTCCCTCGTCTCCACCGAGGATCGTCAATTGCTCGAAGAGCAGACCACCTTCGTCCGCGAAATGGAACGCGAACTGCAGCAGAATCAGGGGCCGGGCATCGGGCATGCCATTCCGCAACTGGAACTCGGCATACGCGAAGAGAACGACAACATGCCCAAAATCAGCCAAATGAATATTGATCTGATGTTCAACAGCTTCCAGGCGGATTTCACCCGCATTGCGACCTTGCAATACACAAATTCCGTGGGACAGGCCAAAATGCGCTGGCTCGGCATCGAAGACAATCATCACACGCTCTCCCACGAACCCGACAGCGCCGAGGAAGCCCAGGAAAAACTGACTCAAATCAACACCTGGTATGCCGAGCAGATCGCCTCCCTCGTCAAACGATTGGCGGAAACGCCGGAACCCGGAAGCTCGGGGACGATGCTCGATCACACCACCGTCATCTGGACGAACGAACTGGGCAAGGGGAATTCCCATACCCTGAACGATATCCCCTTCGTCATGATCGGCGGTGGCCTCGGGTTCAAAATGGGGCGCTCGCTGAAACTGAAGAATGTGGCCCACAACAGATTGCTGATGGCCTTGGCCCATGGTTATGGACATCACATCGAACGCTTCGGCAATCCCGACTTCTGCGGTGAAGGGGTGCTGGCTCTCGGTTAATTCCCTGCCGTGCTCCTTTCGGAACCCTGCCCAGCCATGTCGACCTGATTAGGATCTCACTGCGTGACACCCTTCCGCAATGCCTGGAACCGGGTGATCTATGCAGGCTGGTCGCTGGTCTACAACGGATTGATTCAGTTGCCTCCCTATCGCAGGGGACGCGAACTTCTCTGGCGAATGGCCGAACCCGTCGCGGGGGAAAGGGTATTGTTGGTTGGAGTGGGAACCGGTATCGATCTGGATTACCTTCCCGCGGGAGCCACGGTGACCGGAATCGATCTCAGTCCCTCGATGTTGCGACTTGCCCGCCGCCGGGCGGAGGATCACAACCGGGCGGGCCGCAATCTCGGTGTCCAGTTCATTCAGGGCGATGCCCAACAACTCCCGTGCGTGGAGGGAGAATTCGACCTGGTGGTGCTCGCCTTGATCCTTAGCGTGGTGCCCGAACCGGTTCCCTGCCTGGCGGAAGCCGTCCGCGCATGCAAGCCCGGCGGACGAATACTCGTGTTCGATAAGTTTCTCGCCGAGAGCGCTCAGCCCCGTCCGATTCGCCGAATTATCAATCTGCTGACCCGCGTTTTCGGCACCGACATCAACCGCCGATTCGAGGAGATCGCCGCGGGTCTGCCTCTCAAAGTCTGTGAGGATCGTCCCCTGGCCCCTGGCAATTCCTTCCGCGCGATCGAACTCCGGCACACCCCCTCCCGCCCAGCAGAGCAGTAATTCGCGATGGGTTTTAATTCCGCCAGGCGAGTCAAAACAGTCCAGACATTACCCGTCTTGAAACGTAACGCAGAGCCGCCAGGGACAAGCAGGGCATTTCACAATTTCCCTGCGTCTTTGCGTCTCTCCGCCTCTGCGCTAACTGCTCCTTTGTTCGATGGATGTCCCGCCACTGCGCCTAACGCCTAACGCCTCGGAATTCGGCGCCACAATCAACCCTGCCGACTTATGAACCGTTTCCCGGTATTCATCTTCCGCGTTGGAGTCGGCGACGATTCCACCGCCAACGGGACATTGGACCCAGCCGTTTTTCCAGGTGAGGGTGCGGATGAGAATACTGGACTGCAAGCTCCCCCCCCAACCGGCGGCAAACAGCGAACCGCAGTAGGCACCACGGGCGACTCCTTCCAGTTCCGCGATGATCTCCATCGCTCGTATTTTGGGTGCCCCGGTAATGGATCCTCCGGGAAATGTGGCGGCCAGCAGATCCCAGAGATCCGCATCGGGACGCAGCAGTCCCGAAACCTCCGAGACCAGGTGGTGTACCTTTTCGAAAGTTTCCAGTTCGCACCAGCGGGGAACGGCGACACTCCCGAGTTGGCACACGCGCGACAGATCGTTCCGCAACAGATCGACGATCATGGTGTTTTCCGCACGGTCCTTTTCGGATGCCCGCAGTTCCACTCCCTGCAGAAGATCGAGGTCGCCGGCGGGCCAGCGTCGGCGGGTTCCCTTGATGGGGCGTGTCACCACGCGTCCCTGGTCGACTTGCAGGAACTGTTCCGGAGAGGCGGAGACCACGGCCCAGTGGGCTGCGGGCTGAAAATACGCAGCAAAGGGGGCCGGATTCCCACGCCGCAATTCCTCGTACAAAGCGACCGGCCCCCGCGGAAAAGGATAATGCAATTTGCGGGAGAGATTCGCCTGATAGATATCGCCGGCCCGGATGTATTCGACCACGCGCTCCACATCACGAATGTATTCCTCGTAAGTCCTGCCGCAAGCCGGATAACCGCTCGATTCCGTGGAGGCAGGGGGCACTTCCCGATTGAAGTGTTGCTGACGGGCATCACTTTGCAGCCTCTCGAGGCGTTCCAGCACGTCCCGCCAGCGGCTCGGCTCCCCTTCCCCTCGTGCGAGATCGACCGGTGCCAGCAGATAGGTTTCCCTTCGAAGATGGTCCCAGCAAAGGCACCAGTCGTATAAACCCGCTACGAGCGGAGGTGTGGTGAAGTCGTCGGCCGGCACTCGCGGGAGTTGCTCCCAGCAGTGACCGAGCTCGTAACTCAACAGGCCGATCACCCCTCCCTGAAAGGGGGGACCATCCAACAAACGGCGCGCGGGCGCAGTCTCTCGCAGGGCCAGACGCAATTCCGCGAAAGGTTCGTCGCCATAGTTCGCCGTCCTTCGTGTCCAGGTGTGGACGGGATCCGCCGCAAGATACGAATAGCGGCCCCGCTCGGGGTGAAATCGCGCGCTTTCCAGCAACACGGGCCAGCGCAAATCCGCCAATGCCTGCAAGGCTTGCATCGGCGAAAGCGCGTAGGGCAGGGGAGACCGATACATCAGGGATTGCCTCCTTCACCCTGGAGACCACACTCCCGAAACGCATGGCGATCGGCTCGGGAGGATTTTTCCATCGTCAAATTCCCCCAGCGCAAGGGCTCGTCCTGCACATACTGCTTGCCCAGTTGCCGCGCCGTTTCCGCGCGGGCCAGTTCGTAGCCCAGATAGAACGCATGGGCCGGATCAATCGAACTCGCCGCCAGTGCCCGACGCATCAGATCAAACGGGTCCGTCCCCTGCCAGTGCCCGTCCCGATTCATCAGATGCAACCCGGCCTGTTCCGCGAAAATACGAAAGTTGGGGTCCTTCAACCGGCTCGCCAGCAGCGACAACTCCTCGGCCGTGTGGGCATACAAATAGGGATCACGCAGACGCACCAGGCTGGAATCGAGATGTTTGGGGATTTGGCGTTGATCGAGCGCGTATTTGATCAGTCGTCGGCAAACGGCAATTTCCCGCACACTGTCGCAGGCCCAGTTAATCACTTGCGTGGTGAGCACACTGTGAATATTCAATTCCTGGCAAATGGCGATCAGCAGGAAATTCACGCCGGCGGAATCCACTTCCGAAAGTTCCGTCACATTACCCACGCCCATCAACACGGGATGCTCGGGCCAGAGTTCTCGCGTGCGCGCATAACGCTGCAGCGAGCGGAAAAAGCCAAAACCGATTGGTTCGAGGATCGGGTCCAGCCGGATTGCCCGCCCCGAGGCTTGCAACCGGTCGATGACCGGATTCATCGAGGCAACATCATGGAAATCATCCGGCACCACCACAAGTTCGGCATCGACCTGGCTCAACCAGTCCACATTGGTGGAGTTGCAGCTCAATACGAGATCCGCGCCGGCAGCCACGCCTTGTTCCACTTCCTGGCGATCAAAACTGTCAATGGAGACCCGATACCCTTCGCTCACCAGCAGGCGAATGTGCTCCGCCGTTGCGGGCGATCCCGTCCCCGCAACGCAGCCGTAGTCGATCCGGTCCGCTCCCTGTTCACGATACCGCCTCGCCTGGGCCAGCAATTCGTGGCGCTCCAGAAGCGGCGCGTGATTGATCTCGGCGATAATCTCGATATCGTACCGCGACAAATCAACCTGCCGCTGATGCTGTTGATCAAAATAACGGGGGAGCTCGCGCAGATCCTTGGGCCCCCGCTCAAACGGAATGCCATGCTTCGCTTCGAGCAGCGACAAGTCCCCCTGACACCAGCCCGGCAGAAGGACCCGGGTGATCCCGGGAGGCACATCGAGTTTTTGCAGTAACCATTTCACATGCATCAATGCCGCCACATTGATGCCCAGTACCGCAACGTCCAGCTCAAACGCTTGCCGCTCACGGAGTTCGCCGAGTACCTGCCGCAGCGAGGATTCCGCCAGTTTCCCGGTTACGAACAAAATCCGCTCTGTTCCACCGGCCATGGTTATTCCAGTTTCCCTCAATCGCACGTATGCGGTTTCCGCTGGGTAATCACCGCAATCCGCGTGCCGAAAACCCTCCGCACGCACTCATCTTGACTCGTTTCCCCGATGTATCATACAACCCGGCCGATTGAGAGCAAATTACAGAGGGGCATTGACAGCTTGCCGCCGCAAAATCGACTTTCGCTTGCGCGGTGGGCGGGGAAACTTTCACGGGGCGAAATCAACTTTTCTCCAGCAGGCATCCGCGGTTAGGATGGGAGACACGGATATGACTTGTGCACGGAAGCAAAATACATTCTCGACCGCGGAACTGCGTCGCCACTGTTGGTATGGGACGTGGACGCCTGCGGTTGCCGTTGGGATTACACTCTGGATCGCGGGGTGTAATCAATCGACCCCCGAACCTCAGGCGCAAAACCTTAACTGGCCCGATAATCAGGAGCAAGCACAACATCCCCTGGACGAGGCAGAAAACCCGCGGATCGCCGATTCGGACGACGTGCAACCGCGCGTCCTGCATGTTCAGACCGCTTCCAGTCGACAAACACACAATCTGGATGTCACCGCCCAGGCCGATAACGTTCGTAACAAAACCGCCGGCGCCTCCCCTGCCAGCGAATTGTCCTCCGGAACCCCGGAATGGGATATTCGACAAATCGCCGCCATTCTTGCGGAGGCCCGTAAGGCTCAACTGGCGGATGGCAATGCCGGGAAGCAGGCCACCCTCAGCGACGAACAGAATCGTCGGATTGTCGCCCTGGCGACGCATGCCATCTCCCAAACCCATTCCCGGCCTGAAAAAGAACTGGTGTTCAACGCCGCCGTGCATTCACTGGTGGACGCCCGACTGAATCTGGCCTTGGCGGGGGATCGTGTCAGTCTCGATGCCATCTACCAGGATGCCTCTGCCCTGGCGGAGAAACATCCGGGGTCAACGGCCGCTGCCACTGCGGCTGCGGGGGTGGTTCGCCTGGCGCAGTCCATGGCCCTGCGGGAAGGCCGCCAGTCTCCCTGGGTGGGAGAGTATGTCCTGCAAGCGAAACTTTTCGGAGTTAATTTTCCCGCGGAAGAGGCGCGTGCCATCGTCCAGTTGACGAGTGCAGCGGAATTTTGCGAGCAGCAGCAGCTCATCCTGCCCGCCATTGAATGTTACACGTTCATTCAACAGAATTTTCCCGATTCTCCCTTTATCGAGCGTGCGGAAGCGGCCTTGCAGCGGCTGAACCTGATCGGAAAGCAGATCCCACTGCAGGGACCGACCTTGAACGGCACGCCGATTCACCTGAGCCAATTGGCTGGTAAGCCGGTGCTGATTGCATTCTGGTCCTCGCGTTCCAGCGCATTCCTCGAAGATTTGCCTCTCATCCAGGAATTGTGTCGCCAGTCGGGGTGCCAGCTGCTCGGGATCAATCTCGACACCCATGAAGAAAGTGTCCGCCAGTTCGTGGAAGCCCAGCAACTTCCCGGGCACCACATCTTCTATCCCGATGCCGCCTTGCAGGGGGCTGCGCAGCCTGTGGCACGCCAGTTCGGAATTTATTCGATTCCCAGTTACTGGCTGATCGATCGGGAAGGTAAGGTCCTTTCCACGCATGTCACCCGGGAGCAGTTACGCAGTCTTGTCGCAAACGGTACCTGAGTTCACTCGGGCCTGATGCGTAGCACTAGCGCCGTACTATTTTCCCCGGCAGATCGTCTGGTTTTGCCGAGACACGCCCGCGTCCACGGGAGTGACTCGGTGCGGTAACCCTAGTCCACTGCGACGACATATTTGTTCAGTTTAAGTCAACGGCAGCAACTCCCCTGCGGATTTGCTGCCGTTTTTTGTTGAACTGACGTGAAGGAGTAGTTCGTATGACAGAATTCGTCAGATAAACTTTTATGCTCCTGGTTTTTTCTATACAAAATCGGCCTCTTGCCTTGATTTATACACACGAGTATATTAGTAGTATCACTACAGAAACATTTCTGTACACGCAAAATGAGCCCAGGAAATGCCGGAAAATGCGTTCTTCAGTACTTGTCCACTGCAGGCGGGCCTGAATTTCCCACTTTTTTTGAATGTGGGCCGGAATTTGTCGAACAAAATCAGATAGTCAGGAGCATGTCATGGTCAGCAAGGCACATCCGCCTCTTACGGAAAAACAGTCCGCCATTTACGATTTTCTCAAGGATAAAATCATGAACCGCGGGTACGGCCCGACGGTGCGTGAAATTGGGAATCATTTCGGGATCCGCTCCCCCAACGGGGTCATGTGTCATCTCAAGGCTTTGGAACGCAAGGGGTTGATCACTCGCGAGTCGCATATGTCCCGCGCGATTCAATTAACGGATCAAATGCAGATGCGGCCCACAACCATGCGATTGGCCGGGCAGATCGCCGCGGGCAGCCCCGTCCTGGCGGTCGAACAGGAAGAACGCGTTGATTTCTCGGGCTTATTCGACGATAACAACCACTTCTGCCTCCGCGTCAAGGGGGATTCGATGATCGAGGATCACATCGCCGAAGGGGATTATGTGATTGTCGAAAAGAAGAAAACCTGCAAGGACGGCGACATCGTCGTCGCCCTGGTCGAGGGGCAGGACGCAACCCTGAAGCGTTTTTATCGCGAACCGAGCCGAATTCGCCTGGAACCTGCCAATTCCACCTTGAAACCGATTTACACCAACAACTGCGAAATTCTGGGTGTCGTGAACGGGGTAATTCGTCAATATTGATCACGCACCGAGTCGACTGAGCCCTCGAAACAGGCTTGGTTACAATGTGTGTGTATTTGTGTCCTGTAGTTTAGGGAGCACTCGTCCCAGGCGAGTGTTCCTTTGTTTGTTACAGGACAGCCCGGTTGGGTCTGCTCCTTTCCCCGCTCGAACATGCCCCACCACGCCTACCGAAACTGTGTTTCGTGAAAAATCCCCTTTTCTGCCCAGGGATGTTCCCTTATTCTGTGTAGTCCTTCAGGGGAACGGCAGGCTGTTTTCGCGACAAGTGCGAAAAAAATCGGATTTTCGCGACTTTCTGGCGACCCTCGCACCGCCCGGTGTTCGCTCAAGTAACCGGGCGCCCGATGTTTTTTTGTGGATTTTCATGAATTTGTGTAGTTTATCTTTCAGGCATGGATGAGGACGGCGAACGGATGCGACGCTCGGTTATGTCACCCATTCCTGGTGAGCCGTTGGTCGCACTTGTGTTTGAAATGAGTCTCCGTGGCCGTTTCGTCCTGTCTTTCGCATGCTGGACACTCCAGCGGAATTGACTCCATGGCGACGCCGACTCCATCTCGGATCTGGCTGGAACGAGCCCTGCAGCGTTATCTGCTGGCAGGGATCGCCTCGGCTTACGTTCTGGCGGCATTTTGGCCGGCGGGAGGGATCTGGCTGCGCGCGTTCAGCTTGTGGGACAGCGGAGCGACGCCGGGGGTGGGATCGGCTACACCCGTCAACCTGTTATTGGCCCTGCTGCTGTTCAATACGGGACTGTCGGTCCCGTTAAGTGAATTGATCCGGCTCGGGAAAAATTACCGTCTCGTCACGCTGGGGATGTCCATCCGGCTCACCACGGGGGCGCTCGCCATACTGTCGGCGTTGTCGCTGAGTCTTTTTTTTCAGGGACGCCTGGCAAATGAACTGCTGCTGGGGTTAATTTTGATCACCATCATGCCCGTGGCCAATTCCTCCGCGGGCTGGTCGCATCACTCGGAAGCGAACGTGGGGCTGAGCATGTGGCTGATTCTCCTCAGCGTGCTGCTAAGTCCCTGGCTGGTCCCCGGACTGTTGGTGTTGGCGGGCGAAGCCGCTGCCGTACCCTTTGCGGCGAATTATCATGTTCTGGCGAAAGGCTATGCCGGGCCTTTCGTTCTGATGTGGGTGGTGATTCCCGCGCTGTTCGGCATGACTTGCCGAGGCCTGGTGCTGAAAAACGGCTCTGCTGTCTGCAAGCTCCGGATGAAGACGGTCACGTTTCTGTGCCTGGTTCTGCTGAACTATGCCAACGGTTCGGTCTCTCTGCCGGAAGTGCTCCGCGGTGGACAAAGCGGACTTGTTTTCGTCAGTCTGATGGGGGCCATTCTGTTGTGCAGCCTGTTGTTTCTGGCTGCCTGGGCCGTGGGACACATCTGCAGATTGTCGATGCCGGAACGCCTGTCCGTGATGTATTCCACCGCCATGAGTAACACCGGGGTGGCGCTGGTGCTCTCGACGACGCTGCTCCCCACGGCCGAGACGCTGCATCTGGTCGTCATTTTTTACACGCTGTTGCAGCACATCGGTGCGGGCATCGTGGATCAATGGGATTACTGTGCCCGGCGTGTCGGGGAGCTTGACCTGAGTGACTCGAATTCCTCGATAATTACCAGCCAGCCCGTGTTGAATGCGTCTCCCTCGCGCCCCACGACACAAACAGGTTCGCAAGCCGCGATGACCGAGCCGGTCGCGTCCATATCGAACGGATCTTGAAACTGCTCGACCAGCAGTACGTCTCGCGTGGGGGCCGCAAAGCCCGTCTGCCTGATCTGCTCGATACGGGAGCGGCGGGATTCTTCGATCAAGCCGAGCATCCGATCGTCCAGTTTCGGCAACAACTTCAAATCGGGCTTGACACCATTCAGGAGGGTGTTCAATCGCGGGTGTTGCAGCACCACTCCATACAGGTCCACCGCATTGATCACATCTCCGGTGTTCACGAACATACGGGGTTGGGGATTTGAGTCCGCCCGCGCTGCCACGGCGGTCTGCTCGGGCGCGCCACCATTCGCATGACCGTTCTTTCGTAAATCGACCAGGACAGGAATCTGCTGCAAGGATTCTTGTTCACTTTCGTCCTGCAACACCGCGAAACGGCCCAGTTCAACGGAGTAACCCAGCACGCCCAGAAATTGTCGCGGCGTCTCTTCGGACCAGACCGGAATGGAAAACGCCACCTTCAAATCGGACGTGTTGCTGCTCTGATACACCGCGGAAATGTGGACCTGCTCGATATGGAAGGGCTCTCCTCGCTGACCAATCAGCAGATCTCGCCCGTTTCCATGGTAATAATCCCGATGCGCGAAATTCTCGCCGATGCTGTCGTACACATCACTGGTTTCGGTATCGATCAGCGGATAGCGGGCGATCTGACGGCCTTCGGCATCGCATAAAAACCAGGTCGACGCATCGGTGGCCTGTTCACGAAGTTTGGCCCGCTGCGTCAGCCACTGTTGCACGGTGTCCCATTCCGCCTCGTCGGTCAACTCCTGCACCCGGATCAGTTCATCCTGCAGGACCTTCATGCTGGATTCAATTTCCAGCACGCGCCAGGCATCGTTGATCCTTAGAGCCATCGAAGTGGCCGCCGATCGCGCTGACAGCTGTAGCGATAAATTTCTCATCTGGGTGGCCTGCCCCCGAGCATAGGCTTCCCGCGCGGCGGATTTAGCCATCACCACCGCAAAGACCGAAGAGACCAGTATCAATATCAGGGTGCTCAACAGTAGCACCTGGGACACACCCCGGTGACGACGCATCAGACGGGCCACACGCCGTGACACAGGCTCCACGTAGGCATTGACTTCCTCGTCCGCCAGGTAACGCTCGAGATCGCGCGCCAACTCCGCCGACGAGGCATAACGATCTTCCGGCGCGAGTGCCATCGCTTTCAGGCAAATGGCCTCCAGGGCCTTCGAGAGCCACGGGCAGACTTCCGTCGGCTTGCGATACTTGCCGAACAAAACCGCCTCGCGTATTTTCGAAAGCGTGGAGTCCGGAGAAAAGGCCGGTTGCCCCGTAATCAGCCGGTACAGCGTCACGCCCAATCCGTAGATATCGGAGGCGGGGCCAATCTCGTCCGATTGCGCGTGCTGCTCCGGACTCATATACACCGGGGTGCCTCCCGTGATGCCCGAGGGCTCGGAACTGTTTGTATCCGAGAGCGGCTTCAGCGATTCCTCCCCCACGGATTCCGCCTTGCCAGCACTCCCCACGTACTTCGCGCATCCCCAGTCGAGGACCACCGTTTCCCCATATTTCCCCAGCATGATATTGCCCGGCTTAATGTCGCAATTGATCACACCGCGGTTGTGGGCATATTCAATCGTATTGCACACGCTGATGAACCCCGCCAGCAGCTTGCGAAATTCCACCGAGGATTCCGAGGGATCGGACTTCTCGCGCAGGCGGCGGTGATATTCGTCGATGCACTGCTGAAGTGTCTGGCCTTCCACCATCCGCATCGCGTAAAACGGAACTCCGTTTTCGGACAATCCATAACCGTGCACCGGAACCACGCCGGGGTGATCCAACCGACTCGTAATCTCCGCTTCCACTCGAAATCGCTGGACATCCAGGGGATTCTGACGGCGACGTTCACGGACAAATTTCACCGCCACATCACGATGCAACTGGCGATCAAAACCCCGAAACACGATCCCCAGACCCCCGTGCGCATGATATTCCAGGCGATCCACCTGGCTCCGCCAATGGATTACATGGCAGGGCAAAGGTTCGGGCATCTTTTTACCCGACGGACTGAACAACAGATTGGGAGGCTGATCCTTGTTTAATTTGCCTTCCAGTTTCACCAGCTTTTCCGTCTTGGCGATAAATTCAGCCAGTAACTGCGGATGCTCGCGGCAAACAACCTTCGGATCGGGATGCTCGCCCCGTTCCAGGGCTTCTTCCCATTCATCCAACAGGGTTTCCAGGATCTCGTTGTTGGACAGGGGAGGTTCGGACTGTTTCATGGAAACTCTGAACGTCGCAAGGTTAATGCGTGCCGAAGGAAAAGACGGGACAACCTGTCTCTTCCATACCCCAACAACCGCAGGCAATCGAAAGGCACGCTTTAGCACGGGGAAAATTTTCCGCCTGGGCTCACCCTAATAAGCGGAGATGGATTTGGCTTGGAATCATACGCCGAAGGTTCCCATTTGGGAATGCTTCAAGCACACTTCCGATTTACCCGCGGCCCGTTGCCCGTGAGATACTGCACTTGCAGGGTTGTTGCAACAACCGGCCTGGCAAAAACTTGGGGCGCTTTTCGCAGTTTCGTTCGCGCAGCCACTGCAATTCACCGAAGCGCCAAGCCAGGCGAAGCGGGTATTCGTGGGGAAGTTGCCCCGTGGTGGATTTACGAGGCAGACCCTTGTCACGTCATGCTGGGAGTTTCCCCATTCATCCGTTCGACCAGCAACAGTTTGGCTTCCCGCCAGCGGCGTTTGACCTGCCGCGTGCTCAAGCCAATCAACTTGGCCACTTCTTCCTGGGTTAATTCGTGATACCAGAGCAGGTCAAACATTTCGCGGCACTCTTCCGGCAGGGATTCAATCACGCGATGCATTTCCGTCCATTCCGCGATGCGCCGGGGGTCGCAACTCAATTCCGCCCCTTCCAGCGGGCTAGCCACGAAACTCTCGTTGGGTGATTGTGGTGACATCGTGGCGTGATTGGCCCCGGTTCCCAACGGCCCCTGGTAGTGCCTGGCCAGATCCAGCAGAGTCTCTCGAATTTTCTTGGCTGCCAAGCGAAAGAAATGCCGGGCATCCGTCAGTGAAACGTCATGCAAGGCCTCGTATAATTTCAGACTGGCGTTTTGACAGATGTCTTCGGTCTGCTCCCAGCGTCCCACACCCGGAAACGATTGCTTGATGCGATGCGTCAACTTCAGCATCCGGTCGCAGGTCAGGTTCAACAACTCCGAACGTGCCAGGGAGTCCCCCTCGTTCAGCCGCCGGATACATTCCTCCAGAATGATGGTATTTGTACTCTGATCGGACATGACGGTCTTTCTGGAAACACCACCTCGAAGCGGAAGGAACCTGCCTCGTCGCGGTCGTTGATCAGGATTCCACGGATGTCAATTCATGCATCGACATTAGTATTCCCATTTCCGCAAACCAATTCCAGTAGCAATCCCGCGGATTTCAACGAATTCAACGCGCCACGCGACCATTCTTCCCGTTTTGAAGGCATACGTTCGCCAATCTTCCCATTTCCACCAAGTTGCAAGGTGCTCCCTGTGGTCCGGGAGCCACCGGGAAGTAAGGCCACGCTGGCCAACTTGCCCGATCTGGTCCCACGCGGATGACCGTGACCGGCGGAATTCCTAAGATACACATCGGGTTTCGCTACGCGAATTCCGTACCCACCCCTTTATTCGCACTCGGACTTTCGGAACTCGTTATCGTGGCTCGACAGCAAAATCTGTTTCAGGATGCCGCCGATCTGAAATGGCAACACGCCGATCAGCGGGATTGCGTGTTCGCAGAGGTTGTGTTCAGTCGACCCATGGAAACCAGTTACCACTATCTGGTCCCCGATGCCTTGCGTGAAATGTTGCACCCCGGTCAACGGGTCAAGGTTCCTTTCGGACGGGGGGATAAACCGACGGTCGGTTTTTGCGTGGGACTGCAACAGGGGCTCCCTGAAGCGCTGTTGGGTAGACGCGCCCCGAAGTCGATCTCGGAAGTGCTCGACCGCGAACCACTCGTGAATTCGCGGATGCTCGAACTGACCCGCTGGATTGCCGACTATTACCTCTGCAGTTGGGGGCAGGTACTGCACGGCGTGATCCCCGCGGCGGTCAAGAACAGTGCCGGTACGCGCGAAATTCGCTACCTGCAACTGGCCCCGCTTCCGCCGGACTGGGATGATCGGCAACTGCCCGCCAAGCAACGGGCCGTCGTGCAGGTGTTGCGGGAAGCGGGCGTTCCTCTGAAAATCGACGAATTGACCCTTGCCGCCCAATGTGGCACTTCGCCCGTCAACGGCTTGCTGAAAAAGGGAATCGTGCAGGCGATTCGCGAAACCTGCCTGACGCACTCCCCTGCCGATAAGCCGACGGAACGCGAGGCCGATCTGGCGTTATCTCCTCAGCAACAACGGGCGCTCGATGCCATTGTCCGTTCGATCGAACACAAGCAGCATCGCGGTACAACCGTGGATACGTCGCAGCACGTTGCCCCGGCGGCGACCGCGCGGACCCTGCTACTGCATGGCGTGACGGGGAGTGGCAAAACCGAGGTTTACATTCGGGCCATTCGGCATGCCGTGGAATTCGGCCGCCAGGCCATTGTGCTGGTCCCCGAGATCAGCCTGACGCCGCAGACCATTCGCCGATTTCGGCGCCGTTTCGATTTCGTGGCGGTGCTGCATTCGCATCTGACGGATTCCGAACGCCACTGGCAATGGCAGCAGATCGCGGCAGGAAAGGTGCAGGTGGTAGTCGGCGCGCGGAGCGCGGTGTTTGCTCCCTGCCCGCGACTTGGATTGATCGTCATCGACGAAGAACATGAAAACACCTTCAAGCAGGAATCCGTGCCGCGGTATCACGCGCGCGAGGTGGCGCGCAAAAGAGCCGAGATGGAAGGAATCCCTCTCGTGCTGGGAACTGCGACCCCCACCCTGGAAAGCTGGTGGAATGCTCAAAATCAAAAGTACGAACTGATCCCGATGCCGGAACGCATCGAAAAATTGCCCATGCCACCGGTCGTCATCGTCGATACCATCAACGATCCCCTGATCCGACGGGGACACAACATCGGACGGGCCTTGCATACCGCCATCGATCAGGCACTCAAACAGTCCGGGCAGGTGATTCTGTTCTTTAATCTGCGCGGCTTTACGCCGGTGCTGTTCTGTCGTCACTGTGGCAATAAACTCAGTTGTCCGCACTGTGCCACCAGTCTTACCTGGCATAAGGACAAGAAACGTTGCATCTGCCACACCTGCGACTACACCACTTCTTTGCCTTCAAATTGCCCGAGTTGCGGCAACCCCGGGTTGCGGCATTTCGGCTCGGGCACGCAACGACTGGAAGAGGAAGTACGCCAGAAGTTTCCTGGCGTTTCCGTTTTGCGGATGGACAGCGATTCGATGAAGAAGGCGGGAAGCCACGACGACGCACTGGAAAAATTTCGTCACGGCGAAGTGTCGATCCTGCTGGGAACCCAAATGATTGCCAAGGGACTCGATTTCCCGAATGTCACCCTGGTGGGCGTGGTGGATGCCGACACGTCGCTGCATCAGATCGACTTCCGCGCTTCGGAACGCACCTTCCAGTTGATTTCCCAGGTGGCGGGACGCACGGGACGCAGTGCGCGGGGGGGCCGCGTGCTCGTCCAGACGATGCAACCCGATGCTGAATCGATCCGCTTCGCCGCCACGCATGACTTTGTCGGGTTCGCGAATCGCGAAATGATGCATCGCCGGGAACGATTGATGCCTCCCTACTCGGCCCTCGTACGCGTCATCCTGCGGGGGCCGGACGAAAAACTCCTGGAAGACGCCTCGCTGGAATTCAGCGATGTCCTCCGCGAACAAGCGGGCTCATTGCCCGATACCTACCGGGTGCTCGGGCCTGGTCCCGCGCCGTTGGCACGGCACAAGGACTTCTTTCGTTACCAGATTCTCGTTAGCAGCCAGTCGCATCAGGCCCTGTGCGATTTACTGCACGGTTGCAGAGCACGCCTCGAACAGATTGGCGGCATCGAGTACGTGCTGGATGTCGATCCCCTGCAAATGCGCTGACTGGCCATGAATTTTTGTAGGGTACGCTATGCGTACCATTGATGCGGTAGCCACGCGCGTATCGGCTACAATATGTCGCGCTGCATCGCGAGCAAACTCAATAAGTATACGGCTTCCGAGCTATGCGCGACGGATTGGCGGAACATCACGAGACGGGCTTGCCCGCGGATGTCTGGCGGGAGCGCTCCCCGGAATGTTAGGATGCGGATGTTTCATGACTTCAAAGGAGATTCACCGCATGCCACGCCCAGACAATCGACAGACCATTCCCGCGGACAGTAGCGACCTGACTCTCGGCGTCACCCCCGCGCCGGGCAGCGGCGGAGAAGTCACGGCGCGGCGCGCGGCCCAGTTGACGGATATGCAATTGCCGGTCTCGCCCGCCAAGTTAGGGGTCAAGCAGGCCCTGAGAAACATGTCCAAGGCAATCAATCTCGCCCTGCTTACTGATTTTCTCGAAACGGATCTGGACTGGGTTTACAAGGGGGCGCGTGTCCGCAAGGGGACCGTGCAGGTGCTCCATCAAGACTATATCGGTCTGGGGGATGGGCTGTTTGCAAAAATCGGCCGACTCAACAAGTCCCTCCAACTCACATTGCAGGGACCGGATGCGGCTTCTCCCGAGGGCAAGAAACTGATTCGAGAAAATGGGGGCGGGGCCATTGGTGGCGTGCTGAATCTGATGGGGCGAAAGCTCAATCTGCTGCAGGAATACGAGGATAAAGTCCCTGTCTTTCTGGCACAAACGCTCGATCGCCTGGAAGCCAAGCGGATGATTACCGATTGGCACAGCAACGAATGGAAAATCGAAACGACCTACATCGGCCTGGACGTGGTGATGACCCCACTGGAACAAGCCGCGGATGAGGTGGCGGAATCGTAGGCCCTGCCGGAACACTCGCGGTTATCGACGAAAGACAAAATAAACCGCGCCACACAGGCACATGGCCGCCCAGAGATAATCCAGTTTGAGTGGTTGCTTCATGTAAAAATACGCAAACGGAATGAACACGCTCAGCGTGATTACTTCCTGAAGTATTTTGAGTTGACCCAGATTCAAGGCCGTGTAACCAATGCGATTGGCCGGCACCTGGATGAGGTATTCGAACAACGCGATCCCCCAACTGACCATCGCCGCCAGCAGCCAGGGCTTGGTGTTCAAATCACGCAAATGCGCGTACCAGGCAAATGTCATGAAAACATTCGAGGCAATCAGCAACAGCGCGGTTTGTACAAGAATTGGCATTCAACATTCCATGAGGCGGAAAAAGTGCCCGTGAATACAATCGCCCTGGGCGGCTGAGCGCATCACGGCGTGCGGCGCGATATCTGTATTCCTGAATCCGGGATCTGTCAATTCCAAACCGCGGGGGCCCCTTCTTCGTACGGGACGCCATGCATACCATCTCTTAGGCGTTCCAGCAGTCGCAGGCCAGGACGATTCCCAGCATTTGTACGTCCCAACCTATGCACTAGCCATGAATTAACTTCGGGTCGGACGTGTACGGTGCCGATGTCCCCGAGGGCTTGCGCCGGAACAGTTTCCCCAGGCGTTCGCGGATTTCCATGGTCAGACTGAACAGGACCGGCACCAGCAGTAACGTGAAGATGGTCGAGATCAACAGGCCTCCCAGCACGACGCTCCCGATCCCGCGATACAGTTCACTCCCCGATCCGGGAAAAATCACCAGGGGAAGCAGACCTAGCAGCGTTGTGGTCGTCGTCATAAAAATGGGACGGATACGCGTCCGCACGCTTTCGAGAATTGCATCGTGGGCGGACATTCCGTCCTCGCGAATATGCACCAGCGACTGATGGATGATCAGAATCGGATTATTGACCACGGTCCCGATCAGAATCACAAAACCCAGCATCGTCAGTACGTCCAGCGGCTGCAGCACGAAGACATTCAATAAGGCCAGCCCCAGAATTCCACCCACGGCTCCCAATGGAACGCTGAAAATGATCACGAAGGGATACAGCCACGATTCGAACAATGCCGCCATCAGCAGATAGGTGATCAGCAGAGCCAAAGCCACGTTGAATTGCAGGGCGCTCCAGGTGGCGCGGAGTTTATCCGCAGTCCCCGAAAGATTCGCCCGGTAACCCTCGCTCAACTCGCCACTTGCATACAACTTATTCACAATCTGGGTCTGGATCAGATTCATGGCGTCCTCCAACGCCATTTCGGGCGGCGGCGAGACGGCAATTGTAATGGCCCGTTGCCGCTCGCGATGGTCGATTTGTTCGGGGCCGCTGCTCATTTCCACATCCGCCACCGTGCCCAGGGGAATCAGCCGACCATTCGGAGTGGCAATCGACAGGGCGGCCAGTTCATCCGCGCTTTTCACCGACTGATCGCCACCGATGATCGTGAGGTCAATCTTATCTCCCCCGACGAAATAATCCCCCGCATAGGCTCCATCGAGGAGCGCGTTTACCGTGTAGCCCAGATCGTCGCTTGAAATCCCCATGTCGGCTGCCTGCAGCAATCGCGGGCGCAGATGGAATTCCGGATTCGATAGGTCCAGGCTGGGAATGGGCCGCGCCTGGACGTTAGGGATCAATTGCATCACACCACGAATCCCCCCTTGATCCTCCGGTTTGCCATTTCCCGCCAGCACCACCAGGCCCAGTTGCACCAGCTTTTTCAGATCCGGGCCGATCAGCTCCACATCGATGGTCCGCCCCTCGGCAATTCCCTGTTCGAACAGACTGGCCTGTTTGGCGACGGCAAACGTATCGGGAATGGTCATCCCCGTTTTCTGTATCAGCGGAATCAATTCGCCCGATCGCTGGGGATCCAGGGCGCGAATTCCCAGGAACACCATCCGCCCCCGCACCACGAAAAAGAAGTCTCCAATTATCGGGAAATCCAGCTTTTTGGCAGCCTCGCTGTCTGGGTCCACATCCCAATAGGGACGCAGTTGCGCTTCCACGTAATGCCCCATCTCCATCAGTTCGTCCTGGTTATAGCCGGGAGGTGGCAGCAGAATCCCGAAGACCAGATTGCGATTCCCGGTCGGCAGATATTCAACCTTCGGCCACAACATCCAACTCAGGCCGATCGAGACTCCCACCAGCAGCAGGATCACCGCGATGCGGCGGATCATACCGCCCAGCACAAAGCGATTCACTCCCACGATCAGATTTACGAACAGAGTCCCCAGGGAGTAAAACAACTTTTCGATTCGCGATAACTTTTGCACCCGCAAAATTCCCGAACCGTGGGCATTCACGGGTTCCCGCTGGCCACCCGGCAGTGGATTGGAGGTCGGATCGAGTGGATCGGCACTGTTCGCGTTCAACAGCCGGGCCGACGACGTGGAGATCAGCGTCACCGAAACTATCAACGACAATCCGACCGCCGAACTGATTGCCAAGGCAATGTCGCGAAACAACTGGCCGGCTTCTTCCTCGATAAACACCACTGGCAGAAACACGGCGATGGTCGTGAGCGTGGACGCCAGCACTGCCCCCCACACCTCGTGCGTTCCCTTAACCGCAGCCTCGAAGCGGCTATGCCCCAGTTGGGCGTGGCGATAGATGTTTTCCAGCACCACCACTGCGTTATCCACCAGCATTCCGACAGCAAATGCCAGCCCCGCCAGACTGATCACATTCAGCGAACGCCCCAGCAGACCCAATATCAGAAACGTCCCAATAATGCTCGTGGGGATGGCCAGCCCCACGATGAACGCCCCTCGGGCATACCACAGGCCCGCCAGTAGAATCAGCCCCAGGCTGATCGCGAAATACCACGGGCTGAGATACGCGGCCGCCAGAGCCGACAGCAGGATGAATGGCGCGAAGATCAATGTCCGCAGATTCAAGTGCAGAAACAGCATCAGTACGACCATCGTCAGCGCGCCACCGATGAATATGTTCTCTTGCACCAGGTTCACCGACGAATAAATGTACTCGGTTTCGTCGTACACCTGGATCAGTTGCAACCCGCGCGGCTTGAGAATGTTTTCGTCGATTTCCTCGCGCGACTGCCGCAGACCTTTCATGATTTCCAGCACGTTGGCGCCTGTTTCGCGAATACAGTTGATGGCGATGCTCGATTCCCCGAATCGGCGCACCAGCCCGCTCGGCTTCTTGTAGCCGATGCGCACCTCGGCGACATCGCGCACATAGACCGGCGCTCCCTCCCGAATGGCCAGCACCTGGTTCTCGACATCCTCGACGGAACGGAACTGGCCCAGCGTTCTTACCACCCAGCGACGTTTTCCCTGCCAGAAATCGCCTGCCGAGGTATCCTTGTTCTGGCTGCGGAGCACCCGGCGGACGTCGGCGATCGTCAACTCCCGCGCCGCCAGGCGTTCTCCATCCACGATTACCTGCATCTCGTCTTCCAGACCGCCGATCACGTTCGATTGCGACACGCCCGAGACCCGTTCGAACCGCGCTTCGATTTCATCCTCCGCAAAACGTCGCAGCTTGGTAACATCCAATTCAGGCGGAGGAAGCAGTTCCCGTAGCTCGGGATGTTCCTCCGCCAGATTTTTTAGCCGCAACATGGCCAGACCGACATTATGGGCTCGCTGAACCGGGGCCAGCTTCTCGCGGAGTTCCGGGTGCCTTTGCAGGAATTCCTCAAATTGTTCCGCACTCGGATGCCGTGCACTCAGGATGAACCACGCGATCGGGCTGTCCGATGAATTCGATGTCGTAATTGTCGGCTGCTTCGCGTCCTCGGGATACTCGGGCACCTGCTGCAGCTTGGAATTGACCTTCAACAACGCCTCCTGCATATTCGTGCCGACCTGGAACTCCAGCGTGATCGTCGCCTTGGAGTCGGCACTTTCCGACTTCATTTTGACGATCCCTTCCACGCTTTTCAGGAACTCTTCCTGTTCCAGGACAATTTCCCGTTCAACCTCCTGCGGACTGGCGCCCGGCCACGCTGTTTCCACGCTGATCGTGGGCCGCTGGACTTCCGGAGTCAATTGCATCGGCATGCGGTCAAAGGCCACCAGGCCAAACAAGGCCACCAGCAATACGCCGACGATCACCTTGATGGGGTTATGCACGAACGCTTGGATCAATGCCATTTCAGTAACTCATTTATTGTATGTTGAACTATTGCATGTTGTACGGGCCGGCTCGTCGTCGTAGCGTTCACTCCGGTGGATTAATTCGGCGCGACTCCATTTTCGGTTGGGGGCGTGGCGGGAACCGTCTGGCTGATGGCAATCGGCTGGCCCGGACGCAAGCGATCATTCCCGCGAATGACGACCTGATCCGTGGCCGACAATTCGCCTTGCACCACTATCCCATCCCCGGCCGTTGTCCCCAACGTCACCGGGACCGGGCGGACTGTCGGCGGTTGACCCGCGGTCCCGGGGACTACCACGTACACGATCTTTTGCCCCAAGCCCAGGACGATCGCATCCTTGGGAACAATCAGCGACTTCCGCAACTCGCCCGTCGGCAGCGTCACCCGCACCATCATACCCGATTTGATCAGCGGGCCATCTTCGGTAATTGTATTGTCGACTCGCACCTTCACCGGAAAGGTACGTGCCTGCACATCCGCCTGGGGAATAATCAACTCCACCGTGCCGATAAACAGGTGCTCCGGCAAGGCGGGAATTTCCACTTGAACCTGTTGCCCCTTTTTCACGAAGCGGATGGCACGCTCGGGGACATACGCGAGCACGTCCACCTGGTCCAGGGCAATCACCTCGGCCACCAGTTCGCCACGCTGGACCCATTGACCCAACTCGGTATGTTCGGTCGAGATGTACCCGTCGAAGGGGGCCTTCATCGTGTGCTTGACGAGCTGATCCTTCAATTTATCCACAATTGCCTGTTGGATCTTAACCTGGGCTTCTGCCTGTTGAATCCGTTCCTGGCGCGGACCCTGTTCGATCAACTGAAAATGAGCCACGGACTGGTTATAGTCCTGATCGGCCTTGATCTTCTGCGAGAGGATCAGTTGCAGTTCCTCCGAATTGAGCGCATTCCGCTGGAACAGTTCCTCGGCACGCCCCAGGCGCTTCAGTTGATATTCCTGGACGGCCTGCGCGGACAACATCGCGGCACGCGCCTGGTCGATCTCTTCCTTCAATGAGCCATTTTTTAATTCCGCGTGTTCGTATTGACGCAGTTCCAGTTCCGATTCCGCGGCTTCGATTTCCAGATTGATCGTCGCGGTCAACAATTGCGCGAGCGGTTGACCCGCACGCACGAAATCTCCCTCGTTCACCGGAAACTCGGCGACACGACCGTCTACCGCCGACCCCACTGCCGCGGTTCGCACTGGCGTAATTGTCCCCACGAAAGTCTGCCCCGCCGCGATCTCCTGTTCCACGACTGCCGTGACAACCACCGGCTTGGGACCACCCGGCTGACCCCAGGCGGGTGCTCCCCCAAACATGCCCAGACTGAGCAGTGTGCACAATCGAATGGTGAGTTTGCGGGAAATCATCGAGGATATCATGGTGTTTTCCATTCGGATTATTGTGATTCCCAGTTTCCGGGAGAGCACGAAATGTGATCAGCGGATAGTTCATTCCACCCGCCAGGTCGCATATAGTTCCCTGTGAGGACTCACGACCCGCCTCGGGGCTGTTGGTTTGAAGCAGGACGTTTGCCGTGGAATTTTCTCTGATCGAATCATTAAAAATTAGGGTGGGACTGGATTCCAGAATTCATCTGGGAATTGGGGACGATGCGGCAATAATTCGTCCCACCAGTGGACACGAAATACTAATCACAACGGATATGCTCCTGGATGGTGTTCATTTTCTGACAGCCGAACATCCACTCCAGTGGATAGCACGTAAGTGCCTGGCAGTCAACGTTTCGGATATCGCGGCAATGGGGGGGGCGCCCTTGGCCGCATTTCTTAGTGTGGCGCTGCCGCGATACTGGACATATAGTCAGGCAGAGGCCCTGTTCCAGGCATTCGCGGTTTCCGCAAGTGAATTTCAGGTGCATATTGCGGGGGGAGATACCACATCCTGGAATGCTCCACTGGCGGTAAATATCGCATTATACGGCGAAGTCCCTCTCGGGAAAGCTCTGCGCCGGGATGCCGCGAAAATTGGTGACATTGTGTGTGTTTCGGGGGCGCTGGGGGGGAGCCTGGCGGGCCGTCAGTTTACCTTCCAGCCACGTGTCGGGGAAGCACGGTGGTTGCGCGAACATGCCCAGGTCCACGCCATGATCGATATCAGCGATGGCTTGATCTCCGATCTCAATCACATCCTTCGGGCCAGCGGAGTCGCCGCCGAAATTGAAACCGCGCGCGTTCCGATCGCCCCAGACGCACGCACTCCGGGAGACCAACGTTCTCCCCTGGAACATGCCCTGACAGACGGCGAGGATTTCGAACTCCTGTGGACCATGCCCGAACTCGAACTGAACCGCGTGAGAAACCTGCCGGAATGTCCCGTGGCGTTCCATGTGATTGGACGCATCACCGAGGGGGAAGGGTGCCGCTTGATGGATGAACACGGTCGAACCGTCCATTGCAATACCACGGGATATGTTCATCGATTGCAGCAGGATTCTTCGAACCCTTAGTCCCGGTCGTGTCGCAACATGAACGGTACACCCCCAGCGGGACTGATTTTTCCGTAGGGTACGCTCTGCGTACCATTTATTACATGTTGCTGATCAATCCTTGTCACAACATCCTGAGGAAGCGATCTCCTGGCGTTCAAAAAATGACAACCCTGCCGGGTTGCGGACCGCGCAGGCGCGGCATGCCGAAATCTACAGCTTCAAACCCGCTGAATGCGACTTTTCCCCGACAGCTCCCGGGAGAAGGCGATAGACTCGCCAGCGACGCGATACCCGCTTAGAATCATCTCTTGCCATTTTATCATCGCTCGACACGTGATTTTCAGGAAACCAGGGAGATCGCGTTCCCGTCGAGTGTTTCGTTCCTCCTGCTCGCTGGTTCCGTTACGGTATCGTTCATGTCTGCTTCCGCCAATTCCGCCGAAAGGGAAATAGTTCCCTTTTCCTTGCCCATTCAGGGAACAATTCAACCCCCCGGTTCCAAGAGTATTACGAATCGGGCCTTGATCGTGGCGGCCCTGGCCAGTGGAACATCCGAGCTGACAGGCGCGCTGGCCAGTGAAGATACCCACGTCATGCTCGATAGCCTGCAGCGGTTGGGAATCGAGTGGAACTCGGAAGGTCCGGGCAGGCTCTCGATACCAGGCTGCGCGGGGTTGATCCCGGCCGACCAGGCCGAGTTATGGCTGGAAAACAGCGGGACCAGTATTCGCTTTCTAACCGCCCTGTGCAGTCTCGGGCGGGGCGTCTATCGTCTGGACGGAAATCCCCGAATGCGCGAGCGACCGATTCTCGACCTGGTCGCGGGGCTCCGTGAACTGCATGTGGATATCGATTGCGAATTGGGGAATGATTGTCCCCCGGTGTTGCTGCGTGCCGACGGGCTGCCGGGCGGACGTGTTCAATTGGCGGCGCATTTGTCGAGCCAGTATTTGAGCGCCCTCCTGATGGTTGCCCCCTACGCCCAGGCACCGCTGGAAATTCATGTCGAGGGTGACCTGGTCTCCGTTCCCTATGTGGAAATGACGCTCGAAGTCATGAAATGTTTTGGCGTATCGGTCGATAGCACCGACTTGAAGCATTTTCACGTCGAACCCGACTGCTATCAGGCGCGGCGCTACGCCATCGAACCCGATGCCTCAGCCGCCAGTTATTTCTTCGCGGCTGCCGCCATCACCGGGGGGACCGTTACTGTAGCCGGGTTACATGCCGGGTCGTTACAGGGCGATGTCCAGTTTGTCTCGGCCCTGGAGAAAATGGGGTGCCGCGTGGATTGGGGGACCGCAGCGATCACCGTGACGGGAGCCCCGCTGCATGGGGTGGAGATCGACATGAATGCCATCAGCGATACCGCGCAGACTCTCGCGGCTGTCGCCGTTTTCGCTCAAGGCCCCACCCGGGTAAGAAATGTCGCGCACATGCGGCTCAAGGAAACGGATCGCGTGCACGCTGTCGTAACCGAGTTGAGGCGACTGGGGATTCAAGCCGACGAGCACGCGGATGGATTCACGATTTACCCCGGTCCGGTTACGCCTGCCCTGGTGGAAACCTATAACGATCATCGTATGGCGATGAGTTTCAGCCTGATCGGACTTCGGGTTCCCGGCATCCGCATTGCCAACCCCGGTTGCACGGCCAAAACCTACCCCCAATTCTTCGACGATCTGGAAACCCTCCGCCGCCTGTAAACGGGCAAACTTCCGCCGCTTCCGTTCGAGCGTTCGGAATTGGAATATCAACCAGAAACGGAGCATCACATGGATGGAGAGCAACCCACGAGGCAAGCGGAGTCGGAGGGGTTTACCCACTTCGACGAAAAGGGAGCCGCTCGCATGGTGGATGTCGGGGAGAAACCAGTCACCCGGAGGCAGGCGCGGGCGGAAGCGCTGGTACGCGTGAGTCCCGCCACGTTCGTGAAAATTCAGCGGAGGGAATTCGGCAAGGGAGATGTTCTGGAGGTTGCGCGGCTGGCGGGATTGATGGCGGTCAAGCGGACTGCCGATCTGATTCCGCTGTGTCATCCCCTCCCCGTGGAAGCCTCGCGGGTCGAACTGCGGCTGGAAGGGGAGACCACCATACGTATCACGGCGGAGGTGATGGTCACCGCAAAAACGGGTGTGGAAATGGAAGCGCTCACGGCGGTTTCGGTGGCGGCGCTCACCCTCTACGACATGTGCAAATCGCTCGATCGCGGGATGGAAATCGGACCGATTCGACTGCTGGAGAAATCGGGCGGCCGGAGCGGGCGATTTCTCCGCGAGTCCGACGTGTCAACGCAACAGGGATCGAGTCCCGCTCGCGAGCCGTGAAGCTGACGAGTAACTCGATCCCGGTTTACATTTCGCGTGGGCCTCAAGCGTCGGTTACCGAACCCTGCTCGGTTTCGAATTCCTTGCGCTTAATGGCTTCGTACACTTCCTGACGGTGAATACTGACATTCTTGGGAGCTTCAATCCCAAGACGTACCTTGTCACCTTGAATGGAAATGACCATCAACGAAATGTTGTCGCCGATGATAATCTTTTCGTCCTGTTTTCTGCTTAGTACCAGCATTTCTCATCCCCGAAATGCACCGGCAAGGCCGGCCATCCTGATTAATGGTCCAAGGGTGTTTGACAAGGAATCGCGTTGACTCTGGGAAACCCCGACAACCTCTTGGTGTTGTCCTTGCGATTCATGACATCGTTGACTTGTCACTTCAACAGCATAATCCGCGTGTCCACGGGAAGGTTGAGGAATCTTTTTCAGAAATCCTCGGAACCGAAAATCCGGTCCGGCTGCAACATCTGTGCCGAACATGTCAATCGCATCGCTCAGCACGGCGGTGAGTCTGGCCCGCCCAGCCCCCCGCTTTCGGAACGGGCTTTCCCGGCGCGGACTGATACGATAACCTGCTGCCCCGGATGCGGTTGTGGCGGATGAAGGACTATTTTTGCATTCGGGCAAGGCTAGCCCTTTCCGCGCGATCGCCCCAGTCGTTACGATTGCGCCCGCAGGAAGTCTGCCAGGCGTTCAGGCAATTACGAATCGACAGGAGGTCAAGCATGGGTATTCCCGTCTCGCAAATGTGGACCGTTTCAACATACGTCCTCAAGCAGGCCCTGAGGAGGCGAAAACGCTACCCCCTCGTGTTGATGCTCGAACCGTTGTTTCGTTGCAACCTGGCGTGCGCCGGTTGTGGCAAAATTCAACATCCCGTCGACATCCTCCGACGGGAACTGACTCCCGAACAATGTTTCGACGCGGTCGAACAATGCGGGGCACCGATCGTCTCCATTCCCGGCGGGGAACCCTTGCTGCACTCCCGCATCGACGAAATTGTGGCCGGCCTGGTCGACCGCAAAAAATACATCTACCTCTGCACGAACGGCCTGCTGCTGGAAAAGAACCTGCACAAGTTCAAGCCGAGCAAGTACCTCTCGTTTTCCGTGCATGTGGATGGCGTGGGAGCCGAGCACGACGCCGCCGTCTGCCGGGAAGGGGTGTACGACATTGCCGTCCGCGCCATCCGCAAGGCCATCCAGGCAGGGTTCCGCGTGACCACGAACAGCACCTTCTTTCGCAATGCCAACCCCGAACAGGTACGCGCCCTGTTTGAGGAACTGACGCAACTTGGCGTCGAGGGGATGATGATTTCCCCCGGTTACGAATACGAAAAAGCCCCCGATCAGAACAATTTTCTGCCCAGACGCGAAACCATCTCCCTGTTTCAGCGGATCTTCGCGCGCACCGCTCCCGCCTGGAGATTCAATCAGAGTCCGCTGTTTCTGGAGTTCCTCAAGGGACGCTGGGATCTGGAATGCACTCCCTGGGGAAACCCCACCTTCAACCTGTTTGGCTGGCAAAAACCCTGCTATCTGGTGGATGAAGGCTACGCCAGTACCTTCCAGGAATTGATGCAGCAGACCCCCTGGGAAAATTATGGCCGGGCCAGCGGCAACCCAAAATGCGCGAACTGCATGGTCCACTCGGGCTATGAAGCGACCGCCGTCCAACAGACCTTCACCAACTGGCGAGCATTCTGGAAAACCGCATCCCTGGTCCTGTTCGGACCCCGCGACACCGCGCCAGTTCCCGAAACGCCATTACTCCAACTGGAAATTCACAAATCCCCCTCCCACCCGGAACCCGCCGATCTGGTGGAGTTAAACGTATCGTAACTTTCCCCGATCGACCGCAGGACCTTCTTGCATAACGCCCCTGTTTCCGCGAACTTTTTCCCGTTTCTTGAACTTGCGGGGCAGGGGGATACGATGGAGGGAAAGCGTTTCGTTACTCTCTGTCGGCTTGTCGCAATATGAAATCCAAATTGCCTCTGTATGCGTTTTTAGGATGCGCGGGATTGCTCGGTCTGGCCTGGCTGGGGCCCGAGGCGATGTTCCGAAAGTCCCCCGAACGGCCACTGGCGGATCGGCCCCAAGTGGAAATCTCGCGCGAGAATCAACCTCTCTCCGAGCAGGAAGAGATTCCCCCCTTGACGGAAGCACCCGGGCCGACGCCGCCCGGCATGATTTGGATTCCCGGTGGGACCTTTACCATGGGGACCCCGCCGCTGGACAACCCAGACAATCCCGACCGCATCAAACAGGATGAAATCCCGGCTCATCCCGTCACCGTGGATGGGTTCTGGATCGACGAAACGGAAGTCACGAATGCCCAGTTCGCCCGATTCGTGGCAGAGACGGGATATGTTACATTCGCGGAGAAGAAGCCAAAACGCGAGGATTTTATCGGCGTGGTGCCCGATATCTCGCTGATTCCCGAGGAAAATCTGGTCCCATCGGCGTTAATCTTCAACCCCGATTTTGATCGCGAGAATTTCAGCACCGGGTTTCAGGGATGGGAACTTCAAGCCTGGAAATTGCAACCGGATGCCAACTGGAAACACCCGACAGGTCCGGATTCCTCGATCGCAGGCAAGGACGATCATCCCGTGGTGAATGTGGTGTACGAGGACTGTGTGGCCTACTGCCACTGGGCCGGAAAACGCTTGCCCACCGAGGCCGAGTGGGAATTTGCCTGCCGGGCCGGGCACGAAGGTCGCAAGTATCCCTGGGGCAACGAGTTAACCCCGGATGGAAAGTACCTGTGCAATTACTGGCAGGGGACGTTCCCCACGGACCGGCAGAACCTGGACGGATTTCTCGATACCTCGCCCGTCAAAAGTTTTCCTCCCAATGATTTCGGCTTGTACGACATGTCGGGCAATGTCTGGGAGTGGGTGAACGATTATTACCGTCCCGATTATTACCGCCGCAGCCCGCCGCGCAACCCCCAGGGACCCGAGACCTGGCTGGATCCCCACGAACCCGAGATCGAAAAGCGGGTGACGCGCGGGGGGTCGTTTCTGTGCAACACTAATAATTGCACCGGCTACCGCTGCGCTGCCCGGATGCGGAGCGATGTCACCTCCGCAGCTTATCACACGGGCTTTCGGTGCGTCATCTCCCCGCGACTGCCACGGCTTGGAACCTCCGAATAAGGTGGCAACCTGGCGTGGGAGTTCTCCTCGCAATTCCCGAACTTCGCTAGACCACATTTCTCACACTGTTACCAATGCGATAAATTTTGTCTCGAAAATGCCTGGAAAACTAGCCGCGCCCGTCAGGAAGCGGGACACGCGGGCGGTTCCTCGATGAACACTTCTGTGGCGTAACTAAAGTGATGGCAATGTGTTGAGATAATCCTGAACCCAGTTTGTCCCGCTTCCTGACGGGCGCGGCTAGTTCGTCGAGGTCAGCAATCCATTTTATTGACCCGGGTAGGAAATCCGCCCTTGGCGTCCGCTGCCCGACGAATGGCGGGAACGCTCCGCATGCCAAAGTCGTGAGCCTGCGGCGTTGACGAACGGAGCGGAATCTTCGATCATCCGCACAGTCACGGGTTGGTTGTCTCCCCGACGGGGGGGACGGGTGATCCCCCGCAAGAAAAGTAACGCCGTCAGGCAGCCTGCCGGGGAACCTGTTAAGCCCTTGCCTGTCTGCTTGTCATCGGCGGTCGCGACCGCTGAAAAGTGATGACATCCACTGCAAATTCCCTAGCAAATAAAGTTTCCTGTTCCATGAGTGCCTCAACACAAGTCCCGGATCGCTTTGAATTGGCCCGCCTGGAGAAAGTCGGCAAAATCCGGGAAATGGGTTTTGATCCCTACGGCCAGCGCTTTGATGGGCATCGTCCCATCGGGGAAATTCGCCCCTTGTGTCCCGCGGAACCGGGAATGGATGGAGAAACCGTGCGGGTTGCGGCTCGCATCATGAGCCGACGCAAGGCTGGAAAGCTGCGGTTTCTCGATGTAAAGGATGCCACCGGTCGGATTCAACTCCTGTTTTCCCGGGGTGATCTGACCGAAACACAATGGGAACTGATGTCGAATTTGGACTTGGGAGACCTGATCGGCGTCGATGGGATCTTGCGACGGACCCAATCGGGTGAAGCGTCGATTTTCGTGCGGGAATTGACGGTGTTGTGTAAATCACTGGCGCAACCACCCGAGAAATTCCACGGTGCCAAGGACATTGAAATGCTGCTGAGGCAGCGTTATATCGACCTGATTTATAACGAAGGGGTGCTGCCGCGCATGTTGAAGCGCGCTCGGATTATCGATTCCGTGCGACAGACATTGCGTGCCCGGAATTACGTCGAGGCGGAAACTCCCGTGTTGCATGCCATTGCGGGGGGAGCGGCCGCCCGTCCCTTCATTACACACCATAATGCCCTGGATATCGATCTGTTTCTGCGGATTGCGTTGGAACTGCACTTGAAGCGGCTTATGGTGGGGGGCGTCGAGCGGGTTTTCGAGCTCGGGCGCGTGTTTCGCAATGAAGGGATCGATGCGACACATAACCCGGAATTTACGATGATCGAGATCTATCAGGCCTATGGCAACTACGAAACAATGATGGAATTGACGGAATCCATTATCTGCGATGCCGTAAAGTCCATCAGCGATTCCCTCGTTTTGCCGTGGGGTGAAGACGAAAAGGCTACCCAAATCGATTTCACTCCCCCCTGGCCCCGCCGGAAATACGCGGAACTGTTTGCCGAAGCCGCCGGGTGTGAAATGGGGGACCGGGAGCAAGTTGAGAAGCTGGCGAAAATCAGGGGGATGGAGATTTCTGGGAAGCATCCCGATGTGCTGATCAACGAATTGTTCGAGCTTCTAGTGGAAGATCACCTCGAAGGTCCGGTGTTTGTGATTGATTACCCCGCCAGTATTTGCCCGTTAACCAAAAGAAAGCAGGATAATCCCGCGGTTGCAGAGCGGTTTGAACTGTATATCCAGGGGATGGAACTGGCGAATGCCTACACGGAATTAAATGATCCGAAGCTGCAGGAGGAATTGTTTCTGACGCAACTTGCGGGGTTGAGCGAAGAGGAATCGATGGCGAAGATGGATCACGATTTCGTGAGGGCACTGAAGGTAGGGATGCCTCCGGCGGGGGGCCTGGGAATTGGCATCGATCGGCTGGTAATGCTGCTGACCAACAGCCGCAGCATACGCGACGTGATATATTTCCCATTATTGAGACCGGAGGGACAGCCGGCAGCCAGCGACGACCAGTAACTTCGGCCGAGTCCGTTACGCTGGTTCCTCCCTTGTGAACGGGGGCTCTTGCGCCCCGTACGGGTGATTTGTCCATGCTGACGACTTTAGGGCTTGGATTTCTGCTGAAGTTCATGTATAAAACGTGGCGTCCGCGATCCTCTGAGTGATGGCAAGGGGGAAAGTACGGAGGAGCGATTTGTCCGAATCGGCTCCAGCGGCGAAGTGAAATTCCTGCTCCGGGAGGGGGCATCTTTCCATCGATCGAGCCAAAGGACTGGCGGCATGTATAAAATCCTCTTGTGTCAGCGGTATTTGCGCACGCGTTACATTGCGTTGGCCAGTATCATCAGCGTGATGCTCGGCGTGGCCACAATGATTGTGGTCAACAGCGTGATGTCGGGCTTCAGCCACCAGATGCGCGATCGCATTCATGGTTTGCTGGCCGATGTGGTGATTGAATCCCACAGTCTGGATGGCGTTGCCGATGCGGATCTGCAGATGCGGATTGCCCGCGAAGTGGCCAACGATTATATCGAGGCCATCACTCCCACGGTGGAAGTGTATGGCATGCTCAACTTCAACTTCGCGGGGCAGTGGATCACCAAGCCGGTGACGCTGATCGGGATCGATCCCGAAGGGAAATCCAAGGTCGGCCCGCTGCGGAAGTTTCTGGATAGCTACAACCCCGTTTACGAGGACGGGAAAATTTCACGCGAAGCGTTGCGTCCCGCGGGAGACGAACCAGACTGGGAACTGAGCCCCCGTGCCTGGGAATATCGCCGCGATAAAATCGATCGTCAGAAGTGGTACGAAGAACAACTGGCGGCCCTGGAATCGGAACGTGTTGCCTCGTCGGGTTCGAAGAATCGCGAGGAAGCCGGGGAAAAGCACGCCAGCAGCGACGAAGCGGCGCCCGCCGTCGACGATCCCTTCGCGAATCCCTTTCAAACTGCTCCGGGGCAAGGTGATCAATCCGCCGACCCGTACGACTTGGCCCGAGGCCGGATTTACGTCGGGATTGGCCTGGTCAGTTATCCATATCGCGACCCCGAAACCGGGCATATGAAACTGATGATGATGGCCCAACCGGGGGACGACGTGCGGATCAGCACCGTCACCGCGGGACGCCCCCCCGAGCACGCACCGTATCTGGCGACTATCGTCGATGTCTTCAAGAGCGGCATGACCGAATACGACAGCAGCCTGATTTTCTGCAATCTCGATGAACTCCAGAATGTACGGGGCATGTTGTCTCCCGCCACCGGCAAGCGGGCGATTACCTCGCTGCACATCAAATTGAAGGACTACAACCAGGCCAGCGCCGTGGTGGAACGACTCAAGTCGGCCTTTCCGCCAGACCAGTTTGCCGTCAAAACCTGGGAACAGAAACAGGGCCCACTGCTCGCTGCCGTGGAGATCGAATCGGCAATTCTGAACGTGCTGCTGTTTCTGATCATCGCGGTGGCAGGTTTTGGGATTCTGGCAATTTTCTACATGATCGTCGTCGAGAAGACGCGCGATATCGGAATTCTGAAGGCGTTGGGCGCCAGTTCGGGCGGCATCATGTCGATCTTTCTCTCCTACGGTTTGGCTTTGGGAGTGGTGGGGAGCGGCGTGGGAGTGGTGCTCGGATTGCTGTTCGTGCATTACATCAACGAGATCGAATCCTGTATCACCTGGGTGACGGGACGTAAGGTATTCGACGAAACCATTTATTATTTCCCGGAAATTCCGACCGCCGTGCATCCTTCAATGGTGATTTCGGTGGCATTGGGGGCCATGTTGATCGCAGTGCTGGCCAGTGTGTTCCCGGCCCGCCGTGCCGCACGCCTGCATCCCGTGGTGGCATTGCGACGCGAATAACACGGTGGAAAATTCCGGCCCGGATTTCGCGGGCTGGCTTGTAGAGGATAGAGCTTTCATTTTTCAGGCAGGATTCAATCAAGGACTCCCGGAATGACGGAAACATTCGCAGCACCCGCGGTGCATCTGGAGGCAGTGGCCCTCGACAAGTCGTATCGCAACGGGACCGACGAAGTGGCCGTCCTCCGCGGGGTGAATCTGCAGGTGAGAAAAGGGGAATTTCTCTCCCTGATCGGACAATCCGGCTCGGGCAAAAGCACCCTGTTGCACTTGCTGGGATTGCTCGATTCCCCGGACATTGGGGAAATCCGCCTGGAGGGAAAACGGATCGATCATTTGCCGGCCAAAACCCGGGACGAACTGCGGAATCGCGTCTTCGGCTTCGTCTTTCAGTTCTATCACCTGCTGCCGGAACTGACGCTGATCGAAAATGTGCTTTCGCCGTTGATGATTCGCTATTCCGCCTGGGATTATTGGACCCAGCGGCGGGAATTGCGAGAACGGGCGTTGCGGATGATCGAACAGGTGGGCTTGTCGCATCGCCTCAAGCATCGTCCCAGTCAACTCTCCGGTGGAGAGATGCAGCGGGCCGCCATTGCCCGTTCCCTTGTCGCTCAGCCGGAATTGCTGCTGGCCGACGAACCCACGGGCAATTTGGATGTCAATACCGGCAATGGGATCATTGATCTGCTCGAAAAACTCAACGAGGACCACCGTTTGACCATTCTGATGGTCACGCACGACGAAGGGATTGCCCAGCGAGCCCGCCGTCTGGTCCGTCTGTCTCAAGGGCGGGTCGATCGGATTCACGAGCGAGCGGCATGAAGCGGGGCATTGCCCGTTCCCACGTGGACTGAAATTCCATGAAAAGACTTTCCACCCGTTGGGGCGGGAAGGGTTCTGCCTGGTCCGTGGAAAAGGGTTGGCGATTCGTTCGACAACAATTCCCATGACACCCTATACTGGAAACTGGGGGCCTTGTCGGAGGAAATGTGGCTTGGATCGGTCGGTGCCGATACCTTTTCGACTCTAAGGACCCGTGGACACCAACCCAAGCGAGCGGATCATGAAGGTTTATATGAACGGTCAACTTGTTCCTCGGGAACAGGCCGTAGTGAGTGTGTTTGATCATGGTTTACTGTATGGAGACGGTGTCTTCGAGGGCATCCGTGTGTACGGTAAACGAGTTTTCCTGCTGAAGGAGCATGTGGAGCGGCTTTACGAAAGCGCGCGCGCTATCCGGTTGGTAATTCCGATTTCTCAAGCAGAAATGGTCGCCGCAGTCGAACAGACCGTGGCCGCCAACCAGATTGGTGATGGCTATGTGCGACTGGTCATCACGCGGGGAGCCGGTTCGCTCGGCCTGGATATCCGCAGGACGAGTCACCCGCAGGTAATCATCATTGCAGATACCATCAGCCTGTATCCTCGGGAATTGTACGAAACCGGCCTCAAACTGATCACGGCGAGTACGATCCGAAATCATCCCCAGGCTCTCAGCCCGCGGATCAAGTCGCTGAATTATCTGAATAACATCATGGCAAAAATCGAAGGGACCGATGCCGATTGCCTCGAAGCGCTGATGTTGAACCACAAGGGAGAAGTTTCCGAGTGCACCGGTGACAATATCTTCATCGTGAAGCATGGCATCATCAAAACGCCTCCCACCGATGCCGGCATCCTGGAGGGAATCACACGCTATGCGGTGATTCGCCTGGCGCGGCAAGCAGGCTTGACGGTTCAGGAAGTTTCGCTCACCCGGCACGACGTTTATGTCGCCGAGGAATGTTTTTTGACGGGCACGGCGGCAGAGGTCATTGCCGCGGTCAGCCTGGATGGACGCAGCATCGGTGCGGGTGTCCCCGGGCCGATTACCAAAGACCTGAAATCGCGGTTCGAAAAACTGACACGCGGGGAACTGACTCTCGATGCCTGAGAGGCGGTTTTCCGGTCCCGCACAGGTACGCCAGCGCGTCGAAAAAGGCATGATCGACTACGCCGTCGATCATGCCTTTGCTGCCAGGAAACAAGTGCGGGCCAACTCCTGCTTCCCAGGCAGCACATTGTCATCGCAAAGGGGATGCCAAACAGTAAGATTAAGTTTCAGAGGTTGTAACCTATTTTCTTGTAAACAGTTGTGGCTGATTTTCAGGGTAAGCCACAACCGGTGCCTTGCAGTGTGGATGAATTTGACACAGCAACAGTGTCTCATTCTGCTGCGCTCAGATGGAATGGCTCACGATGAAACCAATCACCGTACCTGCGTTTGTCGCGGCAAAGTCGGCCGGCAGAAAGCTTTCCGTGCTGACCGCCTACGATTGCACCTGGGGGCAAATCGTCGATGAGGCGGGCGTGGATGCCGTTCTGGTGGGAGACACGCTGGGAATGGTCGTGCAGGGGAATAGCACGACACTTCCCGTGACACTGGACGAGATGATTTACCACGGTCGAATGGTCTGCCGGGGAGTGAGGCGGGCGCTGGTGATTGTAGATTTACCGTTTCTCAGTTATCAGGTGAGTCCCGAACAAGCCATTCAAAATGCGGGTCGGGTACTCAAGGAAACCGGAGCCAGTGCGGTTAAGCTGGAGGGGGGCGTTTCGCAGGCGCGGACAATTGCTGCCCTCGCGCAAGCCGATATCCCGGTGATGGCGCACGTCGGGTTCAAACCCCAGTCCATCCGCAGCGTTGGCTCCATGGGCAAAATAATGCGGGACGAAGACGCCTTGCTGGCCGATGCCCGAGCCGCCCAGGCTGCGGGGGCGTTCTCCATCGTGCTGGAAATGGTGACCCGTTCCATTGCCGCGCGGATCACGAGCGAACTGGAGATCCCGACGATCGGCATTGGCGCCGGGCCCGAGTGCGACGGACAGGTTCTGGTGCTGAACGACATGCTGGGTCTGACCGCCAATTTCAAGCCGAAGTTTCTGAAGCGGTTCACGGAGTTGCGTCAGCAGGCGGACGAGGCCATTCGACAGTACGTTGCCGAGGTGCAAGCCGGCAGTTATCCCGGTCCCGGACATACGCACGAGTAAACAGCGAGGGCGAAATGGCGAACGACAATTCCGGACCTGCTCCACTTTCCGTGGGGGAATTGCAACGCAGGATTCACTCGATGTTTGGTCACAAGGATCAACAGCGGGGAATCGATGGGACATTCATGTGGTTCATGGAAGAAGTGGGCGAACTGGCGGGAGCCCTGCGGGCGCGGAATCAGGCCGAGTTGGAAGGAGAATTCGCCGATGTGCTGGCTTGGCTGGTGACATTGGCGAACCTGACGGGAATCGATCTGGAAGCCGCCATCGCCAGAAAATATTGCTTGGGATGTCCCCGGTGCGAGCAGCAGATTTGCGAGTGCAAGCTGACGGCCAAACCTTGAGCCGGTATCCCGCCCGCCCGTTCGTTTCTCGCGCGGTCAGGCAGTAGAGGGGGTCTCGCTTCAGACGCGGGCTGCCGCCGGTTGTTGAATGCCAAAGGATTTTGCCACCAGTTTTTCATTCAATTCCCCAAACCAGTGGACCCGCCCGGTTTCGATATTTTGAAAGACCACCTGGGCGGGACTGAACAGCATGGGATCGATCTGGTAGAAGTCGCAATTGACTTCCTGGAAAATCTCGGCGAACGGTTTGCCGTAATCCTTGGAGACCGAGGAGGGAACCCGGGGGCCAATCTCTTCGATCGAGGCGTCGTCCCCCGTGACGTATAACGTCACCCGGCCGCCGTAAAGGATGGAATCGTTGGTGCGCCCGATGGCGGTGATCAGATCCGCCGCGACCGGCGAGAGCGGGGCGGAACCCATGGCGCTCACCACGCGATGCACGTCAAAACCGAGTTCATGCAGTTTGTGGAGAGCCGTTTCGGCGGAACGGGCATTGATTTGCAGACTCCCGGCCATGCTGGAGGTGCTGGCGGCCAGAAGAATCAGGTTGCGAGGCTCGACACCCGCCTTCTGGGCGATTTCCCGGACGATGCGGGAATCGGGTAGCGTTCCCGTTTCCAGAACGCCCACGCTGCAATAAAACTTTTCCACGTAGCCCAGTTGATGAAACAACTCCTCCCGTGCAGCCAAGGCTCGCATGGGCCCCGAGCCCATGGCAAAATAATTTTCAGACTTGATTTCCCATCCGGCGTATTGGCTGTACAGACAGGCCTGAACGGGAAAGTCGGTGACTATTTGCACCATGGGCCAGTTAATGGACCCCACGGCTCCTATGCGGATACTGACATCGGCCATTCCCGAAGTACAGACACGGGCCAACAGAATCCCCGCAGCCAAGCTCCCCGTGGTGTTCACTCCGAAATCAAGTACTCGAGCACCACAATCGAGTTCTTTGACCGCAACCCGCATATCGTGGGGATTATCGAGCGTTTTGTCCACTAAATCCCAGGCGCGGGCATTCAGTATCGTGGCCATGAGGTTTACTCTTCTCGGCTCATGCTCGATCGACGGAAGTTCATCTCATCGCGAACAAACGGGACTACAGACAGGTTTCCAGGGAGATCATTTCCATGGGAATTTGAAAAGGTTTTAACGAGTTTTCGGCTTTGTTGCACTCCAGCACCCGGATTTTCAACAAAAAGCCTGTGGGAACCATGGAAAGTGATTCCCCTTGGGGTCACTGTGAAGGGATGAAAACGGCCTTTGTTTCCCATTGCCTGACTCATCAGTTGCCCGAGACTTGCACCAGTCCCGCCGGTCCCGCTTGCCCTTGCTGCAAGAGGCTTTTGTACACTGAAATGGAAACATCCTCGCTCCGCGCCTACTGGGAGAGTCAGCCGGGTGCCTATACTCTTGAGCACTCTCCCCTGTTTGTTTATGTGCGCCAGTCGGGGGCGATTGAACTGCGATCCCTGCGGGAAGACGCCTGAGCGAGCCCCGCGTTCCGCCGTTCCCGAAGGGAAATTGTAGATCCTGCTTCTCAAGGAATCGACTTGACCGACAGTCGCGGTTCGGCGTAGTTTCTTATTCCTTCCCGTCCTGGCCATCGAACCCAAAGCTGGTTCCGACAGGTCCAAGATACGCGTCCCTTCCCAAAATTCCTCCCCGGTTGAGCGCATCGCCCTGTTGCGATCACTCACCCTCATTCGCCACAGGTTCTGTCTATGTCAATCCTTGCCCGAGTTTGGTGGCCCGCATTACGGGATGTCACGGAGCAGCAGGCCCGATCGACAGTTACGTCCCTGGCGTGGCGGAGACGAACCCGTTCCGTGGTCGGATCGGGGCTGCCCTGGTTGCTCATGGTCTGTCTCGTTCCCGTTCTGGGGTGCCAGGATCTGGGGCTGACGGGGCTTTCGCTGGACCAATTGACATTCGAAACAAAAACGAAGGATAAGTCGAAGGAACGGTTCGATGAAGGGTTTGATCTGGATGATCAAAAGGAAGTTCAGCCCCCCTTCATCGGCGATTACGTGACGGTCTCCGGGTTGAACCTGGTCACGCTGGAAGGGGTGGGCCTGGTGACGGGATTGGACGGGACCGGCGGCGATCCCCCTCCCTCGCAGTTCCGCACGCAATTGCTCGACGATATGCGTCGGCGGGATATTCCCGATCCGAATCGGATCATCAGTTCGCCCTCGACGGCACTGGTCATCGTGCGGGCCTATTTACCGCCGCTGGTGCAACCGGGTGATCGCTTCGACGTGGAAATACGCGTCCCCGATGGCAGTACCGTCACCAGTCTGAATGGCGGTTGGCTGCTGGAATGCCGCCTGACGGAACGCGCCATTGTGCCGGGCAAGGGCATATTGGAAGGGAAGGAGCGAGCCCGGGCCGAAGGGCCGATTCTGGTTTCGACCGGGGAAGGATCCTCGAATAGCATGCTGCGGCGTGGACGCATCGTGGGTGGGGGCGTGGGTCTGGAATCCCGCGATATGCAGTTGTTCTTAAAGAACGACATGCGCAGCGTCCGTAACTCGACCCGTATCGCCCAGCGCGTGGGAACACGTTTCTTCAGTTACGATCGTTACGGTCACCGGGAACCATTGGCCGAGGCCAAGACGGATCAGAAAATTATTTTAAGCATACACCCCCGCTACAAGGATAACTTTCCACGCTATGTGCAGGTGATCCAGAATATCGCCTTCCGCGAGACCGAAGTGGAACGCCAGGTGCGCATGGAGCGCTTGCAAAAGCTGTTACTGATTCCCGAGAAAGCCGAACTGGCTTCACTGCAACTGGAAGCAATCGGAAACGATGCCATCCCCATGCTAAAGTCTGGGTTGAAGGCGGATACCCTGGAATGTCGCTTTTACTCGGCCGTGGCGCTGGCCTATCTGGGCGAAGCAGATGGTCTGGAAGTGTTGTATGAAGCGGCCCGGGACGAGCCAGCCTTCCGCGTGTTTGCGTTGGCGGCGATGTCGAGTATCGACGAAGGAGAAACCTTCATGTACCTTAGGCAGTTGATGGACAACACCCTGATGGAAACCCGTTACGGAGCGTTTCGCTGCATGACCACGATCGACAAGCAGGAACCCTTCGTGCGGGGCGAGTTGCTGAACAAGCAGTGTCGGCTGCATGTCCTGGATGTCGAAGGCGAACCGATGATTCATCTGACACATCGACAGAAGGCGGAAATAGTGTTGTTTGGTGCCCGTCAGGAGTTTCATACTCCCTTGGCATTGACCGCGGGGCCGCACATCATGGTCAATAGCACGCCGGGATCCAAGGAAGTCGTCGTGAGTCGTTATCGCGTTGGCGAACCCGACCAGCGCAAGGTGGTTTCGAACCGGATCTCCGACGTTCTTCGCGCGGCGGCAGAACTGGGGGCCAGTTACCCCGACCTGGCGCAGTTGCTGGTTCAGGCGGAGCGGCAGCAGAATCTGCCGGGCCAGATCGGGATCGACAAACTGCCGGAAGCCGGTCGTTACTACGAGCGTCCCGCGCGTGAGCTGGACCAGAAACCGACTAAAAAGCGGATCGGTCGGGAAAATCTGGCTCCCAATCACTACACGAAGGGGGGCGGCTCCGAAGAAGAGGAACTGAAGCCGCTACTGGCGCCCACGTTGCCCGAAGAAGAATCCGTCGAAGAATCCGTCGAAGAACCTGCAGAGGCTGAACCCAATCCCCAGGAGGAAACGGCCAAATCCGCCAAGTGGAAGCCGATGAAATCGCTCCGGAATGCAGCCGATAAACTCGTCCCCCAGACACATGGAGAATTGGTCTATCCTGAAATCCGCGAAGAATAATTGCCGGGCGCGCACGCAGAGTCCCTGCGCACCGGTGCCGCAGCCTAAATTTCACGTCAGAAATTGTTGACCCCCCGACCATGTTGAAATCCCTGGAAGTCCATGGCTTCAAGAGTTTCGCGGATCGAACCACGTTCGCCTTCGCGCCAGGGACAACGTGCGTCGTGGGGCCGAACGGCTCGGGCAAGAGCAACGTTGTGGATGCCATGAAATGGCTGCTGGGAGACCAAAGCCCGAAAAGCTTGCGCGGCAAGAACATGGCCGACGTGATCTTCAATGGCAGCCGCTCGCGTAAGCCAAGTGCCTTTGCCGAGGCCACGTTGACATTCGACAACACGCAACGTGCCCTGCAGCTCGACATCGACGAGGTACGCATCACGCGGCGGTTGTACCAGGGGGGCGATTCCGAATATCTCATCAACAACCAGACCTCGCGTCTCAAGGATATTCGCGACCTGTTTATGGGAACCGGCGCGGGAAGTTCGGCTTACAGCATCATCGAGCAGGGCCGTGTCGGACAGGTGCTGCAGGGGAACCCGAGCACGAGACGCCAACTCTTCGACGAAGCGGCCGGCATCAGTCGCTTCAAGGCGCGCCGGATCGATGCCGAACGGAAACTCGAACGGGTCTCGCAGAATCTGTTGCGGCTGACGGATATCGTAGACGAAGTGGAAACCCAACTGAATGCCTGCCGCAGCCAGGCTGGCAAGGCTGCCAGGTATCGCGAGTTGACTCGTGCCTACGATGCACTGTGGCTGGGACTGGCGGCCGACGAAACCCGCCGCCTGCACGGCGCAATTTCCCGGTTACGCCAGCAGACAGCGGACGCTGCCGAGCGGGCAGCGTTCGCCCGGGAAGAATACCAGGTTGCTGAAACGCAGCGGGAGCAATTGCGACACTCTTTTTCCCTGGCGGACGAGGAATTGCGACGGATCGAAGGGAACCTGTCCTCGTTGATGCAGCAGCGTTCCAGCCTGCTCACTTCGCTGCAGCATCAGGCGGATCGGAGTCGCGAGATCGAGCTGGAAATTGGGACGATGCGCGCCCAACGGGTGGAATTGAAACGCCGCTCGCATGAGATTGATCGGGAAATCCAGGCTGTCCGCGAGCAATGCGCCACGGCTCGTCGGGACGTGGAAACAAAGCAGTTGGAACGCGAGGCAGACGAAGATCAGATGCGGCAACTCGTCGTCCGGATCGAGACCCTGCGGCAACAGAAGCTGGAATGCGTACAGCAGGAACAACAGGAGTCGCGGGAACAGGCTGCCGCCGAAAAGCATCTGTCGCATCTGCAGGCCCGGCGGGAAACATTGCAGCAGGCGGAAAAACGCGTGCGCTGGGAACTGGAGCAGGCGAGCCAGGAGATTGTTCGGCTCGCGTCCGCGGTTGCCTCGGCCGATGCTCAGCACGCGGAGGCGGTCCGCCAGAATGAGTCGCACCGAGAACAGATCGACAATATTTCCAGGCGGCGCGCGGAGATCCGACGGGAAGTCGATGCGATACACGCGCGGCTTCGGGCCGATCGGGAACAGCGGAGTGCCTGGGAAGCCCGTCTGGGTTTGCTGGAAGACATGGAAAAACGTCAACTGGGGTTGAGTCTGGGAGTACAGGAGATACTGGATCGGGCCCGTCACAGTCGCCTGGCTCCCTGGAAGCACGTGCTGGGAATTCTGCCGGACTTTTTCGATTGCGATCTCGAACATGCCCCCTTGCTGGAAATCGCGCTGGGGGGAGGCTCCCAGATGATCGTGGTCGACACCCTGCCCCCGTTGCTCGAATATCTGGACCGCGGGGAAAACCAGTTTGAAGGCCGCCTGTGCTTCGTGGAAGTCCCTTCTGGAAAACCCGCTCTGTTGCCCGAACGGAACAAAGAGGAAGAACTGTTTATGCAGTTCCTCGGCGACCATGCGAATGTACTCACCCGAGCCGATGCCGTGGTACGCTGCGAGGCCAGATTTCGTCCACTCATGGAGCGACTCCTGGGAAGCACGTGGATCGTCGATCGACTGCACACCGCGCGGCAACTTTCCCTCAAGGCTCCTCTGCCGCTACGTTTCCTGACCTTGCAGGGGGATCTGCTTGATGAAACCGGCATGGTGCATACCGGAACCTTGTTGCCGGAAGGGTCCGTGGTCTCGCGCCGAAGTGAAATTCGGAGGATTAAGAACGAACTGCAGCAACTCGATCGGCACATCGAACGCCTGACGGAAAAAACCAGCGAGATGGATCGGATTCTCGCTCGGCTCGACGACGAGCTCCGCCATGCGCGGGTCTGGATGGAGTCGCAGTCCGCTGAACTGGCGGAATTCAAACAGCAGTTGCTGACCGCCGAGGCGGAACATCGACAGGCATGCAAGGAGCAGGAACGCCTGGAACTGGATCTCGAGAAAATCAACAAACAGCAACAAGACGTCGCACGCGAGATTGTGCAGGAACAAGAACAACTGGCAAGGCACCAGGAAGCGATTATTCTGTTTCGGGGACAGGCTGAAATTCAAGAAGAACGGATTCAACACGTACAACAGCAGCGGCAGGAACTGTTGCAGGGACGCAGTCAATTTCTGTTGGAGCTTGCCAAGCTGGAAGAGCGGCTGACGGCTTCCGAATCCGTGCTGCAGCGGTTGCACAAGGATCAGCAGGCGCGGCAGGCCCAGCATGGCGAGGCTGCGAACCGACTGGAGCAATCACTACAGAAGCGGAACCGGCTGGAACTGCAGATGCTGAACTCCCAATCGCGGCTGGCAGAACTCTATCTGATTGGCGAACAGCTGCAGGTGGATGTCCGCTCCGCACGGGCGATACGTGGAAATACCCAGGTGGAACGGGATCAGCTCAACGAACGGCTCAAGCAGATCAGCGATGCGCGCCGCGCGCACGAGGAACAATTGCAGGATCTGCGGATCGAGCTGCGCGATCTGGAAAATGAGCTCGCTTCCCTCGCCGGGAAAATTCACGAAGAATACCACTACACGTTGCGGGAACTGGTGCTTGGCGGGGTCTCTTCGCACGCGGCCTATCAGGCGGTGCGCCTGGGGCAGGAGATCGAGGCGATCGAATATCCTCCCCGCGCGCACGTTTCACGTGAAACGGAAACCAGCCTGGATGTGACTCCAGAGGAGGCGGCTGTCTCGTTGGATCCGCCTGAACGGGAGAGACTGCTGGATTTATCGGGAATCGAACAGGCCCCCTCGCTGTGGGAGCAGTCCGAGGACGATTATCTGGAGGCCCGCGAGCAGATCGATCGGGAAATTCAGCGGTTGCGCAAGAAAATCAAGTCGCTGGGGGCGGTCGATCCCGATTCCCTCAAGGGTTTGGATGAACTGGAATTCCGCTACAGGCATCTCAGCACGCAACTGCAGGACCTGCAACATGCACAAGCCACGCTGCAGGACATAATCCGCAAAATCAACGGGGAAAGCCGGCGTATTTTCGTGGAGAGTTTTCACACGATTCGCACGCATTTCCAGGAGTTGTTTCGGCAGTTGTTTGGTGGCGGAGAAGGGGATATCGTCATGGAGGACGAGGCCGACCCCCTCGAGTGTGGCATTGAGATCGTGGCGCGACCTCCGGGCAAGGAACTCCGCAGCATCAGCCTGATGTCGGGTGGAGAGAAGACGATGACGGCGGTCGGCTTGCTGCTGGCCATTTTTCGCAGTCGTCCCAGTCCGTTCTGTATCCTGGACGAAGTGGATGCGGCTCTCGACGAGGCCAACATCGACCGCTTTGCGACGGTGCTGCGTCAGTTTGCCGACAAGACGCAATTCATCATCATCACGCACCGCAAGCGCACCATGACAGCCGCCGACCGTATTTTCGGCGTGACCATGGAGGAAGCGGGCGTCTCGAAACGTCTGACGGTCCGCTTCGAGGATGTCGGTGAAAACGGCGAAATCAACACCAGCGGCCAGGCAGCCGCGTGAAAGGGGAAGTCAATGCCCCGCTAGCAGTGGAGGCCGGCGCCCTTTGTGTCTCGGCGGGGTCTTGAGCTTGAGGCGAAACCGCGCTCAGGCCGTTGCCTGATTGTCGGGATAAACTACCAGCCCGAAACGATGCCCTTGATGGAGTTGAGATTGCCGTTGATGCGTCCCAATATTGCATTTCCGTCTCTGGCAATGGCGTTGGCTTCGTAGGCCACCTGAAGTTGCTCGCGGGCCACCGCCAGTTGTTCCCGCTGGATATGCTCGATGCGGGTGAGAATTTCGTTGCGTTCCTTTTGAATCTTCAGCATCTGGGCCCGGTAGTCGTCTCGATCCCTGGCATCCTGTGTTCGCGAAGCGGCCTGGGTACGGTTGAAGTCTGTTTCTTCCGTGAGAATTTTCCATAAACGTTCGGCCACGACGATATTTTTTTGTCTCAAGGCATCCCGCCATTGGACATAAAAGCCGTTGGCGATCTGCTCCAGTTTCTTATCGGGGTCGCTGGCATGTTCAATTTCAAAGCGTGCCCTCTCCAGTTCCAGGTCGTAGGCATTCTGAAATGCCTGGGCGGATTGCAAGGCCCCTGGAAATGCATGGCAAAACTTGTCGAATCCTTCAATGCTGGCCTCCTGACAGACTTTCGTGAATGCCAGTTCGTGAATTCTCAGAATCGCCAGGTCACGGGCAGGCGTGCCTGGATCGTTTTCCTGAAAGCGGAAGTACTTCTCAAACTCATCCCCCTGGATCGCGTGGAGGTGCAGTAACTGCATGGATCCGTGCTGATTCAGATAATGAGCAGGATTCCCTTGCAGATAGGCTTGGACTCCCTGTGGATCCTGCCGGGAAGTTGCAACTGCCAATTGCAGCGTTGGCTTGAGATTGTCGATGAGCGTGCAGCGGGGGGCACGGTTGACCGCGGCCACGAGTGTTTGCAGCTTTTCGGGGGCAGCCGTATCGGAAAAAGAAATGTCTCTGAGTGACTGCTGCCAGGCGGTGGACAATTTGCTGTCGAGATGAATCGCAGCTTGGCGTTCATCAAAGATCATGCCGATCCGGGCGAGCTTTTCATTGGCCTGGCTCAGGGCGGCGGGACCATTGGTGATCTGGATTAGGGTATCTGCCGGGAGTTGTGGTTCCTGCAGTTTCTGCATCATGAACTCCACATTCCTGTTTACGCTGTGCTCAACAGTGGTGGAGGTCATTTTGCCTGTCTTGAGTTCCAGCCAGCCGTATGATGCGAATCCCTGGAATTGAGGTGTGCGTTGTTGCTCGCGAACATTGATAAACTGAAATTGCTGTACGATCTGTCCCTGCTTGCGATGTGTTGTAACACTGCGGTAGCGGCCCTTGTCTTCCCCTTTTTTCCATTCCGTGACTTTACGGAAATTGCCAGATTTGAGATCGATATGCCAGAGTTCAAAAAACAAGCCACCATTTGTAACCAAGAGCGCCAGCGTGTTTTCGTCTATCAGAAACGGGCTGCCGTGATCGAGGCGACCTGAATATATTCGGGGATGAATCGTGCGCGAGGCATTGATCCAATCGGAAGGCAAGGATTGCAGGTTGAAATCCGTAAGTTTATCGTAGAGTACCGATTCCCGCTGGGGGGCGTTCTCGCGTATTTTTGTTGCGAGTTCGGATTTAAAGTTAGCCGATAGCCAGGCTTCTCTTTCCTGTTGTAGCTGGATTTCCCTTTTCTCGGCCGCGTCAATCTCCGCTTCTTGTCTCAACTCTTGCGTGATGGTGCGCGTGGCTTCATCATCGGCCTTGCGGAAGTAGGTGACCCCGATAAAACCTATCACAACCGTCAACATCACCACCGCGAAGCCTACCAGCGCGACGCCGCCCCCAATAATCCAGTACAGCATGCGGTGAGAGCCTGACTGCGAGGCCTGGGGCGTTTGCAGCGGAACCGTTTCGGCATGCGGAGGTTGAACTTCGACAGGTGGGGGAGGGATCGTCGGTTGGGCTTCGGCCGCGACTGGCTCCGTGGCGTCAATGGAGGGTCGTGTTGCCCCGGGGGAGATCAGACCTTGAACCTGAGACGCCAACACCCAGGCACCCGTCTCTCCCTTGCGAATCAGAGTCTGCTCGCCGATCTGGCCCTGACTGGCCATTGCTTTCAAGCCTGCTGCCCCGATTGGTCCAATGACGTTTTCACCAATTAACGCGTACCAGTTCGTTGCCATGATGTTATCCTCATGCTGAGTGCGCAGGTTGGCAGACAGGAGGGCCACCGAGTGAATCGCACTGGATAACGGGGATTGGGACAACCACTCAACGAACGTGTCCCGGGGAGTACACCGAAATTCAGGTCAAGTGCCCATTCAGGAAACGTATACAATAAGCTTGTGGGGGAGTCGATCAAGCTTAAAGCTAAGGGGAACGACGTTGCCGAGTGAAGTTTTTCTCGGCCAGAAGGGGAAATGCGGAAATCCTCGGTGTTTTTTGCGTAAAAACACCGAGGGAAGATCAGCGCGTGTCGACCGGGCGAGAAGGTTGGAAGAGAAGTCGATCACCTGGAAGCATGGGCTCCTGCACGTCCCGGTGAAATGGACCGCGCATCGGCCCTCTCCGCGGTTCAACTTTCGAAGTAGGTGTAGCCCCGCATGCTTTCGTTGAACAAGCCGAGCATTTGCTGGCGTTCGGAGACGGTGATTTTGCCGTCGCGAACGGCGATTTCCGCCATTTCGCGGAATCGCTGGTACAACTCGGCAGGTTGATATTCCACATAGCTGAGGACGTCGGAGATGCTGTCGCCGTGGATTTCCTGCACGAACTCCAGTTGGCCTTGATCGGTGATGCGGACCGTGGCGACATTATTGTCGCCAAACAGGTTATGCAGATCGCCGAGGGTCTCCTGGTAGGCACCCACGAGAAAGACGCCGAGGTAGTAATCTTCCGTGTCCTCGTCGATTTCGTGCAATTGCAGCGTGGGTGAATGCCCGACTTCGTCCACGAAGTGATCGAGTTTGCCATCGCAATCGCAGGTGAGGTCTCCGATGATGGCCCGTCGCCGCGGGGCTTCGTCGAGGCGTTGCAGCGGCATCACGGGAAAGACTTGTTCAATGGCCCAGGCATCCGGCAGCGACTGGAAGACGCTGAAGTTGCCGTAATAGGTGTCGGACAGGGAATCGAGCAGGCTGACGAGATCCGCGGATGGCCGCCGCAGTTTCGGGACCTGTTGCGCGACCTTGTTAAGGATTGTCAGGCAGATATTTTCGCCCAGGGCCCGTTCCCGGAGGTTGATATCGCCGATGCGGAAGGCATCGCGCATTTGGTCGCGGTAGTAGATGGCGTCGTTGTAGTTTTCCTGCAGTCGTCGGATATCGATGTCCTTCAGAGTATGCAGCAGCGACTTGACCGGTTCGGAGAGATTTTCCGGCAAGGGATCGGGCAGGGGATCGGGATCGAAATTGCCGACCGCGAGCACGTTGAACAGCAATACCGACATGGGGGCGACGGTCCAGCGTCCCGATTCCGTGATGATGGTGGGATGCGGCACGCCGTGCGCGTCGAGATTGTTCATCAGCGTTTCCACGATATCGACGCAGTATTCGTTGAGATCGTAGTTGCGGCTGTGCATATGGGTGCTGGCGGAGCCATCGTAATCGACGGCCAGTCCCCCTCCCAGGTTGAAGTACCCCATGGGGGCGCCATCCTGCACGAGGTCGAGATAATAGCGGCAGGCTTCGGTGACGCCATCGCGAATGTTGCGGATGTTGGGAATCTGGCTTCCCAGATGAAAGTGCAGCAGTTGCAGGCAGTGCAGCATGCCGGCGGCCTTCAGGGTGTCGACAACGTTCACGATCTGCATCGTGGTCAAGCCGAACATGCTGCGATCGCCGCTGTCGTTGCTCCAATGGCCATCCACCTTAGTGGAAAGTTTCACGCGGACGCCGATTAATGGTTCGACGTTCCAGACCTTGGCCCGTTCGAGGATGATGGAAAGTTCCTTGGGCGTTTCGATGACAAAAAAGCATTCGAAGCCGATTTTGCGGGCCTGCAAGCCCAGATCGATGAATTCCTCGTCCTTGTAGCCGTTGCAGACAATCAGGCAGTCCTTGGAACGCAGGGTCGACATGGCGATGAGCAACTCGGCCTTGCTGCCTGCTTCCAGTCCATGGCCGAAGCGTTCGCCGACGCGGGCAATCTCCGCGATCACGTGGCTCTGCTGATTCACCTTGATCGGGAAGACACCCCGGTAGGTTCCCTGGTAGTTGGCTTCGCGAATGGCGGAGCGGAAGGCTTCGTTGAGTTTCGAGACGCGGTCGTCCAGCAGATTCTCCACGCGCAACATCACGGGCATGTCCAGGCCCCGTTGCCGCAACCCGTTGATGATTTCGATCAACTCGATCGACTTTTCCCCCTGCGCGGTGGGGGCCTTGACTTCGACGCAGCCTTGCTCGGAGATGCCGAAATAACCGTGGCCCCAGCGATCGATGCCGTACAAATCGGCATTCGCGCGAATCTGAACGGCTCGGCTGTGTGCAACCTCTTCCGGGAGCCCGTTACCGGGTTGTGAAGGGGAACAGGCAATCTGCTGAGAGTGTTCGGTGGCTGTGCTCAATGGATCCGAGTTCCTGTCTGGGCTGATGTTGCGAAGGACGCGTTTCGCCTGATTGCGAGGCATTCACGACCCCGGGAACGCGTGGCATGCTGCCGGATGCACTCTGGCGGGGATCGATCCGCTGAAAGCGGAAATGCCGGGCCTCTGGGGCGACCCGGCACTGGATGGACGCAATCGGATTGCGCTTATTTTATTGATCGAGCGGCGAGAGTGAATAGAAAAAGCCCGTTGACAGGGGGAATTTTAGTATCTGATGCAAAAAATTCACAAAACGGCAGCCTTGTAAACCGTTGGCAGGGGGCGTTTCCTGCCGGTCGATCAACGGGTGTTGATCCATGTGTGTCCCGCGGCAAACTTCAGAGGGGGCGATTTCCGGGCAAGGCCACCTTGAGATAACCCGAAATGAGCACCACGCCCGCCGCCAGTAGAATGGTGATCAGCAGCCAGCGTTTGGAATTCGCGCGGAGAGGCTCGAACAGCCGGGATTTTCCCACGAGCCCCGAGGCCAGCAGGAAAACGGCGAATGCCAGGAGCATCTTGATCCCCAGCAGAGCATGATACAGGCCCTCTCCCTTGTGCAAAGGCATGGCGCGGAAGTAGTTATAGAAGCCACTCAGCAGAAACAACGCAATCCCCCCGTGAACACAGCGTTTCCAGCGCGCCAGCACGCGCTGTCGGAGGGCCAGGTGTTCGGCTTCGGGTAAATCGGCGGCAGCGGGAGTCAGCACGAAACGCAGAAAGATGCTGCCTCCCAGAATCACGATGGCCGTCCCGATATGTGTCCAGCGTGAAATCAGATTTAACCAGAGTTCCATCGAAGTCTCCTCGCGGACTCAATCAGTCCCGGCTGGCAGTCACGGCAAGTGTTGCGCTTATTCACCAGGCAAATAATGCACCCGGGAATGTTATAGCCGGATTGGTCCGAAAAACCAAAAACATTTGGTTCGCGGGGAGGAACATCCAGGATCTCCGACGCGGCGGGAGCGCAGGTTGGGCCAATCAACGTCTCCCGCGATCAACGCCTCCAGCGGAGGAAGAGGACAACTCCGACAACCAGCCCGCAGAGGATCAGGGTCAGGGAGTTGGACGACAGGAAAGGTTCCTGCTTGGGTTGCATTTGTAATTCGGATTCATCGATCAGCAAGGCCACTTCTTCGAGACCGGGAGGGGTCTCCTGGCTGACGTTCGCGAAATCGGCGGCAAATTCGTCGTATTCCGCGGAGGGGCTGTCCAGTCCATTGGGGGCGATCAGCAGGGGAGGGGCGGGCGGATGCTCATCGGTTTCGTTCCGCATCGGGTTGACGCCACTCAGGACGAATGGGGATCCCGAACTCTCGACTTGAGCCGGCATTTCTCCCAGCAGTACCACTTCGGTTTCCCGTGGCAGGGCGTCGCTTTCTGGTTGGAGAGTCAGCGGGCGATTGGCGGATTCCTGGCTGATGGCAGGTCCGTTGTGGTTCAAGGTGCCCATCGGCGCGGGATTGATTACGGGCAAGGTGGCAGGCTGGTTGGAAAGAACCGTTGCCTGGGCGAACTGTTCCAATTCGCTTTCCGTAGTCTCCTGTTGATGTTTCCTGGTGTTGAGCCATTCCCGGTTGAGATCAATCATGACGGCAGGGGGATGTGCGACCGTTTGTACGGCAGCGTCGGACGGGCTGCTGGAGAGTTCCGCGTCCTGAGAGTTGGTCAGTTGCTGTTCGTTCTGCAATTGGCGAGCCTTGATGTCCGCCAGTACTTGCTCGGGAGTGACTTCGCCCGGCAGCAGGGCCGCCTGCGTTTTCTGGAGCAGGGCTTGCGCGGACTCGGCGACAGTGCGAGCGGCATTGTAATTGTTCTGTTGAATCAGGGCACGCGAACTGGCCAGGAGTTGACGGGTTCGTTCGAGGGCACTCTCGGAATTTGTCGAGGGGGCATTGGCCGAATTCCGCGCGGTCCCCGAGGCCCAGGGGAATTCCGTTGCCGGGGAGGCGGTTTCAGGCAGGGTTTCCGTTGCAGTGTTAGCCCGGGCGATCTGGTTGTCGGCGGGGGGGGACGCGTGTTCTACCTGTTTCGCGACCTGGAAGAATTCAGTAAAGTCGTCTGGATTCCGCGTTTCCTGGGTCGCGTTCAGTTCGTTCAGACTGTTCTTCAGCGCGGACAGGTGCGATTCCCCTTGATCGACGGTCGACACCACGCGTTCGTATTGATTCAAGGACTCAATCGCGGGGGAGTTCTGGCTATCTGTGGAACCTCCGCGGGGGGCGGGTTCCGCCAGGAAGGCCTGGTCGATGTCGTTGAACTCATGCGCGGTCGCGAGATCCGACTCCGCGATTGCCTGTTCTCCCCGTGACGACTGACCGGATGCGGGGATCACACCCGATCCGGTCAGTTCGAGGTCCGAGTCGAGATCGGCACTATCGTTTAACGCCACATGTGCGAAGCCCGCATTCTGTTCGACAGGAGCCGTTTCCTTGCGGGGGGACTGCTTGGAGGTGTTCCAGGCGGTCCAGTTAAAAGAGGGGAGGCTGTATTTTTGCCCGGAGCAGCCAGTCGTCAGTAGACAGGCCAGGGTTGCGATCACAAGGCCAGAATGGCTGTAACCACGATGAAAGATCGAGATACCACACATGGAATCATCCCCACTTCCTTGTCAGGCGGGTGGTCGCGAAGGCGACACGCTTGCCCGTGCGGTTTCTTCCGAGCGTCCGTTCCGCTCTCTTTGAAAAGAAATCGCTGATTCCTGTTCGACGGCAGTGACGCCGAACGGGCTTGCTCTGGTCAGCAGGCGAGAATCCCTGGGATACCGACCGCCACCGTTAGCATTATCGACGCCCCCCGTAGCGGACACCCAGGGAATTGCAGTTCGTTTGACAGGTCTTCCCAGTTTGCCTGTTTTGTCGGTGCGGGGCGAGGCGGAGTCGGGGTAGCTAGGTTACAACCCCTTTTTGAGAATATGGTTGTGATTAACTTAGAGGAATTTTGGCTGCGCGTTACCATTTTTTGTTCGAGGAAAATCTGGTGAGTGTTTTACCGCGAGAATTGAATTTCGGACGGTAAGTATCCATGATTTTTCAAGTGTTCATGATTTGGAATGCATGAGACAGGCAGTGTGTGTTGCGGGCCAACGCAATTCGCTGCAGACCGACTTCTCTCAATCATTGATGAAGGAATGGGCAATGCATCGTAGCCGATTGCAGAGTGTGTTACTGATGATGCTGGCAGTCTGGTGTTGTGTATCGTTTGTCAGCGCGGCTCGCGGGGGAGAACCCTTGCGCGAGGCCACCGCGGAGCTTGTGACGCTGCGAAGTGATTTTGGCTTGGCGGACGGACCAGCCTGGGACGGGCAGAGCAGTTTGTATCTGCCGGACGTGAAGGGGGAAAAGTTATATCGCTACTGGCCTGCACAGGATAAATGGCAGGAGTTACTTCCCGCGGCCGGGCGCGTCAGCGCGACGTTTTATCAATTGGGGAAATTGTATCTTTCGGATAATGGCAACAGCTGCATTGCGGTGCTGGAAGGGAAGGAACTGAAAACTGTTTATCAGCACGATCCTGAGGCGAAGCCGGCCGCGCGTCCGAACGACCTGGTGGTGGATCATCATGGAGGCGTGTATTACACGCTGACAGCACGGGGGGAAGTCTGTTATATCCCGGCGGGAACCCGGGAAAGCCACGTGGTGGCGCGGGTGGAGACTCCGAATGGTCTGATTCTGTCGCCCGATGAATCGAGGATGTACGTGGCGGCTTATGTTCCCAAGGAAATTTGGGAATTTCGCCTGACCGCGCCGGGGGAAACCGCGGCGGGGCGCGTGCTGGCTCGCATGGATTCCGGTCCGGAAAAGGGGGCGGATGGCATGTGTACCGATCGGGCGGGAAACATCTACTGCTGCGGACCGGAACATGTCTGGATCTGGAATTCCCAGGGGGAGTTGCTGGATAAGATTGTCACTCCCTCGCGTCCGATCAACTGTGCGTTTGGTGGTGCCCAGATGCAGACACTTTATATCACGGGTTTGCAGGGGGTATACAGTCTGCCGATGTTGATTTCGGGGCGCGCGCCCCATCCCTCTCCGGTAGACGAGGCGACCGGTTCGGCCGCGCCCCGTCCCAGCACGGCGTTACCGGAAGGGATCACGGCTCGGTTGGATGTGGTGTATGCCGAATATGGCGCGCGGAAGCTTCTGGCCGATCTGTTGATTCCGGCTGCCGGCGACCGGCAACGGATGCCCGCGATTGTGCTGGTGCATGGGGGAGGTTGGGTACACGGGGATAAGACCAAATTTCGGGCCTTGGCGATCGAGCTAGCCCGAAAGGGCTATGTGACGATGGCGATCGAGTATCGTCTGGCGGGGGAGGCGAAATTTCCGGCCGCTGTTCACGATTGCAACGCGGCAGTGCGGTATATGCGGGCGCAGGCGGAGGAGTTGGGAATTGATCCGAACAGGATCGGCATGGTGGGTGGTTCCGCGGGAGGACATCTGGCGGGTTTGGTGGCGACAGGCTATGATCATCCCGAATTGCAGGGATCGGGGGGGTGGCAGGAGTATTCCTCTCGACCGAATGCGGTGGTGGTGATGGCGGGTCCACTGGAGATAGCCACAGGTCCCGTCGCGGAGCGTTCCCGAGGAGCTTCCCGCGGTTCCTTTGCGCAGGCCTGGTTTGGGAAGGGGATCGACGAATTGCCTGAAATGTATCGATTGGCCGATGCCTGCCAGAAGATTTCGCCGGGGGATCCCCCGCTGCTGTTTCTGGTGGGGGAACTGGATCATCCCGAGCGGAACGAGGCTTCTCGGCAAAAATATCGCGATCTGGGCCTGGAGACGGGCGTGGTGGTTTATCCCCAGGCGAAACATGGCTGCTGGAATCAACTCCCGTGGATTCATCAGTTTGCTAACGATATCGATGTTTTTTTCCGAAAACATAGGTAGAGTGAATCCACTCCCGCGACACTCTCCGCGATAATCTTTTTTCCGAAACCATTACGCAGTTCTCTTTGGCGAAGGAGGGCTGGGAATGCAGCATTATGGCCTCGACCGATCGAATTCGCCGCTTGCTTAAAATTATTTCCATTCTGCAGTCGGGTCGATTTATCAATACGCGCGAGTTGTCCGATGAATGTCGGGTTTCGCGGCGCACGATTTTTCGGGATATCGAGAAGCTGCGGGAATCGGGGTTGCGCATAGCCTTTGACGAACAGCGGCAGGGCTACCAGTTCCAGGACAGCCGTTTCCTGTTGCCGGCCGATCTGACGACCGAGGAAGTGCTGGCGTTAATTACCCTGTGCCAGGATCTGGCGGACGAGGAAACGGGAATTGCCCACCTTGCGCCGGCGCGGACGGCGGCCTTCAAGTTGGCCAGCGTGCTCCCCCGCGACATGCGGAAATACATAGGGGACTCGATGGAGCTGCACCGCATGCGGCTGGATGCCCAGGCCGATCTGCACGGCACCGAGGAGTTTTACGAGCGTCTCTTTGCGGCGATGCAGAAGCGGTGCGCGGTGCGGATTCGTTATTACTGCTTCACGGATGGGCGAGAAATCAGCACGTTGCTGCATCCGTATCGCTTCTATTTCTGTCACCGGAGCTGGTATGTCATCGGGCGGTCTTCGCTGCACAAGGAAATTCGTACATTTCATCTGAAACGGTTCCGGCAGGTCGAGATTCTGCACGATAAACCCTACGAGATTCCCCCGAGATTCTCGCTGGACGCCTACTTCGGGAATGCCTGGAACATGATCCGCGAAAAGGACCAGCCCTTCCACGTGGTGATCCGTTTCGCACCCCTGGTGGCCGCCAATGTCGCCGAGGTACATTGGCATAAAACCCAGCAAGTGGACACGCTGCCGGACGGAAGCATCGAGTATCACGTGGATGTCGATGGTTTGACGGAGATAGTGTGGTGGGTGCTCGGCTACGGGGACAAGGCAAATGTGATTTCACCGCCGGAACTGCAGCGCAAGGTGGTGGAGCACGCACGGGGAATGCTGAGGCACTATGAGACGAAAGATTGAGGGTTTTCAACGTCTGGCTTGTCCGCGGGAAGGGGACGTGGTTAATTTGATTGGATGAAAACCTTCGGGGGGCGACAATTCTGGGGCGATCTTTGTTTTCGTGAAGGCTGGCGGATCCAGCGGAATGTCTTCACCGGGGAATGCCGTTTATTGGATTCCCGCGACGTTTGCCTGGCCAGGGGGACACAAGAGCATTGCCAGGAGTATTTGCAGGGGCTGGTGCCCGACGGAATGAATTCCTCGGCTGGCCAGGCGGGCGTGGTGCTGCTGCACGGAATTCTGCGTTCCTCGAAATGTTTTCGCCCTTTAAGCAAGCGTCTGGAATCCGCGGGATTCCTGGTGTTTCCTGTCGATTACCCCAGCACACGCATCACCATTGAAGAGGCGGCCAGTCAGTTGCAGGAAGTGATGTGTTCGTTGCGGGAGTTGCAGACGATTCATCTGGTGGGACACAGCATGGGAGGGCTGGTGATTCGTCGTTGGTTTGGCGATTACTGGTCCCAGATGAATCCGGAGCAGTTTGGTCGCGTCGTGATGCTGGGAACGCCCAATCAGGGGGCGGAACTGGCCGACAAACTGCATCGATTTCCTCCCTTTCGTCTGCTGTTTGGGCCAGCGGGGCAGCAACTGAGGGCCTCCGCGGCCGTTTCGCCGGCGGCATTGCCGATTCCGTCGGTGCCGTTCGGAATTATCGCGGGGGGGCGCGGCGGGCATACCTGGGGGTTTAACCCGCTATTGCCGGGCGACGATGACGGCACCGTGACCGTTGCCAGTACACGGTTGGACGGTGCCAGCGATTTCCTGCTTGTGCCCACGCTTCACATGGGGCTGATGCGGTATCCCGTCGCGATGCAGGCCATTGTGAACTTTCTGGACAAGGGTCGGTTTTCCGATGCCTGACGCCGCAGGCTGGGTGTCCCGGCAGTTGCGACTTCCCGAATTCGATCGATCAAGCCACGACCGGGATTCCGAGCGGCACGCGCCGGTGTTGGAAGATCTTGAGGTTTTTTTTCGCTGGTGTTGACCTTTCCTGCCCGATAGCGATTAGAATACGTGCAGCGGTACGAGGATCGCATAAGCTCGGTCTGCAGGGAGTTTAATTATGACTTGCAGACGCTGTGGGGTTACCCCATGGTCGACTCATTGCCGGCTTTCCGGATTGAATGAAACAGCGGGTGGACATTCACCCGCCGTCCCATTCGCGACAGGATCGGTTATTCGACTCGTACCGCTGTTTTTTGTTTTCCATGCCTGCCCGCGGGAAGATGCCGCTCGAACGAGTGGTCCAACCTTCGGTGCGGAACACGGTCCTTACCCACAGGGATTCGAACCCGACCATATACGTTGGGAACGTCCCCACGGTCCCAGGGTGCCATTGGAGTCACCAGAGAGTACAAGCCGAGTCAAATTTCCCATGTGGCGTTTGTTTTCCTTTCTCTGGCAACTTCTGGGAGGCCGGTCTCCCGATTCCCGGGTTTCCGAACCGATTTCCCCGGGGGGTACCGTCTCGGAGCGAACAGCTTCGTCGTCCGCTGCTTTGTCGCCGGCACCGGGACGGAAAAAATCGAAAGCGGACCAGAAACGTCCCGTGCTGGTTCCGTTGACGTATCGTCGCCCCCGGCTCTCCGATCGGGAACATGCTCCTGAAATTGTGTCGGAATCTCCCTATCGATATGCGTTGCCCTACGTGGTATCTCAGGGAAAATACCTAGATCTATCTCAGGATATTCGGCCCGAGTTGTTGCAACGCTGGGACTTGCCTCTGTTGAAAACACCCCAGGATCTGGCGGATTGGCTGCATTTGCCGGTCGGACAGGTGGCCTGGCTGTCGGGCCGGTTTGGGGAGGGGGGACGCCCGGCGGATGCCTCGAAAGCACACTACCGCTACTCGTGGAAGAAGAAACGAAGTGGTGGCTACCGTCTGATTGAATCTCCACTCCCCTTGCTACGGCAAGTACAGGAGCAGATTCTTGACGAGATTCTATCGCGTGTGCCGGTACATCAGGCCGCGCACGGATTCTGTGCGGGCAGATCGGTTGTGACGAACGCGGCCCCGCATGTGGGGCAACACGTGGTGATCCGGCTGGATCTGGACAATTTTTATTCGCGGGTCCGGCATTCGCGCGTGGTGGCCGTTTTTCGGGGGATGGGGTTTTCGCGGGAGGTTTCGTTATGGCTGGCGAAACTGGTCACATCCGCCATACCGAGCAACCTGGAATTTCCGGGAGACCAGCCTGGCCTGCTGCGTCTCTTTCTGCCCCGTCACCTGCCGCAGGGGGCACCAACCTCTCCCGCCGTGGCGAACCTGGTGGCCTACAGCTTGGATGTCCGGCTGGCCGGTCTGGCACGCGCCTTTTCGGCCAATTACACGCGTTACGGGGACGATCTGACCTTTTCCGGTTCCGCGGAACTTTCGCAGGGGTCGCGGTTGTTTCTCCCGTTGGCGCAGGCGATCATTCGGGAAGAACGTTTTCGAGTCAATTCCCGGAAGCGCCGGTTTATGCGTCAATCGACCCGGCAGGAAGTGACGGGGCTGGTCGTCAACGAGAAAGTGAATTATTCCCGCCAGGAATACGACCGCTTGAAGGCCACGCTGCATAATTGTGTCAAAACCGGCTGGGAATCTCAAAATCGCGCGGGACATCCCGATTTCCTGGCACATCTGCGGGGCCGCATTGCGTACGTGCAGCAGATCTCCCCCCTTCGCGGGGCGAAACTGCTGGCCCTGTTCACGCGGATTGTTCGCTGAAGATTGCGAAGGATTTGTACGATAACTGTCGTATTGTTTCCCCGCTCACTTGAAAACGAACGAAGATGTCGATATCCCTATGCGATGGGTGACTTGCGGCAATTTCAACTGGTCTTACCAGATGGTTTTTCAGGCTGGGAGCAGGCGTGGCGAGCTGAGTTTTATCAGGTCTGTGTGTAGGGATTGACGAAACTCGGGGTAACCGCACGTGCGTACCGGGATCTGCGGATAGTGGGGAACATCCGCTTGTGCAATTCGGCTGTTGAATTGGGTTGCCACAATCGCCGTCAATTCCGTTGGGGATTCTCGACAGCATCGGTTTCCCTGGCAAGGCCGGTGGCACACTCCCCGAAAATTGAACCGATGCGGACCATGGGGCGGAATTGAATTCGCAGTCTGATGTTGAACCGAGGAGTGGCATGGTAGCCTCGGAGTGATGTAGAGTGGTGTTACAACTGCATATCCGATGAACTTCTGATTAAATTGGATCCAGGTGCTTACATGGCGAAAAACATGATTGTCGCTCAGTCGGGCGGCCCTTCTCCGGTGATCAACAATACGTTGCGTGGGATAGTGGAAACGGCCCGGGAGATGTCGGAGATCGGCACCGTGTATGGAGGCTGGCACGGCATCGAAGGGGTACTGAAGGAAGAGTTGCTCAATTTGAGTGACCAATGCCCGGAAGAAATCGCGTTGCTGCGTACAACGCCGGCCGCCGGTTCGATTGGGACTTGTCGCTACAAGTTGAAAGAGAAGCAGACCGAGGATTTCGACCGGATTATCGAGGTTTTCAAGGCCCACAATATCGGCTATTTCGTGTACATTGGCGGAAACGATTCGATGGACACGGCGAACAAGGTGGCCAACATCGCCCGGGAACGCGGATTGGATGTCGTCGGTATCGGGGGGCCCAAGACGATCGACAACGATGTCGGGGACAGTGCCTTCCAGTTGATCGACCACACGCCTGGTTATGGCAGCACGGCCCGCTACTGGAGCAATTACATCCAGATGTCGAACGAGGAGAACAACGGGAGTTGTCCCGCCGACCCCGTGCTGGTGTTGCAGGCAATGGGCCGGAAGATCGGTTATATCCCGGCGGCGGCGCGACTGGCCGATCCCAAGCGGGAAATGCCGTTGCAGATTTATCTGGCCGAGCGGAAATTTCACATCGACGAAATTCGCGAGAACGTCAACCGGATGTTGAAGGAACACGGTCGGGCGATAGTGGTCGTGAGTGAAGGGCTGGAAGTATCGGGCATGGAAATTCCCGAGGAATATATCGTCCGCGATTCCTTCGGGCATGCCATGCTTTCGTCGAGTAAAATCACGGTGGCGCAGGTGTTGACCAACGCCTTGAACGAAAAGCCGTTCCCGGTGAAGGGGAAGGCCCGCTGCAATGTGTCGGGCACGCACCAGCGGAATGATATCGTGCATGCCTCGAACGTGGACCTGGCGGAAGCGTACTACGTCGGGCAGAAGGCGGCGCTGCTGGCAGCCGCCGGCGAGCACGGCTACATGGCCTCGATCCTGCGTTCCGATCGCGAAAATTACACGGTGGAATATGGGAAGGCTCCTCTTTCGGAGGTCGCCAACAGCGAACGCCATTTCCCCCAGGAATGGATCACCCCCTGCGGCACCGACGTGACGGACGATTTCCTGAAGTATGCCCGCCCGCTGATTGGAGATAACTGGGTGAGCGTGCCGATCATCGATGGGCGCATTCGTCTGGCCCGCATGAAACCGCTGTTCGCGGATCGGAAACTCGCGCCCTACATTCCTCAGGCGGATCGTTCCTGAAAGGGAAACCCGCGCTGGGAACGGGAGGGGGCTGGCGGAGTGCTCCCTTTTCCGGGGGGGAGGAATTATTTCTGGTGTCTGGGTGTTTCTTGTATTTTGAATCTTGTTAATTCGATGCGTCTGCCACACAACGCATCCTGCGCAATGACTGGAACTATTCATGACCGTGACGTATGCAAAGCAGCACGAGTATCTGGTGGGTGTCGATTCCGATGGCTGCGCGTTTGATTCGATGGAGATCAAGCACAAGGAGTGCTTCATTCCGAACTTTATCAAGTATTTCGGACTGCAGCCGATTTCCCGATTTGCCCGGGAAGCCGCCGAGTTCACGAATCTGTATTCCAAGTCGCGTGGGGCGAATCGCTTCATCGCGTACCTGCTGGCGATCGATCTGTTGAAGGAACGCCCGGATGTGCAGGCCCGTGGTGTCAAGCTCCCCGAATTGCAGGGATTGCGAGACTGGATGAAGCGGGAAAGCAAGCTGGGGACGAAAACGATCAGGCCGGAAGCGGAAAAGACCGGCGATCCCGATTTGCAATTGTGTTATGAATGGTCTGCGGCCGTCGATGCGGCGGTGGCCGACCTGGTGAAGGGCGTTCCTCCGTTCACGGGCGTGAAGGCCGCGCTGGAGAAAATGAATGAACAGGCGGACGTGATTGTCTGCTCGGCGACGCCAACGGCCGCCCTGCAATCAGAGTGGCACGAACATCATATCGATGGCCATGTCGCCGAAATCTGCGGGCAGGAAGCGGGCAGCAAGAAGGAGATCCTGTCCGCCGCGAAGGAATTGGGTTACGATCCTCGAAAGATGTTGATGGTGGGAGATGCCCCGGGCGACATGCAGGCGGCCCTTGCCGTGGGGGCCTGTTTTTATCCCATCAATCCGGGACACGAGGAAGCGAGTTGGGCACGCTTCAACAATGAAGCCTGCGCCCGTTTCTTTGCGGGAGAATTTTGCGGAGACTATCAGCAGCAGTTGATTGCCGAGTTTGAAAAATATCTGCCGGAGTTGCCTCCCTGGAAGGTGTGAAATCACGGGGGCGCCCAGGCGGAATTCCGCGGGCTGGCGTTTTCAATAGTTGATAGATAAGCCGGATGGATAAATTCATGCCCGGGATTCATTTTCCCGGGGGATGGTGCGCACGGCGTGCCCTACAGTCCAACCTTCAACCTTTTTTTCGGATCACTCATGAAACATGATATCGGATTGATCGGCCTGGCCGTTATGGGTCAGAATCTTGTCTTGAACATGGCCAACAACGGTTTTTCGGTGGCGGTTTACAATCGCACGACCAGCACGACCGATGAGTTCGTGGATTCCCTGCCCGGCCGTTCCGAGGACGTTGTGCATGCGGGGACTGCGGAGCGGATTGTCGGATATCATGAACTGGAAGACTTCATCAAGAATCTGAAAACGCCCCGGCGCATCATGATCATGGTGAAAGCCGGGAAGCCAGTCGATGCGGTGATCGAGCAACTTCAGCCTCTGCTGGAGAAGGGCGATATCATCATTGACGGAGGGAACTCGGAATATGCCGACACGAATCGCCGCAGCAAGGACTTGGCGGCTGCCGGGCTGCGTTTCATCGGGACCGGGGTCTCCGGGGGAGAAGAAGGGGCGTTGAAGGGACCGAGCATCATGCCCGGCGGACACAAGGAAGCCTGGCCGTTCGTCAAGGAAATATTTCAGAAGATTTCCGCGAAGGTCGGCCCGAACAATGACATTCCGTGTTGTGAATGGGTGGGAGAAGATGGGGCCGGACATTACGTGAAGATGGTGCACAACGGCATCGAATACGGCGACATGCAGCTGATTTGCGAAGCCTATTTCATTCTGAAGCATGCCCTGGGCTTGACGAATCAGGAACTGCACGCAGTCTTCAAGGAATGGAACGAAGGGGAACTGGAAAGTTACCTGATTGAAATCACGCGAGACATCTTCACCGTCAAGGACCCGGAAACGGGAGGGGATCTGGTCGACCTGATTCTCGATACCGCCCAGCAGAAGGGGACCGGCAAGTGGATGAGCCAGCACGCGCTCGATCTGGGCGTGCCGACCACGCTGATCACCGAAGCCGTCTATGCTCGCTGCCTTTCCTCGCAGAAGGAAGCCCGCGTTCGCGCCAGCGCCGTGTTGTCCGGACCGACCGCGCAATTCGAGGGGGACAAAAAACAATTCATCGAAGACGTCCGTCAAGCCTTGTATGCCTCGAAGCTGGTGAGTTATGCCCAGGGGTATGTGCAACTCGACGCGGCGGCCGCCGAGTTCGGCTGGAAGCTCAACAACGGCGACATCGCCTTGTTGTGGCGGGGCGGATGCATTATTCGTTCGCGGTTCCTGCAGGATATCAAGGCGGCCTTCGACAAGAACCCCAGCCTGGAGAATCTGCTGCTGGATGATTTCTTCAAGAAGGCGATTCAGGACGCTCAGCCAAGCTGGCGCCGCGTCGTCGCCACCGCAGTGAATCTGGGGTTGCCCGCGCCGGGCTTTTCTTCCGCCCTGACGTACTTCGATGGATATCGTTTGTCACGCCTGCCGGCGAATCTGCTGCAGGCCCAGCGGGATTACTTCGGTGCCCACACGTACAAGCGGATCGACAAGCCCGCGGGCGAATCCTTCCATACCGACTGGATTCGCGAGCGGAAGCTGTCGTAACGCAACAGCATTCTCTGCCCGTGAAGCATGCCCCAAGCAACGGTTTTCCCGCGAGAATGCCGTTGCTTTTTTTCGCGATGGGGTGGCGGGATTAACCCGAATTTCTCACCTGTTACCACTGCGGCAAAATCTGTCCCGAAAATAGCCGCGGCCGTCAGGAAGCGGGCCACGCAGTTGCAACATTTTGTAAAGCAATCTCCCGGCACATAGTCAACCCGCGTTGATTACTGAGCGACGCGAGTAGCTCCACCCCGGCTCGCTTCCTGACGGGCGTGGCTCGTTCGCCGAAGTCAGAAATCCTGTTCAATTGACCGGGTAAGAAAAGCGGGGACTTTCTAGTTCGCGCATAAAAGAAGGCCCTCACCTCAACGAGCCGGTGAGAGCCTCCGTAAATCACGAATCTTGCATCCGGGTTCCATCGATCCCTTTGGCCCAGGTTTATTCGAAGTTCATTACGAACTGGACGGGTGCATAGACGAGAAAAAATCTCGAGCAGGGCCGTGCGAATGAATAACCCCTTCCTCCAGGTACCAAGGCTTCCGCGCGGACGCAGGATTCCTGTTGCACAACTCGTGTAATCTCAAGGGTTAATAAGGTGAAACCGCTCGAAGATGCTCCATAGGCAACCTCCCAATGAACAGGAGAAGACAGCGGAGAAACGTGAACAACATCGCTCTGATATTATTATTCGACAATCCAGGGAGTTGTCAATCACTCTTTTTGAGATTGAGACGGACTGTCACGGGAGGGGGAAGTTGCGGGGGCGCGTTTCGTGGCTCTGGTAGACGGGGTGTGTTGAGTTGGCCTTGTCAGCTAGGCGAATTCCAGTGTGCATCCTAGAATGGGGGCGCCTGCCTATCGCGACGTGTCGAGGGCAAATCATAGAGGTTTTTTCCGAGGTTGGCGAATGTCCTTGCCGCGTTTCAGCGTCAATAATTCCGTGCTGGTCAACATGCTGATGCTCGTCCTGCTGACGATGGGGACGATGATGGCGTTTACCCTGGTGCGTGAGATGTTTCCGGAGACGCGGGCCGATCAGGTGATGATCAGCGTGATCTATCCAGCCGTTCAACCCGACGAATTGGAGAAGGCGGTCACAATCAAGATCGAGGAAGCCATCCGCGATCTGGAAGAGGTCGAAAAGGTGGAATCGACCGTGCAGGAAGGGATGAGCACGACGATTGCCACGTTATTTAACGAAGTCGAGGATATCGATACTGTACGGGAAAAAATCGATATTGAAATCAGTTCCATCAACAACGAATTGCCGGATGACATCGAAAGTATTACCGTCCGCAACGTGGAACCGTTATTGCCAGTATTGTCGGTATCGTTGTATGGCGAGGGGAGTGAAGCGAGCCTGAAAAAGGCGGCTCGGGATTTAAGGGAAGAACTGTTGACGTTGCCGGGGGTCAGCGACATCACGATCGGGGGGATTCGCGACGACGAGATCAGCGTGGAGATCCGGCCCGAGAAGCTGTTCGAATACGATGTGACGTTCAATGAAGTGGCCCAGGCGATACGGCAGACGAATCTGGATGTCTCCGCGGGAAGTTTGAAGGGGGCGCGTTCGTATGTGAATGTGCGCACGCTGGGGGAGGAAACACTGGGGAAGGATCTGGAAGGGATCGAAGTCAAGGTTACCCCGACGGGGAAGAAGATTTATCTGCGGGATCTGGCGGTGATTCGCGATGACTTCGTGGATGTAGATATCGAGAGTTATTTTAATGGTCAGCCCTCGGTCACGCTGGTCGTGCAGAAAACCAAGACGCAGGATGCGATCCAGATTGCGAACCTGGTGCATGCCTTTGTGAAGGGGAAGCAGCAGGTCCCGTTCGATGCCTTTGGCCTGGAGGCGGCTGCGGCCCAGCCCTGGTATTCCCGCCCGTTTGCCGTGGGATTGGCACATTTTTCAAGTCTGGTGAACCGTATCGCGGGGCGTCCCGATCCGCAGCGGATTTACGAACAGAGTTATATGAATCCGTTTCGCCATAATTTCCAGGTGCAGACGCATGGAGATTTATCACGGTTTATCAGTGGTCGTCTCGATCTGATGACGCGAAACGGGATGTCGGGTCTGGTGCTGGTGCTGATCTCGCTGATGCTGTTCCTGAACTGGCGCGTGGCATTCTGGGCGGCGCTCGGATTGCCGGTTTCGTTCATGGGGGCGTTTCTGGTGATGTGGCTGCTGGGCGTTTCGATCAATTTGCTGTCGATGTTCGGCTTGATCATTGTGCTGGGGATTATCGTGGACGATGCGATCGTGATTGGGGAGAACATCTATCGGCATGTGGAGGAAGGCGAAGAGGCCGAAGAGGCGGCGGTGAATGGCGCGGAAGAGGTGATGTGGCCGGTCATCGTTGCGGTGCTGACCACCATCGCCGGGTTTGCGCCGCTGCTGTTTATCAAGGGGCGGATCGGCGATTTCATGCGGGAGTTGCCGATTGTGGTCCTGGCCGCTTTGTCGGTTTCGCTGCTGGAGGCGTTGTTGATATTGCCGGCCCACTTGAAGCATCTGAAACGTCCCAAGCCGCAAAAACCGATGCCGCATACCGCACTGGGACGATCCTTCCGGCGACTGATGAATTTTCAGCATCATATCATGCACGATTTCGTGGTTGTGATTTACGAGGCCTTCCTGAGAGGGGCGATGCACTGGCGTTACGTGACAATTGTGAGTGCGTTCAGCCTGGTGGTGGTTTCCGTGGCGATGGTGCTGGGGGGAATCGTGCCGTTTGTGTTCATTCAGAAAATGGACAGCGAAACGATTATAGCGGACGTGGAACTGCCGATCGGCACGGTGATTGCGACCACGCGCGACAAGCTGATGGAGATTTCACGTTTTGTGAATACCTTTCCCGAGGTCACCAGCGTCCAGACGAGTGTTGGTTCTCAAATCAACCTGGGGGGTACGGGAGCCACGGGTGGGAATCAGCAATCGCATTTGGGGCAGGTGATTGTCGAATTGCAGGCAGCCGACGAACGCGAGCAGCGTGGGATGCGATCGAGCGAGTTGCTGCTGGTGGAATTCCGCAAGATGAGCGAGAGGCTGGCGGGGATCAATTCCGTTTCCTGGGACGCGATGAGTGGCGGACCGGCGGGTAAGGATATCGAGATTCGCGTCACGGGAGAAAATTTCGAGGAACTGCTGCGCGTGTCGGAAGAGATGAAGCAGGAACTGGCATCCTACGATGGGGTGGTGGATTTGAGCGATGATTATGATATCGGAAAGCGTGAAGTGCAGTTGCGGCTACTCCCCTCGGCCCGGGCCACGGGCATTACGGTCAGTGATCTGGGGAATTTCGTGCGATTTGCATTGTATGGAGTGGAGTCGCGGCGGATCACGCGGAATCGGGAAGACGTGAAAATCATGGTCCGGCTCCCGGCGGAATATCGGTCGGAAGTCTACAATCTGGAGGCGTTGCGGATTCCGCGTCCCGCAGCGCCCATCAATGCGGTGGGCGAAGTGAATACGTCCAGTTTCCGCTGGGTCCCGATTTCCGAAGTGGCGGAACTGACAGAATCACGCAGTTATACCAGTATTCACCGGGCGCAGCAGAGGCGTTCTATATCGATCATTGGGGATGTGCAGGAGGAGAACAACAATTCGGGTGACGTGATGACCCAATTTCAAACCAAGTTTCTGCCGAGCCTGCTGGAGCGTCATCCGGGGATCCGTGTCGATTTCCAGGGGACGACGGAAGAACGTCAGAAATCCTTCAGCAGTCTGGGAGTGGCGCTGCCCGCGGCGTTTCTGTTGATTTACATGCTGCTGGCGGGGCTGTTTCGTTCCTATTATCAGCCTTTGGTGGTGATGTCCGCCATTCCGTTTGGCTTGCTGGGAGCCATCATGGGGCATTACATCACGGGGAATCCGATCACGATCCTGAGCTGCATCGGCTTTCTGGCGTTGTCGGGCATACTAGTCAACGATTCCCTGGTGCTGGTTGATTTCATCAATTCGCGATTGCGTCAGGGCGTGGATCCCTACGAGGCCAACGTAATGGGGGCAAAATTACGCTTGCGCGCGATTATCCTGACCACACTGACAACCGCCGCCGGGTTGACACCGCTGATGTTCGAGACGAGTTTCCAGGCCAAATTTCTGATCCCCATGGCCGTGACATTAACCTACGGCCTGATCTTCGCCACGGTGATGACATTAATTATCGTCCCCTGCCTGAACATGATCTACATGGATATCGGCTGGCTGTTGCGTCGCGGCTGGCGGGAACCCGAGGAGACCGCCGGATTTGAGCAAACCCGGCTGGGAGTGGAGGGGCGTTAGGGACGCAGGGTACGCTTTGCGTACCATTTAGAGTTGGTTGCGTTTCCAGTCAATGGTGTCCTGCAGGATTTCGGTGAGGGACATCCGAGGCTTGAAGCCCAGGGTTTGTTCGAGTCGCGAGACATCGGGGACGCGACGGCGGACGTCTTCGAAGTCGTGCCCGTAGGCGTCCTTATAGGCGACGTAATGAATATCCAGTGCCGGGTTGACCAGGGCGATCACCCGCTCGGCCAACTGGCGGATGGTGACCGGCTCGTCACTGCCGATGTTGAACAGGCGATGGGGCAGGTTCTGTTGTTCCATCAGCCCGACGACGGAGCGGACAACCTCCGAGACATGGGCGAAGCAGCGTACCTGGGCGCCATCGTCGTACACGGTGAGCGGTTCGCCCCGCAAGGCGGCCTCGACAAAACGGGGAATCACCATGCCGTAATTGCCGACTTGACGCGGTCCCACCACATTGAAAAATCGGCCAATCACCACGGGCAGGCCGAACTTCTGGTGATAAGCGAGTGCGAGGAATTCATCGATGGCCTTCGAGCAACCGTAGGCCCAACGGGGTTTGGACGTCGGGCCGAAGTGCAGGTCGTCTTCTTCCACCCAGCGATCCTTATCATTTTTCCCGTACACTTCGCTGGTGGAGGCCAAAAAGAATTTCTGCCCCCCCTGGACCGCCAGCCTTAGCAGGAGTTCCGTGGGATAAATGTTTGTTTCGATCGTGCGGACGGGATCGTCCGCGACCAGTTTCACGCCTACCGCGGCCGCCAGATGATAGACGCAATCCTGGCCCCGCATTACCTCGGCGAGCAATACGGGATCGGTGATGGACCCGATGCGGGTGGTCAACCGGGGATGCTCGAAGACGGGTTTCAGGTTTTCATGGCGTCCCGTGGAGAGGTTGTCGATCACGGTGACCTCGTGTCCCTGATTCAACAGGTGCTCGACCACGTAACCTCCAATAAACCCCGCGCCGCCAGTTACCAGGCATCGACTCATGAGACAGCCTTAATCGTTGGGAATCGTGAAAGCCGCACCGGGGCGACGTTCGAAAAACGGAAAGGAAAAACGCATCGTACCCGGAAGGGCGCGGCCCCCGCCACCGATTCGGCAGGGGGTTTTGGGGTTTTTTCCGCGCGCAGGGGGAGACTTCGGCTGATTGCCGGTTGCGTTGCGGGCGTCGTCCGTCGTTCAGGCAAGAATTTCGCGGACGACGCGACCATGGACATCGGTCAGTCGGTAATCGCGGCCCGCGTAGTGGAATGTGAGGCGTTCGTGATCCAGCCCCAGTTGATTCAGGATGGTCGCGTGGAGATCGTGGACATGCACCTTGTTATAGGCGGCGCGGAAACCAAAATCGTCGGTTTCGCCGTAGGTCATGCCCCCGCGGATGCCGCCACCTGCCAGCCACATGGTGAATCCGTGATGATTGTGATCTCTCCCGTCACCGTTTTCCGAAGTGGGCGTGCGTCCGAATTCTCCCCCCCAGATCACCAGGGTATCTTCGAGCAAGCCGCGTTGCTTGAGGTCGGTCAGCAGGGCGGCGGTGGGCTGGTCGATATCGCGGCAGAGTTTCTGGACGGTCTCGTTATGCTTGGAATGCGTGTCCCAGGGCTGTCCATTGCCGTAATAGAGCTGGACAAAGCGGACCCCTCGTTCCACGAGTCGCCGGGCCAGCAGACAACCGTTCGCGTAATGTCCACTGCCGTAGGCTTCCCGAGTCGCCTTGGATTCCCTTTCGAGGTCAAACGCTTCGTGGGCTTCGGACTGCATACGAAACGCGGTTTCGAGCGAGGCAATGCGCGCCTCGAGTGCCTGGTCGGGACCGTGTGCCTGCAGGTGCAGGGCGTTGATACGCTGCATCAGGTCGAGTTGTTGCCGCTGCGTCGCGCGGTCCTGCGATTCGTTTTGCAGATAAGGGATCAACTTTCCGGGGGTCAGATCGGAATGATTGACGTAGGTTCCCTGGTGAGCCGAGGGGAGGAATGCACTATTCCAGAGTACGGAAAAACGGACTGGGCGACCGGGGCACAATACAATGTACCCAGGCAGATTCTCGTTTTCCGTTCCCAGTCCATATTGAAACCAGGCTCCCATGCTGGGACGGGTGGGGAGGATGGTGCCGTTGTTCATTTGCAGCAGGGCAGGGCCGTGGTTGGGATTGTCGGCATGCAGGGAGCGCAGCACACAAATATCGTCGATACAGGCCCCCAGCTTCGGCAGGTATTCACTGACGGGGACACCGCTTTCCCCGCGCGGGCTGAATTGGGCGGTTGAAGCGAGCAGTCCGCCGGTGGGCCGTTCCGTCCGCAGGTTGGCCCCTTCCGGTCGTTGACCGGCATATTTTTCCAGGGCCGGCTTGGGATCGAACAGATCCCCCTGGAATGGGCCTCCATTCATGAATAAATGAATGACCCGTTTCGCGCGGGGGGGGAAGTGCGGGCTGGGAAACTGGCCGTTGGTAGGGGCTGCCGCGGCTTCTCGGGAAAGAACGTGGGCGGCTCCCAGCAGGCCCATGCCTCCTCCCAGTTTTTGCAGCATGGCGCGTCGAGGGAGCAGCGAGTTCCAATCGGACGGGAGACTCATGGTTTCAACCCTTTGGGCAATTTGGCATGGCGTTCCGAAAGTGGCGTTCGGAAGCGGGGTTAATCGATAAACAGGAATTCGTTACTGGCCAGCAGGGCGTGGGCGTAGCGCACCCAGGCGGCGTCGACCTCGGGGGGGGAGACAGGTTCGGTGGATGATTCCGGTTCGGCCGTGTTCGCACTGATTGAATCGGGTGTCTGGGGGGAGTTGGGCTTGTCGGGGATATACTCGCGTGCGAGTTGAACTTCCGCGGGGGTGGCGTCGCGGCCGAACACCAATTGATGGGCGCGCTGGACGCGATCCGGCAGGGATGCGGGCTGCTCCTGCTGCAATCGGGCGGCCAGTACCCGGGCCTGCTCCATCACAAACGGGCTGTTGAGCAGGAATAATCCCTGCAGGGGCGTGGTGGTGTTGATCCGCTGCGGACTGTGCAGCCCGGGATCGGGGAAATCGTGCATGGCCAGGGTCTTGGAAATTTCCCGGCGGTGGATCGTGCCGTAGATCGTGCGGCGGTGATTCGATAGTTCGTCCAGCGGAAGTCCCGGTCCCCCCTGAGAAAGATCCAGTTGCCCCGAGACGGCAAGCATGGCGTCCCGCCAGGGTTCCACGTCAAGCCGGCGGCGGTTCATACGCCATAACCAATGGTTATCGGGATCGATGGCAAATTTCTGCCCGTCGTGGCTGCTTGCCTGCTGGTAGGTTGCGGAAAGGACGATTTCCCGGTGCAGCCACTTGAGGGACCATCCATTTTCCACGAAGCGGGCCGTCAGGTCCTCCAGCAGTTCCGGATGCGTCGGGAGGGAACCGAGACGTCCGAAGTTGCTGGGAGTATCCACCAGTCCCCTGCCGAAGTGTCCCTGCCAGACACGGTTGACAATCACGCGGGCGGTCAGGGGACCGGCATCGTTGAGAATGGCCTGGGCGAGTTCCAGTCGTCCGCTCCCCTGCTGGAATGCTTCCGGTTCCCCGGGAGACAGCACGGTCAGGAAACGTCGCGGAATGACGGGACCGAGTCGGTTCGGATTACCCCGGATAAAGAGGTTCAGATTCTGGGGCTCGGGCCGATGCACCAGCTTCGTGCCCGATTGCGGATCCGAACCGGCCAATTCGACGTACAGCGATTCGTCCTCGACCACGTGCGCCATGGGGGTGTGATAATCTGGCGTGGAGGTTTCGATTTCCTTGATTTTTTGTTCCAGCGCGGCAATTTCATCCGCAGGCTTCGGTTTGGCCTTGCCCAATTTCTGCAGTTGCTCCTTCAGTTCGGCGACGGTGGCCTTGGCGGTTGCCACCGGGGCGTATTGCTCGTCGGGAATCATGGGACGCTGCGTCATCCGCGTGCTGGCAAACACACCTGCCAGGGCGTAATAGTCTTCGGTGCTGATCGGATCGAACTTGTGGTCGTGGCAGCGGGCGCAGGCGAGCGTCAACCCAAGAAATGTGCGGCCAACCGCGTCGACACGTTCTTCCCATTCGTCGGCCACGATGACCTTGATGATGTCGGGCGGGAGGAGAAGTTCCTTGAAGTACGTGGGGCTGAGCCCCAGAAACCCGAGGGCCGGCAGGTCTTCCAACCCGGTCTCCTCCAGCATGTCGGTGGCCAATTGCCGACGCACGAACTGATCGTAGGGGAGGTCTTCGTTGAATGCCCTGATGACCCAGTCGCGGTACAGGTGGGCATGCGTGGTGGCGCCGAGCCAGGATTCGGTGGTATCGGAATAGCGTGCCAGGTCGAGCCACATCCGGCCCCAGCGTTCGCCGTAATGGGGCGATGCGAGCAGCCGATCCACAAGCTGTTCGTAGGCATTGGGTGAGGTGTCGTTCACAAACTGTGCTATTTCCTCGGGGGTGGGAGGAAGACCGATCAGATTGAACGACAGGCGGCGGATCAAAGTGGCCCGGGCCGCCGCGGGCGAGGGGGTTAATCCGTGTTCTTCCAGTTTCGCGAGGATGAAAGGATCGATTTTTGCGCGAGACCATTGATCCTGTTTTCGGGGCGGCGGTTCCTGGCGGGCCAGCGGTTGAAATGACCAGAACTTTCGCCCTTCGTCGTAATTGATACTTTTCTGTGGGGCCACATCCAGAGAACTGCCTCCCGGGAAAGGAGCGCCACGGGCGACCCAGTCTTCCAGCAAGCGGATCTCATGGTCCGAAAGTTTTCCGCCGGGAGGCATGTCGAAACTGGTTCCCTGGTAGCGAATGGCCTCGATCAACAGGCTTTGATCGGGCTTGCCGGGCACCAGGGCAGGGCCGCTGTCGCCACCGGTCAGCAGCAGGTCGCGCCCATCCAGCCTTAACCCACCCTGCAAGACCTTCGCGTCCCCGGAGTGGCACTCGTAACAATGCTTGTGGAGCAACGGGCGTATTCGCTTCTCGAAATGTTCGAGATCAGCCGCGGAGAATTCGGTGGGCTGAGCGAGAGCAGCCTCGATTTTTTGCTCTTCGGCCTGAAGAGTGCCCGTGCAAAGCAGCAGAGCCGCCAGGCACCATCTCGGATGGCAGGAAACGATCCGTGGGGAAATTCGCTGCATGGGCCGATGCCCCTTCTCGCTTGGGTCGTCTTGATATCACTAAATATCTCTCTGGATTATCTGAATACCAGAGCCATTGATTGTCATCGACGGACTGGCCAAACTCAAGCCTGATACGACGAGAGCGGGGAGGCGGGGGCGATTTTTTTGTCCCGCTCTTGTCCCGGAAGTGGGACCGATCGGGGTGCAGAGAGGGAATCGGAGACGGTTTACAGGCTACTTTCGGGGAATATGAAAAAAAGGAACCTGACTCCCACGAGGAGTCAGGTTCCTTTTCGAAAGGAGACGAGAGCTTCGATGTCTGTTTATCGTGGCTGCGAACCGATGGCGGGCTGAACGGGCGAGGCGTTATTTTCGCCTGGCAAGGTGGCGCCCGTCTGCTGGATTTGCGTCGGGTAGTTGCCTTTGTCGGCGGTTCCGGTATTTCCACCCGTCGAGGTATTCGTGAGGTAGTTATCGATGCGGGTCTTCTTTTTCATTTCCTCGAAGACGGTGGCAACGCGTTCCTGGGTTTTTTCCTCGATTAACTGGGCATGCAAATCTCCCCAGACATCCTTGATGTCGGTGACGATCTGCTCGGTGAGCCCCTCGCATTTAAGAATAACATAGTGGTTCTGCATCTGGATCAAGCCCGAGATTTCCCCTGGTTTCAAGCGGAAAGCGGCATCTTCGAGCGACTGATTCCCCGAGTAGCGTGAGATTGGGGGAATCGACCCACCGAGCGAGCGGGAACCGGGTTCGACGGAGTTTTCACGAGCAAGTTTCTCGAATTCTTCGGGAGCACGGTTGGCTTTTTCCCAGACCTCGTTGGCTCGGCGAACATTATCCATCATGATCATGCGGCAGCGTACCCGCGGGCCATAATCGCGTTGGAAGGCTCGCTGCATATCGGCTTCAGAAATTTGGATTTCCTCGCCGGCCAGCTTGCGGAGGGCGATCATCGGCCAGATGACGTCGCGGCGGTACTGCATGGGAGACAGGCCCCGCTCGGTTTGCAGCATCTGATACCAGGTATCGACGGGCAGATTGAATTTCGCGGCAATTTTGGCGACTTCGCCGTTAATTTCGGCTTCGGTGACAGTCAGGCCGCGGCGTTCCACTTCCTGGAAGATGATCGTGCGATTGATCAGGTTTTCGAGGACTTCCTCGCCGATCCGATCGAAGCATTCCCGCGCCACCACTTCATACGGGATCAACTGGCCGTTTACGCGGGCCAGGGCGGGAGATTGCGCGGGCTGACTCAAACTGGCCTTGCCGGAGTTGTCGTTGGTAGCCGCTGCCGGTTCGGCACGGAATACCTGAAAGACGACGCCCGCCCCGATAATCGCGATGATGGTTCCGCCGATCAGGGTGGCCCAGGGCATCGTTTTCTGTTTTGGTTTCGTGGTCGGTGTCGTGGAGTGAGTCCCTTCACTCATGACAACTTCTCCTTTGCTGGAAAAGGCTGGCGGGGATCCGTTTCGTCGGGGTGTCCGCCAGTGGTCTGGAAATCGTGACGTTCCGGCGGTCTTCGGAGGGAGGATGCAACAACGGCAATTCCGCATGGTCCGCCCCCCGGCAGCCAGATGGGGCGGTTTATAGCCCGAAGGAGAAGTCCGGGTCAACAGGGATTTTTCGGATTGCCCGGGTTATGCCGGGCATGACTATTTTCCGTTTCCCGAAGAGGACAATACCAGTGATAACTTTTTGACTCGCCGTCTCTTGTGACCTAAATCCTCAGTAAGCTTGCCGGCATCCGTCCTGGATGAAGGGGGCTTCACGTGGTTTTCGCCGATTCATTGGCTTCATGACGATGGCGCGTAACATGATGCAATTGCAGGAACAACAAGACCTGTTCAGCCAGGCAACCTCGATCGGGCAGGGTTGGATTCTTCGACCGCTCCGGGGTCAGCCCGGCATCGCGCCGCATCCGCTGGTTTCCAGGGAGTGTCTCATCGGTTCCGGCTCAGGGTGTGATTTCAAGATCGATGCCGCCGGTGTGGGGGAACGGCATTGTCTACTGGTCAATGAAGGGGAAAAGCTGCTGTTGATCGCGGAGGACACGCGCACCTGGATCAATGACGGAGCCGTCAGCAAGACACGCATTAAATCGGGAGATCGGTTGACCATCGGGCCGGTGACCTTGCTGGTCGAGACCCTGCCCGGGACGTCGCGTCCGGCGTCTGTCCCTCGCGACGTTTCGCATCCCGACGATCTGCTCGCCGAGAGTCAACTGTTGCGCTATCTTCGGCGTGCCATCGAACGCAATCCCGAGACAGAGCACCTGGCGGAATTGAATTCTCGATTCCATCCCCCGCGAAATCCAGCAACCACGGAAACGCTGGACGACATCCTGAACGAGTTGCAATCTTCAATCCAAACCACACAAAGGCAGGTCAATCTGCAGCAGCAGGAACTGCGGAGGCTGGAGTCCGAACGGCAACTCGACGCCCAGGTGTTTTCCCCGGCAGGGGCCGATTTCCCCGTTCCCGTCCCCAGGGCCGTAACGGCAGGTCAGGGGGGCTCGGTAGACGCAGCCCTCTCGTCGAGTGAATTGGCCAGGTTCCGGACGGAGTGGCAATTGCGCTGGGAACAGGTGCAACGGCAGCGGCAACGTGCACGGAAATTGCGCCAGCTTCGACGGCTACGTCACCAGCGCGATGTGCGGAAATTGCAGAATGTCATCCATGAGCAACAGCGCACACTTGCGCTGCGAGAACAGGAACTGGCAAGCCGCGAAAGGAAACTGGTGGAGGTCCAGCAGGAACTATCATCGCGGCAAGCATCTTTCGAACGTGAAGCCACAACCCTGGCGAACCAGATTGCAGGATTGCAGTCTGCCCTGGAACAAACGCGCGTGGCGGAGCAGGAAACCGACCTGCGGCTTGCAGACCTGGAACAGCGACTGGCCGCGCATGCCGAGCAGGAACAACGCTTGAGCCTGCTCAATGCGGAACGGGAAAATCTCGTCTCGCGGCTGGCCGAACAGGAACGGTGTCTGTCCGAGCTGGAACTGCGGGCAACCGAACAGGTGCAGCAGTTGGCGGAGGCAAAACAGGCCTGCCAATCGTATGAGCAGCGATTCCAGGAACAGCGGGAGCTGCTCGCTTCACAGGAACAGGAAATCCAATTCCTGCAGTCTCGGGAACAGGAATGGCAAACACTGCTGGCGGGACAGGCCGACGAACTGGATAGGCTGGGGCAACAATCGCGAAATGCCCGGGAACGGGTCGAGTCGTTGCAAGGCGAAAAAGAGGAATTGACCACGCGGATCGAGCAGCTTCGGGTGGAGCTTCAGGTCGTTCGAGAGGAACTACGGGCAGCGGCTGCCATGGTGGAATCCCCGCAGGAAGCCGCCGGTTTGTCGGACTCCAGCGAACTCGACAACGCCTGGGAACAACTCTCCGAGGAACGGGATCGCGTATACCGTTTGCGCCAGGAACTTGAAGAGCAGCGGGAGGCGTTTACCCAGGCGCGAACCGATATTGATGAAGTGCGCGCGGAAGCAGAACAGGAACTTTACAATTTACGCGAACAGCAGGAGGAACTCACCGCGGAACGGTTGCGACTGGATCTGCTGCGCGAAAGCCTGCAACAGCAACCCGTTCCAATCGAACCACGCGAGACACACGATTCACCCGAAAATCTCGAATATCACGGGCCGCGGCCGCGGAGCGAACAGCAACACGAACCCGAGGAGCATTTCGCGGAAGCCACGCATCCCGGTTTACGGGAAACCCGCGACGGCACTCCCGAAATTCAGGAGGCGCTCGCGGACGCCATTGATGTTCCAGGATTGCCAGACTGCGACGAGGGATCCTGGGAGGTATTGCCGAATGTCGATACCAGTGAAGCAGAGGCCAGTGGGGCGGATGGCAGCGCGCCCTCGATCGATTCGGCGGGAGAGGAAATCGATAATCTGGGCGAGGAAGCCTCTACAGCCGCCGACGTGGCAGGGTTGGACGATTCAGCGCGGGATTTCGAGTTCGCAGGGTTGCTCAAGGATGTTTCGGCGATCGAACACGCATTGCCGGGCGACGCGGCCGATGTTGCCTTGAATGATTCTCCGGGAGAACAGGATTGCGAGAGCGACGAGGAGTTGCATAAGCTGCGGCAAGAGCTTGCCGCCATGTTCGGCATGGGGGATAAGGTACCCCATGGCAGCCCGGCGCGCGAGGAGGAATCTGCTGGCGAGGAGCAGGCGGGGCGCGTCGAAGAGGACCTCGTTGAGATTCCGGATGCGGAAGCAGAGTCTTGCGAAGACGATGACGGACACTCCGGGCAGGTCGCCCCGTTAGCGACCATATTCGAAGAACTTGTGGAGAGTACGCAGCCCGAGACTGTTGCCGGTGGATCTCCCGTTCAGGGGGACGTGGCAGGGCAGGGCGATGTGGTGGTCGAGGATATTGAAGACGCGGAGTCCGTGGCGGCATACATGGAGCGATTATTTGCCCGCACGAGTGGAAACCAGACCTATGTGGAGCCTTCGCTCCCTTCTCCCGCTGTTCAACCTGCAATTTCGGCACAAACGGGATCGGTGTTGTCTTCTGTGCCGGGGGGGGCGAACCTGATGGCCGACCCCCATTCCGCGGGTTTGCCCGAGATATCCGCCGACTGCTCGCGTATCCGGGTGGCAGCCCCCATCGATCGCGACAGCATGAAAAGGGAGATCGAATCGCTGCGCGACGTGGCGAATCAAACCGCCCGCAACGCACTGGCCACGCATGCCTGGAAGCAGGTCAAGCTGAAAATGTGGGCCAGCGGTCTGCTGACACTGATTTCCGCGGGGACTGCGGGGGCACTGATTTGCTCACCCTACTGGTCCCCGGTTTCCTATGAAAACTATGGCTGGCTGACATTGCTGCTGGCATTGGTTTCAGGGGGGGAATTGTTCCGTTCCCGGTTGGCCTTGATGCGTTTGAAGCAAAGTGGGAAACCGGCCACGACTTCCGGCGAGCGAGCCATCGCGGCTCCGACGGTAGCCGACGTACCGTCCGCCAAGTAAATCCGTCAGGCGACAGTGTAGGCGGGCGGAGGGAGCGGGAATGCGACCACCCCTGCAGGCGTGCGGTTGGGAAATTCGCCAGGCGACGATACAATCAGGCTTGTGCCCTCCCGATTCCTCGGGGAGGTTGAAATAGTGCAAAGCCAGACTCGTCCGACGGAATTTTCTCATGAAAGCGATGTTGCTCTCCGCCTACAAGCACCTTGAAATTACGGAAATGCCCCGTCCCGAGATCGGGCCGCGCGATGTGCTGATTGCCGTGCAGGCCTGCGGGATTTGCGGTAGTGATATTCATGGCTACGACGGATCCACGGGGCGGCGGGTTCCTCCCCTCATCATGGGACACGAGGCGGCAGGTTTTGTGGAGCAGGTGGGGTCGGCTGTGACCCGTTTTCAGCCTGGCCAGCGAGTGACGTTCGATTCCACGATTTCCTGTGGGGATTGCGAGTATTGCCGCCGCGGGGAAATCAATCTCTGCGATAACCGCCGCGTCCTGGGAGTTTCCTGCGGGGAATATCGTCAACACGGTGCCTTTGCCCAGTTTGTGGTGGTGCCGGAGAACATCGTCTACCTGCTGCCCGAGAGCCTGCCGTTCGAACACGCGGCCATGATCGAGGCGGTTTCCATAGCCGTGCATGCCGCTAACCGCACCCCCGTTTCGCTGGGACAAAGTTGCGTGGTGGTGGGGACCGGGATGATCGGCCTGCTGGTGGTTCAGGCCATGAAGAAAGCGGGCTGTGGCCGGATTATCGCGGTCGACCTGGACCGGGGTAAACTGAAACTGGCCAGGGAACTGGGGGCCGATGAAGTGATTCACGCAGGGGACGAAAATGTGCCCGCGCGGGTACGCGAATTGACAGGAGGGCAGGGTGCCGACGTCGCCGTGGAAGTGGTGGGAGCAGCGGTAACCATACAAACCGCCATTCACTCCCTGCGCAAGGGAGGGCATCTGACATTAGTGGGGAATTTGTCTCCCCAGGTGGAGGTTCCGTTGCAAAGTATCGTAACCCGCGAACTGACCTTGTACGGCTCCTGCGCTTCGCGGGGCGAATATCCGCAATGCATTGAATTGATGAATCGGGGAGATATTCAGGTAGAACCCCTGATTTCCCTGAAGGCCCCGCTGGAACAGGGACCGGAAATGTTTGCGCGTCTGTACTCCGGTGAACCGGGCTTGATGAAGGTGATTCTCCAGCCCAATTTGCCCGTTTGAAGTCGCGAAGTGGCCAGGGAGCGGAGCGGATCGGTCGCGTTTTTCGGTGGAACGCGAGATGCATCGCCCGTCCATTTGCTTGCCGCGATCGTAAAACGACCGTGAAATTGGCGAGTGAAATGCGTTATGCATTGAATCACAAGGACTTGCAAAGCAGTCGGGAATTGAGTTTCAGATGCTTTCACGGGGCCGGAATGGTTTCCGAAGGGGCGATTTTTAGCTACAATAAAGCCCGTTAACCCGGATTTTCGCCCGGTCAATAAAACAGGATTGCAGATTTTCAGTGAACTAGCCGCCCCCGCCGGGATATGTTGATTTACGCAAGTGTGCGTGCGTATTTTCGGCATTTTCTCATGGTTGCACGGCTCACAGAGCCGTGGCGGACCTTAAATCCCCATCCCCTGGCGGGCGCGGCAGGTTTTCGGTTTTTTTCGAGACAAGCTTTACCGCATTTATCAACGTGTGTGAAATGCGGGTTCAATCTGATTTTCGTAACCGATTCAGACAGGGGAAGTACCAGCCGAGATGGAACTGAAATTCAAAAAGGAACTGCTGGCCAACGCCCTGCAGGTGGTGGGTGGAGTGGTTCCTGCCCGGACTCCCAAGGATATTTTGAAAAACTGCAAGCTGGTCATTGAAAATGGCACGGCGACCCTGATGGGGACCGATACGGAGATCGGTATGCGGCATATGATAGCCGAGGTAGAGACAGGGTCTTCCGGGGAAGTGCTGCTGCCGACGCAACGGCTGGTTTCGATTTTGCGGGAAGTCGGCTCTTCCGAGATCATGTTGAATGTCAAGGATGACTTGCTGGAGGTTGTGGCCGGGCAGAGCGAGTTTCGTTTGCCGGTCGAGGATCCCCGGGAATTCCCGGACGTTGCCCCCTTCAGCGCGGAGAATTGTTATGCCGTGTCGGGCCACGCGTTGAAGACAGCAATTAAGCGGGTGATCTTTGCCGCCGACGATGAAAGTACCCGTTACGCCCTGGGTGGGATCTACCTGGAATTGTCCTCCAACGGAGTGGTGTTGGCCGCGACCGACAGTCGCCGACTGGCGGTGATGGAAATCCCGGGGAGTGTGCGTGGTGTAATGCCGGAAAAACAATCCGTGGTGATTCCCCGCAAGGCCATGAGTCTGCTGGAACGCAGTATTGACAATGAGGAGTCGGAAATTTTGATCGCGCCCGGCGATCACGACGCCGTCTTCATGAGTGGGCCATCGATGATCTACACCCGGTTGGTGGAAGGCCGATTCCCGAATTTTCGCGACGTGTTGCCCAGCAACTTACCGATCCGGATCGATCTGTTGGCAGGTCCGTTTCACAACGTGGTGCGGCAATCGCAGATTGTGACCAGCGACGAAAGTCGCGGAGTGGACTTTGTTTTTTCCGAAGGGGCGGTAACGCTCAAGTCCCGGGCCGCGGATGTGGGCGAATCGAAGGTGGAAATGCCCGTGGATTACCATGGGGAGAGGCTGGCCATTATGTTCGATCCCCGATTTGTGTCCGAGTTTTTGCGGGTTCTGGATGCGGAATCGTCGGTGCAGCTGGGTTTGATAGGAGGGGAAGAACCGGCCGTGTTCAGCAGCGGCGAGGATTACAAATACGTGATCATGCCGTTGGCTCGCGATCACTAGGGGCCTGTCTCGACAGCCGCGTGGGAGGGGGCCGGAGGCCCCATGTCTGCTCGCGGAACGGGTCCTGTGATGTGTCGGCGCGGATCGCCGAATACTGCCGGCCTGGGGAGCCGGGTTGCCTGGTAAGGGCAATCACCACTTGCGGGAAAGCAGCTTCATGAAACAGCGCGGCAGGCGGCAATCACACTTGTCGGAGGAAGAACGCAGCGTGTTGCAACACGTCATGGATCGCCGCCGGCAGGAATTGGAAGTTCGCGGGGGTGGGCCTTCTCCGCTGGCGGGAGCCTTGCGGGAAGTGATCGCGCGGCGGAAGATTGGACGATCGCTGGAGTCGCGGGAGTTGAGTCAGCTTTGGAATTCGTGCGTGCCCGAGGATATCTCGATCAAGACGCGTGTTCTCTCGTTGCGAAACCGCGTGCTGCTGGTGGAAGTGGCCGATACCGTACTGATGAGCGAACTTGCCAATTTTCATCAGCGGGGCATCCTGCGGAAGTTGCAGCAGGCACGTCCCGATCTGAACCTTAAAAACATTAAGTGGAAACTGAATCCCAGCCTGAACGAACGCCGCTGAAGCGGTCAGCCGAAATCTGGTCGCGAAAATCCAGCGGCACGCCTCGGGCGGAATCAACAAGGAATACCATGGAAGAGAATGAAAAAGTGTCTGGTTACGATCACACCAATATTCGGGCCCTGGAGGGGATCGAAGGTATCCGGTTGCGACCTGCGATGTACATTGGGGGGACGGACCACGTCGGTTTGCATCACCTGGTTTTCGAGCTGACCGATAACGTGCTTGATGAGTTCGTGAACGACAATGCCGCCGCGATGTCGGTGAAGATCAACGTGGATGGGTCGGTGACGGTGGCCGACGACGGCCGCGGCATTCCTGTCGGGTCGATGGCGGATCAGGGGAATAAATCGGCGCTGGAAGTGGTGTTCACGAAAATCCATGCGGGAGGCAAATTCGATCGGAAGGGGGGATATGCCACCGGGACGGGGGGCTTGCACGGAGTCGGCATCACGGCGGTGAATGCCTGTAGTGAATGGCTGGAGGCGGAGGTTCGCCGGGAAGGGCATGTCTGGAGCATGGAGTTTTCACGCGGGCATGTCACCAGTGGCTTGACCAAGCTGGGAACCACGGATCAGACCGGGACCAAGGTGACCTTCCGTCCCGACCCCACCATCTTTCCTGATATCAATTTTTCCTACGAAACCCTGCGCAAGCGCTTGCAGGACGCGGCGTTTTTAAATGCCGGCATTCGTATCCGGCTGGCGGACGAGCGGACCGGGCAGTCCGATGAATTCCATTACGAAGACGGCCTGGTGGAATTCGTCAAGCATCTGAACCGTACCGAAAATCCGCTGCATGCCGAAGTGATCCGCCTGGCGGGGAAGATCGAGGATGTTTCCGTCGACATTGCCATGCAGTACAACGATGGGTATTCGGAAAATATCCGTTGTTACGCGAACGGCATTTACAATCCCGAGGGAGGATCGCATCTGAGCGGCTTCCGCGGAGCGTTGACGCGCACCCTCAATAACTACGGGAAGAAGGAAAATCTGGTCAAGGACATGGCGCTGTCGGGTGAGGATTTTCGCGAGGGCCTGGCGGCCATTATCACCGTGCGGATTCCCAATCCCCAGTTTGAATCGCAGACAAAAATCAAACTGACGAATACCGAAGTGGAAGGAGCCCTGGGGTCGATCGTACAGGAACAGTTGACGAAGTTCCTCGAGGAAAATCCGGCCCTGGCCAAGAAAATCGTGCAGAAGGGGATGCTGGCCGCGGAAGCCCGCGAAGCGGCGCGCAAACAGCGAGAAATGGTGCGCCGCAAGGGGGCGCTGACCACCGGCGGGCTGCCCGAAAAACTCCGCGATTGCCGCAGCCGGGAATTGGACATCACCGAAATCTACTTCGTGGAAGGGGATTCGGCCGGGGGATCGGCCGATACCGGGCGCGATTCCAACACCCAGGCCATTCTGCCCTTGCGGGGTAAGATTCTGAACGTGGAGAAGGCGCAACTCGTCAAGGTGCTCGACAACGCGGAAATATCCAGCATGTTCAAGGCGATTGGCATCCCTCCCGGGGCGGTATTGGAAGACGTTCAGAAACGGCGCTACGGCAAGATTATTCTGATGACGGATGCCGATGTCGATGGCAGCCACATTCGCACGCTGCTGTTGACCTTCCTGTTCCGTCATATGCGCCCGCTGGTGCAGGAAGGGTGTGTGTACGTGGCTCAGCCACCGCTCTATCGGGTCACGCAGAAGAACAAGAAGTCCCGGTATGTACAAACCCACGAACAGATGATGACCGAACTCATCAATCTGGCGCTGGCGGGATCAAAACTGCTGTGCAAGGCGGATGGCGCCGTGTTCGAGGGGGACAACTTCCGCAACCTGATCGCACTGCTCAAGGAACTTGCCGAACCGCTCGAAACGCTGGAACGCCGGGGTGTGACGCTGCGCTACCTGAAGCAAGCCGACCTGGTTCGCGACGGAAACCTGCCACGCTATCAGGTATTCATCGGCAAGGAACCGCACTGGTTCTTCGACAAAACGGAAATGGAAGCCTTTCTGGCCGAGGAGACACAACGGCGGGGGGCCGAATTCGAAGTGGCGCCCACACAGATGGGGCATGATGGCAGTTCGGACGAGCACTCCAGCCGAGGAACTCTGTATCTGATCGACATGCACGAAATCCGCAAGATCAATGAACTGTTCAAGCAGTTGAAGGATTACGGGATTCAACATGGCGATCTTGTCCCCGCAGGTTTGAAGGATGGCGAAGCCTTCTTTCCGTTCCTCCTGCATACGGAAAAAAAGGATATACCGCTCTCCAGCCTGCGGGATCTGCTGCAGGTTCTGCGCAAGGTGGGCGAAGATTCCATTCAGGGAACCATCACCCGCTTCAAGGGGCTGGGAGAGATGGACGCCGAGGAATTGTGGATGACCACCATGGATCCCGAAGCCCGCAGCCTGCTGCAGGTCACGATGGATGACGCGGCATCAGCCGACGAAATCTTCCGTATTCTGATGGGAGATCATGTCGAACCACGTCGCGAGTTCATCGAGAAGCACGCCTTGGATGTCAGGGAACTCGATGTGTAAGGCGGGTCGGCTTGGCCGTGTCCGCTCGGAGCGCGTCGCTGGCAGGGGGAGCCGCGGCGATTGCAGATTTTACAAGCCTCCCCCTTGCCGGGGGACGTACGGGAATCGGGCTAGACACACAATCCGATTTCTTGCACAATCCGCGCCTGGCGGGGTGGAAAAACCCTGTCCATCGAGTGCCCAGGCGGCATGGATTTTCGACAGTCCAGTTGAAAAGTGCCGCTCATGGGGGGACAGTGGAATCTGGAAGATTCGGATATGATTCCGATGGGGACCGATTCCACGCATGGCAGTCAGTGATCGGGGGGAATCGATCGCTGTCTGTATTCACGGGGACGCTTCATCTGCAAGGATGCCTATCATGAACGCGAACGTTTCACGCGTTCCACCCCCTGGGGTGTGGATCAGCCTGATCGCGTGCGGTTTCACCCTGGGGTGTCATCAACCGTATTCTCCTTCGCCCTATCAGCAACCGGGTATGTTCGGCCAGCCTTATGGCCAGCCCATGCCCTACGGTCAACCCGCGCCGTATGGTCAACCGCAGGGGCCTGCGCAATTCGCACCAGGGGTTTCGTCCGTACCGTCAGAGTCCATCTATGCCCCCAGGCCCGCGAATCCATCGGGCGGTGGGGGAGATGCGCCCGCGTTCGGCAACCCCCCGGTTTCATCGCCCAATGGGAACACGAACGGCAATTCCGTGCCCAAATATAATGATCCCACGAGTAGCGACTCGCCATATTTCGAACAGGGGAGCCTGCGTCAGCAGTCGTTTGTGCCGCAGATCGCTCGTGTGCCCACTTCCTCCGAACAATCCCTTGACAACGGGGTGGCGGCAGCCGGTTTTTCCCAACCTGAATCCACGGTGGCAACCATCGATTTGACGGGCAATGAACAATTCGCGGAGTTCGAACCCCCCGTGGTGGTCGAGTCTCCCCGCGCGGGCGAATCGAATTCGTCGTCGGCGATGTCCGCGGAAAATGGTGTCCCGGGAGTGTTTGCCACTGCCCAGGAACCGCGGCCCATGCCTGGTCAATTCGAGCTGGCAGCTCCTCCGGTGGACGATGTTCCCTTTTCCGGTGGCGATGCGCTCGAGGGGCAGGTAAGATTTTTGTCGGCGACGAAAACCTGGGTATTGACCTTCGCGGCCGACGAGAGCGGCAATGCCCCTTTTGGTGGGGAACTCCCCTTGACCGGAAAGCCTGGTGTACTGCAGGTTTTGCGGGATGGTACGCGTTATCGTCTCGGTGGTTATCTCGAGGCACCCGAAGGGAATGTCACCCGTTCGCAATTTCATGTTCTAAAGGCCGAACCGATCGGTTCACCATTCGCGCAACCGTGATGAAAGCTTCCGCAGGATTCGATTTTACCGCCGCGATGACACTTCTTTGTCGGGACATTTGTGACCGACTGGAAGTGTTTCAGCATATCTGCATGGATCGGGTTGCGGTTACGTTCGCGCAGGCCCGGACGTCGGGCATTTATGGAATTCAGGCCAAGCTGACCCCTCTGCGTTTCGAGCGGGGAGCCTTGACACAAACCAAGCGCGGACGACTCTGGACTATTCAGCGGGTGTACGTGGGACAGAGTGAAATGCTGTATATCCTCACGTTTTATCTCCCCCGATTCCAGGACAACACGTTCCAGGAAAAAATGATCACCGTATTGCACGAGTTGTATCATATCGGGACCCGCTTTGATGGAGACATTCGGCGCTTCGACGGGCGCTACCACGCACATTCCTGCAGCCAGAAGGAATACGATCGCCTGATGGAGCGCTATGTCGAGGAGTACCTGCAGATGTCTCCCCCTCGCGAACTTCTGCGCTTTCTGCAGGTCGATTTCAACGCGCTGGTGGATGCGCATGGACGCATCCTGGGCCGCAAAATTCCCACGCCCAAGCTGATTCCCGTGACCGACGATCGCCGCACCGCCTGATTTCGCCCCCGACTCGCGATTCCCCGGCAATCCGTCCCCGGCTCCGCTGGCGCGATGCTACTTTATGACATCCCTATCAACAGGCCCAAGCATGCGAAAACATGCTGGTAGGCTCACTTGAATTACTCGGTCAACTCTCGCGGCGAGAATTGCCGTATCTCATTAACTCGCCTGGAATTGACATGCAAACTCGGCGGGTTATTATCGTCACGTTCGATTCGGAGAATTACATGTTATACTGATGATCTGCCAGTGAACTTGGACAATTTCCCACGGTACAGGTGGTAAAAAAATGGTGGAACTTGAGCGGATTAAAACGGTGTTGGCCAATGCTGTTCGAAATGCGGTCCTCAAGAGCCCGCCTACGGAACCAGTCTACGCCATCGTGGTACAGTACTATGGTAGTGATTCCGATGGAGATTTAACCCCAAGTAGTCGGATGCCATCGGAAACCCGAAGGCAAGCCCTTTTAACAGAGAAGGGGAGTACTGCACCGCACCACATCTGGGTACACGACGAGTTCGACGATGATCATGCGGTTTTCGACCTGGACCTCGACGATCAGACGCTTCGTCAGCTCTGGGCTGACTTGAATCGACAAATGGAGGCCGGTCGGATTGACTTGACCTTCATCCGAAAATGCGTCCAAGAAGCCTGTAGTCAGTTAAACAATGAGATTTGGCCGTCCAGCTTTTTATCGACGGATGACTTTGTTGTCTATCCCGGTGACATGACACATAAGTTCTGCGATACGATCGGCGATATGAATGAGAGCATCCCCGCGTCTCGAATGAACTTGCTGCGTGCCCACGGCTTCCTCGGCATCGACCCGTGGTGGAAGCTTTGATCTTGCAATATGGATAACGAACGTATTCACGGAAGTGGCCGATCGCGTGGATACTGAAAGCGAATTCACTTTGCCGCCGCCGAATTACCTTGGTATTTTGCCTCTTGAACTTGCCATTACATCCAAGGTGGACGGATGCCACCCAAGACGAGTCACGACTTCCTGAAGGTTGCCGAGCAACGCCTTAACGCTGCGGAAGCTTTGCTTCGCGCTGACTTGACGCTCGATACGCAATACATTGCCGGCTATGCAGTCGAATGCTCTCTCAAGGCATTGATCCTCGAAAAGACTGTCCCCGCCGACCGACCAGACAAATTGCTCCGAATCACATCGGGAGCTACAATGCATAAATCAGAAACGCTGTTGCAGGAACTGCGAGCACTTAATGTTTCCCTGACTCCGGAGTTGGCCAAACGAATGCGGCGATTTGATTGGACGACCGACTTGCGTTATGAAACGGGACGTCGTGATCGGGGCGAAACGATTGGTTTTCTTCGAACTTGTGTCGAAATCCGAAATTGGGTGAAAGGTCAATTATCATGACAACGAAACAAGTGTCGAACTGGGAAAACATGCGGACGGAAGAATCCCGGATGGTCGAAGAGAAACTGCAGGTCGAGGGCCTGGAACGGGTAGATGCGTATCGATACAACTCCGCCTCCCTCCGCGTTCGAGTGGTTGACAAAAGATTCGAATCTTTGCCGCGAGAAAAGCGCGATGAGATAGTTGAACCATTCATCGACAAGCTACCCCTTGCAACCCAGGCTGATATTGTAACGCTTGTCTTACTTGCTCCTTCCGAGTTAGAGCAACCACGCGAAACGATTTCCGAGTTCATGCTGAATTTCGAGTTCGAGAACCCAAGTCCTTCGATGCTTTAGGTTGCAATTGCGACGAACCAGACGGTGCACGCGTGTGGCCCGGCTCCGCTGGCGGCTTGTAACCGGTGTACGGAAGAAGTCAGTGGGGAGACGCAGGGCCGCAGGGAAAACGTGATACGCCCTGCTGATCCCTTTGCTCCTCCGCGTCTCGCCGGCTTCGCCACCCGATTTGCCGGCGCGTGCCTGGGTAGTTCGTCTGCCGGCCTCGTCGCGACCCGTTTGCTCGGTTACATTGCCGACGCGAAATGGGTACAGTGCGGATGCGTTAAGAATTGTTTTGTCACGGGGGCATCAACAGGTTTCAACAATGAGCGAGCGATGGATTTCCGAGCGGTTGCATCAGATCGATGCCTCCGGGATACGCAAGGTGTTCGATCTGGCGGCAAACATGACCGATCCGATCAATCTCAGTATCGGCCAGCCACATTTCGATACGCCGGAGCCCATCAAGCAGGCCTTCAAGGAGGCGATTGACAAAGGGTTTAACGCCTACAGCCAGACCCAGGGGATCAAACCGCTGATCGAACGGATCCAGCGGGATGTAGATGCGACCTACCAACATGCGGACCGCCGCGTCTTCATCAGCAGTGGCACCAGCGGGGCGCTGATGATGGCGTTGTCCACTCTGGTGAACCCCGGCGATGAAGTGATTGTGTTCGACCCCTGGTTTGTCATGTACAAGCATCTGACCACGCTGGCGGGGGGGAAGGTGGTGCAGGTTGATACCTACCCCGATTTTCGCATCGATCTGAATCGCGTGCGCGATGCCATCACCCCCCGCACGAAGGTGATTTTGTGCAACAGCCCCAGCAATCCCACGGGGTACGTTGCCACCGCCGAGGAAATGCGGGGCCTGGCCGAGCTGGCCGCCGAGAAGGATATCGCGTTGATCAGCGATGAAATCTATCGCCAGTTCTGTTACGACGGCGAATTCGTCAGCCCCGCGCGCTGGAACGAACAGACACTGGTGATCGATGGCTTCAGCAAGTCGCACTCCATGACCGGCCACCGTGTCGGGTATTGCCACGGACCACAGCACCTCATTCAGCAGATGCTCAAACTGCAGCAGTTCACCTTCGTCTGTTCGCCGCATCCCGCGCAGTGGGCTGCGCTGGCGGCCTGCGATGTTGATATGTCCCGCGAAGTGGCCGACTACAAGGCCAAGCGCGATTTCATGTTGCGGGAATTAAGCGACTACGAAATTCACGGAGCGGGGGGAGCCTTTTATTTGTTCGTGAAAGCTCCCTGGGGGACCGGCACCGAATTCGTCAAGGAAGCCATCGCCCGCGACCTGCTGATTATTCCCGGGAATGTCTTCAGTAGTTGCGATACTCACTTCCGCATTTCCTATGCCGCCGAACAACGCACGCTCGAACGGGGCGTTCAGGTGCTGAAGGAACTCGTTAAACTCCACTGAGCCGGTGTTCCAGGGAATGAACTTCCCCCGCTGGAGGTTGTGATATGTTGAATACGAATGATACCATCCCCGAGATGTCGTCCCATGGATAGGAAAGCAATACGTAATATCTGGCACGCACGGCATACCCCGCGAAAATAATTCCCTACCGGGCAGGCAATGTGTCGGGATGGAATCACGGTTGCCGCCGTTGCTGTCGTCGTCCCCGGAGGAGTTTCGTGCGTAATCGAATTTCGCAGTTGTGTCCGCTCTCTCCTCGGGCCTCGGTGCAGGCTGTTCGTGCTTTGGTTGTGTTGTTTTGCCTGTGTTCCATCTGGAATACGTCAACCGTCGCTACCGGGGCCGTCCGTGCACCCGGAGGGTCCGACGTGCCGAATATCGTGCTGATCCTGGCGGATGATTTGGGCTGGGCCGATCTGGGGTGTTACGGTAACCGCTTTCATGAAACGCCCCATATCGATCGATTGGCGCGCGAAGGGTTGCGATTCACTCAGTTCTACGCGGGTGCGGTCTGTTCGCCCACGCGGGCAAATATGCAATCGGGCCAGGATCAGGCCCGATTTGGAATTACGCAACATATTCCGGGGCACCGTCGGCCGTTCGCGAAATTGATCGACCCGGAAGTCCCCCGACACTTGCCGCTGGAAGTGGAGACCTTTGCGGAACGTCTATCGGCAGTGGGATACAAGACCGGTTATTTCGGGAAATGGCATTTGGGAGGTGAAGGATACGGCCCCGGTGAGCAGGGCTGGCAGACGTATGTCGAATGCCAGGGAAACACGGTTCCGCCACGGCTCACGGGGGGCGTGGAAATGCGGACGGCCGAGTTTCTGACGCAACAGGCCGAACAGTTCATCGCGTCCCACCGGGATCACCCCTTTTTGTTGCAGGTGTCCCATTATGCGGTGCATATTCCCCTTTCGACCACGCCGGAACTGCTGGCCAAGTATCGGGCGAAACCGCCGCAACCTGGGTATCCGAGTCTCCCCGAATACGGGGGATTGCTGGAGGAGTTGGATCAGAGCGTGGGCCGGATTGTCGCGGCAGTGGAGTCTGCGGGGTTGAGCGATCGTACCCTGGTTGTATTCCTGTCGGACAACGGCGGCCTGGAACACGAGCAGGGAGGGCGTGTGGTCACCTCGAATCAGCCACTGCGGGGTGAAAAAGGGACGTTGTACGAGGGGGGCGTGCGGGTGCCGGCCATTTTTCGCTGGCCGGGCAGGATTCCGGCAGGAATCGTCCGCGAGACTCCCGCGATCACGCTGGATTTGTATCCCACATTCGTGGAACTGGCCCGAGCATCATTCGCGCCCGGGCAACCGCGGGATGGTGTCAGTCTGGTTAACGCGTGGCAGCCCGATAGCCAGGCGGAACAAAGAGAGGCGTTGCATTGGCATTTGCCCCATTATCATCACGGCACGCCCGCCAGTTCGATCCGCCGTGGCGACTGGAAACTGATCGAGTTTTTCGAGGACGAGACCGCCGAGTTGTATCATCTGGCGCGTGATCCGGGGGAACGGATCAACCTGGCCGACCAGTATCCCGAGCGCGTGCGCGAGTTTCGGGATGCCTTGCGGAAATGGCGTCTGGATGTCCGCGCGCGGTTACCCGAACCGAATCCCGATTACGATCCCGAACGTGCCGGTGAGTTAGCCCGACCTCAACGCACCAATCCAGCGAGGAAAACTCAATCATGATGCGACGATTGCAAATACTTCCGCTGTTGACAGTCTGTTTCTGCCTGCTTACGGAGGTGGCGCGAGCCGACGGGAATGCCGACCGTCCGGGATCGCCACCCAACATTTTGTTTGCCATTGCCGATGACTGGGGCTTGCATGCGGGGGCCTACGGCACATCGTGGGTAAAAACGCCGGCGTTCGATCGGATTGCGAGTGAGGGGCTGTTGTTCCGAAATGCCTACACGCCGATGGCGAAGTGCGCGCCATCCCGTGCGATCATACTGACGGGACGCCATTTGTGGCAAAACGAGGAAGCGGGCAACCACATGGCGTATTTCCCCGCCAAACTGAAAAGCTGGCCCGAAGTTTTGCAGGAACAGGGTTGGCACATGGGGATTACAGGTAAGGGGTGGGGGCCGGGGATTGCCCAGGACAAAGCAGGGAAACCTCGCTTGCTCACGGGCAAGCCATATAACAAACGGAAGACGGCGCCTCCGACCGATGCCATTTCCACCAACGACTACGCCAGCAACTTCATTGATTTTCTCGAGGATGCGCCCGCCGAGACCCCCTGGTGCTTCTGGTACGGGGCCACGGAGCCTCATCGCGGTTACGAGTTTCAGTCGGGTGTGCGCAAGGGGGAGAAACAACTGACGGACATCGATCGCGTCCCGGCGTACTGGCCCGACGAGGAGATAGTTCGGCACGACATGCTGGATTATGCCTATGAAGTCGAACATGTCGATCGGCACCTCAACCGGATGTTGGCGGAACTGGAACAACGGGGTTTGCTGGAAAACACGCTGGTGATTGTCACCAGTGATCACGGCATGCCCTTTCCCCGTGTGAAGGGCTATGCCTACCACGATGCGAATCATGTCCCCTTGGCTCTGCGCTGGCCTGGGGGAGTGCGTTCCCCGGGGCGTGTGATCGAGGATTTTGTTGATTTCACGGATCTGGCGGCGACCATCCTGGACGTGGCGGGAATTCATCCCCTGGTGGCGGGCATGCAACCGTTGACGGGGACAAGCTGGCGTCCGATTCTGGAAAGCACGCGGGCAGGGCAGGTACAGCCGGAACGGGATCACGTGTTGATCGGCAAGGAACGGACGGACGTGGGGCGTCCTCATGATTGGGGCTATCCCATCCGTGGGATTGTCACGAAGGATGCGATCTATCTGCGTAATTATGAACCGACCCGCTGGCCCGCCGGTAATCCCGAAACTGGTTATCTCGATACCGACGGCAGTCCGACGAAGACACGAATTCTTGAACGGGGCCGCTTGAATCGGGCCGATCGCTACTGGCAACTCAATTTCGGCATGCGTCCAGCCGAGGAATTTTATGATCTTGAAAACGATCCCGATTGCGTGAGCAATCTTGCGGACGATCCCGCCCGGCAGCCGCGGCTGCAGGCACTGCGAAAACAAATGGAAGCGGAATTGGAAACGCAGCAGGACCCGCGCCTGTTCGGACGGGGCTATATCTTTGATGAATACCCCGTGACGAACGGGGCCGGTTTTTACGAGAGGCATCAACGAGGCGAAAGACCGCCCGCGGGCTGGGTGAATCCCACCGACTTCGAACCACACCCTCTCCCCGTCGGTTCTCGCTAAGGATGCGTTTCCTCTGGGAATTCGGATGCGTCAGGAAGCGGCCCAAGCGGGCGCATCAACTCGTAATCACACACCCGATACAGGGTCCACTGAAGTGGATGGCAATAGGAGTCAAGGGCCTCAAACGTGGCCCGCTTCCTGACGGGCGCGGCTAGTATGTAAGTTTTTTCGAAACAATATGAATCTCACGAGAAACAAAGCGAGAGGTCTGGAGTTCCCCGATGCATATTCCTGCCTGCCTGTTCTTCCGGTGTAACTTGCCGCGCCCCTGCCTGTGGATTGGCCTGTTGTTGATACCGCTTTGCTGTATCGCGGAAGGGCTGGGAGAGGACGTGTTCTTCTCCTTCCAGCGGAATACCGAGGCGGAGGAGCAATCCGTCCTGCTCTGGGACGATGCTCGCCCCCTCCCACGAAGCGTCGCGGCGGAACGCTTGCAACAGGTGGAATTTCGGGTGATCAAGCCTTACGAATACAACACGGATGGCTACCGCTTTCTGCATGGGGTGGCGCTGGTCTGGCACAAGGGAAAGTTGCTGGCATCCTTCGGGCATAACCGGGGAGGCGAGAATACCGATACCGAGGAAGCCCGCTATCGCGTCAGCGAAGATGGTGGTCGCAGTTGGAGCGATGTTCTTACCCTGGATGCGGGACCCGAACCAGGTGTGGGAATCAGTCATGGCGTGTTTCTGTCGCATGGGGAGACGTTGTGGGCTTTTCACGGTGCTTATTCCGGCATCATGCAGAATGTTCACACCCGAGCCTACACTCTGGACGAATCCACCAATTCCTGGATTCCCCGGGGGGCCGTGATTGCCGAGGGGTTCTGGCCGATGAATCAGCCGATCCAAATGGAAGACGGGAACTGGATCATGCCTGGCATTCGCGTGGGAGGGGAGCATCCGTCGGCGGTTGCCATCAGCCGGGGCGAGGATTTCGCCCGCTGGGATCTCCGCGTGATTCCTCGCGATTCCAGCCTGGGAAAAATGTGGGGGGAATCGGCGGTCATTGTATCTGGAAAGGAAATCTGGAATATCTCTCGTTATGGCGATGCGGCCCAGGCGTTGGTGGCGCATAGTCGGGATTACGGTCGGAATTGGTCACCGCTGCGGGTTTCCAATTTATCGATGACCACTTCGAAGCCTTGCGCGGGCCTACTGAGCACAGGCCAGCGCTATCTGATTTCGACGACCACGGCCGACTGCGGGAAGAGCCGAGCCCCACTGACGATTGCGTTAAGCCGTCCCGGTCAAATTCCGTTTTCGAAGGTGATGATTATTCGCCCGGCGGAATTTCCCGAAGGGCCGGGAGAATCGCATCCCCGTGCCGCGCTGGCGTATCCCTGCGCGATCGAACATGAGGGGAAACTGTACGTGGGATATTCCAATAATGGAGGCAACCAGGGGCGTGTCGGCGTGGGGCGCGAACTCTGGAACAACAACAGCGCGGAACTGGCCATTATCCCTCTTGAACAACTGCGCGTTGAGTAGAGGGCATTGCGGCGGCAAAAAAAAGACACGGCAGGCGGACCTGCCGTGCGTGCGAACTGTCGGCGGTTTCTCAGGCGTGGCAGTTCTCGAAGGAGATTCCGAACTTCTTCATTTTCTTGTAGAGAGTGGTTCGATTCACGCCCAGCATGCGGGCGGTTTCCTGCCGGTTCCAGCCGTTCGATTCGAGCGCTTCCAGCAGAATTTGGCGTTCGGGATTGGCCAGGGCAGACTTCAGCGAATTGCCGCCAAAGTGGGCCGGAATATTGCTGGTATCGAGTTGCTTGTGGATGCTGTCGGGAAGGTCCGCGGGAGTAATTCTTCCCCCATGGTTGAGCACGACGGCCCGTTCAATCACATTCACCAGTTCCCGGACATTTCCCGGCCAGGAGTAGCGTTGCAACAGGTGCATAGCCTGTTCGTCGATGCCGAGGATGGATCTGCCCGTTTGTTCGATGAAGTGCTTGAGGTAGTGTTCCGCCAGCAGGGGGATATCTCCCACGCGTTCCCTCAAGGGGGGCTGCACGAGGGAGATGACGTTGATGCGATAGTACAGGTCCTGGCGGAAGCGACCGTCCGCCACCATTTGTTCGAGATTTTCGTTGGTCGCGAGAATCAGTCGGCAATCGACTTTGTACGTTTTGGTTCCTCCCACCGGTTCGAATTCCCGATCCTGCAGGACGCGTAACAGTTTCACCTGCAGTTGGGGGGAAGCGGTTGCGATTTCGTCCAGGAACAAGGTTCCTCCATCGGCCTGGAGAAACTTGCCCATTTTGTCGTGAGCGGCCCCCGTGAAAGCGCCGGCGACGTGTCCGAATAATTCACTTTCCAGCAGGGTATCGGGCAGGGCACCGCAGGCCACTTCCACGAAGGGTTTGTCCTTGCGATTACTCAGGTGATGAATGGATCGAGCCGTCATCGTTTTCCCGGTGCCGTTTTCGCCCAGTATCAGCACGGAGGTGCGGGTATCGGCCACGCTTTCGATCAGATCGAACATTTTCGACATTTTGTAGTCGCGGCCAATAATATTCCCCAGCCCGTATTTCTGATCGAGTTGTTGCCGCAGGTTTTTGTTTTCCTCGACAATCCGGCGCTGCCCCAGGGCGCGCTGAATCGAAAGATTCAATTCATCGTCGATCACCGGCTTGGTGAGATAATCAAAGGCACCGATGCGAATCGCCTCGACGGCACTTTCGATGGTACCGTAACCGGTGAGCATGATCACGGCGGTCTCGGGTTGTTCCCGGCAGGCCCATTCCAAGAGATGAAAACCGTCCTGATCGGGCAGGTTGACATCGCAAATGACCACGTCAAAGGGATACTCTCGCATCCGGTTCATCGCCTGTGCACAGGCGCCAGCGGTTTCCGTTCGATAGCCAAGCTTGCGCAGATAGTCGGCCATCGCTTCCAGAATGTATTTGTCGTCATCCACGACCAGCAGTGAACCCTGGGAATTCTTCATGTGTGCTCTCGGCAGAAATGCGTAAAATAGGCGCGGTGCTTGGTGCACCCGTTGACAATGGTCGCATCTGGGGAAGTATGCGAAAAATCGGTCATCACCCGCATCGTTCGGATGATTGCTGAGAGCCTGCATCAAGGGGGTAATGAAACGTAGGTCACGCGATGCAGTCGGGCAACGCGCTGGCAGGGAATTGATGAATTTCAACAACCAGTTTGTCCCTGCAAGCCGCATTTTCGCCATAATCGGACGGCAAAATCGCCTACCCGCGGCTTAGACGTCAAAAATGATTCAAGTTGATTTCCCAAGGGGACGTCCCCGTGAAATTTGTACCGCCTGGGGAATGTTGCTATAGTCCTCCCGCAAGATAGTTTAAGATGAGAGCGGGTATTTACTGGCCGATTCCAGGCCGGGTCCACCCCAGGAACAAATTATTTGTTAGCCGAGCAGCAGGAGCACAGCATGATCTCGTTTTCACGTATTCTGGTCGGAGTAGATCTTTCCCACGCGGATCGTCTGGTCTCCGAGGAGTTGTCGGATCATTGCGAGACGGCCGTTCAATGTGCCCTGAGGCTGGCCGAAGGGGGGAACTATCACGTCACCTTCATGGCTTCGATCGATATCTCCGAACAGGCGATGCACCTGATCGAACTCCATGAATCCCCGGAAGTGACTCCCGTCGAGCGGGATGCCGGGCACGTGCTGCAGAAACTGGTGGACCGAGCGGAAGCCGTGGGCGTCAAGGCCGATTACGTCGTAGCCCTGGGGCCCAGCGCGGAATGCATTATTAAGCAGGTACTCCGGGGCGAGCATACGTTGCTGGTGATTGGCGCGCGTTCCTCGCAAAAATTGAGTCAGATTCTGTTCGGGCGAACCGCGACCAAGTTGTTGCGGAAATGTCCGGTTCCCGTGCTGGTGGCCAAACTCGGCCCCCATGAACATCTCAATTCGATACTGGTGGCGGACGACTTCAGCGAGAATGGCGAACAACTGCTGGATGCCGGGGTGCAATTGGCTCGCATGTGCGAGGCTAAATTGCACGTGGTGCATGTGCTCGAGGAAACGGACGATGCCAAGCTGGTCTCCAGTGGTATTCCCATCGAACAGATTTACCGCGTTCAGGAAACGCTGAAAGAGGGAGCCGCCGCGAAACTGGCCGAACGTCTTTCTCGAACCGATTATCGTACCCTCGTTCATGGGGCCATGGCCCATGTGGAATTCGGACGCCCCGAAGCCGTCATTCTGGAAAAACTGCAGGAACACAATGTGGATCTGCTGATCACCGGAACGGTTGGTCGTACTGGTCTGGCCGCCCTGATGATGGGAAACACGGCCGAGCGCCTGATGAATATGGTGAATTGTTCGCTGTTGGCGATCAAGCCGGTCGATTTTGTTTGCCCCATCAAGGTGGATTGACCCGCACGGCGATCAGACCGTTTACGAGGTCGTGGAGGATTTGAATTCGAAGGACACAGCCCCTGGGAGATTGTCCCCAGTTTTTTTTCGGGCTTGGAATTCGGGGGCCACTGGCTCTGCCGATCCCTGTTAAGTAATTCGTCAACATGGGGTTTCACTGGCAAAGTCAGTGGAACACCGCGTGTTCACCACGGAAATGGTACGCACAGCGTGCCCTATTCGAAAAAATTACGGCCTGGTGGTGATCGATATTTTTTAGGCGTCTGTCATCGCGGGCGAGATACCTGTGCGCTACGCCTGCCTGGCCGGAGGGGAAGTTCCATGTTGGTTTTGAATGGTAAATTCTGGCTGCTGTTGGACGCGCTGGCTTCGGTTCGTGCGCGGGGCAGGTCTCTTTCGCTGCTGTTGAGCCTGTTGCTGATTCTTTGCGTGTGTCTGCCTCGACAGACCCGGGCGGCCGGGAAACCGGCTCCGCCACACATCATCTTCGTCATGGCCGACGACATGGGCTGGGGTCAGACAGGCTACCGCGATCATCCGGTGTTGCGTACGCCGCATCTGGATGCCATGGCTGCCGCGGGGTTGCGGTTTGAACGGTTTTACGCGGGGTGTCCGGTCTGTTCGCCGACACGTGCCAGTGTACTCACGGGGCGTTCGCCCGATCGGACCGGCGTGTTGACGCATGGGTACGCGCTCCGTCCACAGGAAAAAACCATTGCCCAGGCGTTGCAAGCAGCGGGTTATGTTACCGGGCATTTCGGGAAATGGCATTTGAATGGCCTGAAGGGACCGGGTGTGCCAATTCTGGCGAACGATCCCTACCATCCCGGTCGCTTCGGCTTCGGGGAATGGGTTTCGGTGACAAATTTTTTCGATGTCGACCCCCTGATGAGTCGACAGGGAGTCATTGAACAGTTTCGAGGGGATTCCTCCGAGATCGTGGTGTCGGAAGCCATTGCTTTTCTGGATCGGCATCGAGCCCGCCAAAAACCGATGTTCGCGGTTCTTTGGTTCGGTACGCCCCACAGTCCGTTCAAGGCGTTGCCGGACGACAGACAGCCCTTTGCGGAATTGAACGAGGCCTCCGCGGAGCATCACGGCGAACTGGTGGCCATGGATCGCAGTATTGGCACGCTACGGGCCAAGCTGCGCGAGTTCGGACTGGCAGAACAGACACTGCTGGTGTTTTGCAGCGATAACGGGGGCTTGCCCGAAATCAAGCCCGATACCGTGGGAGGCCTGCGCGGTAATAAGGGAACCATCTATGAAGGGGGGCTGCGCGTGCCGGGCATTATCGAATGGCCCGGCGTAATCACTCCGCGGATCACGCATTTTCCCGCCTGTACGATGGACTTGTTTCCCACCGTGGCGGATTTGCTGGGTTTGCCCGCGGATGTATTCGTGCAACCGCTGGATGGCATCAGTCTGTTGCCCTTGTTCGAGCGCGAACTGGATCAGCGTGATCAAGCGATTCCGTTTCGTTTCGGCGCAAAGGCGGCACTAGTCGAGAATGACTACAAAATTCTGACAAACGACCTGCGCAAGGGAGAATTTGAATTGTACCATCTTGGGGAGGATGCCGCGGAAAGTCGCAATCTGAGGGCTTCCCAGCCCGAGCGTTTCGCGCGGATGAAGCACCAGCTATTGGAGTGGAACCAGGGGGTGGATGCCAGTTTTTCGGGCCTGGATTATCCCGAGCGGGAAGTCACCCCGCCCGATCCGAAATCGCTGTTTTGGTTCGAGGTGGAGGCGTATCAATCGTATCTGCCCGAATGGAAGGAGCGATGGGAATATCGGACCTACATCGAACGTGTCACCCGGCAAACGCGGCAGCAGGGGCGGTAAATGAATAGGTCTCGTGCATTGCGAATTATACTATGGGGCCTCTGCCCGTTACTGTTGGAGTGGTCTTGCGAAGCTGCCGTCGAGCGGCCCCACGTACTGTTCATTGCCATCGATGATTTGCGCAACGATGTCGCCGCACTGGGGTGTGAACATGCGCGGACCCCCGCCCTGGACAAGTTTGCCGGTACGGCTCGCATCTTTAATCATCACTACGTGCAGGTGCCTACCTGCGGGGCCTCGCGATGTGCGTTAATGCGAGGCCGCTATCCCAGCGTGGCTTCCCAGTTGGGGAACAACGGCATCAGGCAGACCCATGGCGACTGGGGGAAGGAAAGTTTGCCTGTGGTGTTTCGTCAGCATGGATATCGCACGCTGGCGTTGGGGAAAATCACGCATTACCCCGGCGGCTTGACGGGCAAGGACTGGGCGGAAGGTCCGGAAGAACTGCCCGGTGCCTGGGATCGCTGCTGGATTCCCGATTGCCCCTGGAAATCGCCTCAGGCTCTTATGCACGGGTATGCGAATGGCCAGCCCCGCGTTCCGGGAATGTCGCCTCCCTGGGAAGCCGCCGAGGGAACTGATGACGCCTACCCTGATGCCTGGGTCGCCCGCGAGGCGATTCGAACGTTGCAGGAGTTGACTCAACAGGAGCAACCCTGGTTCTTTAGCGTCGGTTTCTTCAAGCCACACTTGCCATTTGCCGCCCCGCGAAAGTGGCATGATCTGCATGCCGAGGGTATTCCCGCTCTCGCGCCGCTGGTGGCACGCAAGCCGAATTGGCCTTCCGGCTGGCATGCGAGTGGCGAATTTCGCGGTAACTATGGGCATCCCCAGGGACAAGATCCCGAAACCGACGAGGCGTACGCCGGTCGGTTACGCCGCGCCTATGCGGCTTGCATCAGCTACATGGATGCCCAACTTGGGCAGGTTCTGGAGGCCCTGGACCAGAGTGGTGTCGGCCCGAAGACCATTGTCATTATCTGGAGTGACCACGGGTTTCTGCTCGGCGAACACGCCATCTGGGGCAAGCATTGCCTGTACGAACAGGCGCTGCGATCCCCCTTGATGATTCGCACCCCCGGCCTGCAGCACCCCGGCGAAACCTGTGCGGCGACAGTCGAAACAATCGATCTGTTCCCGACGCTGGTCGATCTATGCGAGCTGACGGCTCCCGCCAGTCTGGATGGTCTCAGTTTGCGGCCGTATCTGGTCGATCCCGCAAAGCCTTCCTTGAAGCCGGCGCGGGGGTTCTGGACGGGCGGGCGGCAAACGGTGCGCGATGATCGCTGGAGACTGATCGTACATCCTGCCTCGCGGAAGTCTGGTGCTTATGTCGAACTGTTCGATTATCGGAACGATCCTGAAGAAACCCGCAACCACGCGGCAGACCTGCCAGAGGTGGTGTCGCGGCTCCAAGCCCAGCTCCGGGCAGCCCCCTGAACGGGTTTCATGCCACTTTCATACCACCACCGGGTGCATTGACCCATGGTTCAAGCGACTTGGTCGATGTACTGCCGAAAGTGTTCGATGCCTGGCGTGGGCAGGTCTGCGACCTTGGCCAAATCGTCCCAGTGGCGCAGGCGGACGGCCTCTTCCCAGTACGGTTGGTTGCGGAACTTTTCGAGTTCCTCGACCGACATGGTTCCCCCCTGCAACGCCAGACTAATCCGAGAGGGTTCGGAAAGTTGGTTTTCGTAGTTTTCGTCCACGGTGCAAAGATAGCGTTTGGCCGCCACATGCAGTCGCACGGGCTCGGAGACACGGGGATCAAAATGCCGATTCAGGAAGGCGTAGCCGCTGTTTTCGTGTTTATCGTCTATCCCCTGATCGGGCGCGTCGTCTGGGAGTTCGTGCAGGAGATGCCCGATATCGTGCAGTAAGGCAGCCACGATCAAGGAGGCAGGGGCACCGCTCTGTTCCGCCAGGAAACCACATTGCAGTGCATGCTCCCGTTGCGTAACGGCTTCGTGGCCGTATTGGGAATCTCCCCGTTCGGCAAACAATTCGAGGATTTGATCGGCACGCGACATTTCGAGGACACTCCGGTTGGAAGGGGCAGCAATTACTTGGAGCCAGTTAATGTTGTGCGACAAGAATGACGCCTATGGCCGACTCGTCGCATCTTTTTTTCGTATTGCACAGTTTATCGCGTGTTGCCTTTAACGGCAGATCCGTGGACAATCCAGGCTTGGAATTCACGGAATTCTCATATCTGTTGAACAGGGGAAAGCACGGCAGGTTACCCGAGCGTTGAGGGCCGCACGATTGCAATAATCCGCATCAGCCGGGGGTTTGCTCTCTCGTTTGGAATCTCGGGGTTGGATTCCCTGGCGGGATTGGCGTAAATTTAAGGTATGGACACGGTTTGACACCGGATATGTAGTCACCGGATGCGTTGTCACCGGATGTGGCAGATCGGCAGGGCGGATCATGAACGTTCTCTTCGTCGTCCTGGGGGGTGTCGGTTTTTTTCTCCTGGGGATGAATCTGCTCACGGAAGGCTTGAAAAACCTGGCCGGAGATTCGTTGCGTCGTGCCTTAATCCGCTTCACGGGGACTCCCGGGAAAGCGTTTGTCTCTGGGACACTGGCAACGCTGCTGGTACAGTCATCGAGTGCCACGACGATTGCGGTCATCGGTTTCGTGAGCGCGGGTCTGCTGAGTTTTCCGCAGGCATTGGGGGTGATCTTCGGCGCCAGCCTGGGCACGACGGGCACCAGTTGGCTTGTGGCCTGGGTGGGGTTGAAATTCAAGATGGGGCTGTATGCCCTGCCTTTGATCGGCCTGGGGGCGTTCCTTCGATTGCTGGGCCGCCGTTCCTGGCGGGAGCTGGGGGGGATACTGGCCGGTTTTGCCCTGATCTTTATCGGTATCGATACCCTGCAACAGGGCATGCAGGTGCTGGCAGGCCGGGTCAATCTGGCGGAATTGCCCGCGCACGGATTGGTGGCACATTTCACGGTGGTGCTGATGGGGATCCTGTTGACGGTGATCATGCAGTCCTCCAGTGCTGCGATTGCGACCACGTTGACTGCCTTGTCGGTGCATGCCATCAATTTTGAACAGGCCAGTTCGCTGGTGATCGGGGCTGCCATTGGCACAACCGTGACCGGGGCGTTGGCTGCCATCGGTGCCGGCGTGCCTGCTCGGCGCACCGCGCTGGCGCATATCCTGTTCAACCTGACGACTGGTATCATCGCATTGTTGCTGCTGCCGCTGTTTCTGGCGGGACTCGAGCAGATTCGCCTGGTCTGGGGCTGGAAGGACGAGACCATCAGCCTGGCGGCGTTTCATACCGGGTTCATCGCGCTGGGGGTGATTCTGTTTCTGCCCCTGGTCAATCGATTTTCGCGCATGATCGAAACCCTTGTTCCCGATACGGGCCCCAGTCTGACTCGTCACCTCGACCGTACCTTGCAGGCAACACCCGCTGTGGCATTGGAGGCGACCCGCATGGCCTTGCGCGAAACTCTCCTGGAAATGATCCGTTGTCTCTCCACCGGGTTGATGTTGGGACGCTGGAGTCCTCAAAGGGAAGATATCGAAGCGGCAATTCGCCAAATTCAGGAGTTTCTGGACCGTCTTCACGCGCATCCGGACGATTTGGTCCTCACCCGTTCACGCTGGGAGCAGGTGCATGCGGTGGATCATTTGTGGCGGCTCTCCACGCGACTGAAACCGGGGCTATCGGTTCGCCCATTTCTCGCGCAGGACCGCATCGGCAAGCCCGCCGAGGCCTGCCAGGAACTGCTGAGGCTAGCAGACGCGTGTTTGTGCGGCACCGCCGATTCGGGCTGGCCTGCACGGATGCAATCGCTGTCGCAGGAAATAGCCATAATTCGAGCAGAAGAACGTAAACGTATCATCGAAGAGACGGCACGTGGTATGCTCGGCCCCGCGGAGGCTTTGCACCTGTTGGACGCGCATCGTTGGCTGGATCGGGTTGGTCACCACGTCTGGCGCGCCTGCGTGTACCTCTCCGAAGGGCAATTGCGGCAGGAGGAGGCAGGGACGCAAAACACACCATCGAACCCCGAACCCACGGAATCGGCTTTACAGAACGCGCAAGAGTCTCCCGGAAATAACGAGTGTGCTGTCGATGCTAGTGAAAAGCCGGTCCCCTGACGCGGCCCTCCGTTTGCTGTTCGACAAGAGTTGACTGCCGGTCGTTCAGCCTGTAAACATCCCTGTGGAGAGTCGCGAAGGGTCGCGTAACCTGCGAAAAAATTCACAGCCTGGTAACGGAAGGAGTTCTTCACGGACTTCGCCAGTTCTCGCGGGCGACAACAAAAATATGCATAAGGAACGAGGTAGCTCAGCATGGCAAAACAAGTGCTCAGTGTTGGCCAGTGTCTACCGGACGACGGCTCGCTGCTGCGGTTTCTTACCCGCCATTTCGAAGTGCAACTGGTACGCTCCCCGGACAAGGAAGACGCACTGGCTCGCATACGCTCCCAGCATTTCGATTTGATCCTGGTCAATCGAAAACTCGATGCCGATTACAGCGAAGGCCTGGAGGTGATCAAGTCCATTCAAGCGGATCCCGATATCAATACCACCCCCGTGATGCTCGTTTCGAATTATCCCGATGCCCAGGATAAAGCCGTCTTGGCCGGGGCGGTACCAGGCTTCGGGAAACTGGAAATGAACAGTCCCGAGGTTATCGAACGACTGCGGAAATATCTGGGGTAGGGGGACACCGGGCCTTTGCCGACTGACAAGTCAGATTGTCGCATATCTGGTGTGCGGACTTGTGAAATCGGTTATATTCACTCACTGTAGTGCATTGTTGAAGCTTGATTTTGTGTCTCCCTGAATTTAGCTCCGACGGCGCAGTAGTTTTTAACCGTTGTCCTCGAACGCCTTGCTTGAATTGCTAGGCGTTTCCCCTCGCTGTCAGAACTGATCCGATGCCCGCCTACGACGACTCTCGCTTGATGAAGGCCCTGCGCCTGGAACCGGTTGATACCACGCCCGTCTGGATTATGAGGCAGGCCGGTCGCTATTTGCCCGAATATATGGCGGTGCGCAGTCGCGTTACGTTTCTGGAATTATGCGAAACCCCCGAACTGGCAGCGGAAGTGACGATAACCGCCCAGCAGGTGCTCGGCGTGGATGCCGCCATTCTGTTTGCCGATCTCCTGCCGATGCTGGTGCCGATGGGGATCAAGCTCACCTACGAAAAGGGGGAAGGCCCCGTGATTCACAACCCCTTGCGCACGTCGGCGGATGTCGAGGGCTTGCGTGAATTACAGAATCTCGACGATCTCGGCTTCGTGTTCGAAGCGGTGCGGCTGATTCGCCGCGACTTGCCGGCCGATATTCCGCTCCTGGGATTTGCTGGCGCGCCGTTTACGCTCGCATCGTATGCCATCGAGGGAGGTGGGAGCAAAAACTACATTCCCACCAAACGCATGATGTATTCCCGCGACGGGTTGTGGCATACCCTGATGTCGCGGCTGGCCGGCAGTGTGGCTCGTTATCTGATCGCTCAGATACAAGCCGGTTGCCAAGCCGTGCAATTGTTCGACAGTTGGGCCGGTTGTCTTTCGCCCGATGATTACCGCCAGTACGTGCTCCCCTACACCAAACAGGTGATCGACGCCGTCACTCCCTTCGCGCCCGTTATCAATTTCCTGACGGGCAACCCCGCCCTGTTGCCACTGCAACGCGAAGCCGGGGGGCAGGCGATGGGTTTTGACTGGCGTGTTGATCTGCGTGATGCCTGGCAAACGGTCGGCTACGACAGGGCCGTGCAGGGGAATCTCGATCCGGTCGTACTGTTTGCCGATATCCCCACGATTCGCGAAAAAGCACTGCAGATCCTGGAGAAGGCGGAACGGCGTCCCGGCCACATCTTTAACCTGGGCCATGGCGTGATGCCGGACATGAAACCAGAACATGTCAAAGCCCTGGTGGAAATCGTGCATGAATCCGGGACCCGCTGAAGGGAGAGTGGCCATGCCGGAAATTACGACCGAACCACTGCGGATTGCGGTGATCGGAGGCGGGATTACAGGTCTTGCCGCCTGTTTCTATCTGCAACGTCAGTCCCAGGACGAGTCCACTCCGGTGGATATAACCCTGTTCGAGGCGGGAGACCGTTTCGGGGGGGTCTTTGGGACGGTCCCGCGCGATGGGTATCTCGTGGAAACCGGGGCGGACATGTTTATCACGAACAAGCCCGGCGGCATCAAACTGGTGCGGGAACTTGGTCTCGAATCGCGACTGATCGAAACGCAGCCGCAATATCGCCGCAGCCTGATTCTCCGGCGGGGTCGGCCCCTCCCCACACCGTCGGGGTTCGATCTGATGGTGCCCAGAACTCCCTGGACCTTACTCAAATCCCCATTGCTTTCCCTTGCCGGAAAAGTGCGGGTACTGGCGGAATACTTTCTGCCTGGTCGGCCCCAGGAGGACGAGACTCTCGCTTCGTTCGCTAAGCGTCGGTTTGGCCGGGAAGCGTTTGAACGAATTATTCAGCCGATGGTTGGTGGTATCTATACCGCCGACCCCGAACGCCTTAGCCTGCGGGCGACACTTCCGCGTTTTCTGGATATGGAAGCCTGTCATGGCAGCCTGATTCGAGCCGTGCTGCACGAACGGAGGCAAGCGAGCCAACACCGAGATTCCCGCCTCGAAGACGCCAGCGGGGCAAGATACGGATTGTTCCTTTCCTTCGATCAAGGTATGTCCGTGATGCAGGACGCCTTAATTGAAGCGATCGAATCGCGCTGTCAACTCCGGCGTAACACTTCGGTCGCAAGCCTGACATGCACCGCGGGGCAAGGGTATCTGCTGCGGGATTTCCAGGGAAATTCGCTGGGAGAATTCGCGGGAGTGCTTGTGGCCCTGCCCGCGCCTCGCGCGACTTCCCTACTCGCTCCGCTCGCGCCGGAATTGGCCGCCGAGCTGGCATCCATCGAGTATGCCTCCGCGGCCATCGTGGTTACGGGACATTCCCTGCGCAATATCCGCCACCCGATGGACGCCTATGGACTGGTGATTCCTGCCGTGGAAAACAGAAGAATTCTGGCCGTTTCCTGCACGAGCCGCAAATTTCCAGGGCGCGCGCCGGAAGGTGCGATTCAACTCCGCACTTTTATTGGAGGTGCCCTTCAGCAACACCTGCTGAAGGAATCCGACGAGGCCTTGATCGCCATTGCCCTCGAAGAACTTCAAGATATCTTCGGCGTGACCGGGACTCCCGATTTTTGCCAGGTTGTCCGCTGGAATCGCGCGATGCCGCAGTATCACCTGGGACATGTCGAACGAGTCCGTCATATTCGCGAACTGGCCAGCCTGCAGCCGGGTCTGGAACTGGCCGGAAATGCCTACGAGGGAGTCGGCATCCCCGACGTCATCGAATCCGCGGAACTGGCTTCGCAACGACTCTTGCGGAAATTGAACAACGCTCCCCCCGCGGCCTGATGCGCGCGAAGTGTACTGGTTTGTCTGCGAGGTCACTTTTCCTCGGTCAAATTCGCATGCAGTTGCAGGTTGTTTCCCGTGGCGCGAATGGCCGATTCCGGCGTGCCACCGGACTTGCTGATCAGGCAACCCGTCACCAGGGAATTGTGTACGTTACTCAATTCCAGGCCGAGCACGTCGTAATCGACGATGCTGCATCCCGACACATTCATCCGCTGGCAATCGCGAATCATCACGCTGGCATCGTGCAGCACGCTTCCCGAAAACAGATTGCCGGTCAGCGTGCAGTCGCTGCATTGCGTGATCAACACACCCAGCCGGGCCTCCGCTCCATCACCATAATGGTAACGCGGATTGCGTTCAAACACGTTATTCGCCAGCACCACGCTCGAACAATGGTCCAGGATCAGGTTGTGTTCGTAGCCCTGCCAGAACGTATTGCCCGTCACGGTGACTCCCCGGGTATGGCGGATCTCCAGGTTGACCTGCACATCGGAAAAAATGTTGTCGGCGATCGTGATATTGCCGTGCCGACGTTCTTCGGTGAAGGGGACTGCCTTCGAGAAGGTATTGATGCGGATGTTCGCGGAATCCCGGGCATTGTGCCCATGCTGAATCGTGCATCCCACGATTGCCACTTCGCCGATGGAACTCTCCGTGGAATCGAGTTCGATATTCGCCGAGGGGGGATCGTCGAGTCCTCCCATGTTCCCTTCAATGTCGCAACTGCCAATCTGCAGGTTGCGGATTTCGCTCAAGCGCGAAACCACGCCCCCCTGGCGGTTGTAGCTGATATGGCAATTCACAATGTTGATTTGATGCAGATTCAACCGATCGAGAAACACACCGATCCCCGCATTTTCGTAGAAATGGCATTCCGAGAGCAGTACGTTCCGATTCCTGCCCGTCAGATGCACGGCGTGCAGGCACTTGCGAACGACCAGACGACTAATCGAAAGTTGCATGGTCCCGTTGGCTTCCACGCCGACCGCCTCGGGATGATCCCCCACGATTTCCAAGGCATCGACCAGCGGAGTTCGCTCCCGGTCCCAGACCTGAGGCTGCACGGTGTGGGGAGCAGCAGTGCCCCCATGAGTGCCGACAAAACGGAGCGCGGGGCCCGGCCCCGTCATCAGCAAGCGGGCCACGCCCTGACCAGATACGCTCGAGAACCCGACCCGATTCAATTCGATCAGCAACGGGCGGCTGATGCGAAACGTTCCCTTGGGCAGGACAATCGGCCCTTTCCCCGAGTCGATCCATTGCTGTAGTGCCTCGGTGCAATCGATCTCGCCATTGGCGAAATCCGCCAGTTTGAATTCCGCGGCCACGTCCGTGCTCGCGCCGGACACCGGGGCTGGAGCCACGGACGCTCCCAGCAGATATCCCCCGAGCAGCAGGCCCGTTCCGATCAGCATCAGAGTTCCGCGCATTAAAGTGTCCTTTAATTTGAAGTCACTTGAATCAGATGGCGAATTGCCAGATAGCTCCCACCCGCAACGCCAATCAGACTGAATAATGTCCACTGTAACAGGTAATCCAGCCCATAACCAAGGCCACCGCAGATCAGGATCAGGCTGATCGCCGTGGTGATATGCGACAGCATCCGCAAGGCTTCCAGCAATGGGGGTGTCTCGGGGCCTCCCGAGGGGGCGGGAACCGGCGGCGGGGATGGGGGTGTTTTACTCATGCGGCATCACGGGAAAGTGGAAAAAATGCGACTTGTTTCCCTCATCGCCCGATTGTAGCATGGAAGATCACAACGGTCTCTTCCCTGTGCGATACCGGGCCTTATTTGTTGGCCCTACAAGTTCTCCCGCGGGAACTTTTGTGGGCAGGCGAGCGTGTCACCTTTGCGTGGAACGCGCGACCCTGTTCCGAGATTCCCACTTTTTGAATGCGGGTTCAGAACAAATTTCGTCCGAACGGCAGGGCAGAGACTTTTTTGCCTCGCCACGCGCCAAAACACTTTAGCCAGGGGGACTCAGCCGAACAGCCTCCCCAGTTGCTGATAGCGATGGTGGAAGGCGTCGTCCAGATGATCCAGAATGCGCGATTCCGTCAGCAGCAGGCCAATCAAACCGCCTGGAGGCTGAAATTCGATCCGGTCCTGAATCATGGTTCGCGCCCCGTCGAGCGGCACGAACGAATGTGTATGGACCCACAACGGCAGGGGCCCTTCGATCAGCTCCTCCACGAACAGGCAAGGATCCTCGTATGCCGTGATGCGGTGCGTTATTGTCTGCACTTGCCCCATGGTTTGCACCATGAACCGGAATGTGTCCCCCATTTGCAGGCGCTCCGGTGCCTCCACGAATTTCAGACCCATCTCGGGCGGTGAGATCTGAATCAGTCGGGCAGGTTGCAACAGGAACGAGAAGACCTCTTCCGGCGGGGCGGCCAGCGTGGTCTCGGATTCAAAAACGGCCATGCGTTAACGGATTCCAATACTAAAAAATGGAGGCGGATTTGCTTAAATCCGTAAGCCGATGACCCTCGGGGCCTACGAATCTGCGGCACCAGAATAACGCAGCCCCCCATCGGGACTCAAGCATCGGGAGATGTCCCCTGCACGCTCCAGGCGAGAATGAGGACGGACCAGGGAAAATTGCCTCGTCGAGAACTATCGGATAGGATGATGGGAATGTTCACTTCAGGGAAACCCCTCTCGGGAGGCAGCCACCACCCATGAATCGCAATAGAACGCGCTTCAATCCCAAGCGGTGTTACTGAAAAGTTCCTTCCATCAGCCCGATGCGCCTGGTTTCCCACACGCTGCCCGACGCCCTTCGATTTCCATCACTCCGCCAGGCAGCCCAGGCCTTGCAGGGTGAGGTGGGGATATGTGCGAAAATGTTGCCTCAGGTGCGGTTCCAGCAGCGGGGCCGCGCCGCCGGTCAGAAAGTATTGCGGCTGCAGGACCGATTCCGATTGCAGACTGGCGGACATCCGCAGCACAATTTCGTTGACGGCCCCCACTTGACCCCAGATCAAGCCACTCCGCAGGGCGTTCCGTGTGTTCCGACCGATCACGGGAGGGAATTCGCCGATGATTTCCTGCATCGGAATCATCGGTAGCAGGCTGGTGTAATCATGCAGGGCATGCGATGCCAGTTCAAATCCCGGGAGAATCGCCCCTCCCAGGAACTGGCCCGTCGGAGAGACCGCGTCGATCGTAATTGCAGTGCCGCAATCCACGATGATTGCGGGAGCCTGATCGCTCCGCAAAAAATTCACGGCGACTGCATTCAACACGCGATCCACTCCCACTTTGTCGGGATGATCCACCGCCAGTTCGATCGGCAATTCCGTGGCAGAGCGAATAATGCGAGGGGCGGGGAAATCCGTCGGCCACGTGGCCTCCAGGTGTTCCAGGGTTTCCCGTTGCGACCCCGCCATCAAACAGGTGGTCACGTCCACATCGAGTTGCTCGCGGAGTTCACGCAGAGGGTGCCATTCGAAAGTCTCGGCTTGGGGGGTGATGCAGCTTCTCAGCCACGCCGGTAATACGGACAAACTATCCTGGACGTGGCCTTTTGTCAGAAAGGCGAATTTGATGCGGGTGTTGCCAACATCGGCGACGAGCAGGGCAGGATTCAAGACGCGACCTTCCTTCCAATCACAAAAAAGCAGGTGGGGCGAACTTCCACCCGTCTCGGTTGTAGAAATCCTCGGGGAAATACGCAAGAATTAGTGGGCCACACATGCATTAACGGGAGGAAGTTTTATGTTTGTCATCAATGTGATACTCGAAGTCGCTCAAACTGCTGACATCAAATCGGTCCGCGAGAATCTCCGCAGGGCAGGAGAACTGTCGCGTGGGGAACCGGGGTGTCTCCGATTCGAAGTGTACCAGGATCAGCAGGACCCCCGTACCTTTCTGCTCTGTGAGCACTGGGAATCAAGGGAAGCCTGGGAAACGCACAAGCAGGCCGAGGCCTTCACCACGATTTATCAGCCGCTCGTGCTCCCCAGGGTCACCCGCACGCCACATTTTTGTGATCGGATTGAATAACAGGTTCGCAAGCACTTCTTGAACAGATCTCGGTTCCAGGTGTTGTTGATGAATGTCTCCATGGTTCTCCCCGGTCAGCAGGATTCCCCGGGCAGCGGTTCGGCCAAGGACCTTTCCACGGCTGAAGTCTCGGAGTTCTTCGAAAGTTTGCTGCTGGCATGCTCCGCTGAGGACCTGCCGGCCCCACCAGGGGAACCTTGCGCCCCGTTTGCCCGATTGCTGGAAGTCTTGCAGAGAACACTGGGGTGTCAAGAGATCGGTTATTATCGCGAGCAATCAGGGGCCGAATGGGTTTGCCTTGTGGGACGGGGAGGGCGTTCCCTGGGACGCATTGATGCCGACTGGCTAAACCAGGTATCGGCTTCGGCGGGCCTCTGTTTCCGCTTGGACGAACCCGCCCAGGGATGGGGACAATGGGGAATTCCGTTCCACTGGGATGCCGAGCAGGCGGAGACCGGCGTGCTGGTCGTGACTTCGAGGAATCCAGAAGTTCTGCCCGGCGAATTTTTGAAACGGGCCACGCCATGGCTCGAGCGGCTGAGCCAATCCTTGCGGGAACGCCAGCGACTACTAGAGGTGTTGCGAACCCGGCAGCAACTGGTCGCTGCCCTTTCGCGAATTCATGCCACGGAGACATTACCCGAACTGTTGCGAATCTTTCAGTCCGAGTTTCTGCAATTCTGGCCCCATTCCTGTCCCGAAGTCTACTTTCGACCGAATCCCGCGGGCGAGTCCGTGTTCCGCTTGAATATCGACGACGAACAGGCCGAACCCTGCTCTGGGGAACAGAAGGATGATTCTTCCCCAAGCCGCCCCGCGACAGGCAAGACCGCCTCGGCATGCCCCCCCGCGCTCCAGCAGCGAGAGGCCATCATGGAGGGACGTGTGACGGTTCATGGGGAACCGCTCGAATCGTCGCTCTTCGCGGCAAGTCCTGCGGAGGAAGGGCGATTGCTGGTGCAGGCCCTTGCCCGTCGCATTGATCAACTGCAGCGCCAGGACCAATCCGTTACGTCGGTTTCAGAGGATGGTGAAATCAAAGTGCTGGGAGAGATTCGAAGCCAGGCGGCACGCCAATTACAGGCGGAGACGTGCGCATTGGCCAAGGTCCGCCTGCCTCTGTTGATTGTCGGCCCCATGGGCTGCGGCAAAAGCCAGGTAGCACGACTCTTGCATGAAAACGGGGCGACGCGCGGGGCCCCTTGTCGGGAACTGCACTCCGCCAGACTGGATCCAGCGACATTACAATCGCTGCTCGGAATATCCAGCCAGCGAGTCTTCCCCCTGGCTGGATTCCTTTCAGAGGTATCCGCTTTTGCGGGGACGATCATTCTGCGAGAGGTGAACCGCCTGGCTCCAGCCTGCCAGCAGATTCTGGAAGACTATTTGCACCAGCAGAATAAGGCTTCCGCGGATTTAACCTGGCAACCTCGATTGCTCTTCACCTGCACCGGGGATAACAGCGATTTCAGCTTGATTCCCAACCTGATTCCCAAACTGGCACGCCGGATCAGCGTGATCCGGCTTGCGGTGCCCGGCTTACGGGAGCGGCACGAGGATATCATTCCGCTTGTTCAAACTGCCTTGCGGAAACGGATGGGAAGTCACACACAGCCCCCTCGGTTTTCGCAGGCCGCGGAAGATTTTCTCGTGCGCTACGCCTGGCCAGGCAATTTTCGAGACATCGCGCATCTGGTCGAAAAATTGGCACATGAATTCACGGGGCAAGAACTCACACCATTTGAATTGGAACGGCTTCTACCACCACGGGAATCCCGCGCGTTCCCACCATCCGATGCGGGATTGGCGGAGGCCACACTCGAATTTCAGCGACAGTTTATTCGGCAGGCCATTGCCGAGTGTCGGGGAAATATGACGGAAGCGGCTCGGCACCTCGGTCTGCACCGATCAAATCTCTATCGCAAAATGCAACAACTGGGCATGGTGGAAGCGGAGGTGGCAGCGGAACAGGCAATCCCACCCCAGGAACTGGGGCACCTCGACCCCGGAACTAATCTCCAATGATCTGTTGTTGATCGTCTTCCTGAGCACCATCACGCTCATTGGGTACCAGATTGGTCGGTGAATTGGGGGCAATATTCGATAGCAGCATGACTAAAAACAGGAAGGCGGCCACTACGCCTAGAATAGTCAGCAGGGTGCCGACCATGCGGTCCATGGTGCGGGAAGACTTCGGCTGGCGATAGGGGCGACCACCTGCGGGAAATCCCTGCATATCGGTATTGCTTGGAGGAGGATAGCTCCCTGCCATCTCGGGTGGCAGCTTCGTATTGGGATTCTCGGAATTCGAAGTCATAACGAAGGCACTCGGGTAGGCGAGGTCTTACTAAATTGAGCGGCAGACCACACGGGATTGCTGGAACGTCTTGTAGGTAGATTACCTGATGCGAATAGGTAATTAAAGCAAAATCGAGTCGTGGACCCCAAATAATGCCAGCTTTGTTACGTGGCAATATTCAAGGTATGTTAGCACCGCTGGTAAACAGGTTTGATTGCCGGAGCTGTGTAGGTATAGTTTTAACTCCTTGTTTTTTAATGCGTTACGTGCAGGAGAGGCCGGTCGGCTAGGCTTTGAAGACCCGCTGAAGTTCATCCAGCGAAGTAATCCCTTCGGCCACGAGCCGCATTCCATCGTCTTTGAATGTCAGCATGTTTTCCTTCCGCGCCTGGGCCTTGATCTCCGCGGCGGATTTTCCCGCCGCCACGAGCTCTCGGATTCCGTCGGTCATCTCAATCATTTCCAGCATCGCGATTCGGCCCAGATACCCGACGCCGCCACAGACTTTACAGATACGGACATCCTCTCCTTCTTCTGGTTTATAGGGGCGATACAAGGTTTGCACAGTCTCCGGCAACCCCACTTTTTGCACAAGTTTTGGGTTCGGGCGATATGGCTGCTTGCATTTGTAGCAAAGTCGACGGATCAGTTTCTGGCTGATCACTCCCTTGATCGCCTGAGCGGTGGCGGCCGGATCGCCGGTCATCTTGCTGAAATTCTCAATTGCCGAGGCGGCATCGCGGGCCGTCATTTCAGAAATCAAAGTCAGTGATTCCTGTTTATTCAAGGCGATTTTCGCAATTTCGGGGGAGGTAATCGGATCGATGTAGGCGACATCCCCTTCCTGGCGGATCAAACGTTGCAATGCGTCGTCCAGGGATTCGTTTTCGCGGCGGTCGAATTTGCTGACGTTCTTCAAATCGCGGTGTCCCACGTCCACCAGCGAGAAGACTGCATACAGATAGGAATCGATGCCGCGAACAATCGCGAAGGCGGTGGTGGTGGTTCCCGAACCCGGAGGACCAGCGGCCAGAATGATGCCTCCCCGTTCGGAAGCCATCTCGCGAATTTTCTTGCCGACAGTTTCGTTGAAGCCGAGTTCCTGCGCGCTGTATTTGGCCTCCTTGATGTCGATCAAGTGGACGTTAATCCGTTCGACGCCCCCCTCGAGAGGCTTCGTTTCCACCATCAGCAGATATTTGCGGTCCGCGAATTCAGCCTTGATCCCCCCCCGCTGTGGTTTTTTGCGCTCCTTTGGGTCAATCCCCGCGACCAGTTTGAGGCACTGACTTACCGCCAGCCCTTCCTTAGCGCTCAGTCGCGCCCCCGCATGACCGATGCCGTCGACCATCATCTGGGCAACGACCCGGTCTCCTTTCGGTTCCAGACGTAACAACTCCGCACGCCGTTCGAGGGCTTCCGTCACCAGTTCCTTGGCGCGCAGCATGCCGGCTTCCACCAGACGGGCATGTTCCGACAGATCGACCACCACGCCGCTGAAGGTTCCCTGAAACAGGACCAGTTCCACTTCTTCATCGAAGTCGTCTTGCTGTTGGTTTTTTTTCCCAAATCCGAAAATCACGTCTGACGCTCCAAGTACTTGAACAGGAAATGAGGAACCACACTGCGATCGATCTCATGCGTTTCGGGGCAGGAGTCGCGGCTGTCTCGGTGTAACCCCTACGGGGAAGCCACTCGCGCTATCCACCCGGGCGAGCACGAACTTCAATTTAACGCGTCGATAAACCATAATTCGTCAAGGTCCGTTGCAGGGAGGCCATGCCTTCGGGAGACAGTTTTGTTAACGGTAGGCGTAAATCACCCGATCCCCGCTCCAGTAGTTCCACGGCGGCCTTGACCGGAATCGGATTGGTTGCCAGCGAAAGCATGTCCCGGCACAACCCGAAGAGTTTGAAATGCAGGGCACGGGCCTGGTCCCAGTTGCCGCTGGCTGCCGCGTCCACCATTTGTTTTACGTCGGCGGGCACGATATTTCCGACTACGGAGACAACTCCGCTGCCCCCCAGTGACATCAAAGGCAGGGTGAGGCTGTCGTCCCCGGAAAGGACCGTCAGATCCGAACCCGCCAGGATCTGCGAGGCCTGATCCATCGATCCGGTGGCTTCTTTCACCGCCACAATGTTCTCCAGTTCCCCGAGACGATTGATCGTATCCGGTTCGATATTCTTGGCCGATCGCCCCGGAATGTTGTAGATCACGATGGGCAGGTCGACGGCTTCCGCAATCGCTTTATAATGTTCGTAAAAGCCTTCCTGCATCGGTTTGTTGTAATAGGGAGAAACGATCAAGGCACCATCCGCCCCCGCAGCCTTGGCGTGCCGGGTGAGCCGGATGGCCTCGGCGGTGCTGTTCGAACCGGTTCCGGCCATGACGCGGGCACGCCCCGCGGACTGTTCACACACAATATCGATGACGCGATCGTGTTCGTCATGCGATAGCGTCGGACTTTCCCCTGTCGTGCCGCAGGGGGCAAGGCCTTCCACTCCCGCGGCGATCAGATCGTCCACCAGTTTTCGCAGTGCCGCCTCGTCGACCGTGCCCTGTGAAAACGGTGTGATCAGCGCGACTGTCACCCCTCGAAACATTTCCCCTTTGCGTCCCATCGTGGTTTTCGCCCTTGCGTCTCGAACTGTCTGATAAAAAAATTATGGTGGCTTGACGTCTCTGTGTGCCCGGAAAATTTCAGCTCCCCCGGGGGCAAGCCGGCGAAGCGACTTGGCACGGGGGCCTCCCCGTCGCTTCCTATTCCCGATTCCGCCAGTCGATGCGCGACATCTCCGCCAAGGCCAGGATCAATGCCTGCACTCCATTGCGACCGTGGCCTATCGCCTGCAGCGAGATATAAAGTTGTTGTGCCAGGGCCAGGCCGGGCATGGCCAACTGCATCCGCCGGGCTTCGGCCAGGGTAATTCCCATGTCCTTGATGAAATGTTCGACGAAGAATCCGGGGTCGAAATTGTTGCCCATCATGCGGGGGCCATAATTCAACAGCGACCAGCTTCCCGCCGCCCCCGAGGAGACCGATTTCATCACGGTTTCCAGGTCGAGCCCGGCCTTGTAACCGTACAGCAAGGCTTCGCAGACGCCGATCATCCCGGTGGCGATCAAGGTCTGATTGACCATTTTCGTGTGTTGTCCCGACCCGGCCTTGCCTTGATACACAATCGTTTTTCCCATCGCTTCCCAGCAGGGCTGCAGGGCCTGGGCGACCGCTTCGTCGCCGCCAATCATGATCGACAGGGCCGCATTCCGCGCGCCGATATCGCCTCCCGAAACCGGAGCGTCGACGCTGTGAACACCCTTGCCGCGGGCCGCCTCGTAAATCTCGACGGCCAGGGATGGTTCGCTGGTCGTCATGTCCACCAGCACGTTCCCGGCGGAAGCCCCCGCCAGCGCACCCCGTTCGCCCAGGAAAACCTCGCGGACATCGCTGGGAAAGCCGACAATCGCGAACACCACGTCCGCCTGTTCCGCCACCGCCTTCGGACTAGCGCACCACTGGGCCCCTTTTTCGAGCAATTCCCCCGCCTTGTCGCGGGTGCGCGAATACACGGACATGGAAAACCCGGCATTCATCAGATGCCCGACCATGCTTTTCCCCATCACGCCGGTACCAATCCAGCCCAGTTTTGTTTGCCCCGGAGTAATCGTCAGTTGACCCATGAAATGAACTTTCCTGCATCAAAACTTAAACTGTAGTAAAAACAATAACACCGCCACTCTCCGGCCCGGTCGCAAGGCAGGCAGCGAGTGACGGAAGACATGAACTCGAAAAACAAGGTCTCCAACGGTTCGAGTATAATCGACTCCCCCAGGAATTTCACCTCCTCACGCAATCCGGCTCGAGCAAGCCGGCTGCAACAGCGGTTTTAGCTCAGACGTGCCGGAAGCGAGAAAGTCAACTTGCAAATGCACAATTTATTGGGGTAGACTAATTTTCACTGCGAACATTGATCGGTTCGCCAATCGCCCGGAGTTCCCAGCATCATGGATACCATATCGAACATCCAGGGCATGGCGCCGCCCCGGAAGCTTCTGTCGGGCCATCTGCGCGGCACACTGAACGGCAGCCATACCAGCGTGACGGACGAGACCTATGCCGAGTGCTGGTCCCTGGATCAAACGGGTAACTGGCAGAAATACCTCCAGGACGACGACGGCTCCGGTTGGGATCTCAACCAGTCTCGCACGGCAAATACCGTGAACGAAATTACGGGCATCTCCGCATCCACCGGCCCCGTTTGGGTCACCCCGGCTTATTCCCGGGCGGGGAACATGACCACTATGCCCCAGCCAGCCGACCCCACGGCATCCTTCACCGCCACCTACGACGCCTGGAATCGCTTGGTGAAACTGGTGGACGACACCACCACTCACACCATCGCCAGCTACCAATACGACGGAGCTAAACGCCGCGTGGTCGAACAGACCTACACCGCCGGCAGCCTCGAAGAACTCGAAGAAACCCGCCACTGCTACTTCACCGACCCCAGCAAATGGCAAGTGATAGAAGAACGCCTCGACTCCTCCACGGACCCCGAACAACAACACATCTGGGGCCTACGCTACATTGACGACATCCTCCTGCGAGACCGCGACACCACCGGCAACGGCACCCTCAACGAACGCCTCTACGGCCTGCAAGATGCGAACTGGAACGTGACGGCTCTGGTCAACGACAGTGGAGTTGCTCAGGAACGATTTGCGTATTCAGCGTATGGGCAGCCAGTGTTCTTGGATGCATCGTTCGTATCACAATCCAATTCGGCCAGCAAATGGGAGACGCTGTACGCGGGATATCGCTGGGAGAGTAGTTCTGGATTGTTTAATGTGAGGAATCGAGTGTTTCACTCTACGGCGGGGGCTTGGGTGCAAAGAGACCCGCTTGGAGTAACGGCAGGTGTCAATCTGTATTCGTATTGCGGATTGTCACCACTAAACCGCATTGACGCCAATGGCCTTATATGGGTATTAGTGGGTACCCATGCCGCAACGTGCACGGAAACGAAAAGATACAATGACGGATACTGTGAGTACAATTGCGAGTGTAAAGGTGGCACATCACTATCAAAGCACGGTAGTAATACTTACAAGCGACCTTGCAGTCCATTGGGAACAATATTTGCTCCGCATATTTGCAACGAATGGGAATGGCGACCATTTAGCGTACCATGCTTAGACCCAAAAATTGTCTTTATGACGGCCCTGATGGTAATGTTGCTCCTTGGATTACTAATCGCTCCTGTGTCTGGAACAACTTTATTTGCGCTTGGAATGATAATTATCATTGCAGGGTCAGGTCACGATCATGCATAGGAATGACTTTTTATCTTGGGCGATTGGATTTTGTCACACAGATCGGAACTTTGAAATGACTTATGGCAGCGATAATATTCAGGCTAAAAGCATAAGCATTGTTGACGACAATGGGAGCGTAAAGGCTTTTTTGGGCCCAGTTCAAAGAGCGGAAGGCACTTATGAGCCATGTCTTGTGATGTATGATAGTCAGGGATTTCCTAGATTGGAAGTCGGCATGAGTGCGGATGACCCTTTGGTGATTATGAGTTTGCCAGATGGTAGTTCATCTATTTCAATCGGATCGTTGCGCGAGGAAGTCAAGGGGATAATGATCAGTGACAAAAAAGGGTCTCCATGTGTAATTATTCAGTCGCAAGAAGCAGGGAGTAGTGTAGTTTTCTATCAGAGGGATAACAACGTCCTTAGGATTGTGAAGTCATACCCAGAATGATGGTGTAATTGTTTCTATGAAATGAATAGTAATTGGACATGGCTATTTAGCAGGGTAGGTCAGGCTGTGCCTGACGATTGCCATGAAGTTCGATAAAATTCACGTCCAATTCAAGCGGATTGAAAAGGGTTGCCGTTTAATTGCAAT
>JACTNB010000012.1 GCA_014584345.1 Planctomycetota bacterium
GCCGGTTTGCCGCGAACGATTTCCATCGTCCTTTGCGCCCCCGCAACTTAATGCGAGTGCGAAAAAAAGACGAACCCACCGGTCAGTCATCGAGTGAATGACCGGGCGTTCGTGCCTTGCGGAAGGGAATAATACCGCGCTGCGAAAAAACGTCAACCGTCCGCCTGTCGAAAATTTGAAGATTTCAAGAATGCCCTCCTCCCCCGTGGATCCGGATGGAGCGGGCTGCGGTGAACCCATACTGGCGGGGGTGGAGTGGCCGATGGACACCTGGTTTGCAGGATACGTGGTCGAACCTCCTGGCCTGGATTTCAGCCTTGGTGAAAAATGTTGTTTCCAAAAAGCATGCTGCCCTATACAATTCGTGCAATGTACGGCTCTCCATTCAGGAAGAGCTGCTTCCGTGGCCCTCCTTACCCGAGATTGCCCGCATTCGCCGGGAGCCCATGTGGATGGGACTTGTTGAAAATGGGTAAGGTGGGGTGTTTTAGGGGGTTTGTTTTCAAAAAATCGATTGCCGCGAGAATAAGGGTAAGGGATATACCGGTTGTTGCGTCGATACCGGTTGCAACCCGAGTCATGCAGTGTTTTGCGTTTGACGCTGTCGAAGACGAAATCGATCTATGGAGGTTCCCTGTGATTTCGATTCAGAAATCTGTCCTGCCCTGTCTGAACTTTTCGGTCTGGGGACGAACTCTCTGCGGCATTATGATCGTTTCCGGCTGCCTTACTTCGTCGTTGGCCTGGGGGCAGGCGAAGCGAGAAATCCCCGAGAACCATCCCTATGTGCCGGTCCTCAAGCTGGCCTATGCCGCCCAAGCGGCGATTGGGGAAGTCAAGGATTACCAGGGGGTGCTCACCAAACGCGAACTGATTGGTAAAAAACTGCAGACCCATCAGATGGAAATCAAGGTTCGGCACGAACCTTTCAGTGTGTATCTGAAGTTCCGTGAACCGTTTGCCGGCCGCGAAGTGCTGTATGTCGCGGGGAAAAACAACAATCAGATGTTGGCGCACGAGGGGTCGGGTCTATCGTCGCTGATTGGTACCATTTCCCTCCCGTTGGATTCCCGGGAAGCGATGAAGGACAACAAGTATCCGATCAACATGATCGGCATGAAAAACATGATCGACAAGATGATCGAAACCTGGGAGTTCGAGACGCAATTCGGGGAATGCGACGTGAAGTACTACCCCAATGCACAACTGGGAAACGTGCCTTGCCGAGTGGTCGAAACCTCGCATCCCACGCCACGTCGGCAATTCCGCTTCAGCCTGGTTCGGCTGTATATTGATCGCGAGACAAATCTGCCGATCCGCTGCGAATGTTTCGGGTTTCCAATGACGGCAGACGAATCGGCCCCGCTGGTCGAGGAGTACACCTACACCAGCCTGCGAATCAACATTGGCCTGCGCGACTTCGACTTCGATCGCACGAATCCCAGCTATCAGTTCTAGTGGACTTCCCCAACCATAGTGGGTAACTGATCGAGAGTGTGAACTCTCGGAGGGGAGTCGACCATGTCGGGATCGTCGAAGTCTGGAAAATCAACGCGGCGTTATTCTGAAGAATTGATGCGAGATGCCGTGGGGTTGGTCGCCGAGCAGGTTTACTCCATGGCCGATGTAGCCCGCGGCCTGGGTGTGCATTTTAACCTGATTCCTTATTGGCGGCTCGTTTTTATGCTTGACGGCGCCGCCGCGATTCACGGGCCAACGCGCAGCGGCGCTCCCGTTCTCGCAGAATCGGCAGGATTCCCACCAGTTCGGTTCCGCTCGACAGCAAGCTGAACCGATACTTGCTCGGCCGATAGCCGGTGTGCAGGTACCTCAGCATTGCACCGATGATTGTTGTGTACAACTGCGTCAACAGTCCTTGCGGCGAATGGCTGATCAGATGGTTGAAGTTCGCAATGGTTTTGAATCATCGAGGCACTTAGCACATTCGCTCACGGAACCGATCTGGAGTGAGCCGACGAAGCTGTCGATGCCCTTCAGCAGTTTGGCAACAATGCGGTTCTTGCTTTGGCCGACGCTTCGAGCGATGTCCTGAAAGCCCACTCTAAGTGGGACGGCGACACCACGGCGGCTCTTCCAGCAGCAATCTGTGCCCTCGATGATCCTGGCCGAGTGCGTGGAGAGTGATGACTCGGCGACCCGTGCCTGACCGCATGGAGGCTCTCGGGGCTTCGAAATGTGTCATCAGATGCCTTTCCCAATTGCAACAGATGCTCGACGACTCAGACGAGTTCGTCGAAGTCAGCTATCCTGTTTTACAGACCCGAGTGAGAGATCCGGGCTAGTCACCCGAAAGATGTGGATTTTTCTGCGGAAGCCTTGCAATCTGAAATCGGCCTGTTAATCTGACAGACGTTTGAGAGTAAGAACGTTTGATCGTCCCGGTTTTTACAAGGTAACCTCGCATGCCCCCCCAAACCCGTCGGAAATCAGCAGGCAAGAGCCATACGGGTTTTACGCTGATCGAATTGCTCGTGACTATCGCCATTATTGGCGTACTCGTCGCCTTGCTGCTCCCCGCCGTGCAGCAAGCTCGTGAAGCTGCACGCCGAGCGCAGTGCAAGAGCCATTTCAAGCAACTCGGCATCGCTCTTCACAACTACGAAAGTACCCATAAGACGTTTCCGCCAAATCTGATCCCCGGTGGGCGTCCCGGCTCCCCCGGATACGTCGGATACTTTCAGGGGAACTGGGGAGTTATGGCTTACCTGACACCCTTCTTGGAACAAACGGCTGTTTACGACTTGCTCAATCTTGAATCGCCGACATACGCCAATGTCGGGGGGTCGTGGATCATTCCCGATCCTAACAACCGCATGGCCGCTTCAACCGTTGTGCCGCTTTATCTGTGTCCTTCGGACTCCTCTCGTAAAGTCTCCACCAACTGGGGGGTGACGGAGGGAATCGGTCCCACGAATTACTGTGCCAATATGGGGACGGGATTGGCCCCAGCGGGCGGGGCGCAGAATGGATCACCGTACAATGCCGACGGAGTGTTCTTTGCCGACTCGCGCATTCGATTCGCTGACCTCACGGATGGCAGTAGCAACACGGCAGCCATGTCTGAAAGTCTACTGGGGGAGGGGGCGACGACCTCGGGAGTCACTCCGCCCGGCTCCGAAAAGAAAGTCTACAAGAATCTTCCGTTCGGACAGGACATCAGCGATGCCAACTGTGTGGCAGCCACGACGTGGAACCAGTCTGATCCGAGGCAGTTCTCGTGGTATTCCGGTGAAATTCGCTGTGCCTCTTACAACCATTACTATGGACCTAACAGCAAGTCTTACGATTGCGTGGCCAATGCCCCGGCCAGCGAAGGGTACATCGCATCGGGTTGGAAAGCGGCTCGAAGTAATCATCCGGGCGGTGTGAATTTACTTCTTTGTGACGGTGCAGTGCGGTTCATCAGCGACAGTGTTGACCTCGGCGTTTGGCGCAGTTTGGCAACTCGCTCCGGTGGAGAGGTTGTGGGCGAGTTCTGATCATTTCATGATCTCTGAAACACACGACATAGGGGCAAAACACAAGTGCAGTCGTTGGAGGATTTATGGGTGACACGGAAACACTTCGCACGCTTGACGAGCAGAGCTTTCTTCAATGGAAGCGGGACGGCTATATCATCATCCGTAGCCTGTTTGGCCCGGGGGAAATAGCAGCCTTATCTGACGAGGCGTGGAAGCTCACCTACCAACGAGATCTGATCGACAAACGAAACCTCCGTTGTCGTTTCCAGCAAACGCACGATGGCTCGGAGTGCCTGTGGGAGACGTTTGACCCGGTGATTGATCTTAGTCCTCTTTGCGAGCAACTTGCCTTTGATTCTCGGCTGTTTGACGTTTTACACGACCTCTACGGCGAACCTGCCTGTCTATTCAAGGACAAGCTGATCTTCAAGCAACCGGGCACGAAAGGGTACGAACTTCATCAGGATTGGATTTCGTGGCCGGGATTTCCCAGAAGCTTCCTGACCGTCCTGATTCCTGTTGATGCCGCCTATGAGCGGAACGGCTGCACCGAAGTATTTCCTGGTTATCACCACAACGGTTCGTTATCCGCCGAGGATGGAGAATACCACCAGCTCTCCGTTGACCTGGTTGACGAATCCGCAGGGGTGAAATTGGTTCTCGATCCGGGTGACGTAGCCATCTTTGATGGATTCACGCCCCACCGTTCTGGTCCCAATCTGTCAGACTCATGGAGGCGGCAGTTGTACTTGAGTTACAACGCTTTCTCCGATGGGGGCAACCAGCGGGAGGCTCACTACGAGCAGTTTCGTGAATATCTCAAGAAGCGATATGCCGAGCATGACCTCGTTGATACTTATTTTCGGTGAAATGTGATGTCCGAAGCGACGATACTCAATCCCGTTGAGGCGCGATCTCGCTCGGTGAACGTTTACGGCTGGGTCATGGTGGGCGTAGCGGCGGTGGCGATGGTCGCCACGTTGCCGGGGCGCACGCATGGCTTGGGCATGATTACCGAACGGCTCTTGGCCGATCCTCAACTGAATTTGTCCCGCACGGGATATGGCCAAATGAATTTCTGGGCCACTCTGCTCGGAGCCTTTTTCTGCCTCGGAATTGGCTCTTGCATTGACCGCTTCGGAATTCGAAGGACGCTGGCGGTTGTGATGGTGGGCCTCGGCGTTGTCGTTTTGGCCATGACGATGACAAGCTCACCGTCGATCCTCTTTGTGACTATCATGCTGACCAGAGGATTCGGGCAAAGTGCTTTGTCGGTGGTCAGCATCGCCATTGTCGGAAAATGGTTCGACCGGAACGTCAGCTTTCCGATGGCGGTCTATTCGATTCTGATGGCTGGTGGATTCATCGCTGCCGCACTGATCGGAAGAAATTACGCCGATCTGGATTGGCGAGCGTTTTGGTCGGCAATGGGCTGGGCTGTTCTTGGGCTGGCCGTGGTGCTGACGGTGATTGCTCGTGATCGCACCCCATCTGCTGCCGAGACTTCATCTGAAGTGGGCAATGTGCCGGGAAATGACTATACCCACGGGGAAGCCATGAGGACTCCCATGTTTTGGGTGTGTTCTCTGAGCATTTCTCTTTACGGAATGATCGTGGCCGGAATTTCTCTGTTCAATGAATCCATCCTGGTCGATCAGGGATTTCGAAAAGAGGTCTACTACGAATCGCTGGCTTTGGGAACTGGCATAGGTGTCGTCGCCAAGATGTGTGCAGGTTTATTGGGGATCTACTGGCCCGTGAACCGTCTACTCAGTGTGGCATTGATGTTGTTGGCAGGGTCGCTGGTGTGGTTGACGCAGTTGGCGAGCTATCAGGATGTTGTCGGCTACGTTATCGTCAGTGCGCTCGCCGGTGGAATGCTGACGGTGTTGTTCTTCTCCGCATGGCCTGACCTTTATGGACGGGCACATCTCGGTAAGATTCAAGGCATTGCCCAGATGATGACGGTCCTCGCCTCGGCCATAGGGCCATTGATCTTTGCCCAAACTCGCGAACTTGCTGGTTCCTACCACCCATTACTGTGGGTTCTCTCGGCGTGTGCCGCCCTCACTGCTGTCATCGCATGGCTGACTCCCTCTCCCCGAAAGCAACCGCAAATCTCAGGAGACGTATAACATGTCGCACTCACTGTCTGAAAGTCCGGTTACGTTCCACATCTCGATGAACGTTTCGGACATTGACCGATCCGTTGAATTTTTTAGCAAGGTGTTTGGGATCAGTCCGAGTAAGCACCGGGAGGATTACGCCAAGTTTGAGCTAACCAATCCACCGATCACGTTTTCCCTTGAACCCGTCTCTCCTGCGGAACGGGGGGCGTTAAATCACGTCGGGTTCAAGTTTCAGTCGTCCAAAGAACTGGTCGAACTCCAACGCTGTTTAGAGATGGCGGGGCTTCGCAGCGAACGGGAAGAGGGAGTCGAGTGCTGCTACTCCAAGCAAACGAAGTTTTGGCTGCATGACCCGGACGGAACACTTTGGGAGATGTACGTTCTTGAAGGCGACCTCGAACATCGAGGTGCCGGCCAGAACGCTGAGGCGGTGATGGGAAGTGACTACGGCAAGGCTTCCCTGCAGGTGGTGTCACTCCCCTGCTCGATGGATAATGGCACTCCGAAGACTCACAACTGGTCGCATCGACTTGGAAACCCATTGGTAATTCCTGACGAGATTCCTCCTGAGTCGCTCGATGAAATCGCTTTGCAGGGGTCGTTCAACGGCGAAGCGACATTGCCGCAAATTGGTCCCTTCGTCAAAGAAGTCGCTGACCGTTTGAAACCGGGAGGACGGCTTGCGATCCATTGCCTGACCTCTGACCGGCACGTTGAGGATGTTCCCCAGTTGCCCGGCCCTGCCTCGGTGGTGAAATCCGTCCCCTGTCTTGACAGTTTAGTCAACCATTTGGAGGAAGCAGGCTTTGAGGCGATCCGGCTCACGAAATACGGCAGCCGAGCGTGCTTCACCGCGGGTGAAGCCGAATTGCGGGAAACCATGCTCGAAGCTTTGAAGCCCAAGTCCGCAGCCGAGGAACGCCTTACGGTGCTTTACCGAGGACCATTTCCCGCACTGAAACTGGACGACGGCACAACGATGCACCGGGGCAAGCGAACTGAGCTTCCTCGGCAAGTCGTCGAGCAGTTGATGTCCTCGGCGGTACGAGACTCCTTCACCGTCATCGAAACCGCCACTTCTCCGGTATCTTGCAGCGGCTAGAGCAATCTTCCGGGCCGCCTTGCAAAGAATCTTGTTGCAGTCTGCGGGAATCGGCAGGGAAAGTTATCATTGAGAGTGCTCGTATGAGCAGAAGCGATTTCATTCACCCCCGATTCTTCGGTATATGAGACTTGGAATGCTAAGCAGGGCGGAGTGGTTTCATCGCCAATCAAGTTCTCATGGAAGAGGGTATCGCCTCCACAACTACTCGCCGTCAGCTTTCCAGCGAAAGACACTGACTGCGTTCAGTTCCCGAACGATCACGTCCTCTCCGCTAACAGCGATGTGCGCCCACGCTTCGTCGTCGCTCACTTTTCGTTCGTCGAGAAGTTCGATCTCTCTCGGATTTGCTCTTAGAAGCAGAAGCAAACCTCGCTCATCCAGAGCGAGGATCAGATCATTGTGTGCGACCATGCTGCAATACTTGCCGAATGGCGCGGAGGTCCATTTGCGTTCGCCTGTACGAAGGTCAATACAGGTGAATCGCTGGTTTTGCAGATGCATGTAAGCGTGGTCGTTGATGACGACCGGAGTGGACATGTACCCTTGGGCGTTGTTGCTCCACGTTTCGGCGCAGGCGAATTTTTCATCCGACTTAGACACGCCGAACAGCCACGATTTGTTCTGGTAGGAACTTGTAAAGACGCCATCTCCAACCGGCACGGGGGTCAAGATGTTCATGCCTCGAAAACTCGGTACTTCCTGTTCCCACAAGACATCGCCGTTTTCGGGATCGACCCCGGCAAGCTTCTGACGAGTCTGCACGAGGATTTGGCGTTTCCCTGCGAGAGTTGCCACGACTGGCGACGAAAAGGCGCTGCCCATCATGCCTCCGTCATCCTTCAACACACGCCAGACGATCTGGCCGGTGTGTTTGTCGAGCTTCATGAACGAGGAGCCGGCTTGGACATACAGCCATTCGCCATCGAGCAAGGGTGAACTGGCGAATCCGAATGCAGGTAACGGCGTCTTGAGTTGCTCGACGAAATCCACTCGCCATTGCTGTTCACCAGTCTGTGCATTCAGTGATACCAGAACGTCTCGCATTCCGGCGACAAACAGACTTTTTCCATCGAATGCAGGTGTGGATCGAATCCAACTTCCATTCGAAGCGGCGAAGAACGGCACTGTCATGGCGCCGAGCCATTTGGCTTTCCAAAGTTCCTTGCCGTTCCTGCGATCCAGTGCATAGACAACCTCAAACTCCTTGTTTTCCGTCCCGGTTACGAATACCGCTGACTCGGAGACGACAGGACCGGAATAACTGGGGGGGAGTTCGACTCGCCAAGTCCTTTTCAGCACCTTCTCGTCCAAGGTTGTTGGCCAAGCTCGTCCTTCGATCAAACCGTTACGTTGCGGTCCTCGCCACTGATTCCAGACGGGCAACTTTTCCTGTCCGACGAGCGACGATTGGCAGAAAAATGCGATCAATGCGACCAACGAGCCGCTGAGGACATGCTTTATCATGTTGACCTTTCCTTTTGTTATTCCAGAATCCACTTTTTACTCTTGAATCTCAGTCAACTCGTACTCTGCAACACGACGGGCAATGTCGAGTCGGCATTCACGGCCTTGAACATCGAGGCGGCGGAATCCCGACCAAATCGCTTCTGGCTTCGGCGAACAAGCGGGTATCCCAGCCGAGTCAGGATGTGGTTCGGTTTGGAGAATGCCAGTATGTCGTAGGCGACCTGATTGGTGGTCCGGTCCCACTCAATCAGAAACCGTTCCTCGCCGCTCTCGACGTGGCCGGGTAGTGTTCCGTAGGCGAACCCGAAGCGGTTCGTGTCCCCCGACTCTTCCACGGTGTACACGATTCGACAGGAATTGAGCCACCAGAGGCCCACGGCCCAGCCCATGATCGCCACCGTCTGCCCGACTTCGAGCGGAGTTTCCGGCGACCACGCTTCGACCCAGCCAAGGCGAAACTGCTGCCAACGCTGGAGGGCAGCCTTTGCCGTCTCGAAGACCGACTCGCCTGCACCTAGGTCGATTCGTGTTCGGTCTACAATAAAGCCGTCAGGTGGCGTTTCGGCAGTGGCCCCAACTGCCGAGTAGCTGAAGTCCAACACAGACTGTTCAGCCACGAACTGGCTAAGCATGTCTGTGCTGGGTTTTTGCAGCCACAAGGTTCGCATTTCGGACTCGCAAAGTCACCGAGCATGTGTCTCGGCTCAGAAAACGATAGAATGGGGACTAACAGATTATAGGCACAACATAAACCGTTTCCCAACAGCCAGTTTACCCGACCACGATGACAACCCCGAAGCCAGACAACTCGCAAGTCTCGACCCTGCAGACAGTTCTGCTGACGGGAGCGTCGGGCTACGTCGGTGGTCGGCTGCTTCACCTACTCGAAGCCCAGCCGGTCAAGCTGCGTTGTCTGGCCCGAAGTCCTGAGAAATTGCGCCCGCTGGTCAAGAGTTCGACTGAGATCGTCCGGGGAGATGTGCTGGATCCGCCGTCGCTGGAAGCGGCCTTGCAGGGTGTCCAGACGGCGTACTACCTCGTGCATCTGATGTCGGGATCGCACGACTTCGAGCAGGAGGACCGACAGGCGGCGATCAACTTTGCAGAAGCCGCCAAGCGAGCTGGTGTGCAGAGGATCATCTACCTTGGCGGACTGGGTGACGATGCCGACCCGAAGTTGTCACCTCACCTGCGCAGTCGCCACGAGGTAGGCGAGATTCTCCGTACTTCGGGAGTCGAGACCATCGAGTTCCGGGCCGGAATGGTCGTAGGGGCGGGCAGCCTTTCCTACGACTTGATGAAGTCCCTGACGGATCGACTACCGATCATGATCTGTCCTCGCTGGCTCGCTACGCCCACGCAGCCCATTGCCATCCAAGACGTGCTGGATTATCTGCTTGCTGCGAAAGACCTTCCCCAAGGTGTAAGCCGGATTTTCGAGATCGGCAGCCCGGATGTCGTCACCTACGGCGACCTGATTCGGGAATACGCTGGGCAGCAGGGGTTGCGACGGTGGCTGATCATCGTGCCGGTGCTGACGCCCTATCTTTCAGGACTCTGGCTGGCCCTTGTGACACCGGCCACTTACGAAGTAGGTCGCCACTTGATCGAAGGATTGAAGAATCCAACCGTCGTGCGGAACTCGAAGGCACTGGAGGCATTCCCGATTAAGCCGATGGGAGTCGCTGAGGCGATCCGTCTCGCCATCAGGGAGTCCGCTTCGTGATTCCCAGCCTGTGTGAATTCTGCCGCCATACGAAGGAAGTGGTTTCGGCAAAGGGATCACGCTTCCTGCTGTGCCAGAAGTCTGGAGCGGACAATCGTTACCCAAAATACCCGCCGCAGCCCGTCGTCCAATGTCGAGGGTTTGAGCAAAACGAGGCTCACAACCAAGAATCGCCCCGCTGCGGAGGTGAGATCGAGTGACCTCTTGAGTAATCCCCATGCCCCACAAGAAGTCTAACCTGCCTAAGAAAACGTGCGTGGTTTGTGGAAGGCCGTTCGCTTGGCGCAAGAAGTGGGCAAGGGTCTGGGACGAGGTAAAGTATTGCGGCGAGAAGTGCCGGAAGAGCCGTGAGAAGTAGCCTTTGGGGTCTCGGCGAAGATTGCGTCGTCGTGCTGGCATGAGGGTCTCCAATTTGGTGAACATGGGTAGTCCAAACTGGAGTGCCTGGCAGGTGCCTCGTGAGGGATCGGAAGCGGCCAACCTGACACAACGGCGTGTTCGCAAGTCCTTGCAGTACAATGAATCTGGCGTAACTCCATAAAAAAGCCACGTTGCGATGATACGCAATGTGGCCTAGAGTGGAGGATAGGGGACTTGAACCCCTGACCTCTTGCATGCCATGCAAGCGCTCTCCCAGCTGAGCTAATCCCCCTGAGAAATTCAGGTGTTGTGTGATTATCGGCAGTTACAGGCAATTGGTCAAATTGATTTCGCTCGAAACCCCACACACTGAGTGAATGCAAACCGTAATGGTCGGTTCTGTGATTGTCAAGAAAAACGCAGGTTTTCCTGTTACGGGTTTGTCGAATCAAGTGTTATTGATACTATAGATCGTGAAATCAGGCCGAGAAGTGGCCGTGCGTGCAGTGTTGGTTTGGGTGTGCGGAGGGGGATCTCATGATACGGTTTTGCGATGTCGCCGGAGCCTCTGTCGCTGGGAGACGCAGTTTTCTGCAAGCGGGTTCGCTGGCCTTGGGGGGATTGACTCTGGAGCATCTGCTGCAGGCGCGGGCGGAGGCGAGGGACAAGGCAGTTCTCAAGGACAAATCGGTCATTTTCTTGTTCATGCATGGGGGGCCGAGTCAGTTCGAGACGTTTGATCCCCACATGCAGGCCCCCTCGGAGATCCGCAGTACCACCGGAGAGGTCGGCACACGGTTGCCGGGAGTGACCTTTGGGGGATCTTTTCCCCGCCTGGCCGGTTTGGCGGATCAATTAACGATTGTCCGCAGTTTCACCACGGGAGATTCCAGGCACGATATCAAACCGATTGTGCATCGGGATACCGCCGATGCGAATCTCGGCACATTGTATGCGCGGGTGGCCGGCATGAATCATCCGCTCACCGGAATGCCCAGAAACGTGGCCTTGTCGCCTCAAGCGGTCGACGCTTCCCTGCGGCCTGTTACCAAAACATTCGGCGACTTTGGTGCCACGGGGGCGTTTTCGCGGACATTGGCCCCCTTTGCCCCGGGCAACGACGGTTCCCTGCAGCAAGACATGCAACTGAATCTGCCGTTGCGGCGGCTCGAGGATCGTCGCTTGCTGCTGGCGGAAGTAGATCGCATGCGTTGGGGGGTAGAGCAGGGGGGGAGTCTGGAAGGTTTGTCGCAGTTGCGCCAGCAGGCTTTTCAGACGATACTGGGGGGACTCTCGGAGGCCTTCGATTTAAGTCAGGAGGCACCTTCCGTGCTGGAACGCTACGATACGAGCCGCATCAGTCGGCCGGACAACATCAGCCGGAAATGGAACAACTATCAGAACTATGTCGATCATGGCCAAACCCTGGGGAAACTGTTGCTGCTGGCCAGGCGTTTATGCGAGCGTGGAGCGGGGTTTGTGACCATCACCACCAGTTTTGTCTGGGACATGCATGCCGATAAAAACAATGCGGGAGTCGCGGAAGGGATGCAGTACATGGGGCTGCCGTTCGACCATGCGGTATCGGCTTTTCTCGAAGATGTCAAACAGCGGGGGCTTTCCGAAAAGATCTTGCTGGTTTGCTGTGGCGAGATGGGACGCACTCCTCGACTGAACAAAAACGGCGGACGAGATCACTGGGGGAATCTGGCCCCCTTGCTGCTGGCCGGGGGAGGATTGCCCATGGGCCAGGTGATCGGGCAATCGGCCAGGGACGGAGGGACGCCTGCCTCTGAACCGGTGACAATTCAGAATCTGGTTTCCACCGTACTCAACAGCCTGTTCGAGGGGGGGCAATTGCGGTTGGTTCCGGATACCCCGCGCGAGATTCTTCAGGCCGTCACCCAATGGAAACCGATTCCAGGACTGGGTTGAGTTTGCCTGGCAGGCTTAACGGGCATCGTTTTCGGGAAGGTATCCGATGACCGCGTATTCAAACCGGGTGAGTCCGCTGGCATCGTTCCGCATGCGATCCGTGACAATTGGCATCGACATCAACATATTCTGTCGCAGGTCGGCACGAACTTCTCCATAACTGACGAGCAGGATCACCAGGCTCTTGGCTTGCGGCAGCGACTTGTAGAGATCGAACAACCGACGCTGAAAGTCCTCGGCGGAACTGGCCCGAAAGCTGTGCCGCGTGTTGCCATCGAACAGCGTGAAGATTCCCTGGCTATCCAGGTGGAGTTCCCAGATGTCGCAACGTTTGCGGATTTCCTCGTAGGCGAGCAGCAGCAAGGCCAAATCGCGGGGAGGCGCCTGCGCGACCTGGTCGGCCAGTTTCTGGATGCTTTCCGGGGAAATGGGTTGTGGCGTGCCCGGGGAGTGTGCCAACTGTTCGAGCAGCTGGACGATTTCCTCGGACGAACCGGCAAATGCCTGCTTTAACGCCGAGACGATCCGATCGCGTTGCGATCCGACTTCGCTCAATTTGGTAAGCAGATCCTGTTGCTCGTCTCGGGAAGCCTGTTGCTGATTTTTCAACTCGGCAAGTTGTTGCTCGGTGTTGTCGTGAAACGCCCGGGTGGCGGCGAGGACGTCTTGCGTGAACTTCAATTGTTCGCGGGATTGCCGCAGTTCGAATTGCTGGCGCGCCTCGCGGGCCGCCTGGGCTTCGCTTTCGGCCGTCGATTTCTGTTCGATTTCCAGATACTGGGCGAAAATCACGATCAGCAGCAAATCCAGCAACGGGGTCAACTGCAGCGATAATCGTTTGGCGGAAATCATCGGTCGTTTTCTCGTCGTCAGGGAAAAGCGGCTGTGTCGATGAGCGTGGTTTTTCCGGGAAGATGGCTGATCATGGCGTGCGTCAGGGGGCTGGTTCCGAAATCCCGAGTCGACTTTTCACGGCGGACATCATCGTACGGATATGGGCCCGCACTTCATTCAATCGCTGAAATGTCGGGTCGAGCAAGCTGCTGATCAATAACAGCAGCAGGCCTGCCGTCAACCCGGCAAACGTGGACCAGATGGCATCGCCGAAACGGGCCACGATAATCGAAACGGTGTCGGTTTGAGTCCCCGCCACGTTGAGCGCCGCCCCGATGGAGACAATCGTGCCGAGCACCCCCGCCAGTGGATAGGCTTCAATCATGGTTCGCGCGGAATTGGCAATGGTTTCGAAACGCAGGGCATTCAAGTAGCGGCGTTTTTCGTCCAGCAGATTCATGCGATTCCTCAGGGCCTGCCGCTCGACATGGCGGGCAGGATCGTTGATCACATCCTCGATGTCCGCAATGAAGGCTTCCATCTGCTCGGTAAGGTGGGCCGTGGGATCCAGCACGCTGCGATGCCGCAACTCCCGCGTGTAGTCCTGCAGTGTGCCGGTAAGGATGCGCATATCACGTCGCGCCCAAACGACCAGCAACACGAACACACCCAGGTGCAGGCAGGCCGCCCAGGCGATAATCCAGGTTGAAAGTTCCGCCACCGCGGAAAGCAGATGATTCACTGCCACGTACTCCCGTTGCTGAAGCTGGTGCAGAGTCTCCCATCGCGCCCACGCAGGGCTTCCTGGCCTCGGGGACAGGGGACTCGACATTCCCGCATTCTAACGGAAGTGCAGGCTCAGCATTCAACCTCGGACTTCTCAACCCGCTCAAGAATATACAAAACAGTGCGAGCCCGTAGATTCGCCCACATAGCCCGATCAACACTTTTTTCCCCGATAATCGGCAATTCCTTCAAAATCCGGAACTGCCCGATTTTCTCGAGGTCGCGAAAATCCTGCATCGACATCAAATGCAGGTTGGGCGTGTTGTGCCACTCGTAGGGCAATTCCTCGGTGACCGGGGCTCTGCCCCATAACAGGACTTGCAGCCGAATGCGCCAAAAGGCGAAATTCGGAACCACCACCAGCACGCGCTGGGCGACTCGCAGAATCTGTTCCAGCAGTTCCACCGGATACCGCAGTTGCTGGAGTGTCTGGCTCAATACCGCGAAATCGAAACTGTCGTCCGGCAGATACTGCAAGCCTTCGTCCATGTCCCCCCGGATGACGGGAATTCCCCGCGCGATGGCGGCCAGGAATTCTTCGTCGTCCAGTTCGATTCCCTGAACCCGACAATTCAATTCGTCGCGGAGCAGGGTCAGCAGACGCCCATCGCCACAACCCAGGTCGATGACGCGACTGCCCGGTTTGATTTCGCGCTTGATGATTTCATCAATCACCGCCGCCGAAGGGTCTTTCATGCAATAACGCTTGGGGCGAAACTGCTTCAAGCGTTGCGAAAAACCACGCGGCTTCAGTGGCGGGTGAACAGGCTTGGGGTGCATGGTTCCACGACATCCTCGGTGATGCAAGATCGGCAACTCCCGCTCCATGGCCGGAATCCGTCTGTCCGTCCGCGGGAGTTGCTCTCATCCTATCCCCGCAGGCCGCCGGCGGCAATCATTAGGCAGCGCTCATCGTGGGTGGAGCTAAGTCAATGCAGCACGAAATCGACGCACAGGAACGTCGCGAATGCCAGCATCACCAGAATCCAGGCGGTCGTGTTACGGGAGCAATCGACTTTGACGATCATGGGAGTTTCCTTTCAATTTCATTAACTTCGGGAGGGAACTTACAATGGCAGGAACCTTGTGATGGCTGCTTCCAGCAGCTATCACTGGTGTCGGAGCGAGGCTCTCTTGGGGGGGAACGAGTGGAAAGTACATCCCGTCGAAGCAAACAGACCAGAACCAGATCCGGATTCGTCGGGGGGTCTCTCCACTCGATGAGAAATTCAATTCGCAAACAACGCGCCAAGCATGTCCCCTCGATGTAAAAATTTTGCGAAGAATCGGAGAAATAAATTTGAAATCAACGAATCCAAATTCCTTCCGTGCCAGGAGATCTTGTGAAAAATCCGCTACAATCAACACACGCGTGAGCGTTCGCCTCTGCCCGGAACGGGACTCGATTGGAGTGGGAATGCTTTAACCTCCAGATTCGCCAAGAGATAGAAGCATCACGGCGAATTGATTCCTGCATACACGTGACACCTTGGCCTGTTGATACGTAACGGGCAGCCGTGCCGAGGTTTTGACATGTTTTTATCTCAGAATGCGAAACAGGAGACTCAAATGGCTGGATTAAGGCTTGTCTGTATGGCGTGGATCGCGTGGATTCCTGCTGTTCTGCCTGCACAGGAGGCAGCATTGTCTAAAGTGCAATCACAGGGCGGGCGTGTCATGAAGCTGGCCCAAAATGATGAGCGGCTGGAAGTGGCCTATCACCTGTCGGATCGCGAGATCGTGGATGACAACCTGCAGCCCCTCGCCGAATTGCAGAATGTTTATCTGATCAATTTGCGAGGCACCAAGATTACCGACGCGGGTTTGGCGCATCTTGCGGGTATGAAGTCGCTGGTCCGGCTCCATCTGGAAAGAACGGCGATTACCGATGCGGGGCTGGTGCATCTGGCCGGGTTGGAGAACCTGGAATACCTCAATCTCTACGAAACCAAAGTGACCGATGCCGGCCTCGGTACGCTTGGAAATTTGAAGAAACTCAAGAAGCTTTACCTCTGGCAAACGGGTGTCACGCTTGAGGGAGTCAAGACCTTCCAGCAACAACACCCGACCGTTCAAGTCGTTTCAGGCCTGAGCGAACCTGTCGCTCCCAAGCCGGAAGAGAAGAAGCCGGAAGAGAAGAAGCCGGAAGAGAAGAAGCCGGAAGAGAAGAAGCCGGAAGAGAAGAAGCCGGAAGAGAAGAAGCCGGAAAAGCCGGAAGAGAAGAAGCCGGAAGAGAAGAAGCCGGAAGAGAAGAAGCCAGAAGAGAAGAAGCCAGAAGAGAAGAAGCCGGAAGAGAAGAAACCAGAAGAGAAGAAACCAGCCAATTGAGTGTATAGCTGCCAGCGAAGGATTGACTGCTTGAGTTCGCAGGCAGAGTCAGGCGGGGGCGTTCCGCGAGAGTGGAAGCCCCCCGGGTGGCCCGCGCCAGCAGACGCGGACGCATGCACAAATAGCCTCGCCCGCGAGGCAGCGGGCCACGTTCGGGTCGCAAATGTAGCTTTTCAGCCCACTTCTAGTGGATCCTGTGTCTGGCGCGTGATTTCGATCTGTTGCGCCCGCGCGGCTGGTTGAATTACAAATTGTCGCGGCTCTAAATGCGAGGCCGGGGCCCCCGCCACTCGTTTTCTCTTGGTCCTTAGTGGCTCTGTGGTTTTCCCGTTTTGCCAGAGACTCTTCCCCGACTGCGCGACGGACTTACCGGGTTTTATTCGGGAGTGATGTCAATATCGACGTTCTTGAAGGTCGGTGTTTTCGAGCGCGGGTCAATCGTTCGCGGAACCAGGACGTTCGCTTCCGGATAATACATCAGGGCATTTCCGGGTTTGATGCCGGGAAATGGATAGACGAGTATGCGGGGTAGTGTGCCGGCTGCACTTTTCACGGTGACGCGCTGCCTCGGTTTCAGATCGAGCCGGGTGATGTCTTCGGGATGCAACAGGATCACATCGCGGCGATCGACGCCGCGATAGAGGTCGTAATCTTCGTAAACCACGGTATTGAACTGACCCTCGCTACGGACCGTCATTAACTGTAACTGGCCGCGGGCAGGCCTGGACTTGATCGCATGGACGCGCAGCTGGGCCTTGCCGTTGGGCGTGGGAAAGCGGGGTTGATGAAACGTGCGGCCCTCGATCTGGAATTCCTGCCGGGTTTTATCAATCATGCGAATTTGCTCGAACCCGGGCACCACCCTCCCGATCATTTGGCGTATCTCGCTGGGCTGGGACATTTTTTCCCAGTCAATGGGACCACTGCTGCCGAGGACGCCACTGGCCATCAGGGAAATGACTTCAATCTCGCTTTTAGGGCCAATATGCCGGGACGGTCCCCCTTCGCTGAGCCTCACGTAATTGAACATCGATTCCTGTGTCGTGGGATGTGGTTCTTCGTCGCGAGCCAAGACGGGCAGTATCAAGGTTTCGGCTGCAAGGGAATGGGCATGGCCGGTGTTCAAGGTGGTGCTGAGCGTAACCAGCATCTCCAGGCGGGAGAGCGACTCGCGGGCATACGTGGCGTCGGGATTCGAGCCAAACAGATTTCCTCCCAGGCACAAGCCGAATTTGAGCTTGCCGGCATGTGCCTGCTCCATGCAGGCCAGGGTGTCCAATCCCGTCGAAGTCGGTAATTGCAGGCCGTAGTGGGACTGCAGTCGTTCAAAAATCGCATCCTTCAACTTGGGGGTCACCCCCACCGATCCGATTCCCTGGATATTAGAATGCCCGCGGATGGGCATCATGCCGGCATGGGGCCTGCCCACCATGCCACGCAGGCACGCCAGGTTTCCGATCGCTTCGACATTCTCCACGCCGTTCACGTGATGGGTGATTCCCATCGTCCAGCCGAACACCGTGTTGCGGGAAGCCGCGTATAACCGGGCAATTCGCTCGACCACGTCCAACTCGACCCCTGCGATGTCACACAATTTCGAAAGCTCTTGAGCCTCCAGGTGAGTCTTCCATTCCGGCCAATGGTCGGTGTGGCTTGTCAGAAATTCTTCGTTGTGTGCCCCCAGGTCCAGCACCTTGCGGGCCACGGCCGTTAACAAGGCCAAATCCCCCCCGATGTGAGGCTGCACGTACAGCGACGCGATTTTTGTTCCAAATAACAAGCTGATGGGATCGCTGGGAACACTGAAGTTGACAAGCCCGGGCTCGATCACGGGATTGATCACGATCACGTGTCCGCCGCGACGGCGTACATGCTTCAAGGTACTCATCAACCGCGGATGATTGCTGGCGGGATTGCCGCCGATCAGAAAAACGAGATCGGCATGCTCGGCGTCTTCGAGGGTCAGCGTCGCGGTGCCTGTTCCGAACGAGCTGGAGAGTCCCACGCCGCTTGCCTGGTGACAGTAATAGCTGCAGTTGTTGACATTATTCGTGCCATACAGTCGTGCGAACAACTGCAGCAGAAAACCGGCCTCGTTGGAACTGCGTCCACTGAAGTACCAGAAGGTTTCATCCGCGGAAATCGATTTCAATCGCGAAGTGATCCGCTCGAGGGCCTCGGCCCAGGAAATGGGGCGATAATAGTTGTCTCCCCGAGTGTACAGCAGGGGCTGGGTGAGTCGTCCGGCGGTTTCCAGTTCGCGGGGGGAAAAGGCCTGCAGTTGGGGCAGCGAGTACGTCTCGAAAAATCGCTCGGGAATCGCTCCCTGCATATCGGCGACCATGGCCTGGAGGCTTTTCTTGCAAACTTCCGGGAAGGCACCCCGTTCGTTCACCATGCCCCCTTTCTGGCCTCCCATGCCCAGCGCGCAGGTTTTGCAGGCGTTTTTGCTGCGCATGGCCTTCCAGAGCTTCCAGAGTCCCCCGGCTTCTCGCGATTTTTTCCAGGTGTAGGCGATGGCTCGCCAGCCTCCTCCCGATTTGACTGGTTGCATGCGAGAACTTTCCCTGAAATTCATCCGATTCGAATACTGGAGGCGACGGCCAGTCGACTCCACTGACCCGTGGCCGGCTTCGGACACTCACGCATGCCAGCCGCGACTGGGGGAGAAATCCGTCTGTCGGGGATGCTGCCCGATATCCCAGTGTTTGTTGATGCCACCAGTATGCACGGGAAAGCCTCGGTCAGGCAAGTGTATCGCCCCAGGATCGTTTGCATGGCCGCGCAGGACAAGCTGGCGGGATCCGGTTTTCACGGAATCCGACTTGTGGCGGAGGGAGTCGATGGTGTTTTCCTAAAATCGTGTTAATATCTGGCAAACGGGAAGACGACAAAAAAACGTTCGCGGCGCGCGACGGTGTCGACGCGAGAAGTCGTCCGTATCCTGCTGGAAATGTTTGAGAATTTCAGAACCACCTTCGTTGACATTCAATGAAGGTGTCAGTAAGATTCTCGCTTCCCCAAATTTCTTGCCGGCGGGGATATCGCTCCGAACTGCTGTAAAACAGGCATTCAGGTGCTGTTTTGCCTGGTGTTTTCGGCAGGCTGCCTCAGGATGAGCCCACAGGCTGGCTGTGTATGTCGGGGAAGTTGTCGGTATGGTTGTCATCGAAGTGTCAATAATTACGCGTAAGTAAGGGGTGGCGGAGTGTCCGCGGGATCGCAAGAAAAAATCCGTATTCGTATGGAAGCGTATGATCACTCCGTTTTGGATCAGTCGGCAAGTGACATTGTCGATACGGCCAAGCGGACCGGCGCGATTGTGCATGGTCCTATCCCGTTGCCGACGCGGATCGAGCGTTACACGGTGTTGCGGAGTCCTCATATTGATCGTAAGTCGCGTGAGCAGTTCGAGATACGTACTCACAAGCGCGTGATTGATATTGTTCAGCCAACGGGCAAGACGATTGATGCGCTGAACAAGCTGTCCTTGCCTGCCGGGGTTGATATTAAGATCAAGGCAACTGCCTGATCGGGTCTGCTCGCCTGGCGAGTGGTCTCTTGGGTGGGACGTGGAGGTTCTGCTGGGCCTGGGTGTCTGGTGGATGGGTCTCGCCGGGGTTCAATTCAATTCAGATCGCGATAGCGTTCTGGTTATGTCTGCAAAGTTTTGGGGAGTTGGGCAATGCCTGTCGGGTTGCTTGGTCGAAAAATTGGAATGACTCAAATTTACGGTGACGGTGGCGTTGTGGTCCCTGTTACCGTGCTCGAACTTGGCCCTTGCTCGGTTCTGCAGCTTCGCACGCTGGAGCGAGATGGTTACGAAGCGGTTCAGATTGGGTTTGGGGACAAGCCTCGTCGTCTGGCGACTCGGGGTGAGCGTGGCCACGTAGCGGTACTCAGCAGTAAGCGCCGCAAGGCTCGTCAGGAGGCGGGAGTCGAGTTGTTGCCCAAGGCGGATGTCGAGCCGCAACGGTTCGTGCGTGAATTCCGTGTCGATGGGGAAGGCCTGGATCTGCAGGTGGGCAATGTGCTTACCGTGGAGCATTTTGCCGAGATTCCTCGCGTTGACGTGGTGGCCACCTCCAAGGGTCGCGGGACTGCTGGGGTTATGAAGCGTCATAATTTCTCCGGTCAGCGTGCCAGTCACGGGGTGAAAAAGGTGCACCGCAAGCCCGGTTCGATTGGCCAAAGTGCCGATCCGAGTCGCGTCATGAAGGGGATGCGGATGGCTGGTCGGTACGGCAATGCCCGCGTGACGATCAGGAATCTGGCGGTGGCTCGAATTGTGCCCGAGGAAAATTTGTTGCTGGTGCGTGGGGCTGTGCCTGGTCCTTCGGGTGGGTATGTGTTGGTGCGTCCTACCAATAAGAAGGACTGACGGGTCGTTCGGTTCGGTTGGAGAAGTGTAATTTATCGGATTTTGGACGGGTTGAGGGGAGCAGGTTTCCCCAAGGTGAACAGACATGATTTCAGTGCCGGTTTATAATCAACAGGGAAGCGAAGTCGGAACGTACGAGTTCGATCCGGCGGAGTTGGCCGCCAGCATCAATAAGCAGTTGCTGCACGATGTTGTGGTTATGTACGAAGCCAATCGGCGCGTGGGCACAATGGGTACCAAGTCGCGCGGTATGGTGCAGGGCTCGACGAAGAAAATGTATCGTCAAAAAGGTACGGGCAACGCGCGAGCGGGGAGCAAGCGTTCTCCGATCCGGCGTGGAGGCGGGCATACTTTTGCCAAGACGCCTCGTGATTTCAGCTTTCGCCTGCCGAAAAAGGCTGTTCGTCTGGCGACACGGATGGCGCTGTTGAGTAAATTCGAGGACGATCAGGTTAAGGTGATCGACCAGGTTCGGATCGAAGCGCCCAAGACAAAGCAAGTTGTCGGCATGTTTTCCCAATTAGGGCTGGATGCCTCGAAGACTCTGCTGGCGACGGAAAATTATGATACGAATGTGTGGAAGTCGGCACGCAACATTGCAGGCTTGAGGGTTTCGCCGGTGGCTGGTCTCAATGCCTATGACTTGCTCCATCAGCGGATGCTGCTGGTGACCACGGGGGCACTGGATCAGATTCGAGGCAAAGTAGCTGGCACCGAGGCAGATGCCAATTAGTCGGTGGCAGGTATTGAATAGTCGTAAGAATACGCTGGGCGCGTCCCTCTGTTGCCCGTGCATGGTAATGCGAAGCTCTTTTTTATTGTTAAGTCGTACAGGGTGAGGAGTCAATCGTGACTATCCAGACGGAATGTGGTTTGGAACTCGAACCGTATCAGATTATTTTCAAGCCGCTGGTCACGGAGAAGAATACGCATTTTGCGGAGCGCAACAATGTGTACGCCTTCAAGGTCCATTCGCAGGTGAACAAGACGGAAATCCGACAGGCCGTGGAGGCCTTGTGGAACGTACGTGTCGCGAAGGTCCGCACGCAGAACCGCAAGGGGAAGCCCCGTCGGACCAAGACGGGCTATACTAACACGCAAGATTGGAAAAAGGCCATCGTGGAACTGCACCAGGAAGACCGAATTTCCTTCTTCTAATAGCCGGGTGTTGCTCCGATTGGCAAACTTCCGCAGAACGAATTGAGTCACCAGGAATTTACAAATGGGTATTCGATTTTACAAACCGACAAGTCCAGGGCGGCGCAATGCGTCCGTAAGTGACTTTGCTGAAATTACGGACAAGAAGAAGCAGCCCGAGAAGTCTCTGCTGGTGCGCATCAAGAAGCACGGCGGGCGTAATAATCAGGGCAAAATCACTACGCGGCACCGCGGTGGTGGGCATCGCCGCATGTACCGCATCATCGACTTCAAGCGTCGTAAGGATGGCGTGCCGGCCGAAGTCATTTCGATCGAATACGATCCCAATCGCAGTGCCCGCATCGCCTTGATTGAGTATCGAGATGGGGAAAAGTCCTACATCATCGCACCACAAGGATTGAAGGCAGGCGAAATCCTGGAAAATGGTCCGACCGTGGACCCCAAGGTAGGAAACTGTCTCCCCCTGCTGAACGTTCCTCCCGGTACGGAAATTCATAATATCGAAATGCAGCCTGGCCGTGGCGCGCAGTTGTGCCGTGGTGCGGGAACCGTCGCCGTGATGAATGCCGCCGAAGGGGACTGGGCTCAAATCACTCTTCCCTCGGGAGAAGTTCGCCGGTTGCACAGTGCCTGCCGGGCGACAATCGGCAAGGTTGGGAATTCCGACCACAACAACATTGTCCTGGGCAAGGCAGGCCGCAAACGCTGGATGGGTCGTCGGCCGCATGTGCGTGGTACGGCGATGAATCCGGTCGCTCACCCGATGGGTGGGGGAGAAGGTAAGAACTCCGGTGGACGGCATCCCTGTAGTCCCACGGGTAAGTTGGCCAAGGGGGGGGGGACTCGCAAGCGTCGTAAGAGTTCGACCAAGGCGATCATCCGCCGTCGCAAGTCGCGTCGCTATGGTCAATTGAAATAGACAGTCGTCATTCGAGTCAATTCGGGTTAATAGTATTGCACAGGGTGAGGTAAGACATGGGGCGTTCCCTCAAAAAAGGGCCATACGTGGACCACAACCTGCTGGGCAAAATTGCCAAGCTGGATGAAGCCGGCCGTAAGGAACCGATCAAGACGTGGGCGCGTGGTTCCACGATCGCGCCGGAGTTTATTGGTCATACGTTTCTGGTCCATAATGGCCGGGCACATATCAATGTGTATGTGACCGAAGAGATGGTGGGCCATAAGCTGGGAGAGTTTGCCTTGACCCGTACCTTCCGTGGTCACGGGGCCAAGGGGAAGCGATAAGTTGGAAGCAGTGGCCAGGTGTTGTCGCGGGATAATGCCTCTTCTGCTGTGTTCGTTACAAGCAAATTGCGGTTCGAGTTGGATTCAGGTGTCATCATGGCGATCGTTCGGGCTTCTCACCGATATGCTCGTATTTCTCCGACGAAGGTGCGTCACTTCACGCGACTCATTCAAGGCATGACCGCGAATGAGGGGATGGATCAATTGCGATTCATTCACAATCGGGGAGCGCGGATGTTGGAAAAGGTACTCAAAAGTGCGATGGGCAACGCGGATGATCGGGGTGCCCGTAATTCCGGCGGCCTGCGGATCGTCGAAGCCTATGTTAACATGGGCCCGAAGTTTCAACGGGTGCGTCCCCGCGGGAGAGGGCGTGCGGACATGATTGACAAGAAGTTTGCCCACATACACGTGGCGTTGGAAGCTCCCGAAGTTTTCTAACCCCCTATCGTTACGGAACAGAGTCCACGCCCTGGCGTGAAGACTGGTATCAGGTTGCATTCCTCATCGTCGAGAGACACAGGCATTCCTCATGGGACAAAAAACAAGACCAACCGGCTTTCGCGTCGGTATTGTCGAAGATTGGCGCAGCCGCTGGTATGCCCCCAAGCGTGAATTTGGCACGTTACTGGTGGAAGATGTCAAGATTCGCAACTTTGTGAAGAAAAAATACGGCTTCGCGGGAATTGCGAAGGTTGAAATCGAGCGGACCCGTGATCACGTGAATGTGAATCTGTTCTCTGCCCGTCCAGGCGTGATTATTGGGCGCAAGGGACAGGAAATTGATCGTTTGAAGTCCGAACTGGAAGAACTGGTCGGACGCCGGATGGAAATCAAGATTGTGGAACTGAACAATCCGTTCCGCAGTGCCATCCTGGTGGCGGAAGATATTGCCCAGCAGTTGGCCAAGCGTGGCAGTTTTCGCCGGGCCTTGAAGCGTTCGATCGAACAGGTCATGGACGCGGGGGCCCAAGGGGTGAAGGTGGAATTGTCGGGGCGTCTGGGCGGTGCGGAAATGTCTCGGCAGGAAAAGGGCTCCCAGGGTTCGATTCCGCTGTCGACACTGCAACGGCATGTCGACTACGGATTCACCGCGGCGCGGACAGCCCAGGGAATCATCGGGATTAAAGTTTGGATTGATTTAGGTAACTATTCGGACGAGGAGTCGAACAATGGCGCTGATGCCCAAGCGAGTAAAGCATCGAAAAAGCCAAAGAGGTCGCATAAAAGGTAATGCCACCCGTGGCAATACCCTGGCTTTCGGTGACTGGGGTCTGCAAGCGCTGGAACCAGGTACGGTGACAGGCAAGACGATCGAGGCCTGCCGTATCGCCGCGACTCAATATATTCGTGGACAAGGGAGACTGTATATCCGCATTTTCCCACACAAGCCGGTCACCGCGCGTCCCCTGGAAACCCGAATGGGTAAGGGGAAAGGGGAACCGGATCGCTGGGTGGCGGTGATCAAGCCAGGCACGGTGCTGTTTGAAATTTCCGGGGCAAGTCATGAGGCCGCGAAGGATTGCTTCGCGCGTGTGGCTCACAAGTTGCCGATGAAGGTCCGTCTGCTGACCCGTCAGCAGGGGACAACCTGATATTATTCCCATAAAAGTTAGTGAAAGTCGCCTTGTGTAGTGCAAGGCACGTGGAGTGCGAGATCATGTCCAAGCCCGCTGAACTTCGAGAGTTGAATGAAGAACAGTTGATGTTTACGCTGAAGCAGGCCCAGAAGGAACTGTTTGAACTGCAGTTTCAGTCCGCGACGGAAAAACTGGACACTCCCAGCCGCAAGCAATTGTTGCGTCGCGAGATTGCTCGCATCAAGACGATTCAACGTGAACGCAGCCAGCCTGCCGAAGTTCAGGCGTAACCTGTTTCAGGCTTGCACCTGCCATTGCCCTAATTCGCCTCAATCGACATTGACGACATTTTCTGATGGACTCTGAACTGGTATGAAAAAGAAATTAGTTGGTATCGTCGCCAGCGACAAGATGAACAAGACTCGCCGAGTCGAAGTGACGCGATTGTTTCCTCACTCCAAGTACGGGAAAATCGTATCGCGACGGACCGTATGTCATGTCCATGACGAAAACAACGAGTCCAAGACGGGTGATACGGTTGAGATCATCGAATCTCGTCCGCTATCCCGGCTCAAGCGTTGGAACCTCGTGCGGATTGTCAAGGTTGCCACGGATCCGATGGCGGAACTTCACGAAGCCCAGGACTTGGCCGCCCAACAGGAAGCGGATGCCCAGGCTTCCTGAGGGACACTTGGTTGGCCTGCCGTTGAGCGGGTGGATCGCCCCCCGGCTGAATTTCAAAGTAGTGTAGATGCAGGATTGAGACAGGAACCGAGCGATGATTCAAATGCAAACCGTCGTTGACGTGGCTGACAACACAGGCGCTAAGGTGGCGCGTTGTATCCGCGTTCTGGGGGGCACGAAGCGACGAGCAGCCGACGTCGGCGATATTATTATTGTCAGTATACAAAAGACGCTACCCGGCAGCGCGATCAAGAAGGGACAGGTGGCCCGCGCGGTGATCGTACGGACCCGAAAGTCGACACGACGCGACGACGGCAGCTATGTCCGCTTCGACAAGAACGCGGTGGTGTTGATCGACAAGGACAACAACCCGCGTGGCACGCGTATTTTCGGTGCGGTGGCCCGGGAGTTGCGCGATCGCCGGTTCATGAAAATTGTCAGCCTGGCCAGTGAAGTGGTTTAGTCGGCTCGTCAGGCGATCCGTAACATACAAGTCCTTCAAGTAAATTCAACCGGCTCGAGCCGGCCCTCAGCCTTCGAGGCAAAGTGCAATGAAGATTAAAAAAAATGATCAGGTCGTCGTGATTTCCGGCGAACATGCCAGTCCGCAGCCACGGCAGGTATTGCAGGTTCTGCAAGGGGGCGAAAAGATTGTCGTGCAAGGGGTAAACCAGGTTTACAAGCATGTACGCCGAGGGCATCCCAAAAGCCCCGCGGGCGGCCGTCTCCACATGGAGATGCCCATCCAAAGCAGTAATGTGATGTACTACTGCGAATCGTGCCAAAAGCCTACCCGGCTTGGTTTGCGTTACACTCTGGTGGGGGCCAAGGAGCGGTTCTGCAAGAAATGCGGGACCGCATGCGGCTCGGTCAGTCCTGCCAAGGCGAAGTACAGCCAGGCAGGCAAATAACCGAGAGCGACATCTTTCAGGAGACTCCGGATCGGTAACCCGGGGCAGAACACAGTAAAGATAAACGAATGAGGAGCGGTCAGTAATGACCCGTCTACACGACAAGTATCGTAATGAAATCGTCCCGGCCTTGAAGCAGGAGCTAGGGCGAGAAAATATCCACTCGCTGCCCAAGGTGGAAAAGATCGTCCTGAATATGGGCGTTGGGAAAGCGATTCAGGATCGCAAGCGGCTGGAAGAAGCCGTGCAGCACTTGGGGCAGATCTCGGGGCAGAAGCCTCAGATTACCCGGGCGCGAAAATCAATCGCCAACTTCCGCCTGCGTGAAGGTATGGAAGTGGGATGCTGCGTCACGCTTCGCGGCCCCCGGATGTATGAATTCCTTGATCGCCTGATCAATCTGGCCTTGCCCCGAGTACGCGACTTCCGCGGTGTCAGCGAAAAGGCATTCGATGGGAATGGCAATTACAGCATGGGGCTTTCGGAGCAGATGGTGTTTCCGGAAGTGGATGCGGACAATGCCAAGTTCACCCAGGGTTTGAATATTACGATTGTGACCTCGGCTCGCAATAACGACGAAGCACGCAACTTGCTGACCAAGTTGGGTATGCCTTTCCGTAAGCCAGGTGGCGGCCGCTGATTACCTGTCAACTCAAGATTCAGTTTTTCATTTAGCGAATTGGAATTTTGCAACCATGATGACCGACCCGGTTGCCGACATGCTGACCCGTATCCGCAATGCGATCGCGATTGAACGTCCAGTCGTGGATATCCCGGCTTCACGCCTGAAGCAGGGGATCGCGGATGTGCTCAAGCGTGAAGGTTACATCTGGAATTACGAAATTCTGGAACAGAGTCCACAAAATGTGCTTCGAGTCCAGTTGAAGTACGGACCGAATGGCGAAAAGGTGATACAGAAGCTGATTCGCTTCAGCAAGCCCGGTCGCCGCCAGTATGCGGGAGTCAAGGAGACCCCGGAAGTCATGCAGGGGATGGGAATTTGTATCCTGTCCACCAGCCAGGGCGTGCTGAGCAACCGTGAAGCCAAGGCCAAGGGGATTGGTGGCGAAGTTCTTTGCACCGTGTGGTAATTTGGAAATTCTTCATGCGGAAGTGGCCCCCGGGATTCACTTCAGGATTGATATTAAAATGTCTCGTATTGGTAAAAAACCGATTTCCATTCCCGACAAGGTCGAGGTGACCTTGAACGGTCGTACTGTCACCGTCAAGGGCCCGACTGGCACGTTGACCCTGGATCACCACCCGGGTGTTTCGGTCCGCGTGGATACGGCAGCCCGCCAGGTGATTGTGGAGCGACCGGACGACGCCCGCCAGAGTCGCGCCTTGCATGGGCTGACGCGTGCCTTGGTCAATAACATGGTCCAAGGGATAGTGACGCCCTTCGAGAAACGCCTGGAAGTGGTAGGCGTCGGGTATCAGGCGCAGTTACAGGGCAAGGTGCTCTCCCTGCAAGTGGGCTTTGCCAACACGATTAAAATGCCGATTCCCGAAGGAGTGACATGCGAACTCCCGTCGGCCACGTTGATCGTGCTGAAAAGTTCCGACAAGCATAAAGTGGGTCAGTTTGCGGCGAATATTCGCGGCGTGCGACCTCCCGAGCCGTACAAGGGGAAGGGAATTCGCTACCAGGGCGAATACATTCGTCGAAAAGCTGGAAAAGCCTTCGCGAAGTAGTCGATTTGGTGGCGTAGTCCGCAGGGCCTCGCTACAATGCCCGATTCCTGTGTAGGCGGCGTCCCTCGGGAAGCGAAGGCTGGTTTTCAAGGTACACATTTGTTTTCGATAGCGTTTTGCAGGTTGGCAGGTTAGCCATGAAATTAATCAAGCGAGTTCAGAACCGACGGGAACGCCGGGCTTTCCGTGTCCGCAATCGTATTCGCTCAGCCGGTCGTTTGCGTCTGTCCGTCTTTCGCAGCAATCGCCACATGTATGCCCAGATCGTAGACGATGAGGCCGGTGTGACACTGGTTTCCGCCAATACCATGGAAGGGGCCGTCATGGGCCCCGGGAAGTATGCCGGCAACCTGGAAGCCGCCACGAAGGTGGGGGAGTTGCTGGCCTCTCGTGCCCAGGCAAAAGGGATCACGGAAGTGGCGTTCGACCGGGGTGATTACAAATATCACGGGCGAGTGAAAGCGTTGGCAGAAGCGGCCCGCGCGGGTGGGTTGCAGTTCTGATGCCTGCCGGGGGACTTCCCCGTTGCAGTGCTCGGTGTCGTTTGTCGTCGTCAGATTAAAGTGTCCGATTCAGTCAGCCAGCGTGTATAGATCAGATGGGGAGAATTTCACTTGTCCAGTGAAACCAAATCAGACAACCAGGAACAGGTCGTACAGATTCGTCGCTGTGCGTGCGTGGTCAAAGGGGGCCGTCGCTTCAGTTTTGCTGCCATGGTCGTGCTGGGTAATCAGCGTGGCGAGGTTGGCTGGGGCTATGGCAAGGCCGGCGAAGTTCCCAGTTCCGTCGAGAAGGCGGTCAAGGATTGCAATCATCATAAGATTCGCATTGAGTTGAAGGGGACCACCATACCGCATGAAGTTGAAGGCCGATTTGGGTCTGCCCGCGTGTTGCTGTTGCCGGCGAATCCCGGTACCGGCATTATCGCCGGGGCCAGTGTGCGAGCCGTGGTGGAATCCGTGGGACTCAAGGATATCCTCACAAAGGTACGTGGCTCGACGAATCCCATCAACGTGGTGAAAGCCACTTTCGACGCTTTGCAGAAGATACGCACACGTGATGACGTGGCTCGCTTACGAGGAGTGGAATTGTAATGATTATTGATGATGTACATCGTGGCATAACCAAGCGTCGTAAACGGAAGCGGATTGGACGCGGCTTGGGCTCCGGCCATGGCAAGACCTCGGGCCGTGGTCACAAGGGAGACGGTAGCCGTGCAGGGTTTCATTCCCGCCGTGGCTATGAAGGGGGCCAAACGCCCATCTTCATGCGTGTTGCCAAGCGGGGATTCAACAATCGTGCCTTTGCCGACAAGATTGTGATTGTCAACATCCGCGATCTTGAGGCACAATTCGCGGATGGAGACGTCATTACGCCCGATACCTTGCGGTCCAAGGGCCTGATTCACGGTCAGTTCGATGGCGTGAAATTGCTGGGGGACGGCGAGACCACCAAAAAGTTTACCGTACAGGTCCATCGCTTTTCCGCGTCCGCCGAGGAGAAGATCGTTAATGCCGGCGGCAAAGTCGAGCCGATCGTCTCTTAGTTACCCGGCGTCTTGACGCAAGGCATCTGCAGAAGCCGTCCGCGGAGTGGATTTACGAGACGGTCAACCCCTGGATTCTGCTAACCGGGATCGTTGGTGATGTTCGTGGCAGACAGATGACATGAGATACAACGCCTTTCCTCGCGGTGAGGCGTTTTTTATTGGCTGGTGATTTCGCCGTATTTTACCGCTACTGGTTTTGGAATTGGTAAGAATCCGGTCGCCTGGACTTGCCAAAACTGCATGGATACACGAAATTTGAGCGCCCCATGAATTGGGGGGAGTCCCATTGACGGGGAAAGTTCCCTGGCGGCGTTTTGCCGCGGCCTCTCCGCGGCATGGCGCGGGTTTGAAGGAGCGGCTTTTTCACGTAACAACCGGGTAATGGCCTTCTGTCGTGTTTCGGCAGCGAGCCCAGCGGGAGAATGATCTCCGTTGCGCTTGCCTTATTGTCTTATTCGACAATCTCAGGAACTTTACATCGATGCTCGAAAAACTGATTACTGTGTTTCGCATTCCTGAACTGCGGAACAAAATCCTGCTGACGATTGGCCTGCTGGCCGTCTATCGCCTGGGGTTTTGGGTCCCGCTTCCCTTTATTGATCAGGAACTGTTCCGCGCCCAGATGGAAAAATTGCAGCAGGGATCGTCCGGTTTCGGCCAGGTGATTCAAATGGTTTCGCTGTTTTCCGCTTCGAACCTGGGGAATTCGACCATCTTCGGGTTGGGGATCATGCCCTATATCTCGGCATCGATCATCTTTCAGTTGATGGGCAGCGTTTATCCTCCCCTGGAACAGTTGCAAAAAGAGGGAGAGGCGGGCCGCAAGAAAATTAATGAATATACGCGTTACGCCACGGTCGTGATCTGTTTGCTGCAGAGCTTCTTCTGGATTCGGGCGATCTCGACCGGTTTCGGAGGGGGTAATGGCATGATCATGCAGGAATACAATTTCTGGTATATCCACATGATGGGGGCCCTCGTGATGACCGCAGGGACCATTTTCCTGATGTGGCTCGGGGAACAGATCGATGAATTCGGGATCGGCAACGGGATCAGTCTGCTGATCATGGCCGGGATCCTGGCTCAGATGCCCACCTCGCTGTACGAGTATATGCAACCGGCGTTCGAGCAGGGGATTCGGGCAGGTACCGATACCGGCGTCGATAAATTGCTGCTGTTACTGGGACTGTTTATCGGAGTCGTCATTGGCGTGATTGCGATGACCCAGGGGCAGCGACGTATTCCCATTCAAAGTGCGAAGCATGTTCGCGGGCGGAAGGTGATGGGGGGACAGCGACAGTTTCTGCCGTTGCGGGTCAATCAGGCGGGCGTGATGCCGATCATCTTCGCTTCCAGTCTGCTCATGTTCCCCTATTTCATGTTCAGCCAGGCATCCGCCGTTTGGCCGGAGTCAATGACCTTGAAAACCTTGGCCAGTGCCTTTGGGGCGGGTCGCGGGTTCCTGTATAATGCGTCCTATGTCGCGCTGATCTACTTCTTCTGTTACTTCTGGACTGCCATCACGTTCAATCCCAAGGACATGGCGAATAATCTGAAGGATTATGGCAGTTTTATCCCGGGTTACCGGCCGGGGACGAGGACGGCTGCCTATCTGGAACAGGTGATGGTGCGGATTACCTATGTGGGGGCGGGCTTCCTGGCTATTGTGGCGATCATACCGACGATCGTGGCACGCTGGATGAATATTCCCTTCATGCTGGCCAGCTTTTACGGCGGCACCGGTTTGCTGATCGTGGTTTCCGTGGCACTGGACCTGGTGCAGAAAATCGACAGCCATCTGGTGATGCGGAACTATCGTGGCATGCTGGAGTCCGACGAGAATTGAATCGCGGCAGAATCCGCACGGGAGAGTAGCCTTGATTACGCTGAAAAGCCCTCGGGAAATCGACCGGATGCGCCAAGCGGGGTTGCTGGTGTCCGAAGCGCACCGGTTGATTGAATCCCTGGTCAGGCCAGGCGTAAAAACATGCGAGATTGATCAGGCGGTCGAGGAGTTATTCCGTCAGCATGGGGCCATCCCGCTGTTCAAGGGATTTCCTGGACCGGTCCCTTTCCCTGCCGTCTGCTGCATCTCGTTAAACGAAGAAGTCGTGCATGGCATCCCTGGCCCGCGTGAACTGCGGGAAGGGGATATCGTCAGCATCGACACGGGGTGCAAATACCAGGGGTGGTGTGGGGATTCCGCCTGGACCTACGCCGTGGGCGAAGTGGACTCCGTCAAGCGAAAACTGCTGGATGTGGGGGAAGCCGCCCTGTACTTGGCGATCGAGGCGTTGGGGGAGTGTCGTCTGTGGAGCGAGGTTGCCCAGCGACTGGAGGATTTTATTTACGGAAATGGTTTCAGCTCCGTGGAGGATTTTGTCGGACACGGCATCGGGCGGGAGATGCATGAAGATCCCCAGGTCCCACATTACGTGGACGAGGAAACCCTGGAGAAGGATTTCGAGTTGAAACCTGGTCTGGTGCTGGCCATTGAGCCGATGGTTAATGCCGGAACGCGAAATGTCGTGATAACGGACGATCATTGGACGGTGTGTACCGAAGATGGGCGCCCGAGCGTGCATTTCGAGCATACCGTGGCGCTGACAAAGACGGGGCCGGAGATATTAACCCCGCGTCTTGCGTCGCTGGTGGCTCCCAAGCCCTGAGGGCGTCGGGGCGAAGAAGAGCTTCCGGGCGCAATAAGACAAGAGGAAAACGTCCCCTTTTGGGGAAATTCACAAGAATATCTGGCCGTTGACTTGTGAGAGTTGGCCAGGCAGAGTTATAATCCCGCGTTCCAACCCTTGCGGAGACGGTATCGTTGTTTCCAGGGCTTCGCGGCTTTCCGGCCTCGCTGGCAGTGTGAAGGTTGCGAACGACGTTACCATAGGGCAGCCAACGGGTTACCAGAGCTGGTCGTCGGGGAGTTCACGAAGTTCGTGGTGTGGTTGTGCTGGTTGCCCGTGGTGATTCCTGATGGGGAAACGGTATCTGGTTATCCATTTGGGGATACGGTAATCGGAGTGCCCCTGTATGGGGATGCTGTGATGGCAGGCAAGGCGTAAGTATTGCGGATGGGCTTTTTGGGTGAAACGAGCAAAGGTGTTGGTGCGACATGAAGGTTCGGGCAAGCGTCAAGAGAATTTGTGAAGGCTGCAAGATTGTACAGCGCAAAGGCCGGGTTTACGTGATTTGTTCCGTGAATCCCAAGCATAAGCAGCGGCAGGGCTAGGCGTTCGTCGCAGGCTGCCGAGGCGATGCCCCTCGCGTTAATTTGCTGATCAGGAAACATTGGAGTTAGAACAATATGCCACGCGTGCAGGGTGTTGATATTCCCAACAACAAGGCCGCCTATATTTCGCTGACCTATCTGTATGGGATTGGTCGTCATACCGCGATTGAAATCTGCCGTAGCCTGGGACTCGATCCTCAGATGAAGGCCCGGGATATGTCCGACGACGACCTGGCTCATTTGAATAACCTGCTGGATACCAGCTATGTGATTGAAGGTCAGTTGCGTCGGCAGGTGCAGCAGCACATCGCTCGCTTGCGGGAAATTCAGTGTTATCGTGGGAGTCGGCATCGTCGTGGATTGCCCGTGCGTGGCCAGCGAACCATTACCAACGCGCGGACCCGCAAAGGGGTCCGTAAGACGGTTGCCGGGAAAAAAGGTGTTAAGGATATGCGTCACTAAACCAGTGCGAGCGACACCGGTACGGCTCGTTCGGCCGTGTCGGAGCCCTGGGCGGGTGTAGCCGGGTACGTCGGATGAAACGCCAAGGCAGTCGCAACGGGAGTCAAGGGTGCGTCCAAGGCGGTCCAGCAATCAAGCAAATCTGAATTGAGATACGGGAGCTGTTTGTGGCAAAAGTGAAGAAGAAGAAGGCTCGTCGTAACGTGACGAAGGCCATCGCGCACATCAAGGCGTCTTTCAACAACACGTTGGTGACCATCACGGACGTCAACGGCGAAGTTCTGTGTTGGGCGGCTGCCGGGACGGTTGGCTTCAAGGGAAGTCGCAAGAGCACTCCCTTTGCCGCGCAGCGTGCCGCCGAGGTCTGTGCCGATCGCGCCAAGAAGTTCGGCGTACGGGAAATGGATGTCCGCGTGAAAGGTCCCGGTTCTGGACGTGAAAGTGCCATCACGGGACTGCAAACTCCGGGCATCAGCATCAAAATGATTGAAGATGTCACGCCCCTGCCTCACAATGGGTGTCGCCCTCCCAAGAAGCGACGCGTTTGACGCGATTGTTCGCATGTGAACCCCGCGGGGCATGCGAACATCAGAGAAGAGTCTTATCGGAATTCGATGTCCTACCGACAGCTTAGCAGCCCGCCTGAAGGGTCGCCTGCCCCCGCGATCCCCAGTGCTGTTGTTGACGCGACTTGCTTGAATTTATCACAGGGAGAGAACCAAAATGCGAATTCGTTGGCGTGGTTTGGAGTTACCCAACCGTCTGGCTATCGATCGGGACAGTGCCACCGCAACATTCGGGAAGTTTGTTGTGGAACCGTTTGAGCGAGGGTTTGGTTCCACCATCGGTAACAGTTTGCGGCGGATCCTGCTTTCCTCCCTTGAGGGAAGTTCGGTAACACGCGTCAAGATTCAGGGGATTCAGCACGAATTCACCACAATCCCCGGCGTTGTCGAGGACGTGACGGATATCTGCCTGAACCTGAAGTCCCTGATTGTCAAAAGCTACGCCGCCGGGCCTAAAACGATCCGTATCGAAAAACACACGCGGGGCGTTGTCACGGGGGCGGATATCATTACCGATGATCAGGTAGATGTGTTCAACAAGGAACTCGTGATTGCCACGATGACCGATGATGTCCCCTTGTCGATGGAGTTGACGGTAGAAAATGGCCGAGGTTACATCCCGGCTTCCGAACACTTCGATCGTGACCCGGAAGTGGGTGTCATTCCCCTGGACGCGTTGTATTCTCCGGTCGAACGTGTCCGCTTTGCCGTCGAGGAAACACGCGTTGGTCAGCGAACCAACTACGATAAGCTGATCCTGGAAATCTGGACGAACGGCACGGTCTCTCCCGAGATGGCCCTGGTGGAATCGGCCAAGATCATGCGGAAGCATCTGAATCCGTTCATTACGTATCGCGAGCCAGGGCCAGAAGTGTCTCCGGAAGGGGGCCTGCTCGGCATGGCCGAGGCGACGGGGCACTCTCCGATCGACCTGGAACTGGAAGAAAAGTTGAATCAGTCGCTGGCGGAATTGAATCTTTCGGTTCGCGCCACGAACTGTCTGGAGTCGGAAGGCATCGTTTCGGTGCGTGACCTCGTCAGTAAGTCCGAAGATCAGTTGTTGCAGGTGCGAAATTTCGGGGAAACAACCCTCACCGAGGTTCGCGAGCGACTGAGCAGCATCGGCTTGCGGATGGGAATGAAATTGCCCCGTCGGCAGATCGCATCCAAGTAAATTGATCTCCGGATCAGCCCGCTCTGTCGCGGAGGCAGGGGGCTCACCAATTTAATTTCTATTTTGCAGTGAATATTCAATACCATGAGACATCGCGTTCGTGGACGTATCCTGGGGCGTACATCATCACACCGCAAGGCCATGTTTCGTAACATGACGGTGAGCCTGATTCGTTCGGTTCGGGTGGATGTGGACCAGCCAGGTGCTCCCAAAGTCCCGGGACGGATTACGACCACCCTGGCCAAGGCCAAGGAGTTGCGCCCCTTTGTGGAGAAATTGATCACCCTGTCGCGGAAGTCCCTGCCGTTGCAGCGCCGCGCCGATGAATTAGCCGTGTCTGCCGATAAAAACTCCGCCGAGTGGCGCGCCTGGCGGGATTCCGAAAAGTGGAACGAATGGAATCAGGCACAGGCACCCGTGTTGGCCTTGCGTCGCCGGGCCTTTTCGCTGCTCCGCGACAACGAAGCCGTCGATATTCTATTTTCGGATTTGGCGGAACGGTTCGAAGATCGTGCTGGCGGTTACACCCGCGTCCTGAAGCTGGCGAATCGTCGACTGGGCGACGGCGGGTTTCAGGCCATCGTGGAATTCGTGGGCCAGAACGACCGCGTGCGTCCCACGCGTTCCGTCCCCGTGGTGAAGGACGAACCCGAAGCCAGCCCCGTTGCGACCGAAGCCCCCGCCGAGGTGGGCAGCAGCGAGGCCGAGGGAGAGCAGGAAAACGCCAACGCCTGAGTCCAAACGACTGGTTTGCGATGGCACCTGGCTCGCAGTGGCTGACGTGGCTGCTGCTCAACTAGAGTGGTACTATTCCCAAACCGATACTCCCTGCGGATTACCAAAACACCGAGCCCGCGTGTCGCGGGCTTTTTTTACGCGCGCATGGAGGCATCCTCGCGCTCACGGGGTGGTCATTATTTGAATACGCAGGAATACCGCTTCCGAGATGCAGTGCCATGAAAAACGCAATGTATGGCATGAGGTATGCATGGCGTACCCCCCGAAAATTCGGGGGCCATCACGCTGGCGCGAGGTTTTCCTCGATGGCGTTGAACATGCCATTCCAGGTGTAATCCCGGGCCGTGGCATGGATGGGCAGGCCGACCGCCCGGGCAGCCTCCGCCGTGATTGGGCTGATGGCGACAAGGCGGGTCCGAGGATGCAACCGCTGCTCCGGTGTGCGTTGCATCAGCCGGGCAAACTGTTCGGCGATGGCCGGACTGCTGAGGCAGACCCAGTCCAACGTACCGGAATTCAATTCCTCGGCGACGTGCGAGGAAAAATCGGGAAGATCACGGTGTTCATAAACAACCACTTCCTCCAGTGGAATGCCCGCCTGTTGGAGGCGCTCTGGTAAAGCGTCGCGTCCGCGATTTGCGCGAGCCCACAGCACTTTGCCCGGAATTCCCTGGGCGATCAGGGCATCCGCCAGGGCCTCGGAGCAGTAGGGTTCGGGAATCAGGTCGGCTCGCAAGTGAAATTGCAGCAACGCCTCGGCAGTGGATGGGCCAATGCAGGCCAGTCGGCACGCGGCCAGTGCGCGTGAATCGAGTCCTCGTTCCCACATCCGCTGCAGCAGGGCCTGGACTCCGTTGGCGGAGGTAAAGACGATCCACGAGAATTCGTGCAGGCGATCCAGCATCTGATCGATAAGTGGAGTTGCTGCAGGTGGGACGATTTCAATGAGGGGCATCAGGACGGGTTCCGCGCCTGAATCGAGCAGTTGCAGGATCTGGGGTTCTGCCTGGTGCGCGGGGCGAGTAATTCCGATTCGTAACCCAAACAAGGGCTTGTTATCGAACCACTGAATTCGTTGCCGTAGATTGATGCATTCCCCCACGATAATCAGGGATGGGGGCCTCAGTCCCGGGTCCTGCCGATGGGCGGGGAGTTGGGCGAGCGTGTCGGTGACCACTTTTTGCGCGGGTGTCGATGCCCTGGTAATAATGGCTGCGGGAGTTTCTGGAGACATCCCCGCGGCTATCAGGGCATGCACAATCCGAGGCAGGCGATGCAACCCCATGTAAAAGACCAGGGTGCCTGGAAATCGGGCGAGCAGGCTGTAATCGAGCGAGGAATGGGGCTTAGTGGGGTCTTCGTGTCCGGTGATCAGGCAAACAGCCGAGGCATGGTCGCGATGCGTCAATGAAAAGCCGGCGTATGCGGCTGCAGCCGTGGCGGCCGTGATGCCAGGGACCACTTCGAAAGGGATACCGGCAGCGACCAGCGCCTCGGCTTCCTCGCTTCCTCTGCCGAAAATGTAGGGATCGCCTCCCTTGAGGCGCACCACGGTTTTTCCCTGTCGTGCCTCGTCGATCAGGCGTTGGTTAATTTCGTGCTGGTGTAAAATGCGCTGTCCAGACTCGTCTGCTCGAGCCGTCCGTTCGGCTTGGGCCCGTGTGTGTCGCAGGATCAACGGATTGACCAGTCCATCGTAAAGAATGAAATCCGCTGCCTGCAGACAGCGCAGTCCCTTGAGGGAGATTAACCCAGGATCTCCCGGACCGCCTCCCACCAGGTACACGCATCCCTGTTTCGAACTTGCCATGCCCCGCCATTCCCCACGAAAAATCCGCTATGAATTCGAGCCTCGCCGCCTCTGCGGCCGCGTCCTGCTGTTTCCAGTTCGGCTGTTTTGTTGGACAGTATACTTGGTTTTGGTTATTGCTGTGTTTAGTGGAACGGCCCCCGCCTGCTGTTGCAGCGCCCTGCCACATCGGCGCCAGGGGGAATCAGTTTACCACTGGTGGTTGATTCAATACTGGAAACTGCTGCCGAAGTTCCTCGACCGAATCGTTATCCAGATGCCGCTCCACCATCTGTCGGGTTTCTTCGCACATTTTTTCGACTTGTCGGGCCGCGGTGCGATTGCCGAGTCGCAGAAGATCATCGGTTGCCGTCACTCGAATCCGCGTGATCTCGCGGAAAAACGCCTCCCGGTCGGTTATGCGTGTCAGTTCCACGAATAGCGGTTGAGGGTCGATTTCGCTGGGATTTTCCGCCAGGCGACGCAGGGCCGCGAGGAGGGTGGCCCGCTTGGCGGCAGCTCGCAGGAGTTGGGTTTTGAGTTGTTCCAACTGAAGCCCGGCGCGTACCCGCGCGGAATCATCCGGGACCACGATATCCTGATGCGCGACGGAACCAGGCAGCCAGGGTACTCGGGCAACCACGGCACGATCACTGAGGACTTCCAGCTTAACCAGTCCCGGTCCCAGATGCTGTTCCAGTTCCGAGGTATTAACGATCAGTTTGCCCGCACGATCGGTGAATACCGCGATCATGGGGGAGGGCTGGGGGGCCTCGGGTTGTGTCTTCGGTTTGGCGGATTCCCAGGACGAGATCAGGACTTCAGTCAGCGGGGCCGCGCGCCGGGTTGTTTGCCCCATCGCGATCCGCAATTCACTTTCGGAGCGCAGGGTGGTGACGCGCCAGGCGAAAATCTCCACGCGGCGGCGCGTTCGAGGCAAGGGGCTGCGAAAGGCGGAAATGATTTGGGCGTTTACCTGGGATCGGTCTCGTTCTGTCACGCGGAGATAGGTCCACTCCAGCGATTGCCGGGTGATCGGACGACCTTCTCGATCATAGTAGAGCAATAACACCCGCAACAGATCGCCCGGACGCAGCAGTTGGGCGGAGGGATCGGGGGTGTGATATTCTCCTCCCAGCAGCACACCGTCAACCCGATCCTCATGGACATTCCCTATTTGCACCACGGGCATGAACATTCGCTGCACCGCATCCGCCAGGTAACGGGGGATCAGCGAGGCGTTGCGAAAGACGCGGAGGGGGTATTCCTGCCGGATTTCCGTCAGCTTGTCAAAGGAGCTGCCGCGGATTTGCCATTCTCCCAACGCGTTGTAATGCAGGGATAACGCCATCTCCGTAACATGGCTGGGGAGGGCTGCCGCCTCCTCGGGAGGCGGGGTATTTGCGGAGGCCGCGCTCGATTCCGTGTCGATTCGGAAATCTACTGCTTGCCCCCAGGCGTTTTCCAGCAGGCGCGCCAGTTCCTGCCTTGCTGCCCGAAGCTGGTCCGGAGAGAGACCGGCGTTCTCCGTGGTGAGCACAATCTCCAGGCGCGGCAATCGCAACCCCGCGCGAAGTTCCTCGGTGAGATAAGCCTGGGTGGGTTCAATGGGGGCTTCCTGAACAACCGTCGGAGCTTCCTCGGCGGGGAGGTGCGCAGCGAAAAAACTTCCCGTAAGTGCGCCCAGCAGCAGGAAGAAACACCAGGGAGGTCCAACGGTGTTTCCGCCGATCGCGGGCTCGTTACGATTCGTGCAGGGGACGACACCCGGACTGGCCACTGGAAGTTCTCGCAAGGAAACTGGTTGTCGATTGGCAAATGCCACAGGGATTATTGTAATATCTGTTCCCCGGGAGCGGAAATTGAAACGCGATGTTGCCTGGGTTTCGCTGCCCGGTGAGCGGAACTCGCCCGCGCCTGTCGCGCAACCGACCGAAAAGGAAATGTGCTGCATGAAATTAGGACTCATCAACTCGGCCTGGGCGCAAGCAGGCAAGGATACCACATGGGGCATAAAAAAGACCAAAGAAATCGGTTTTGACTGCATCGACATCTTCGCGGATCCGTTTGATATCGATATCCGCGAGCGTGTGTTGATCAAAAGGGAATGCGATCGAGCAGAACTGCCGATCGTTTCCGTCTGTTGTGTCGCGGTCGGGTTGATTGACTTCAACGCCAGTGTCCGGCGGTTTCACCAGGAACGCTGCGTGGCTTATCTCGATATGTGTTACGAATTCGAAGCACGCAATTTACTGCTCGTTCTGGGCGAGTACATCTGGAATCGTGAAGTGATTCCCCCACGCGAACAGTGGGACTATGCCATCGAAACCTGCCGGGAACTGGCGGAATATGCTGGCGACCTCGATCTGCGGATCGCGATGGAGCTGGAACCCTTTCCGCTGTCCCTGCTGAATAATGTAGATAACATGGTGCGATTCATCGACGAGGTCAATCATCCGGCGATGCGTGCCAATATCGATGTGTCTCATCTGCACCTGGCAAACGTGGCCCCCGCGGAACTGGCGCGATTGAAGGGGCGTGCGACACACGTGCATCTCTCCGACTGCGACGGCAAGGTGCATGGGGACTTGCCTCCTGGTCGAGGCGTGGTCGATTTCCCTCCCTATCTGGAGGAAATCCGGAAATTGAATATCGACGGCACGATCTCGCTCGAACTCGAATATTCTCCCGAGCCAAGCCAGATCGAGAATTGGGTCCGGGAAGCCTATACTGCGACCGATACCTTGATGCGGGCGCATGGCCTGCGCGATTGATTGCACGCCCTGTCTTCCCGCCACGGTCGCTTTGCGTATCACATAGTATGTGTTGCGTTTCGCCAGCGTCCAGTGGCATTCAAGTCCCGGAGTGCAAAACACGAAAAAATCACTCTTAGCCGTGGTTTCGACCTGTGCGAGACCGTGGATCCGACATACAATCCGATCAGCGAGGATCGATAGGTCACTTTCAAGGGGAGACATCAATGGGGTTGGACAAACAGACGCACGGCACCGGATTCGAAGATGCCCCCCACATGGTTCCTGGAGAAGTCGAATCGGGACAGGAATACGATCCTCGCTTGAATTCCGCATCGGGGGGGCGGCGAAAGATTCTTTCGCTGGCACTACTCTGTTTGCTGAGCGCGGGGGGCTGGGGCTATCTGAATCAGGAACATGTGAAGGAAACCCTGGGCTATAAAAGCCAGGTGACCTGTGCCTCGCGGGCGGCCGAACATTTCGAGACTATTCCCGGTGGTTGTCCCTACGAGAATGGGGCTGTGGCGGAACTATCGGAAGGGGTAGTGCCCTGTTCATTGCAGGCACCCAGCGGTTCCAGAGGCTTATGTTGCGAGCAGGGAAAATCGGCAGCGCTGGCTGCCGCGCTGTTGAAGGGCGTCGATTTCAATTCCTCGGAATCCGTCGTCACGTCGGTACAGGATGAATCAAAGCAGGTGGAGACGACTTCAACTCGCGAGAGCCAGGACGATTCCCTGCCTGTCGCGGCTGAAAGCGAAGGTCCGGAGAATCCTGCTACCGAGAACTGACAGCGACGCGCGGGGAGCAGTTACCCCTGAAGTCCTCGGGTTGTTTTTCGATGGTCGCGTGCAGGTAGAACCCGGCTGGATGCCGGGTTTTTTTATGTGTGATGCCTGGCGGAAATGCGGGGTAGCACGGATTTCGCCTGGAATCAGGATAGGCCTTGCACCTCGAATTGTTTGTGACATACTTTGTTGCGAGCCAGATCCTGACTATCCTAAGCAGTCCGAAAACCGGGGAGAAATCGACATCATGAAGTCACTGCAGCGCAAAGTCGTGGTCGGAGGTGTTGTTGCGTTGGGCGTAGGCCTGGCGTTTTTGTTGCAGGGGTTGGGCCTCCAACTAGGAACGGGCGGCCGAAGTGGAAACGAGGGAAGCGATCCAACCGCATCTCCGGTGGAAAGTCGGCCCTTGAAGGCGGATACTTCCCCCGGCACTCCCATCATGCCGCTGCTCGCCACGGAAGCTCCTTCCGAGGAAATCTGGCCCGATACGAGTCGGGTTCTCACGGTCATCGTTGAAGAAAAGCACTATCTCTGGGGGACCAACACGGCAGAGACCGTTCCCGTCAAGCAACTGGATCTGACGGAAATCTTGGCGAAGGCCAGCCAGGCCAAGGGGGACGCCCAGGGCGTTCGCGTTCGCATTTACCATGTGGGATCCGCGCTCCCGTCTGCTGAAAACGAATTGCTGGCGGCCCTCAAGGGAGCCGGGCTTGCCGAGACCGAAATTTTCTTCGAACAACGTGTCATTACCCTGCCCACAAACTGAATTCGCCCCCTCAATGGCTGCCTGAGTGAACTAAAACCGGGTATGATTTGGCGAGCCTGCTGGTTTTTCACTCTGCCTGCTGCCCGATAGCGTCGGGTTGTTTGCTACTTTTGGACTGCTGAGACATGACTTTACGTCTTCCCGCCATTGTGGTTGCCGGCCATATCTGCCTCGATATCATTCCGACGTTTCCCGAACATGCCTTGGCATCCACTTCGCGCATAGAACCCGGAAAACTGTATATCATGGGCCCCGCGCTGTTCTCCACGGGGGGGGCTGTTTCGAACACGGGGCTCGCGTTGCATCGACTGGGAATTCCCACCATGCTGATGGGAAAGGTGGCGAACGATCTGTTCGGGAGCGAAGTCCTCAATATTGTGCGCCGCTGCGATCCAGATCTCGCGCGGGGGATGATCGTCGATTCGCAGGGGCATACGAGTTATTCCGTGGTGATCAGTCCGCCCGGCGTGGATCGGTCGTTTCTGCATTCCCCAGGCGCGAACGATACCTTTACGGGGGACGATATTTGCCTCGATTCCCTGTCGGCGGGGCAAATCTTTCACTTCGGCTACCCTGTGCTGATGCATCACTTTTTTGCGGATGAAGGCGTGCAGATGCGCGACGTGTTTGCCCGGGTGCGTGATCGCGGGCTGATCACTTCTCTCGACATGGCAATGCCCGATCCGCATTCTCCCGCGGGGCGGATCGACTGGCGCGCCTGGTTGGCCCGTGTGTTGCCTCAGGTCGATCTGTTTCTTCCCAGTATCGAGGAAATCCTGTTCATGCTGGAGCGGCCCGGACTTCCACCCGCGGGAGCAGGGCCGGACTTGTTACAGGATGTTGCGGAGGAACTCTTGCAGCTTGGCGCGGGCGTGGTGGTGTTGAAGCTGGGAGAGCAGGGGCTGTATCTGCGGAGTGGCACCGATCTCGATTCCATGGGCGCGCGGCTGGCGGAGCGCGCGCCATTGTCGCTTGCGGAATGGCGGGACCGGGAATTGTGGGGGCCCTGCTTTCGGGTGGAGGTGGCGGGAACAACCGGAGCCGGGGATTGCACCATCGCGGGGTTCCTGGCGGCTTTCAGTCGGGGATGGGCGCCAGAGTTGACTCTGAATACCGCGCTCGCCGTGGGGGCCTGTTCGGTGGAAGTCGCCGATTCCACCAGTGGAATTCACGCCCTTTCGGAAATACAGCAGCGAATGGCAGCGGGTTGGCCCCGCTGTTTCCAGACTCTCAACAGCACGGAATGGTCCTGGTGCGAGACGCGTCAGCTTTGGCGTTCCACGCGGGATGACGCGGCAAATTAGCAGAGACGGTTCTTCCGCGAGGTTTCTCGGGATGAGTTATCGCGTGGCAATTTGAATCCCGTCACTAAACCCCATCAGGCGTTTTCTCGGGGCATAACTCCCATCCGTGAGTGACTCGGTAATCATGTCCGGAGGGCTTCGACAGGCTGGTGCTCGCGGGTGGCGGGGCCCAGACGGCGCGAGACACCCACGGCGGTCAACAGGGTATTGTACACATCGATACCCTCGGCTCCCAAATCGAGGATGTCGCCGGTCTTGATGCGGCCGTTGGCTCCCGAGACCGCATGGAAGATGCCCGAGAGTTCTCGTTTGACATCGTTGTGTCGACCATCCCCGGATTCCGTCGAGATGGTGATCAGCGAATTTTCCAGGATCGTTTTTCCGTTTGCTTCCAGGCATTCCTGCGAGGCCAGCTTCTGCAGAAAATAAGCCACTTCCCGCATCTTCAGGTGGGCATGCGCCCGCAATTGTTCGTTACGTTTCTTCTCGTCGAACGCATGCCACCATTCGTGGCTGCAGCCATTCGAGCCCGAAGCCCCCCGCTGGGCCGAGTCATCAAATTCGAAAACGGTTCGTCCCGCATACTCGTACTTTCCCTTCAAGCGTATGCGTTCGCCAGCGGCCAGGAAGGTCAAGGCTCCATAACGTGCTCGATCCGTCTGAATGGCCAAGGCGTACAAATCGGCCAGCAGTCGCCATTCGGTGGTCAAATCCTCCAGGGTGATGTCGATGCCTTCGCCGCCGGGATCCGCCTCGCCGCCACGAACAACCCGCGACTCGGGCGGCAGTGGCGGTCCATTGGGATCGCGTTCCAGGGCAAAGGCCCGCTGTTCGTATTCTCGAATCCGTTCCAGATGATCTGCCACGCGGGCTCGCGATGTCGCCCCCAGGGGAGAAGTTTCTCCCGTAAAGTGCCGATATTGATCGACCACGGCATCGAGGACGCTGCGCTTTAGCCGCTTGCGCCGCAAATCCGACTCGTCCCCGGAAACCGCGACTGTGCCAAAGACACGCTCGAACAGGTCGCGGGGCGATTCCTGCATTGCCGCCGCCACGGTGCCATCCGCGTTATAACTGTGGACATACCGTCCCACGCGACTGCGGCGGAAGAACGTCCCGGCGACCAGTGTCGGCACCAGATGCGGCGGCATGCCTTGAGGGTAATGCGTCTTCCGAATCATCTGGTCAATGGAAGCCCCGCCGGCTTTTGCCTCGCCATCGGGTGGTTCTGCGGTGAAGGCCCCGGTGGCTCCATCATAATGAGCGTTGATTCCAGGACGATCGCAGCGTATCTGGTCGACACCTCGCAGAATCATCAGTTTATCACGCAGGGGGAGCAGCGGTTCCAGAACGCCTTCGAAGCCTTCCTGCTGCAGGGGCGCGGGGATTCCCAAACCAAAAAAGACATTGAATGCGCGCATCGGAATGTTCACCTGCGGCGCTCCGCATGCCCGGGTCGTGAGCATCTCCTCCAGCAGAGGCAAGCCGATTGTTACCGCTCCGACACCCTGAAGCATCGTCCTTCGACTGATTTTCCGCTCTGGCATGGTCCCTCTCCCTATGTCCCTGAAATCGCCGATCATTTACGCCGCAGTATATCGCAACTTTGCCCATGCTCCAGAAGAATCCAAAAATCTTGCCTCGCAGGGAAATGAAGTCTGTCGCGTTCCCTCTCCGTGATGAGCTTGTTCAAATTCATGGAGCGGCGAGGTTGCTTTCCGTGCGCGTCATCAAAGTCAGATCGCTGGTCAGCAGCGCGGTCATCAGACTGGTGTACGTGCCTCCCTGGCTTTGAGATTCACGATGAATCTCGACAATGACGGAGGCATCGGCCGCGTCCAGGGGACGCCCCAGGGAAAATTGCGCCACTTTCCAGGTGAACGATTCCTGCACACGCGGACTGTCGGCCAGTAACTGCATCAATTCCGCGGCGGTGCGGAACTGAACGGCTTGTTCCTCGCCTGGAAACAAGACGTGGCCATCTTCCCGCAGGGAATTACCAAAACCATCCCGATCATGATACGTTCCCAGTCCGTCGTAGCGTTCGAATGCGAACGCGAGCGGCTCGAACTTCACGTGGCACCCCGCACACCCCTGGTTGGCCAGACGACGTTCCGAAACCATTCGTTGAGTCAACCCGGGTTGACTCGGGATGGGGGACGTATCGACGCAGGGGGGAGGATCGCGCACCACGCCGCGCAGCAATTCATGGAGCAGGAAAAGCCCGCGCGTGACCATCGAGGCTTCGTCGCCCCCCTTGGTCAGCACGCTCCCTTGCGTCAACAGTCCGCCTCGACTCGGCACGTCCGTCAGATCGTAGCGTACCAGTTCATCGTCACGGGCTTGTTTTAAAGCGGAAGTCATCGGCAACCCGTAATGCCGTGCCAGTCGGGGCGTGACATAAGTGAACGACGCATGGAGTAGCTGACTCAACGGCAGTTGCTGTTTCCAGACGATTTCGTCGAAACAGGCCAGGGTTTCCTGCTGCATGTCGCGCGCCAGTGCGGGATTCCAGTCCGGGAACTTTTTCTCGTCGGGACGCAGTGTGCTGAGTCCACTCAGGTTGAGCCACTCCGAAAGAAACTGCCGCGACCGCGCTGCCGCGCGAGGGTCCTGCAGCATCCGCTGGACCTGCCGCGCCACGCCCGCGCGGTCCAGTTCCTCCCTTTCGGCAGCTTGCAGCAACGCTTCGTCGGGAGGGGCTCCCCAGAGCGCATAGCTTAGCCGCGACGCCAGTTCGAAGGCATTGAGCGTTCGCGCCTCGCCAGTGCCCGCATGGTGTTCGATGCGATACAGGAACCGCGGTGATTGCAACATCGCTTCTAGGACGTAACCAATCGCCTCCTCGAAACTTCCTCCCGCGCCCGCCACCGAGGTGGAGACTCCACAATACCAGGTAATTTCATCACTGTGTACGGGGCCCCGCAGCAGTTGGCGTCCCAGGGGTTTGATTACCTTTGTGATGTTTTCATCCGTCAACTCCCGTGACTTGGTGTACTTCCGTGAAAGCGCCTGCACATCGGTCCGCCCGACCACGATTTCCGCAAGTCTGGCATAGGCTTCCACATGGGCGAGGTCGACGGTCAGGTTGTACGCCGTGTTGCTGAAACCATCCGCCCTTACGTCACGCGGCAGCAGTCGCTCCGCTTCTTCCGCGATCTCCACGCCCAACGTGGCCCGGACCGTCTCGATGTATTCAGGGACCGTCAACCGCTGCAGATACACCTTGTCCGAGCCGGAACCATGCTGGTAGACAGCAGGATCGATCACGTCCAGCGACCAGACCGCGCCGCCATCAATCCATTCCCGCAGCGATTGCTTGTCGGCTTCGGAAAGGGGAGGGCGATCACGCGGCATTTCGTTGTTCGCCACGAGTTGCCATAACAGACTCTTGCGGGTATCTCCGGCTATCCAGACGGCTTTTTGCTTCGCGGGCGGTAGGGATTTCAACATGCGTGAAAGGTCCAGTCCGCCAACTTGCGTCGCGGCATCGTGGCATTCCAGGCAATGCCGAGACAGAAGTGGGGCAATTCGAGTTTCGAACAGCAGGGCATTGTCTCGCTGGGACCGGGCCAGCAATTCTTTCGGCGAGGGAGGATTCAGTTCCCGGCCGGCCTGAAAGTTTCTGGCAATTTCCTCAGGCGCGAGCGCCCGGCTGTATATTGCCAGTAAACGCAAGCGACCCAGCCAGGGGCGATCGCGCGACAGTTCGTTCCCCACTCCCAGCAGCAATGTGGCGTCCCAGTTGCTCGGCCCCGCTCCCAGGGCCAGCTCTTGTTCAAGAGTGCCATTCAAAAACAACTTGGCCTGACCCTGGCGATTACAGGTATAAACCACATGGGTCCAGCCTGTTGACGGCCTGGAACTGGCTTTCGCGGAAATTCCAGGCAGACCATTTGTGCTGGTTTTGGGAGTACGGACGCGGACTTCAAACGCGTCTTTGTCCTGTCCCAGCGTAAAGTTTCGCTCGCTGCTGTTCTTTGAAAATGTCACAATACGGGCCGGGCCTGTCTGTTGCCTGTTGGCAGGCAGGATCCACGCCTCGATGGTCATGCCACCGGCTTCCTCGATGGCTTTCAATAGTCGACGTGGTGGATTGGCACTTTGCAGCAGTGTGGGCCCGAGTATTTCCAGCCCTTCGGCGGATTGCCGGAGCGATTTGGCATCGAAGATCTGCAGGTCAACCGGTTCCGGGTTCCCCGAGGAGTCGCGAAGGATATTCCCCTCGATGGAATCGAAGGCATACAAAACCTGTAAGCCAGTGCGGGTACGCATGCCGCCGTTTGAAGTTTCCTCCGCCAGAAGGGGCTGCACCCAAAACATCCACCCCGTAAATAGTAGAACCTGGTGGAAAGTTTTCATTCCGGTACGGCGTGCCAAACCACGTTCGTTTCGCCCGAGCATCATCGTTGCCCTCATACCTGCGGAATAGCTGGGAAACCCACGTGCAATCCAGCCACACGGTGAATAGATACACGGCGGATACGCACAAAAGAAGTGGCCTGCATGAGATACGGCAAGCCACTTCTTAAGTTATCCCGTTTGTCGTTTGCGTTCCACTGATTTCGGGGGGCAAATCCGAAATGCTCGCATCAATAACTTTCCGGTTGTGGCGGGACATCGCAGGAGATGCCCCACTGGCTGTCGCACTCGTCGTAGAAGTCCCGGAACAGACTG
>JACTNB010000026.1 GCA_014584345.1 Planctomycetota bacterium
ACGTGTTGACATCTCACGATCATCCCATCCATCAGGTGCAAAATGCAAGACCGCTTGTGACTGCGTCACCCAGAGGTAAACCTCTGGGCCATCCCGCCTCTTCGGAAGGAGCGACGTTTGCGATCGGTCGGCTTCCTTCCCTACGCGCGAAGTGAACCTGCTTGTAACCATCCTGCTCGGTCAGCAAGCCCTTATCGAGGAGCGTCGACACATCACCGAAGGCGCGAGTGGGAAGGGAAAAGGGGGCATTCTACGTGCCTCCTTCCCGCAGGTGGGGCTCGTTGCGATTTTATCCGGGGAGAATTATGGGGCGCGTTTTTTCAGTTTGCGTTGCAGCGTGCGGCGGGGGATGCCGAGTTGGCGGGCGGCTTCGGAGATATTGTCGCCACAATCGGCAAGCACGCGATGAATATGATCCCACTCGGTTTCGGCCAAGGTTTGTGGCTTGTACTGAATTTCAACACTGCGTCCCCCTCGTTCCGGGGAATCCTGAAACGCGGCAAGAATCTGCTCGGCGTCGGCCGGTTTGGTCACATAATTCCAGGCTCCTGCCCGCATGGCTTCGACAGCCGTGGTGATACTGCCGTATCCAGTCAACATGACACAGCGAGTTTTGGGGGATTTTCGTTGAATTTCCGCCAGGAGTTCGAGCCCGGAGCGTCCCGGCATATTGAGGTCTACCACGGCGTAGTGCGGCTGTTCGAGAGCCAAAACATCCATGGCTTCGTCAAAATTGCCAGCGACCAAGGGACGATAACCGCGCACATGCAGCGCACGCGCCAGCCGACCTCGCAGCAATTCGTCGTCATCGACTACCAGAAATGTTTCGCCAATTTCGTCGTGCAGCATGCAGCCCTCCCCTGTGATGTGTAGCGCCTCTCACACTCTACTTACAATATTCCAATTATAGTTGTTTCAACCCGATTGACTATGCATCGCGGGAATTGACGGGCAAACGGATTAAGCGACACCGAATTTTGCGCAATGTATTCCGGCGGAACTGTCCACGGCGGGATTCCCCGGGCAAGGCGCGGTGTGCCAGACAGGACCGGGGAAATCCAGTTGGTGACACAACGGAAAACCTCCCGCAACGGTCCTCTCGCAATATGTTAATTGCCCGCCGGGACGCACGGTGGGAAGTTTTCCTCAGGCGGCCTTACGTGCGGAGTCGACGATGTTCCAGCGTTTGTTGCACAGGTAGACCAATTCCTGGTACAGGGCGCTTCTCCTGGGGACCAGTTCCTCGCTGAGATAATCGTGCGACGCCTGCAGATTCGCGGCTCCCAAGGCCGTCATCCGCGCGGGATCCCGCAGGAGGGCCACGATTTTCGAGGCCAATTGCCGGGCGTTATCGGGGGCGACCAGACAATCCTCGGGGAGGAGTTCGGGAACTCCCGAGACCCGCGTTCCCAGGCAGGCCATGCCGCGAGCCATGGCTTCGATGATCGTCCGAGGCAAGCCTTCCCCCCTTGTCGGGAGGACATACAGGTCGGCGGCATCGAGTTGCTGTTTGATCGCCTCGCCAGGAGGGAGTTTTCCCAGAAAGGCAACACAGTGCTGCAACCCCAGTCGCTCGGTGCGTGCTTCCAGGCTGGGGCGATGCACACCATCACCAACCAAAGTCAATTGAATATTGGGAATCTGTTGGCGACAGAGCGCCAGGGCATCGAGCAGTACATCCTGTCCCTTATATAAATGGGCCATGGTACCGATGCAAACGAGTTTATGGGGCGCGGGAGAGCCTGTGTATTGCCGCGGCGCGTCGACGAGATCCGCGCGCGTCAATTCAATACTGGAATAATGCGTCTGGAAACTGGCGTTGGAGGCAGGGTAAATCCGCTGCAGCACTTCGCGCGTCACGTAGGAAGCACAACTGGCGTCGCGACACAACTTCTTCAAATGATGCGTGCAATGCCAGCGCATCAGCGGCCGCAAGGGGTGCCGCGACGTCCCGGGCCCCAAGGCTCCCCAGGGATCGCCCACGACCTCCACGCCATAGGGAATTTCCTGGCTCAACAGTAAGGGACGGGCAATTTCCCCCAGGCGTCCGGGGACAATCATGATGACGGCAGTTGGTGTGGCCAGTAACTTCGCCAGTTGATTGCGGATGGCGGACTTCCGCTGGAAATACTCGATCGCTCCATTCCATGTGCCGATCGAAACGAAATCAACGCCCGGTCCCAGATGGGCACGCTCTCCCAGCGGGAGGTCACACCGGGCCACTATATCGATCGTGTCAAAATGTGGCAGGTAGCGATTGGCGAATAATCCATAATTATAATGCGTCAAGGAAAACGGCTTCCCGTCCGCCCCCAGGATGTACCTGTGGTCATATAGAAAAGTCAGTTTCATAGTGCCTCTCCGCATTGCGGATGCGCATGGGAATCACGAGAAATAAATCGGACAAACAACATGTGTCTCGTCTCTGTGCGGGACAGGACACTCCGTCTAGGCGACTTGCCGATGAGCGGAAGCGGTTGTGGTCCAGTGAGACAGATTTCGTTCCAGCAAATCTTCGAGTAAATGAATATCTTCCGCGAACACGCGGTGGAGTTCGTCTTGCATGGCGGGCGATAACTTCGTCCGTTTTGTGTTTTCGGCCATCGCGTTGTAAAGCGGACGCAGCAACGACGACTGGCCCGCTCCCAGCCAGCGGCGCACCCGGGACTTAACCAGATTGAGCGGATAGGGGGGCCGCACGATCCATCGCATCAATCCTGGATACCGATGGGATCTGGCCTCATTCACTTTCGCGAAATTTTCCCTCCCGTCGTCGGGTACTTCCAGAAAATCGAGCACGGCACGGTAACAGGCGGCGGTGTCCTGTTTTAGATCATCGTGTAACAGAACCAGAACCTGTGAGCGGTCTGCATGTTGATACAAGCGGAGAAGTTGTTCCCCGAAGCTCCCTACCGCGCGATATTGCAGATGATCCGCGTTGACACACCCCGGGGGGACGTAGCGGCCCTGCTTTCTTTCGCCCTGCAGTTCCCAGGCGCGAGCAAAGTCTGGTTCATTTTCGCGATAGGTAAACATCATCTGGTTGTGCAGGGAGGGGAGCATTTCCGATGGACGTCGCAGCATCACGATGATTTTTGCATTCGGATTTTCCCGGAGCATGTTCGGCACGGCGACTTTTGAAAACAGATACCATGCAGAAGCTTCGCCATAATGGGAGTAGCGGGGATCCCTGCCCGAGAAGAGTTCTTCGTAGGCGGCCGGGCAGGTAATCATGCGGAGATCGGGACAGTCCGTCGCATAATAATGCGGCTCCTTGACAAGCGGCATGTAGATCCGGGGATGAGATTTCAGATACTCGTACATTGCAGAGGTGCCACATTTCGGGGCTCCCGCAATGCAGAAAAATTCAGACAAGGAATTGTTCACGGTACATTTTACCTCAGGTGGAATGAATGAATCGATGGATGCCTCGGATTATGCGGCTCGCTTCTGCAGAGGTGGCCGGGAGCGAGGAATCGCAGGTGTTTTTCTGATGTTCCTGCCTTGCCGCATGGCCGACATTTGAATCGAGGAGACGACCCCCACGAAAATCAGAAACGTACGATCGCGAAACAGGCGGTTATGCCCCATGAAGGCGAAGCAGGCGATGGTTATGCCTAACAGGAACGTTTTCCAGTTAAGCCAGTCCTTATGGGCCAGATTGCGGCTCCCCATGACCAATTGACCGAAAGCCAGCCAATAAAAGGCAAACGATCCCAGCAGGCCCATATCGACCAGCAGGCCCAGGTGCCCATTATGGATTTCATGATGGTCGACGCCGAACAGGAAACTCTGGCCCGGACCGACACCAAACGGGAACCATTGATCGACGTAGCGGATGGCCCCTTCAAATTCGATATGCGTCCAGCTTTCCCCGTCCGCCATGCTTTCCGTGGCGCGGAAAAGCCGCTTTCCCAGAAAGCTGTCATCAACAACATCCATATTTCCAACCAGTGACCAGATGCCGGCAGCCAGCACGATCACCAGCGGGACGAGAGCCTTAAAATTCCCTTGTATCACCGAGGCCACGAAAAATGCACAGACTCCCAACGCCACCGATAAAATCGCCGACCGCCGACACGAGGCCACAATCATGAACATGGCGCAAAACGAAACGATTCGCAGGAACCGCCTGAACCTCGGAGAATTTCCGGGTTTGACGGAGAGCAGCAGCAGCAGGCAGCCTGCTGCCAGACTGTAGCAGGCGAGCTGACCGCTTTTCTTGAAGGTCCCGCGAACCCGGTTTTCCATGCTGTCGAAAAACCAGGGCGTTGACGAAAAGTAATCGTGAAACACAATTACGAATTCCCAGCAGACCCCCGCTGCAACGCCGAGGGCAAACGATCTCAGGGAATCCGGAGACCTGCCAATGGAGAAGCCTCCCACGTAATACAGGAATGCCATGGTCAAGGCGAGGGTTCCTGCAGCCGTTTTTTCCATTTGGCTGCCGGCAGCGGTTTCGCAAAGGCCAATGAACGAGGCCAGAATCAGCACTGCGATATACAACTTGAGCGAAGAATCGATGAACAACTGGCGTGCAAGAAATACCCCCAGCAGGAACAGCAGCAGAATGAGATCTGCCGCGATTACGCGATCCGCGACATCTGTTGACGCTCCGCCGAAGTCCCGCGTAACCGTGATAAGAGGCAACAGCAAACCCAGGAGAAAAGGCATCCAATGCATTTTCTCCTGGCGTTTCAACGTCTCGGGAAATTTTGCCGTCGCCTGCTGCATTTTGGTGTAAATATTTCTCAAATGGTGCTGACGCGTTGCCCGCCCTGACGGATCATCAGGGACGGAAGCCCGCCGGAGTTCAGATTCAAGCGGCCCTTTGCTTGCGCGGTACGAGCCAATGCGACAGATCGCGTCCCGTGAGCGACTGCAACTTGCGAATGTCGTCTTCGTGTGCCTGCATGACCGATTGAACAAACGCATCGGAAAGGGGCTGTTTTTCTTCCTTGCGGTACAACACGCCGTAGTACAACGGCCGCAGCAGGGATCGATGGCAATTGAACTGCTTTTTGATCCATTGCTTGGCATGGTTCAGTGGGTAGGGTGGTCGCATCAGCAGGCGGGAAATCAAGCGTGAACGGTGGGCCTTGCTTTCATTGAATCTGGGAAAATGTTGCCGACCATCGTTGGAAAGTTCCAGGAAATCGAGAAGTTTCAGATATGTCCCCCGCGTATCGGTTTTCAGGTCTTCGTGAAACAGGACCAGCACCTGTTGTTCGGGCACAAATTGATAGATCCGTTCAATCTGATCCCCGAAACGGGCCACTTCGCCGTATTGCAAATGCGAAGCCTCCAGGCAGTTGACGGGTATGTTTTTTCCCAGACTCCGCTCGTGCCGAAGCTGCCAGGCCTTTTCAAAATCGAGTTCGGTCTCGCGGAAGCCGTTCGTCAACTGCTGGTGGTAGGACTGCAACATTTCGATGGGACGGCGGAGAATGGCAACGATCTTGCAGGCAGGATGCTCCTGGATCAAATTCCGGACCGCATCCTTGGAATACAGGTAAAACACGGAGGCTTCGCCCAGCTTCTGCCCGGGAAGCGACCTGGCAAAAATCGACTCGTATTCCCGGGACGTCGTGATACGCCGATAACCGGGAAAATCGGTGCAGTAATAATGTGGCTCCTTGACCTTGGGCAGGAAAACTTCCGGATGCGGCTTGAGATAATTAAACAGCGAAGTTGTGCCGCACTTGGGGGCACCAACCAAACAGAAATCCAGGGTTTTGTTCATGGCAGGACCTTACGCGGAGAGTTTGGCGGAATTTCCAGGGGGATCGTCGATGGCATGCAGAGTGGCCCGCGCGTAACGGGCACGTCGCCTGGCGTACAGGAACGCCACGATAACCGCAGCGAGTTCACAACAGGCCACCGTTAAGCAGGCTATCGCCGAACCGAGAAGAGCGTATCGAGGTATCAGCAACAGCGAGGCCAATAGGGCCGATGTGATGGCAAACACATAAGCAAAGGCCATCGACCACATCTGTTTTTCGGCCCGCAAGGCCACCACGAAGGGACGCGCGGCATAGCGGATTCCCGCAGCCAGCATCACGATCGTGAAGCAGCGTGACAGAATTGGGTCGGCGTATCCAAACAGATGCAGCAGCAGGAAATCACCCGCGAAAAAAGCCATGCCGACACCCGCCGCACCACAGGCGATATTCAATGCCATCACCTTGACAAGCAGGCGATGAAAGGCCGAGCGATTCGTGCTGGCGTATTTCGCCAGCCGCGCCAGGACCGATTGATTTACCGCCAGGATGATCGTGCCCCCCGCGACCATGAAATAGCTGACCCCGGCAAACAATCCCAGCGCCGCGGTTCCATGGAAGTGCTGTAGCGCAATCCGGGGGATATTAATCATCCAGGCATTGGTGGCATTGACAAAACCGGCAGGCACGGCAAGGAACAGCACCTGCCGGATCCTGGCCTGATGCCATGCTACTCGATACCAGGGAGGGGCCGACGCTTCCGCCAACAGGGAGATCATCCGGCCATCCAGAAAAAGCAGGCACGCCAGCGAAATACAACTCATGGCGACAATCGCCATGACAACATTACGGGTCAGCAAATAGCACGCCAAGAACGCCAAGGCACCGCAAATGCCTCGAATGATGCTGGAGAGAGAAATGAACCGCATATTTTCGAGACGCTGAAATTCGCCGTACAATAACTCGGAAATCGACTCCACGGCTCGCCCACAGGCCAGGCAAAATGTCGCCAGGATCAGGCTCCACGAATCCAGAAATCCTGCCCAGACCGCCACGACCAGAACTGCCAGAAAGGATGTTAGCAGTCGCAACCCCATCAGGTCTGGCAGTTGAAACTGGTGTTCCTGGTCCGTGGCCTGTACCACCCTCAGGTGCAGGTTGAAGACCATGAAGATGGGCGTGGTAACCGCCAGCGCCAGGGAATACTCACCGACGGCGGTCTCCGTGCCAAGGCGCGCCAGTACACAGAGTATTGCCAACTGAGACGCGGCATGGGTAACTTGCCCCACGAACGTCCAGGCAATGTTGGTTCGCAACAAGGGGCGCGAATGTTCCGACGCAACGGCATCCCGGGGATTCCGAGGACCCGTGGTTATGGGAATGAATTGAGCCATCCGTGGCTAGATACTTTTGGAGAAATAATAAGCTATTCCACTCTGATTTCCGTACAAACGGGATCGTACTGGAGGACAAAAACCAACGCAAGACCAGTCCGAAACCGGGGCTCGCGCCTCCACACCTGCGCGAGACTGAATGCCCCCACGACAGCCCAACTTCCGCAGGGGAATCAACCGTTGCCGGGAGTAGCTTTCAAGACAGGGGCAATCAAAAATCGCAGGAGCTACCGTGAGCCGCGAGGCGAAAGGGGAAGTCTGCCGACCAGAGTACAATCCTGTTCCCGCGTTATCCGACCAGTCATCCTCAAATCCAGAAGTGGTGCCTCGGGGGATTTTCCAACTTGAACATCCCGTGGAAATGGGTGATACTGGCTCCGTGCGGCGTGCCCGTAGCTCAGCAGGATAGAGCGACGGTTTCCTAAACCGTAGGTCGTGGGTTCGAATCCCGCCGGGCGCACTCTTTTATTTTCTGTATTCCCTTTCTGGATAGATGGTTACGCGTATCCAACCGTTGATTTCAATCAGGTCCTGCAGTGGGGAAACAATGTTGAACGGGCGTATGAAGGGATTTCTCGTCACACTGGCGGGCGCGTTAGCGATATGTATCGGCTCGCCCGGGGAAATGTGGGGGCAAGCGCGGCGGGTGCCCCCTGCCGGGCAGTCGGCTGGCGGTTCCGTAGTGGCGGAATACAAATCGGCTAATTTCATTGTACGGACGGATTTAACAGCCAAGGAAGCCCAGGAATTGCTGGAGCGGCTAGAGACCATGCTGGGGCTCATTTCCCGGTACTGGGGTAAGAAGAACGCCCAAGTGATCGAAATGTATGTCGTCAAGAATCTGGCGAATTGGCCTGCGGGGATGTTGTCGCCTGAAGGGCGGGAAAGCGTGGCGAGTGGCGGCGGTGTGACGTCGACCCAAAAACGAACCCTGGGACGTGCCTGGCAGGCGAAGTCGATTGTCTATGCGGTGGCGGACAGGGGGACGCCTCAACACGAGGCGGTACATGCCTATTGCGCCCAAACCTTCGGAAGCACCGGGCCTACTTGGTACAGCGAGGGAATGGCGGAGGTAGGGCAGTATTGGCGAGGTGCGGAAGATAAGTCGGTTAACTGTCACGACCATGTGATCGCGTATTTGAAGAGTGGTGAACCGAAACCGTTGAAGGATGTGGTCGACCTGGCTCAATTCACGGGGGATTCCTGGCAGAATTACGCCTGGCGCTGGTCGTTGTGTCATTTACTGGGATTTAACGAGAATTATACGGCTCGTTTCAAGCCCTTGGGTTTGGCCTTGATGGCAGAGCAACAGGGCGTAACGTTCTGGACGGTGTACGGCACCATGGCGGCGGAAATCGAATTCGAGCATCGCCTGTTCCTGCAGAACCTGGAACCGGGGTATCGAGTTGATTTGTGCAGTTGGGACTGGAAAACCAAGCCGCAGCGGGTCCGAGGGAGTCGGGTGCTGGTTTCCAAGGTGGAGGCAGCCCGGGGATGGCAGGCAACACGGTTGGAGGCCCAGCAAGGCGAAACCTATGCCTACACGGCAGAAGGGACATGGACGCTCGAAAAGGATGCCAAACCGCTCTCGGCGGATGGCGACGAATCGGGCAAGGGGCGGTTATTGGCCGTTTATTTTGACGATTACAGCCTCAGCGAACCATTTGAACTGGCCGCCCAAGGGACGTTCACCGCAACGCAGGATGGGCAAATATTTGTCCGCTGCCGAGAGGACTGGGGCAGCCTGGCAGACAACTCCGGAGCGCTCTCCCTGAAATTCAAGCTGTCGCAATAATCCTGAAGACTTGCCCACGCGCGCGGCTCTTGTTGGCTCGCACGTACCGCAACGAGGGGTACTTCGGGCGAGGAGAGTCTTGCTCCCCCCAACGACAGGAATTTGCGGAGGGAGCAGGTATCGACGGTGGATTGGCTACCGTTTGCGTCGCAACACATACCAGTCCGAGAAGATCACCAGCAACACGACCAGCAGTCCCAGGACCAGCAACCAGGAAAACGGGTTGTCCCAGTGAATGCCGCTGACGGTATTGGGCATCAGGGCATGCCGGACACCCGAGGACAAGTCTTGCAGATTGGATTCTTCGCGGTCCAGAAAATTGACTGCAAAGCGTCCCACGGAGTTCTCGCCATCCCGGACCTCGTAAACCCCGATGCTGTCTCTGGGCGGAATTTGGACGGCTTCCATGCGAATCAGCGGTTTTGCTACCCCCTTGTGAACCAGTTCCAGTGGAGCGGGTTCCGAAAGCCGGGCCGGATCGAGGGTGAAGGGAATCGATTCCTCCAGGTGAAAATTCCAGCGGCGAAAGCCGGGTCGGCTGGCACGGCACTCTTCAACCAAGTTTGTCCAGAAGATCGGCCAGTCGGGGCTTTCGGACAGATTCGATGCCGTTAAGTCGATGTTCAGCAGATACGCAGGGAGCGGAAGATTCGACCACTGTCCCAACAGCAATGAAGTTCCCGTGCTCACGATGGGCGTGACTCCGCTCGGAGGCGTCTGCACGCCTCCCCACACAACGCCTCCCAGTACGATGCCGTTCATCAAGGGGTGCTGTTTTTCGATCAAGTAAGGCCCAATCACTGTTTTTGCGGCATTCCGGTCCGCTTCATCCAAGCGGACCGGCCCAACGCCCAGCCACCACAACCCCCGCGGTCCCACGGGAACGTCGCTGGCAGGGGCAATGATTAAATCCGCGGATCCAGGGTCTCCCAATTGAACCAGCGGCATCACCCCCAGAATCCGACGGACAGGCTCAAAGGCAGGGTGAGTCGAAGGAAGTGTGACAGCCACCGTCACGAGGCGGACTTTCGGTTCGATCAACGTCAGTTCGTGATCTATCGCCAAGGGATCGCCCGGGGCGATGGCCTGAAGAACCAACTGCCCCAAGCCTCCAGGCAGGATCCATTCAAACGATTTCTCGGCCCCGGCGGACAGGGTGTGGGTTTCCTTGATGACGGCCTGGCCCTTGGCAACCGCCTGAAGTTGCACCTCGACAGGTTCGTTCCCGAGGTTAGCTATCCGCGCGAACAAATTTCCCTCGCCCGATTCTACGTCGAACAGCCAGCGTGCCGCCGTTATGGCCACGTTATTCTGTTGTTGTCCCACCGCGCGGACTTCCATCTGCCGCGGCATCGGTGTCTGTTCGGGTGGAAGTTGATCGGTCAGGAATACCAGTTCCCCTTCATCGCCGGCCAGTTGTGCCGCCAGATCCCAAGTGGGAGCAAAGGCATGGTGAGTTTCCAGCGGCTGCCAGCGTTCCAGAGTTTCGAGCATCTCGGTCCAGTCGGCTCGAGGCCCGGCAATCAGCGTGGGGCGGCGTCCCGTCGTCAACACGGAAAACAGGCCCGTCCGGCCGAGACGCGGTTCCTGTTCCTTGAGCCACTTCAACGCGCGATCGCGCGACGACTCGCCCCCATGCTCCCCCCGGGCCGCCATGGAAGCCGAGTTGTCGAGGACGAGCACCAGATGCGGCCTCGTGTCGAATCCCCCCGCGCGGGGCTCGGCCAGCAACAGGGTAATCAATAGCGCTGCCAGCAATTCCAGCAGCAAAGTGCGCGTCCAGGGGAGACGCTCGCGAGTTCGCCCCGGTGACTCCTTGCGAAGTTCCGCCCCCCACAAATGCAATCCCGCGATTTCCAGGGGGGGAAATCGGCGATGATATAAATGAATCAACGCGATGGCAGGCAGGGCCAGCAGACCAACTAAACCCCACGGATTGGCAAAATACATCCTCGCACACTCCCGCCATGCCATTCAACCGCAGGCTTGCTTGACGTGGTCTCGGTTCCCCGGTTTCAAATCTCAACACAAAACGCATCCGCCGGAAAATCCCTGCTGCTGGCCCCCCTGGCCGAACACAATTCACAACTTACCAGGCGGACAGGCTTCGGTTATGCTGTGACAATGACTCAACGACGGCATCCGCCCGACTGGGGGGTCTTCAATCTCTACACAACGGAATCTCCCGCATGTCCATCCGTTATTCGTTGCGGCTTGCCCAAACTGAACTGGAACAACGCGAGGCGTTGCACCTGCTGGAATCGGATCCCGCCGCGCAAAGCCTTGCACAGGAGTTAACGCATCTTCTGGAATCGGACGGGACAAATCAACTCGATGACTGGAATTTGCTGATCGCCCTTGAGAGTCACGAAACACAGGCCACGCCCGCGATCTCTGGCGTGATCCTCGTTTATTGCCAGCCGGATGACTCGGCCACGATCTTTCCGCCACGTTGCGACCACGCTTGTCCCGATTCGTCGGAGTTGGAAAACCTGTTGCTGCAGGGGGCGCTGCGCCTGGCGCGGGAGCGATCCTGTGAATACATACAAAGTCTGCTTTGCTGCAATGAGCTGGCGATTTCGAAACTGTTTACGCGACACGGAATCCCCAAAATAGGGGACTTGATCTTTATGCAGTCGCCCCGAAACTCCGTGAACCGGCCGGCTGCGCGGTCCACAGCCGACAACGATGCAAGCGAGGCAATGAAACTGTCTGCCGGCATACCGATCCGGTTGCTTTCCATCGGGGAGGAACACGGCAGCCCGGCCCTGGAACAGTTGATCGAGGGGACATACCGCGATTCCGCTGATTTTCCCGAACTAGTTGGCCGCAAGACAGGACGAGATGCCTTGCGGACCCACCGGTTGCAGGGAGACTTTGATCCCCGATTCTGGTACTGGATTCAGCACGGCGGAGACACGGCGGGAGTCGTGCTGCTGGCCCACCACCCGCGAATGAATCAGATGGAAATCACCTACTTGGGGATCTTGCCGGAATTTCGTCGGCATGGGCTGGCGCGATATGCAATTGACTCCGTTTTGTCAAACGAGGATTTCGCGGATCGCCCGTTCTTCCTGGGCGTGGATGCCAGAAATCTACCGGCAATAAAGCTTTACGATTCTTGCGGATTTGTTCCGTGGGGCCGTCAGTGGGTCCACTTTTGCTGGCTGGCCGAGGAGGCATCTTAACAAGAAACACATTTTGCACATGGGGGCCAAGTCCACTCTCGCGACACCTCCTCCTGCAATGCGTTATTATTCAAGGATTTTCGTCATCCTCGCGAGTGGATCAAAAAAGCTTATGTGTTTGTCGAGTTTTTACATTTGACAGCAAATTTCGGATCGATACGATCGGACCTGCTGAGTGAGTCGCACATCAGCGGACATGTTCGCCGAGCAGGTCCCGGGAAAGTACCCGGTCATCGTGCTCCCAGCGCAACAGCGCCGCGTGTGCGGGAAATGCCCGAACCTTCGTTCGGACAGGACTGCCTTTCCGTCAATTTAACATACCGTTTTCTCACCAACACAACGAACTCGGACGTCGTTTAGCCTCCCTGTATTCGACACACTTCGACGAACAGGTCGGCTTAGGGTACGTCCCTGGGGAAAAGCTACCCGGAATACAGACTTAGCGAACGAGTCTGCCCTCGCCACCACTGCACATGGAAGTTGTTCAACACACCGAAGCCGGAAGTTGAAACAGTGTTTCCGATGGATTGCCGCCCACGACACGTGGTCGTCGTCCTGCCTTTCTCCGCCCGTTGAGGTGCCGGAAGAAACGGTGGAGATGGGGTTGCAAGATGCCGCCCGAATGGATTCATTCGAACATTGAGAGTTCAATGCAGGCCGAAATTTCCAAACAGGATCTGGCCTGTGAAAATTTCGCGGAAGCCCTGCAGGCAGCGATCGGGACGCCTCGGTATCGGAAGTGGTTCGAGGGCCGGTCGATTTTCTCCCTGCAAGGGGATGTTCTCACGATTGGCCTGGCCAGTCCGTTCATGATCAAGTTCATGATCCGGGAATTCCGCGAGATCGCACTCGCCACGGCTCAACGCCTGCTGGGGTTATCCATGCAGATCCGTTTTGAAGTGGATGAACGTGCCACCAGCATGAGCGTGAACCCCGGTTCGGGTTCCGTGCTGCAGACCGTGAACATGGCGCGGTCGATGAAAGGGACTTCGTCGGCCGCGCTTGTTGGAAACGAAGCCGAGACAAACCCCCAGTTGCTCGCACTTCGCGAACCTGGGGGCGCGGAAACCTCGTCCACGCCGCGGGGCGTACCGCGCCGGCGACGCTTCGCCCGACTGGACGATTTCGTCCCCGGTTCGGGAAATCAGGCCGCCCTGTCGATGGCCCGCCTGGTCGCTGAACAACCGGGCGAAAAATACAATCCGCTCTATCTGTATGGCGGAGTCGGCATCGGGAAAACCCATCTGCTGGAAGGGATTCACGCGGAAATCCGTCTGTGTTATCCTGAATTGACCACCACCTACCTGACAGCGGAAGCGTTCGCCAACTATTACACCAAGGCCTTGCGAGAAAAAACGCTCCCCGCGTTTCGGCGGAAGTTCCGCTCCATCGACGCCCTGCTCGTGGACGACATCGATTTCCTGGACGCCAAAAAGGGGATTCAGGAAGAATTCTGCCATACGATTCAGGACCTGCTGGCCTATGGGCGCCAGATTGTGCTGGCAGCCGACCGGCATCCCAAGATGCTCACCAATGTGAGACCGGAGCTCTGTTCACGCTTTCTGTCCGGCCTGGTAACCCGCCTGGAAACACCCGATGAACAAAATCGTCGCGACATCGTGCGGCAACGGGCAGTGAAAATGGCGCTGCCCATTACGGAAGAGGCCATTGAACACATCGCCCGCAAGTTTACCCGGAACGCCAGGGAACTCCTCGGGGCCGTCAATTGCATGCGGACCTATCATCAAATGACGGGCCGCGCCATCACCCTGGGGGCCACCCGCGATGCCCTCCGCGATTTCGAACGCGACTGCCTGCGAATCGTGCGGGCCGCCGATATCCAACACGCGGTCTGCGAATTGTTTGGCGTGCATCAGCAGGACCTGATCTCCCCCAAGCGGACGCGCCAACTGGCCCAGCCCCGCATGCTGGCCATGTACCTCACCCGTCAATGGACGAACGCCGCCTACCATGAAATTGGAAAGCAGTTCGGCGGACGCAATCACAGCACCGTGATGTCCGCGGAACGCAAGATGAAGGAGATGCTGCAACGGAATTCTTCCATGCAAATTTCCGCCCGCGAATGGACCGCCCAGGAAATCGTCTGCATGCTCGAGGAACAACTGCAAGTCGGCTAACCCGGAGGTCTCACACAGTTTCCAATGCGGCAAATTTTGTCTCGATAATGTCCAGAAAAATAGCCGCGACCGTCGGTAAGATGGCCAGTCGGGCGGTTTCCCATTGGACATCGCTATGACATAACCTCAGTAATGTCAAATCATTGCAACAATACAGATTCCAGTCTGGCCCGCTTCCTGACGGGCGCGGCTAGTTCGACCGAATTTGGTATTCCTGTATTTTGACCTCGTGAGAAGAACTTCTCACGCTGTTAGACCAGTCTCAGGCGTTTGCGAACAAAATCGAGTCCATCGGCAAGTTGATCGATTTCGGCCAGCGTGTTATAGACCGCCAGGCTGGCTCGGATACTGGCGGGAATGCCGAGTTTCTCGTGCAGCAGCATTGTGCAGTGATGTCCATGACGCACGCATACCCCTTGCCTGTTTAGCAGAAAGGCGACATCTTGCGGGTGCGCCCCTTTCAGTGTAAAGCTGACGATCGCCCCTTTTTCCTCGATAGGCGGGCCGTAAATGGTCAGTCCGGGAATGTCCGAGAGCCGCATCAGGGCATGTTTCAGCAGTCCGTTTTCATGTGTCTGGATGGCGTCGTACCCGATTTCCTGCACGAACGCGATGGCGTCGCCGAGCGCAATCGCCTGGGCGATGGGAATCGTTCCCGCCTCGAATTTCGCCGGGGGCTGCGAGAACGTCGAATAGTCGTGAAAGACACGGTCGATCATGTGTCCGCCCCCATGAAATGGAGGCATCTGGTCGAGCAGTTCCCGCCGACCGTACAGCACCCCCACGCCACTCGGCCCGTAGATCTTATGCCCGGAAAAGGCCAGGAAATCGATGCCGTCGCTCTGAACATTCACCGACTGGTGGAGAATTGACTGGGCGGCATCCCAGACCAGCACGGCCCCCACGCGATGGACCAGTTCCGCCAGCGGGCGGGGATCGACGATCGTACCGAGCACGTTCGACATGCCCGTAATGGCGACAATTTTCGTGCGTGGGGTCAGTAATTCCGGCAATCGCGCCAGGTCGAGTCGGCCCTCGGGGGTGAGTGGCACATACTTCACCACGGCCCCCTGCTGCTGGGCGATCATTTGCCAGGGGACGATATTCGCGTGGTGTTCCATCTCCGTCAACAGGATTTCATCCCCGGGCCGCAGGACATGCCGTCCCCAACTGGAGGCCACCAGGTTGAGCGACATCGTCGTGCCCGAGGTAAATATGATCTCCTCCTTCTGACTGGCGCCTAGAAATTCCCGCACGGTTTCGCGAGTCAACTCGAGATTATCATCCACCAGTTGACCGAATTCGTAGACGCCGCGATACGCGTTTGCGTAATAACGGGTATACACTTCGATTTCCCTGTCGATTACCCGCCGCGGTTTCTGCGCGGAAGCCCCACTATCGAGATAGACCAAGGTTCGCCCATGCCCGTCCGGGCGTTGCAGGATGGGGAACTCCGCCCGAATTGCCTGCACGTCGAATGGTTTTTGCGAAGTGCTCATTGTTGTTCCCTTTTCTTCCGCGGGCTCCCCCGCGAAATACTTAAACTGGATTTTCCGCCCGGGTTAATAATACAGGTTTGCTGGCATTGACGAACTAGCCGCGCCCGTCAGGAAGCGGGCCACGCGGGCGTTTCCCACCGGAACACACTTTGCCGCAACATCAATACTAGCAATGCGTTGCGATAAACCAGCCCCCAGTCTGGCCCGCTTCCTGACGGGCGCGGCTAGTTTTCCGGGCATTTTCGAGACAAAATTTATCGCATTGGTAACTGTGCGGGAAAAGTGGGATAAACTGGCGGACCCCCGCGAGCCTTCTAGCCGCGTGGCCCGGCGCCGCCTTCCGTTCCTGCCGCCGATTGTGCCGGGAATCGCTCCGTCGCGATTATGTCAACTGGTGTTGAGCAGCCTGCCGGATGCGCTGAATCATGCCAAACAACCCGTTCTTGCGTTGCGGGCTGATGTGACGATCGATGCCGAGCCGATTGAACACCTCGGCGGGATTAAATTCGAGAATTTCCGTCGCCGTTTTTCCCTGGTAACAGGCCAGCAGCACCACGATCAGTCCACTGACGATCATCGCGTCGCTTTCGGCTCGCAAGTGCAGTCGTCCCGTTTCGGGGGGGAAGTTGGTCAGCATCCAGACATTGCTCTGACACCCATGCACGCGGTTTTGTTCGGTTTTGGCCTCCTCGGGCAACGGAGACAGTTCCAATCCCAGATCGATGAGATAGTCGATTTGAGCCTCTCGGTCCCCCAGGAATTCAAATTCATCGATGATCTCCTGAAGCGTGGGAAGCTGGAGCGGTTCCTGACGTGTTTGATCAATCATGTGTCTTCAATCGGTCCCTGCCGTGTTTACAAAATTTCCAGAGTGGGAGCCGCCGGTTTCTTGAAATACTGACGTGCCATTTCCAGCGTCAGATTCGCCGCCACGCTCCGCAAGGCCTCCCGCGAAGGATTCTCCTCCAGCAACAGCGCCTGCAGCCGACTGTCGTCGCCATGCACGCGAATCCGGGCATCGCTGGGAACTTCGCCCAGGAAGGGAATCACCTGGTCCCGGGCCGTCTGCTCTGCTCCCCCCCGGCCAAACAGTTCGCCCGTCATGTTTTCCACCATCCCGAGGATCGGAATGTTGACCTTGCGATACATGGCAATTGCCTTGACGGCATCCAGCAGGGCCACCTTCTGAGGCGTACAGACCACCACGGCCCCTGCCAGCGACAGCATCTGGGAGAGCGTCAAGGCCACATCCCCGGTACCGGGAGGCATATCGACGATCAGGTAATCCAGATTCCCCCATTCCGTTTCCGAAAGGAATTGTGTCAGCAATTTGTGCAGCATCGGACCACGCCAGATGACGGCCTCCTGTTCCGGGATCAGAAAACCGATGGACATGATCGCCAGCCCCTGATGCATCACGGGGTGTATCCGCTGGATTACCGCGCCATTGGGGTTGAGATGTTCGCGAACTTCCGGTTTACCAGTGGCCCCCGTCAGCTGAGGTATGCTGGGACCATACACATCGGCATCCAACAACCCGACCTGGGCCCCCATGGATTGCAAGGCGTAGGCCAAGCTAGCGGCGATCGTACTTTTGCCCACGCCTCCTTTCCCACTACCGACGGCGATCACATTCTTGACGCGCAAACCGACACTTCCGCCGGATTGCGGACCCTTGATATCCAGTGTGTACTTCACTTGGACTTCGCGTAGACGGGCGTCTTGCGATTGCAGAGCCGACGTAATCTCGCGGGTCAACTCCTCGCACCGGGAATAGCCGGGCACGGGCAAGGCAACCGTGACTCGACAGACACCATCGGCATCCGTCGCGATTTCCCGCACCGCTTTCAGTTCTCCAAGATTTTTATGTAACTCCGGCAGTTCAATCGATGCCAGGCTGGCAGCAGTAAGTTCAGGCATTTTTATGGTTCAATCCGTGTCGGATAATGAGCGTCAAGTCCTCATGCTTCATTATAGGCATGCGTGCTCCCAGATCGAAACCTTTCCGCAACAGACTTTTAATCCATTTCCCGCTGTCGAGACAGGAGTTGTCGACAGAGTTGACCCAATTCCGGCAAAGGAACAGGCTGAACCACATACGCGACGCAGCCTGCACGCAGGCAATCTGCACCACACGATGCTTGCTCACGCCCTAAAATGGCCAGAAACATAACCGCGGTGGCCCCTTGGGGCTTCTGTTCGAGTGTCTTTACGCACTCGTCGGCAGCAGAGGAAAAATCGAGCAGGATCAGCCCCCCCGCGGATGATCGCTGCCCCTCCCATAGCGATTCCGCCGTCCGTGCACCGTGAACAGACTCCTGCCACCGAGGGAATTGTCGTATTATCCCCGCCGTCCACCAGGTTCCCGCTTCCAGAATATGCAGATCGGGCATGTATCGCGCCTTGATCCTGGAATGTGCCCTCTTGCCCGGGAGTTACCCCGGTTTTCCGATCCCGGTAAAAAACTATGACCGCTGACTTCGACGAACCAGTATCGCCCGCAGGCGCGGCTCGGTTTCGGAAAGCGGTTTCTCCGACCTGCCTCCGCGTCAGGCGTCCTCGGTTTCGCGTAACTTGGCAAGGACGGAGTAGTCTTCCAGGGTGGTGGTATCCCCCGCCGATTCCCGTCCCGCGGCGATATCGCGAAGCAAACGCCGCATGATTTTTCCCGAGCGGGTCTTGGGGAGGGAGGCCGCAAAACGAATCTGGTCCGGAGTGGCGATCGCGCCGATCTGCTTGCGCACATGCTGGATCAATTCCTGCCGCACCGCTTCGGTTTCTTCGCCATTCTTGAGGGTCACAAAACAGCAGATCCCTTCTCCCTTCAATTCATGGGGGAAGCCGACCACCGCCGCTTCGGTGACATATTCATGCCCGACCAGGGCGGATTCCACTTCCATGGTACTCAGGCGATGCCCGGCGACGTTTAGCACATCGTCCACGCGGCCCATCACCCAGTAGTACCCATCGGCATCCTTGCGGGCACCATCCCCCGCGAAATAACACCCCGGGATTTTCGAAAAATAGGTATCCTTGAACCGCTCGTGATCGCCGTACAACGTCCTCAGCATGTGGGGCCAGGGTTGCTTCATGACCAGCAATCCCCCCTGATTGACCCCCAACTCCCGTCCCTGTTCGTCAACGATGGCCGGCACGATTCCCGGCAGAGGTTTCGTGCAACTCCCGGGCTTGGTGACGGTGACACCCGGCAGGGGCGAAATCATGATGCCACCCGTTTCGGTTTGCCACCAGGTATCCACGATCGGGCATTTTTCCTGACCGATCACGCGATGGTACCACATCCAGGCTTCGGGGTTGATCGGCTCTCCCACGGTTCCCAACAAACGCAAGCTCGACAGATCCGACTGCTGAGGCCAGTGATCCCCCCATTTCATGAAGGCCCGTATCGCCGTCGGTGCCGTGTAAAACAGGCTGACCCGGTATTTCTCGATCAACTGCCAGAATCGCCCTTCATCGGGCCAGTTGGGAGCCCCTTCGTACATCACGGTTGTGGCCCCGTTGGAGAGCGGACCATACACCACATAGCTGTGCCCGGTCACCCAGCCGATATCCGCAGTGCACCAGTAGGTATCGGTTTCGCTCAAATCGAAGACCCAGCGGGTGGACATCGTTGTGCCCAGCATGTAGCCGGCGGTCGTGTGCAACACCCCTTTCGGCTTCCCCGTGCTGCCCGACGTATACAGAATGAACAGGGGATGTTCGCTATCGACGGGAGTCGCCTCGCACTCGGCGGATTCGTGCTCCATCAGTTCGTGCCACCAGTAATCGCGATCGGGCACCATGGTCACTTCGGCCCCTGTCCGCTGATAGACGATCACTTTTTGCACGCTGGGAGATTTCGCCAGGCTTTCATCGACAGCAGCCTTCAGAGGTACTTCCTTGCCGCGACGCCAGCCGGCATCGGCCGTCACGACCAGTTTCGCCTGGGCATCATTATTGCGTTCAGCGACGGCATCCGAACTGAACCCACCAAATATGATGGAGTGCGTGGCGCCAATCCGGGCGCATGCCAGCATGGCAATGGCCAGTTCGGGGACCATCGGCATATACAACGTGACACGATCCCCCGTCTGGATGCCCATCCGCTTGAGGACATTGGCAAACCGGCAGACTTCCCGATGCAGATCCTGATACCGTAACACGCGGGAATCGCCCGGCTCCCCTTCCCAGATGATGGCCGCCTTGTTTCCCAATGTTTCCAGGTGACGATCCAGGCACTGGCTGGACGCATTCAACTTCCCCCCCAGGAACCACTTCGTCTCGGGCATATCACCTGACATCGCAGTCTGGAAGGGGACATCCCAAGTCAGATTTTCGTTCGCCAGACGCCCCCAATAGCCTGCGGGATCGCGCTCGGCATGATCCCAGGCAGCCTGATACTCGGCTTCCGTCTTGAAGCTGACACGCGGAACAAACTGCGCTGGCGGGGGGAAACGTCGTTCTTCCTGCAAAACACTCTCAATATTGCCAGTCTGCAATTCGGACATCACTACCCCCATGGCTGGTATCAAACTTCAGGGAAATGCACATCAACGGATCAGAATTAACTGATAACCGGAATTCCGATGGTAAGCACGTTTTCTCCCGTCGTCAACAACAGGCACGGCTTTTGTTCGTCCGGGCGGCTGAGAGCCTTTGGAGCAATCACTCCTTAACAATCAGGGGGGATGGGAAGCGTGGGAGCATTGGGTGTGGGAACGCGTGAGGGGGAATGGCCCGGGGCGGCTTATCGTGCTTCAACCGGGCAAATGGCTCGCGTGCGTTTCGGCCAGGCGTGACGCGGCGAACCACTTACGCATTCACTGCATGCTGGTTGTCGGTATCGTTCGACTCGTCGGAGCCTTCCGGCATTTCGAATTTATCCCCCGTGGGGCGCAAGTCTTCCTCGATGCGATTTTCCCGCTGTTGTTTTTGTCGGGGGGCAGGCTCGCTGTAAACGGCCGAATGCATGTCCGTTTCAAAACCGCGCATCCCCTTTTTGAACTCCACGAATCCTTGTCCGAGACTGCGTGCGACTTCCGGCAATCGCTTGCCAAACAACATCAGGGCAATGAAGCCCAGAATGACCATTTCCGTCCAACCGGGTGAGAACATGGGATGCCTCCAATAGGGAAACGTCTTAGAAAAATACAAAGTGTTAACGAGGCGTGGCAGAGAGTGGCCGGCTTAGTCAGCGTTTTTATCGATGGATTTTGGCTTCGCGGGCTCGTCGTCGTCCTCGTGTAAGCCCTCATGCATCCCCTTTTTCAATTCAGTAATGCTTTTTCCCACGGAAAACATGGCACTGGGCAGGCGCTTACCGAAGAAGATCAGCACGATCACTAGAAATATGATCAGCTCGATATGGCCGGGAAAACCAAAAAAAGCCAGGGTCTGCATAGTTTTCTCTCCGAAAAGTGTCGGTCGGGTTGGATGGTGTACGCGGGACGTTCGAGATTTTTCCCGGGTCGGGCAACCGCAGGCATTTCCGAGAATGATCAAGGTCAATCTGACATGCCAGGAACGATGGAGTCGCTATCCGGGTAAGCAGGAAAACAGGCGGGAAGCTATTGTGAGGGTCTGCAACAGAGAGAATCCAGCCGGTTATCGCGCAGACATGCGGAACAGATTCCAGACGACTGCCGAATCCCTGGGAAGGGCGGCCACTCAGTTGGTCCCACTGGGGAGTAGGTGCAGGGGAGCGGTACACAAATACTAACCTGCCTTGATGGAATGTCAATAACTCGCCCTGGATTTCGTGGATGCACCCTTAAAAAACGTGTTCCGACGCGTTTCTTTTCCCGCAAACTGAGATTCGACTGGCAAAATCGTTTCCTTTTAACACTTTTCGCGTGCAGTCCGGGCTTGGATTCGATCGATGTATTATTAAAGGTTACACAGAAAACCAGGGGGCTGCGGTATGCCAGCAGCCAGCCCCAGCCGTTACTCACTTTTTTCCCTGGTTTCCCTTGACAGAGCGCTTCTTTCAACGACAGACATATGTCCGCGTCGATTCCCGAGTTTGATACCGTAATGGCTCTCTGCCGAGAGCAACTCGCGGATATCACGTACTCGCTCAATGCCTGTTTCGAGGAAAACTGGTCCCTCGAACTGGGGGAACCCGCCCCCTGGCAGCACGACTCCGATACTGCCCAGGCCCTGGTCGTTCCCGGGATTGTGGTCTCCTTTCTCCTTGGCGAGGAAGGGGGGTATCTGGTGGCGATTCCGGAGACCTTACCTCTCCCGGAATGGATCCGGCATCCCGATGAATCGCAGCACTCTCGCTTGCAAACACTGGCCCTGGAATGGAGTTATCAGCTTTTGCCCGAGGAGGCTCAATCGGGAAAAAGCCATGCGATTCATTCCCAGGACCTCTCGATGGCAATCAAGTGGGCCACTCCCACGGCACAGGCACAGATGCTTCCGCTGCGAATTTCGGGAGCAAACGACACATCGACGTTTTACGTGATCGGTCCGGTCGAAACTCTCCCCATGCAGGCAGAGCCTGAAGAGGAGTATGAACAGGATGCCTACGAAACGAGTGGATACAATTACCGCGAAGAGAACCTCGAGGCAGTTTCGCCCCACCTGCCGATTGAAACCGAGGAATTGGTGAATCGGGTGCGGCGGTTACTGCACCTCAAGGTACAGGTATCGGTTCGCCTGGCGGAAATGAAGATTGAACTGGCCAGCCTGACGAATTTCTGTCCGGGCATGTTGCTGGTGTTCCCCAAGTCCTGCGACGACCTGCTTGATTTGTACGTTAACAATCAGCTTTACGCGCAGGGAGAAGCGGTCAAGATTGGGGAAAAATTCGGGCTGAAGATCAATCTGGTCGGTGCGAAAAAGCAGAGAAAAGCTGGTGTCTTTTCACTTTGACGCGCCCCGGGGCGGCTGGGGCCCGGATACCGCACAGATGTCTGCTTCCCTAACCCGCATTTTTACCCCGGTTGCATGCGGTACGGATTGACTCGAAAAAGTCCCAATCCGAGCCGTCTTCGCCGCTCAATCTCGCCACTCAAAACTTGACTCAGCGCAACACGTTCTGGGGATCAAGGTCGCAAGCGTCTCCTCTCGGGTCGGGTGTCCGATATCCACGAAATTTTCGGCAACTTTTCCACTTCAGGCCTGGTTCGACTGGTCAACCAACGGGAAAATCGGATATAAAAGCTGAACTGTGATTATCATAGATCGCATTCCCGGCATTGGCAGGTCATCTCGGTTATGGTGGATGGCCGCAGTTGCAGGTACGCTTGTTCATGATAATCTAGTGCGCCTTGGTTAAGAAACAGGGGGTTTCTTAGGGCACAACGTCACTTTCTCTAATTGGTTTTCTGGGCTGGAGATTGAATTCACGAGAATTCTCCAGTGGTCAGGCTTTGGGAATCTTATGGTCGACAGGCATTTACTCCGCGAATTTTCAATTAACGATGACGAATTAGACTCTTACTTGGGCGGTTCCCTGGCCGAATTGATCGACGATCAGGCCGAGATGGACGCCCTTTATGACGGCTCTTCCCGGGCCTTCGATGCGAATGAAATCGTTCAGGGCAAGATCATTCGCGTAGACGACGAAGAAGTGCTCGTCGATGTCGGCTTCAAGAGCGAAGGGTTGGTGCTGCGGGAGGAATGGGAACCGCATGAACCCCCTCCGGAACCAGGCCAGATAGTGGAAGTGCTGCTGGAGGATATGGAAGATATCCACGGCGTGATCCTGCTCTCCAAGCGCAAGGCCGACCGGATCCGCGAATGGGAGCGGATTATCGAGAAGTGCCACGAAGGCGACATCATCAAGGGGACCGTGGTCCGCAAGATCAAGGGAGGCCTGCTGGTCAACATCGGCGTGAATGTCTTCCTGCCGGCCAGCCAGGTGGATATTCGTCGGCCCAATGAAATTGCCGATTTCATTGGACAGGAAATCGAGTGTGTCATCCTCAAAATCGACGAACCGCGCCGGAACATCGTGGTCTCGCGCCGTAAGCTGATCGAGGATCGCCGAGCCGACCTGAAACGCAAGCTGATGGATCAACTCGAGGAAGGTCAACTGCGCAAGGGGATCGTCAAGAATATCGCCGATTTCGGCGCCTTCGTGGACCTGGGAGGAATCGACGGGTTGCTGCATATCACGGATATGAGCTGGGGCCGCATCGATCATCCCTCGAACATGGTCAGCATCGACGACGAGATCGAAGTGGTCATTCTGAATGTCGATCGCGAGAAGGAAAAAATCGCGCTGGGCCTGAAGCAGAAATCCAAAAGTCCCTGGGACAACATCGGCGAAAAGTACCCGATTGGTTCCAAGGTCATGGGTGAAGTCACCAATGTCATGTCCTACGGGGCGTTCGTCCGCCTGGAAGATGGGATCGAGGGTCTGGTCCACATCAGCGAAATGTCCTGGACCCGTCGCGTCAACCATCCCAGCGAGCTGGTGAACATCGGCGACAAGGTCGAGGTGGTGGTGCTCAACATCAACACCGACAAACAGGAAATTTCCCTGGGCATGAAGCAGACTCAGCCAAACCCCTGGGACAATGTGGGCGAGAAGTACCCCATTGGCGCGGTGGTCAAGGGAAAAGTTCGGAATCTCACCAACTACGGTGCCTTCATCGAACTCGAGGAAGGGGTCGATGGTCTGCTGCATGTAAGCGATATGTCCTGGACGCGTAAGATTTCACACGCCAGCGAGATGCTCAAGAAAGGGGACGAAATCGAGTGTCAGATTGTCTCCGTCGATGAGGATCGCCGCCGCATCGCCCTGGGCCTGAAGCAACTACACGGGGATCCCTGGGTCGACACCATTCCCGACAAGTACGCCCCTGGCACGGTGGTTACCGGGAAGGTCACGAAAATCACCAATTTTGGCGTGTTCGTCGAACTGGAACCCGATTTGGAAGGTTTGTTGCACGTCTCGGAACTGGCGGCTCACAAGGTCAGCAACCCCGAGGACGAAGTTCAGGTGGGACAGGATATCGAAGTTCGTATCCTGCGTCTCGACTTGGATGATCGCAAGATCGGCTTGAGCCGACGCCTGGAAGGGGATATTGAACCGGTCGCCGGCGAAGAGTCGGGTACCACCAGACCAGCCTCTGCTCCTGTCGAACTCAAGGGGGGAACGGGCGAAAGTGGTCCACTGTTCCAGATGCCGACCAGCAAACCCGAAGAAGAGCAAGGCCAGGAGGATTAACCTCTCGATGGCCTGTTGATCATCTTGAATTCCACGCGCGAGGGCCGATCCCTCGCGCGTTTTTTTACACCTCTTCCAAATGGGGCCTTTCATGGTAGATGGCATGCAGTTGCTTATGGAAAAGCGGCCACAAAGTCTTCCCCAAAGACGAGGCCCTTGGCTGGCTGAGAGCGGAAAGCGGAGTGGGCTGTCCTCGATGCGTTAACCCGAATTTCTCACCCGGGTCAATAAATCAGGCTTGCTGACTTCGACGAACTAGCCGCGCCCGTCCGGAGGCGGGCCAGACTGAGGCCCTGTATGTCGCAATGCATTGCCAGGATTGATATTGTTCCAAGGTGTGCTCAGGGAGGAACCGCCCGACTGGCCCGCTTCCGGACGGGCGCGGCTAGTTTTCTGGGTATTTTCGAGGCAAAATTTACCGCATTGGTAAGTGTGAGAGAAATGTGCGTTAATCCGTCATTCTCTCGGCATGGCGCGACGATTCCTCCACCACGGACAGGCCGGATTGGTGCAGAATCCAACTGCTGAGATGCTGGCCAATGCTGTGGCCAATTTCTTCTTCATCGTCAAACACGATATCCGCGCCAGCCGCGTAGAGTTCGTGGATATCGCGGAGATAACGGGCCCGAACGACGATATGCGTCTGTGGTGCCTGACTGCGGATCATGTCCACCACGGCAATTGCCATTCGTAAGCTGGGAATGGTCACCACCACGACCTTGGCCTCGGCGACATGCGCATGCTCCAGCACTTCGTGCTGGGTGGCGTCTCCCACCAGGCCTTCGAAGCCCATATCCATCCCCTTGCGGACACCGTTACGGTTCAGGTCGATCACGGTCACATTCAGTTCAGCCTTATTGGCCACCTTGCCCGCAAACTGACCAGCGGGACCGAACCCGACAATCACCACATCCGGTTTGCGTCCGACCTGCTGTTCCGTACCGGGGAGCATGTTGCTCGATCCGAGGAATCGCCCGGTGAGCAGATTTGTCAGCGCCGGTGCCTGCGCTACAAGGACCGGCCCTATGAACAAAGACATGATCGTCGCGGAGACCAGCAGATTGTGGGTCTCACCCGAGATCACCTCGTTCCGCAAGGCCAGGTTTCCCAGCACAAAGGCAAATTCTCCCACCTGGGCCAGGCAGATCCCGGTACAGAGCGCGACGGATGTCAGGTTTCCCAGGAACAAAAAAATTCCCACCAGAACGAGGAACTTCAACGCCAGTAATCCCGCAGTGGTGGAGAGGACAAGCAGAATGTGCTCCCAGACCCAGACGGGATCGGCCACCATACCTGCCGAGCCAAAAAACAGTGTCAGAAGCACAATCCGCAAAGGGGAAATATCGGCCCGAATTTGCGTGGCAAAGGGGGAGGCTCCCAGAAACATGCCCGCCACGAATGCCCCCAGGGCCGGCGAGATACCCGCCAGATTCGCAGCCCAGGCAGATCCCAACCCGGTCGCGACGGAAAGAATGGTCGTCAATTCACGGTTTCGTTCCAGTGTCAGCATGCCGAGGGCCCGGCTCGCCACATGATTGAGCAGCACATACAGGGCAATGATCAGCAGGCAAGCGACCATCAGGATATTAGCCGCATTCCAGAGCAGGCCCCCGATCCCCTGCCCACCTCCGAGCAACGAAATCAGAATGGCCAGCGGCACGACGGCAATATCCTGAATCAGGAGCACGGCCAAGCTGTTGCCTCCATATGGGGTTTCCAGTTCGCTGTTTTCCATCAGTATTCGGAGCACGATAGCCGTGCTACTGAGAGAGACCATCGCCCCGAGCGCGATTGCTTCTCGCACCGCAAAACCGAGGAACACAGCCGCCAGGGCGGTCAACGCGAGCGTCAGCGAGACCTGCAGAATACCCCCCAACAGAGGTGTCGGGCCCAGTTTCTTCAGTCGCGCAATGGAAAATTCCAGCCCCAGACTGAATAACAGCAGAGAAACCCCCAATTCGGAGATGGCTTCAATTTCATGTTCCGATTGTATGGCATGCAGACTGCCCGGCCCGCCGAGTACCATTCCCGCCAGCAGATAGCCCACCAGCGGACTCTGTCCCAGCCTCGAAAAGACTCCACCAATCAGCAGGCATGCCCCCAGCAGAATCACTACATCAGAAACCAGTATCCACATTTCCATCGCGATCCTTGCCTGCGGCGTGCCGGGGGGAGTGTGGATTTTAGCAGGATCGCGCCGAATGCAGTAGCACACAAACACTTCGCGCGCTGCGGAGGGGAACCAGCCGTCCCAGGAGTCTGAACATTTCCACGGACGAACTCGGCGACAGACGTGAAAAAAGCTCGATTTTACCCCTGGAGGCAAAAAATCGAGCTTGTTCAGGTAGCGGTGGAGGGACTCGAACCCACGACCTACGGCTTATGAATCCGCCGCTCTAACCAGCTGAGCTACACCGCCGCTGCCACGATAGTTGTGATCGTGAAAAAAAAGTATAGGCATCGTCTACGCGAATGAAAAGTGTTGTCGCTGGGCTTCTTCGACAATTTTACACCAGGACTCCACACGCAATGAGAAAGTTCGGGAAATTCGCGCCATCTGCCCGGCGAAAGACGGATGGGGCCAATCGAACCTATCTGGGCGATTGTTTTTCGTTCCCGCAGGTCTGTCACGGATTTCTACTGCCAACAGGTCTCCCAAAAATTGACAAGCCGCTTGAGTAATGTAGCATTATTATAGTCAAGAGTCTTCGGCTTCCCTTCGCGGGGAGGGATTCGCGACTCAAACAAGTTTGCCCAGTGATTTTCTGTCCCCCGGTTACAGGTCGCAGCCCGATGGCCGAACGCTATTTCAAGCGTTATCGAATGAAGTTCGACTGTCGCCGGAGCAGTATTCCGGAGCCTCGTTTGCCCGAGGGTTATTCCTGGATTGCCTGGTCGGACGGTCTCCTGGAATCGCATGCTCAAGTCAAAGCGGAGTGCTTTCGCAACGAGGTCGACGCGACGGTCTTCCCTTGCCTGGGAAATCTGGCTGGTTGTCGCAAATTGATGCGCGATATTTCCTGCCATTCGAATTTCCTTCCCCGGGCCACCTGGCTGATTCAACATCCTTCCGACATGGCCTTTCCCCGTTACTGCGGCACGATCCAGGGCATGATTCGGGGGTTCCGCACGGGGGCGATCCAGAATGTCGGGATTACGGCGGACTGCCGCGGCTTGGGTCTCGGCAAATCGTTGGTGGCACGCTCGTTGATTGGCTTTGCCGAAGTGGGCATCCAGAAGGTGTATCTGGATGTCACTGCCGCGAATGTGCCCGCGGTCACTTTGTATGAAAAGCTGGGGTTTCGCATCGAGTCGTTATCGTACCAGACGGTGAAACATCCCGCCGACTTCCTCTTTGCCTCGACGCGAGGTGCCTCTGCCCCGTCGATTTCCCCGCGTGGTTGAAAAATTTACACGCAGACGACGCTTGAGCCTGAAAAGTGTTGATCTCTTGCGGCAATTGCACGTAAGTAGTAAGACACACGTTCCCTCATCATCGATGACCCCTCGCGATTCTCACTTGTCCCTTCCCATTTTCTTCCGGGCCGTTCGGCAAAGTCACCGTGCTGATCGGTAACACGCATAACATGATCACTGGGAAACACTCTCGGGCTTGCCGCTCGAACTGGAAACTGGTGTACGCCGCCTCGCTACTGGCGTCCGGTTGCGCTACGTCCGTTCCTGGCATGAACGGGGAGGGTTTGTCCTGGAAGCTGCCGGGCTGGGGGGTAAAGCCGACCGAGACACGTGCGGAAATCGCGGAGAAGTCAGCCGCAATGGCGGACTCGTCCACGGAGAACCCGTTTCGCAGGGAACAACCACTGGAAACACAACTTGCCTCGGCCAGTCAGCCGGGCGCGTCCGGCGAAGCGAAGTCCACCGCCTCGCCCGGCCCTCGATTCGACGCTGCGACAATGATGTTGATTGAAACGGAATTCAAGGATGCTTCCGTGGAAGAACGGAAACAATGGTTCGAGGAATTGCGGCAGGTTCCCCCCGAAATGGTACCACGGATCCTGCGAATGCGCCGGTTGACGCAGCAGGCGATTCAATCCAGGGAAACCCCACGCGGGGACACCCCCCAAGGCCAGGGACTACAGTCCAGCTCGAATCTGGTGGCCACGACTTCATCCACTGCGAATTCTGCCGACGCGCCCGCTTCGTCGGCTAATCCCCTGCAAGCGTTGAATCCCTGGGAGGCCCCGCCTTCAACAACGGCGGCACTCCCACAGCCACCCGAAAATGCAGTCCCCCCCGTGATGCCGACAGGAGGTGTGCAGCAGACGAGTGCCTGGGCCAGCCCGCCAGCTGGAGTGAATCAAGCGGCAACTCTACCCAACCCCGTTGCTGGTCAGACTGCCGGCGCCCAGGCGCCAGACGAGACGGCGGCTGCCCCTCCTCCGGAAAGTTTTGAGAAAGCATTGGAACATTTGATTGCCCTGCGTGAACAGCAGGTTGCCACGCTTCAGCCGGGCGAACTCGAGGAAGATCGCCTGCGATACACATCGCAACACGCCACTCTGAGAATGTTGTATCTGATGGCCGATCGCCAGGAGCGCGCGTTGGAAGCGATACCCCAGTTACCCACCTCGGAGCAGGAATTCTGGCAACAAATGTTCTGGGGCCTGTCGAACTATTTCGATAGTACGGGCATCCCGAACCCCGCCGATCGGGCCACGCACGCGGTTTCCCAGTTTTCCGAAGCGACGGGACGACTACGCGAACGCGCGAATCTGGAACTCCGGAACCTGGCTTTCTGCAAGCGAATTGATGGTTTTGGAATTTACGAACGGTTCGACCGCGATGAGTTCCGTCCCGGAGAGCCCGTGCTGGTCTACGCGGAAATGCGCAACTTCCTTAGCGAACCGACCAGCGACGGTCGCTACAAGACCATCCTCAAATCGACCATCGAAATTCACCGTGCTGGCAGCCAGAGCGGATTAGTCACCAGGCAAGATTTCACCCCCACGGAGGATTTGTGCCGCAACCGACGCAGCGACTACTTTCACAGTTATATGATCAACATCCCCGATCGCGTCACGGTTGGCCCTCATATCCTCAAGTTGATCGTCGAGGATCAACTCAACCGCAAAGTGGCCAGTTATACGGTCAACTTCACCGTTAACTGACACCGGGACGAACCATCGGAACTTTTGGATTCTGGAAAAATCCGTCGGAACGGACTCACGGAATCTTAACCCGTCCCGTTGATCCGCTAAAGTGACCCTGTCGGGATACTTGCGGGCTGGGGCTGGATGTTCCGGCTGCCTGTCGATCCCGCGGGACACTGCATCCTTCCGGAGGAGCCAGTGCGTTTGTCAGGATACTCGATTTTAGAAACCGACTATGTACTCAGCCATTATTTTTGATTGCGATGGCACCCTGGCCGATTCCATGCCACCGCATTACATCTCCTGGCGATCCACGCTGTTGCGGTATGGCATCGACCTTTCCGAAGACCTGTTTTATGAAATGGGGGGGTGGCCCACGCTGAAAGTCGTGGAGTATCTGCTGGAAAGGGATGGTGTCGCCGCCGATCCGCATCAGATTGCAGAAGAGAAGGAAATTGGTTTCGAGGAACTGCTGCACACGGTGAAGCCGATTCAACCCGTGGTGGACGTGGTTCTGGAGAATTATGGGAAAATCCCGTTGGCCGTCGCCACGGGTGGCATTCCGCGGATCTGTCACGGCATCCTCGACAACCTGGGAATCCGCCATTGTTTCGAGAGCATTGTGACGGCTGTTGACGTAGCACGGTCAAAGCCGTTTCCCGATATCTACCTGGAAGCGGCACGCCGGGTGGGGGTAGAGCCTCAACGTTGCCTGGCTTATGAAGATACCGATCCCGGCCTGCAGGCCGCCCAAGCCGCTGGCATGGATGTCGTGGATGTTCGCAGCCTGTATCGCCCCCAACGTATTACCGTTTGAATGCCGCTGCGTTTAGCGCGGCAGCATGGAGCACACGGTATAAAAAAACAACAGCCCGGTGGATCAGCCGGGCTGTTGCCGTTTACAGTTTGAACTCACTCAAACCCGTATCGAAAACATTAGATGCTTTCGGCCACGGGAGCGTCGCAGGCCAGTTGGCACTGGTCGTTGTCGCAGTCATCGCTGGAGTCCAGGAAGGACGAACCGCGCGTGTAAGCCTTGGGAGT
>JACTNB010000008.1:0-152500 GCA_014584345.1 Planctomycetota bacterium
GCCGGTTTGCCGCGAACGATTTCCATCGTCCTTTGCGCCCCCGCAACTTAATGCGAGTGCGAAAAAAAGACGAACCCACCGGTCAGTCATCGAGTGAATCACCGGGCGTTCGTGCCTTGCGGAAGGGAATAATACCGCGCTGCGAAAAAACGTCAACCGTCCGCCTGTCGAAAATTTGAAGATTTCAAGAATGCCCCTGGCTCAGGGTGAAATCAATCCTTGCGGATGCATTTCCGAGTGGAATCCAGTAATCTGGGTAATGCGTCCCACATCATTGTCGCGTGCGCCGCCGGGGAAATCACCCAGACTATTTCGAGGAATTACCCTCCAGGAATCCAGCCCATGCCCCGCCATTTATTTGCAATCATCTGTTTGCTGACACTGCTGCATATGCCCGCCACTTCCGGTATGGGTCAGCCACAGCCAGTGAATTCCAGATGGGAAAAGGCAATTCTGGCTTTTGAAGAGAGCGACGAAATGAAATTTCCCCGCAAGGGGTGTGTGCTGTTTGTGGGCTCGTCGTCGATTACGAAGTGGGACACCGACGCGGGCTTTCCGGACCGAAACGTGTTGAACCGGGGCTTTGGCGGTTCGCAGACGGAGGATCAGTTGCAATTCATGGATCGGATTGTCTGGAAGTACGAGCCGACTGTTATTGTGTATTACTGTGGCGACAACGACATCAACGCGAAAAAGACACCCGCGGAAGTAATCGAAAATGTGATGACGTTTCGCGAGCGGGTCGCCGAGAAACTGCCCAATACGAAATTCGTCTATCTTCCGATCAAGCCGAGTCTGAAACGCTGGGCCTTGTGGGGAGAAATGTCGGAAGTGAATGCCGCGATCCGGAAAGCGTCAGAAAAGGATAGCAAATTCCACTACTGCGATGTGGCAACACCCATGCTGGGCCAGAGTGGCGAACCCCGTCCGGAACTGTTTGTGAAAGATGGCCTGCACTTAAGCGTAGCGGGCTACGCCTTGTGGAACGCTGAGGTGGAGAAGTTGCTCAGGGAGTTGAGCCCCGCCCGATGACCTGGACATTCTGTTCCCTGGGGCGAATAAAATGGGTACCCCTGCGGTGTTCGTAATCCTGGTGATCGCGGGCGTGGGTTTGCACGACATCCTTTACATACGTGGCGGCCATTCAGGCAGCATCGCAGGTGTACTGGTCAACTGGAAAAAGGCAGAAATGGGAATGCGGGTTGCTTCGCTCCCTTGAATTCTGTCATGTTGGCGCAATGTCTCGCCCCAGCCTGCGGCACTACTTGCGTTCCTTGGGTTGCGCAGCGATGGGGGTCAGTTCCTTGTAGCCGTTCAGTCGTGGAACGAACGGATCACCCTGCCAGAGGGCAAACACATTGCGGCTGGCATTGCGTTTTACGTCGTAGAAGACATAAACCGTCTCGGCATTCCCACCGGGATGAATCAGGCGGATGGCATGGGGGAGATAGGTTTTGGCATCGAGCATGACCTCGGCTTCCTGCCAGTTGGAGGCGTCCTGTTGCCAGAGAGGTTTGACTTTCAGGTGGATTCGCCCTTCCTGGATGTTGTGCTGTCCCCCCTGATCGGGATTGTCATGCAGGGTGATGTTATAGCGCATGACGATTTTTTCCTTGGAGATGCCGAACAGGAAGGGGAGGGGGCCATCGGTAATGTTCTGCCCGCGGTTTTCGACCGGAATGGGAATACGCTGGAATTCCTTGCGTTGCTCGTCGATGGCCACGATTTGCGTGCCATCGCAGACCCATCTTTCCGCCTTGTCGCTTTGAATGGCAAAATTCTTGCCGTTCCGTTGGCGTGTCTGGCCTTCCTTGAAGTTCTTGGGGGCATCCAGATCAATCCGGCCCTTATCGGGAGCCTCGTAATAAAATTCCCCTTCGGACCATTTTTCGACATGGAAGACAAAGTCGTAAATGTAGCGGCGATGTTTCCCTTCCAGTTTTTTGGTAATTTCTCCCGCTTTTTCCCAGTTTGACAGAATGTAGACCATTTCCTGGGAGAGTGTCGCCTGCTGGGTCGCAACATCGGGCCGCGGCAGACGGGGGGCTTCCTGAGGGGCAGGAGTTTGCGGCGGAACCTGGGCCAGCGCCTGCGCGGAAGAGTTGGCCCAGACGGCAAAAACAGTTCCCAGGGAGAGCAGGGCCCGGGTAACTACGGACTGGCAAACGGGCTTCATCAGGCGACATCCTTGTCGATCAATTAACGAAGGAGAGTTCGGGCAGACGTCGTGGGGGCGAAAGTCTCTCCTGGCCCACGAACCTACCGACTCCGTTCCGGTGAGTCGCGAACTGTAGCAACTGAATCTGTTCACGAAAAGGGGGATTTTTACCCTGCATGCCTGAAGCCTTCCCCCCAAAAAGGGGACTTTCCCGAACTTCAAGCCCGCGCGGGGGTTCGATATCTCCCGGTTCGTGCGGAATTCGTCGATCGGATGACATTTCTACAAAACGTCGGCACGTAGCCAGGCATGCCGGGCTCGCGGTTCAGGCCAGTAAAGCGAGAGGCCTCGCCGGCAGCCTGTTCGATACCCGGACCCCGGAGCTGGCCAAGTTCACCTGTTCGTCTTCCCCCTCACGGAGTAAAATATCGGCAAATCCAAATGGGACCACGATTCACGCCTCCAGGGGCATGGGAAACGGGAGACGATACGATGTCCACCACGCCAGAGACCAATCTTTCCGGTGCAGCACCGGAATCCCGGGATGCGAATGCCGCCTCCCCCACGGCCCCCGAAGCGACATTCGTGGAAACTGCTTTACGACTGAGCGGAAAATCGGTCGAGGAGGCAAGAAAAACCGGAACGATCGACCGAGCAGACGATGAAATGGAACTGCTGTTTGCCACGGAATATCAGACCGCGCGCAGTCCCGTGCATCGCGCGGTGTGGGATCGCGAATTTCCCAACGATCTGTTTCTCTCGACGAAAACGGAAGCGGCTCCCGAGGTTCGGCAAACCTTCGACGCCTGCCTGGAAGCGGTGTCCCGCCATCAACGGGCCGGCACCCATTACAACGAACGCCAGAAGGTCTCGCCGGCACTATTTGCCGATCTGGGGCGGGCGGGATACTGGGGGTTGCTGGTCGATCGGGACCATGGTGGAAGCGCGCTGCCGTTTCAGCAGTTCGCGCGATTTCTAACCCGCATGGCGACACTGAATCCCACGGTGGCGGGGTTGGGTTCCGTCCACGGCTGTATTGGTGCGGTGGATCCGCTGATGACGTTCGGCAATCCGGACCAACAGCGAAAATATCTTCCCCTGTTGGCCACGGGGGAAAAACTTTCGGCCTTCGCGCTGACGGAACCGGGGGCAGGCTCGGATTTATCGGCCCTGTCCACGACAGCGGAACTGGTGGGCGACGATTACCTGGTGAACGGCGAAAAACTGTTTATCACGAATGCCATCGAGGGGCGCGTGATTGGTCTGGTCGTAAAGATCGAGAATCGCCCGGCCGTGCTGATCGCGGAATTGCCCGAACAGCAGAACGACCAGTTTCAAATTGTCGATTATGGTTTGTATGCCCTGAAGCATTCCTACAACAACGGGCTACGGTTTCGCAATTTCCGTGTCCCCCGGGAGAATCTGCTGCATATCCAGGGAGGAGACGGACTGACGATTGCCTATCACGGTTTGAATCGTGGTCGCGTGGCGCTGTGTGCCACCGCCGCGGGAACCATACGGCTGATGCTGGCCAATACTCTACCCTGGGCGAGGTATCGCGAAACGTACGGACTGCCGATCGCGGAACGGGAACTGGTGCGTCGACGGATCGGACTGATGGCCGCCTATATCACGGGCTGTGATGCCCTGGTGGAATGGTGTGGCGGCCTGCTCGACCAAGGCTATCGCGGGGAAATGGAGTGCATTATCGCCAAGATCTTCGGCAGCGAAGTCCAGAAGGAAACCGCGATCGAGTTGTTCATGAAAACGCATGGGGGGCGCTCGTTTTTGCATGGGCATCTGTTTGGCGACAACGTGCACGAATTCCTGGCCCCCTGTATTTACGAAGGCGAAGGCGAGATGCTGGGAATGGCGTTTATGAAATCTCTCATCAAGCAGCACGGCAAGAACTTCTACGAACCGATCGGCAAGGCGCTGCAGAAAGCCGGCATCAAACATCCCAACCCGATGAATCCCGCGCATCTGGTGGCGTTGAGACAGGCGGCGATGCCCTATGTGAAGTGGCGGGTGGGGGAATCGCTGGTCTGGCCCAAGCGGGAGGGATACGATTTTCTCCCCCCCAGTCTGCAGGGACATGCCGACTTCGCGATGGAACAATTACAGGGCGCGCGAATCGAGTTGGATAGCCTGATGCGCAAATTTCAGTTGGCATTGGCCGATAGGCAGTGTGCCATGGCCGATCTGTCGCAGAAAATTCAGGATCAGGTTGTAATGCTGGTGACGTGCCTGTATGCCGCCCGAGAAAAAACAGAATTGCGAGGTGCGGCCGCCGACGTTCTGGCCCGCCAGTTGCAACATCGCATCCTCGGCACCCGCCCCGACGGAGGCTACTTCAAAGCCGTGACCCGACTGGGAGAAATGGTGCTCCATCACGGGGATACGCTGCTGGGGCCCATCGAAGCAGAAGCGATCATGATGCCTTATAAACCTGGGTGAATCGGCATTGCACTCAAGCCGATACGGTTCGGACGAGTGTTTGCGGATCCCGGGCTAACGTCTTCCGTTACCTCACGGGCGCGGTTAGTTCGCGTGGCTCGGCGCCGCGGATCAGGACTTAATGAATCCCTGCAGGGCGTCAAGAATCATGCCATTTACGCCAATGGGAGATTGATGGGCCCACATGGAACGGACCAGATCATACATCAGTAGCGTACAGATCCCCATGGAAACCGTGGACAGCAACACCAGGCTGAACGAGACCATGTCCCACTCCGCGGCCATTGCCGGGGCAACTCCGCCTCGGAAGGTTCCCGCGGCGGGCAGCGATGCCACGCTTTCACCGGATTCGAAGTCATCCTCGAAGTCGTTGTCGTCGGCTTCGAGCACATCGTCGTCGTCCAGCAGTTCATTGGAGACGTCGAGTTCGCTGTCACTCAGTTCATCGAAGCTGCCTTCGTCGTCGAAATCGACGAATTCGTCCCCCTCCAATTCGGAGGAATCGAATTCCATGGTGTCGGCGGAATCTTCGTCGTCGAACATGACCACGCCGGTCGGGTCGTCCTGCTCCACTTCGGCCCCGCTGTCTTCGAGCAGCGGCATGTCGAAGGAGGTGTCTGCATCGTCATCGTCGCTGATGCCAAGCATGGGAATGGTCGATTCGCCCACATCGCGCCGGCTGTAGGTATCGTCCAGGGTAAGTCCCAGTCCGCTGTCGGGTATCAGGGAAATGCCGGAGTCGGCTCCCAGCGTAATGGAATCGTCGTCATCGTCTCCACCGAGCGAAATGCCGCTATCGATGGCCAAGTCGAGTGAAATTCCGCTGTCGCCCGAGGAGAAAGACATGCCACTGGCGGGGCCTGCCAGCATGTCGCCCAGGATGGAATCTTCCTGGTCTTCATCGCCGGCGGCAAGCAGGTGAGCCGCGCTCCCTTCGTCATCGAGCGGCATCAGGGTCACTTCACTGCCAGGTTCTCCCACAATTCCCGAGCCGGTCAGATCGAGGCCACTGGGGGGATTCTGATCGTAATTCCCCATCAGGGAGACATCGCTTTCGGACTCTTCCGACAGGGCCGACTTGTCTCGCGCGGTTCGCCCGATGCCGGACTCTGCCTGAAGCGTGATATCGGAGCCTGCGTCGTCGTCGATCGGGACCAGGCGTACATCGCTATCGCTGATGCCTGCCAAGTCTAATTCGTCATCGGACAGGCTGACCTTGCTATCGTCCTCGCTCTCGGTACGCAATGGCGTACCCGAAGGGGGGGCGGGCAGGTCTTCGACGAGGCGGAGTTCGCTGTCACTCGGAAGTTCCGCTGCCGTCTTGGGGGGTTGCTGTTCTGTTTTGCGTCGTTGCAGGCTGGGGGCCGCCAGCAGATCGGATTCCAGGGCGGGATCGACCACCAGTCGGACATCGCTGTCGGAACTGGGAGGCATGCCTGGAGACTTTTTGCTGATCACCGTCGGGCGATCCCCCATTTCCTCCTCGAGCACGATCTGCGAGCCCCCTCCCAGGTCCAGTTCCTCGCCCAGGCGGATCACGTCGTCTTCGTCTTCGATGCGTGGAATGTCGTAACCGGAATCGGGCTTCAGGTTGCGGGCCAGCGTTTCCACGTCCTCCTGCTTGAACTTCCAGGTTCCGCGATCAGCAAAAGCCCGGATTTCGCCTGCTTCCCGGAGCCGATTCAGTTCCGTGGTGGTAATGGACAACTGGCTGGCGGCGTCTTCCAGATTGATATACTTACTGGCCATGTCGGGTCATTCTCCGGAACCTGAATAGCAGCCCAGCACGTCTGGTGTTTCACAGCCTGGAGCGGTCTGCATAGTGGAAATGTCTGCTGAAAATAAGGATCGCGCGAACCGTTACCGTGATGGTTCCGTCCTTGGGAACACTCGCCCTGCTGGTTATGGCGAAGCCACACTCACCCTGCAAGTGGTGGCGGAGCCACGGTTAACCAACGGACGGGAGATTTGTCTCCCGGGGCTCTGGCCGCGAATCCCAGCGTCCAGCGATGATGTCCATATCTGGTATGACTGGTGAAAAATCCTGGAATCGGATTTGTCCCAGTCCCTGTCTAATTGAGGAGCTTTAAGCCTTAATTCTACGAAATAAGGCGGGTGAATCAAGAGGCTAGTGCAAAGAACGCATGAAAAGGCGAACACGGCCGTCTCGGATTCCCCCTCGGGGGAACAACCAAAACCGCTTGCCTTCGCACCCTTTATCGGCCTTCCGCAAATATATACCCCAGAATACCACCAGGCGAATTTCAAGCCTGGGGTAATTGCCGCAAGATGCGCTAAAACTTGCTTCTATGCGGATTCTGACGATGAGACACGATGCTTCTCGTATAGCGGATGGAAGGCATCTCCGCGGGGGATCTCAAACCTGAGTGGCACCGCGTTTGATGACGACCACAGTCATGTCATCGGCTTGCGAACGGCCACCCGTCGTGTTGCGAGCAGACCCTATCAGGTGGGCGACAATATCCCGGGCAGGCAGATGGGACTGGCCGCGGACCTCCTCCAACAAACGCTCCTGCCCGTAAATTTCCCCACTTGAATTGACTGCCTCGGTGACGCCATCCGTGGAAAGCAGCAGCACATCGCCCGGCTCGAAGGAGTACACGGGGGAACACGTGTAGCTGACGGGGGAATCGATACCCAGGATCAAGCCGGTGCTGATCAATTCCAGATTGGTGCCATCGGCCCTTAGAAAATCGCCCCGATGTCCGGCACCCACGTAGTGGAAGGTGTTGGCGGCCAGGTCCAGGTCCACCAGAAACAAGGTCACGAATGCGCTGTCCCGCAAATCGCGATACAGAAATTCATTCAGGCATTCCATGGTGACATCCAGGCGAACTTCAGTACGCAGGATTGCCCGCAAGTAGGCCCGGGTTTCCACCATTTCCAGTGCGGGGCCGAGCCCATGTCCCGAAACGTCCCCAACGGCAATCACCAGCCGGGACGGCGAAAGCCAGATATAATCGTAATAATCCCCCGAAACGATATTGGCCGGGCTGACCAGGCCCGACATGTCATACCCGGGATACTGAGGTTCGGTCCGCGGGTAGAGCAACTCCTGCACGGCCTGGGCCGCGAAGATTTCCTGCTGAGCATGAAATTGATCGGTAATATCCGTCGAGATCCCCGCCAGCCCGGTGATTTTGCCCTGGGCATCGAGGAGGGGAAACTTGACGGAAATATAGGTGTGAAGGCCGTCCTCGTGAGTGGCCACTTCCTGCAAACGCAGCATTTTGCCGGTTTTGATCACCTGTTGATCAACCTTGCGAAACTGCCCGGCAATATGATCGTTAAAGATTTCGTAGTCGGACTTTCCCCGGATCTGTTGATTGCGGACGTGAAACAGCGTTTCAAAGAGATGGTTCACGAACAGGTAACGCCCCTGGGCATCCTTGATATAGACAACGGCCCCGGAGTTTTCCAGGATGCTCTGATAGTGACGCTTGCGATCCTGTTTGCGTCGTCGGCGGCGGCGATCGATCGTCAAATCCTTGATGAACAAGGCCAGCAGCGGGGTTACCTCCTTGCGGACCGGGCAGGCTTCAATCTCGACCGAAATGCGTTTGTTATCCCGGCACAAATGGCAGCGGAGTGCGGTGCCCGGGCAGATGTCTTCGCCGTTCTGGAATTGATGTTCGACAAACCGGCGGAACAGGTCGCGCTCGGGCGAGAGAAAACAGAGATCCAGGGGCCCCTCCGGCGGGGTCGGCAAAAGCTTCTGAAAGCGAGTATTCGAAAAACGGGTTTGATACTCCGCATCGATCACGCAAGTGGCCCAGGGAAGCATTTCAGCTGCTTCACAAAACGCCTCGAATCCTTCAATACGCTGTATTCGATCGACGTCCATTTTGATTCGACCAGCCGGCGCTAACAGAAGAGAAGGAAGAGAGTACCTTGTTGATCACGGAGTTTTCCAATGACAGGCACAACTCACTGGCACGCACTTTGAATTTAGCGAGAAAATACTCGTCCAACAAAACTTTTCTTTACATTTCCTTCATGAATCTGTCAGAAAATCGGCTGAAATTAGCCTGTTTTTTGCCTTTTTTGCGGTACCCTGAGGTGTTGTCCTCATACTGACTGGAGTTTACCCGCAGTGCAGCCACGACTGTCCGTGATGTGCTGAAGTTCGTTCCTCGACCACCCGGCACAACCACGAGAGGGATAATGTACTGACGCGCGGAACACTCCCCTTGTTCCCGATGCTACCAGGGAATTTTAGTGGACTGTTCGGCGTCATCAGGTATTCCGTGCCGGGCGGATGGTGGCGGTGTTCGACGAACCCCGCCGGATTGCAGGAGTCGTCAGCGCGGTGACGCAAGCTCGCAAAGTAAACCTGAAAGAATGCAATGCAAGTACCTTGCGGCTACGTGCCTCCCCGCGTGCGCGATACCGATTGGAATTCACCACGGAAGCCAGCCTGGAGCGACTGCGAAAAAAAATCTGAAATGCAGTTGCATTCGTGGAGAACAATCACATAATAGATGGTGTATGTATTCCTGCCTGCCGGGTTGCGTGACCCGGCTACCGTACCTGTGAGGGGATGCCGCGGTGATCCGCGTAGTACCTCCTCGTGAACGTTGGCAAGTTTGCCAGGCTTTGATGACCTCGGCACTCTCACAGCGGACCGGCATAGTTTAACGATATCGTCCTTGTGTGATTTTCGTTAGATGGCTTCGGCTGGTCACCCCGCACACTCGTGTTTCGAGTATTCCTCCCGTGCGTGGTCGGGCTGATCGTCGATCGCTGACGACTCCAGGTATTGAAATGCGAATACTTCACTCCCGCCTAGTACTGGCCGCGATGCTCGTGGCCACTGTCTCGATTAGTCCCGCCGTGTGTCGCGCCAGTGACCCCGCTGGCGCCATCAGCTATCACACGCAGATCAAACCGATCTTTCAAGCCCATTGCCAGGGTTGCCATCAGCCTGCCAAGCCGCAGGGGCAATATGTGATGACCAGTTTCGAAGCCCTGCTAAAGGGAGGCGAATCGGGAGAACGGGCGGTTCAGCCGGGCCAACCAGATGCCAGTTCGCTGCTCGAACAAATCACTCCCACGAATGGGGAAGCCTTGATGCCCAAGGGGAAGGCCCCATTATCTCCGGATCAGATCGAACTGGTGCGTGCCTGGATTACCCAGGGAGCCCGGGACGATACCCCCGCCTCCGCGAAGGTGGTTTACGATGCGGATCATCCTCCGGTGTATCATCAGGCGCCGGTGGTGACATCGCTGGATTTCTCTCCGGACGGCAATTTGCTGGCGGTGGCAGGTCACCACGAAGTGTTGCTGCACAAGAGTGATGGGAGCGAACTTGTGGCCCGTCTGGTCGGAGTTTCCGACCGGATCGAATCGGTTCGTTTCTCGCCCGATGGGACCCGCCTGGCGGTGACGGGGGGAGCCCCCGCGCGCATGGGGGAAGTGCAAGTATGGGAAGTGGCCTCTGGAAAACTGCTGCTGTCCGTGCAGGTCGGTTACGACACCGTTTACGGAGCAAGCTGGTCTCCGGATGGCACGCGCATCGCCTTTGGTTGCCCCGACAACTCCCTGCGGGTGATTGAAGCCGAGACCGGCAAGGAAGTGCTGTTCCAGGGCTCGCACGCCGATTGGGTCCTCGATACCACCTTTTCCGTTGATGGCTCGCTGCTGGCCTCGGTCGGGCGCGATCAAACCGCGAAACTGACGGAATTCGAAACCCAACGCTTCATCGATAATATTACCTCAATTACTCCCGGTGCGCTAAAGGGGGGACTGGCCTGCGTGGCCCGCCATCCGCAGCGAGACGAAATTCTGGTGGGCGGAGCCGATGGCGTGCCGCGTACCTATCGCATGCAGCGGTTGACCAAGCGTGTGATTGGCGACGACGCCAATCTCGTACGGGAACTGCCCCCCCTGAAGGGGCGCGTGTTCTCGGTAGCCTTCAGCCCCGATGGGAAGCAACTGGCTGCCTGCAGCAGCCTCGATGGAGTCGGCTACCTCGGCTTGTACTCGTACCCGGTGGATGGCAGTCTCCCGGACGAATTGAAAAAGATTCTGGAAATTGTCGCCAGTCAGCGCAGCCCCGAACAAAAGAAGCAGGTCGAAGCTTATCACCATGAAAACGTCAGCCAACTGGCTCATGCGGAATTCGCGGGGGCGCCCCTGTATGCCCTGGCCTATCATCCCTCGGGTAACACTTTGGCCGCGGGGGGTGGAGATGGGCGAATTCGGCTGATCAATGCCGCCAACGGGCAACTCCAGAGCGAGTTCCTGTCCGTTCCGCTCGAGACTCGAAACGCGCAACAGGCAGCCCTGGCAGAACGACAGTGGCAGTTCGGTTCGCGGGAATCGGCGGGGGCCGAACAGTTGCCACCCGGCACCCAAATTCGCGAATTGGCGTTGCAACCCGAGTCCATCTCGCTGACGGGCCCTTTCCAGTACGTGCAATTGGTCGCGCTGGCCACGCTCGATACCGGTGATGTCGTCGATGTCACCCGGCTGGTGTCCCTTGCGGAAACATCAGGCCTGCTGCAATGGGATCACTTCGGTCTGCTGCAACCGCGCGGAAATGGTACCTCTAGCCTGCGTGCGGAACTGGGGGGCGTGCATGCGGAAATTCCCGTGCACATCAGCGGTCAGGAAGAGGCGCTCTCCGCCGATTATCTGTTGCAGGTTGCCCCGATTCTTTCGAAACTGGGCTGTAATCAGGGAACGTGTCACGGTGCCGCCCAGGGGAAAGCCGGGTTTAAGCTTTCCCTGCGAGGTTACGATCCCCTGTTCGATGTGCGGGCCCTCACGGACGATCATGCCGCCCGGAGGACAAACGTGGCCGCCCCCGAGGAATCGCTGATGCTGCTCAAATCGATTGGGGGTGTCCCCCACGTGGGAGGGCAACCGACCACCGCCGACCACAAGTATTACGAGGTACTGAAAACCTGGATCGCCCAGGGAACTCGACTGCAGCTCGATTCTCCCCGGGTCGCGTCGATTGATATCTTCCCCAAGAACCCCGTGATTCAATTGCTCGGTTCGCGGCAGCAGGTGCGCGTTGTGGCCACCTACACCGATGGCCAGACGCGCGACGTGACCAGCGAATCGTTCGTGGAAAGCGGGAATACGGAAGTCGCGCAAATCAACAGTAGTGGATTGCTGACCGCCATCCGCCGCGGCGAAGCCCCGATTCTGGCTCGCTATGAAGGGGCGTATGCGGCAACGACGCTGACCGTCATGGGGAATCGGGAGGGATTTGTCTGGGTGGAACCTGAAACGTACAACCGCATCGATGAACTGGTCGCGGCGAAATGGCAGCGGATGAAAATCCTCCCTTCCGACCTGACTACCGATGCCGAGTTTCTCCGCCGCGTGTCCCTCGATCTGGCGGGCCTGCCCCCCACCGCCGAGGCGGTCTCCAGTTTCCTGGCCGACCCCCGCCCGTCCCGGGAAAAACGGGAAGCGTATATCGATTACCTGCTCGGCTCGGACGATTTTATCGAACAGATGACCAATCGCTGGTCCGATCTGCTGCAAGTGAATGGGAAATTCCTGGGTCGCGAGGGAGCCACGCTACTCCGCGACTGGATTCGCAAGCAGATCGCGGAAAACAAACCCTATGATCAATTCGTGTCCGAAATCCTCACGGCCAGCGGTTCGAACAAGGTGAATCCCCCCGCGGCGTATTTCAAGGTGCTCCGGGCGCCTGAGGAAACGATGGAAAACACCACGCATCTGTTTCTGGGAATCCGCTTCAACTGCAATAAATGTCACGACCATCCGTTTGAACGCTGGACGGAATCACAATACTACGAAACGGCCGCCTTTTTCTCGCAATTCAGCCTGGCACGGGCGCCGGAAAGTGGCAACAACAACATCGGCGGCACCGCCGTCGAAGGGCAGAAACCGTTGTATGAAACGGTATCCGACAAGCCGACCGGCGACATGCTGCACCCACGCACGAGTGCCGTCGTTCCCCCCGTGTTCCCCTACGGAAACGATATTGCCGTCCCGGAACAGGGAACCCGGCGCGAACAACTTGCGGCCTGGATGACATCCCCCGAGAACCAGTATTTCGCGCGAAGTTACGTGAATCGCTTATGGGGCAATCTGTTCGGCGTGGGCATCATCGAGCCGATCGACGATATTCGAGCCGGCAATCCTCCCACGAATCCCGATCTGCTCGACTATCTGACGGCGGAATTCGTCGCTAGTGACTTCAATGTCCGGCATATGATCCGCCTGATCTGCCAGTCTCGCACCTATCAGTTGTCGATGGTCACGAATCCCTGGAACGAGGATGACCAGATCAACTTCTCCCATGCCCGGGCGCGGCGATTGACTGCGGAGCAGTTGTTCGATTCCCTGCACCTGGTGACGGGGAGCACGTCCCGCATTCCAGGAGTCCCCCCGGGGACACGTGCGGCTGCTCTGGCCGATTCCCAGATCAAACTTCCCGATGGGTTCCTCAACAGCTTTGGGCGGCCCACGAGGGAAAGTGCCTGTGAATGCGAGCGCTCGAACGAGGTGCAACTGGGGCCGGTTATGGCGCTGGTCAGTGGGCCCACGGTCGCCTCGGCGATTGCCGATCCGGGCAATGCCTTCCCCGCCTTGGTGCGAGACAATTCCGATAACCGCACACTGGTGAACGAGCTTTTCCTCCGCATCCTCAACCGACCGGCCACCGAGAGGGAAATCGAAGTCTCCTTGCGGGCATTCGACGAACTCGATGGCAGCCATGCCCAATTGCTGCAACAACGGGAAAGCAAGGAAACCTGGTGGCGCCCAATCCGCGAACGGCAGGAGCAGGAACGCCTGGAGGCCATCGCCGCCGCGGAAGCCTCGCTGCAGGCCTATCAACAGGAAATCGCGCCCCGCGTCGCGGAACAAATGCAACAGCGACAAGCCAGAATCGCCCAGGCGGAACAGGCGATAAAGGATTACGAAGCGAGCCTGGCGGAACCGTTTGCCAAATGGCTAGAACAGCAACGGGCGGCCCAGGTGGACTGGCATTACTTGACCGTCAGCGACCTGAAGGCCTCGACCGGCGCGGAACTGAAGCAACTGGAAGATGGGTCGATTCTGGCCAAGCGTATCGATGGCCAGGGACATTACGAATTCCAGGCGATCACGCAACTGGAAGGGATCCGCGCGATTCGCCTGGAAGCGCTGACTCACGATTCCCTGCCGCGAAAGGGACCGGGGTTAGCTCCCGATGGCAACTTCGTGTTGACGGAGTTTCGGGTTCTCGCCGGCCCCGCGGAACAGCCAGAGACGCTGAACCCGTTGAAATTCCAAACCGCACGAGCCGATTTCAGCCAAGGGAGTTACGATATCGTCACCGCGATCGACGGAAAACTCGACGCCGCCTCGAACGGATGGGCCGTCTCCCCCCAGGGAGGCAAGGATCACTGGGCCGTCTTCGAACTTGGCGAGCCAGTCGGGGCAGTTACCGGGACGCGGCTTAAATTCGTTCTGGAACAGCGCTACCAGGGTAAACAGCACTGGCTGGGACGTTTCCGGATTTCCGTGAGCATGGCCGAGAAACCCGATCCCAAAAGCCCGGGACAATCGCAGCGGCTCCGCGAACTGGCCAGTCGCCCCGAGGACCAGCTTCAGGAAGCCGAAAAATCCGAATTGCTGACCCTGTTTCGACAGGTCGATCCGGAATTAAAAAAGAAACGGGGAGCTCTCGCCGAGGCCCAAAAGCCCTTGCCGATCGATCCCCGTGTCACCGCGCTGGAAGCCGAGTTGAAACTCGCGCAACAGCCTGTTTCCGACGATCCGGCCCTGGTCCAGTTGCGGCAGGATGTCGAAAGCAGCCAGAAGTTGCTCGAGAATAAGCGATTGACAGCAGCCCAGGATATTGCCTGGGCACTCATTAACAGCCCGTCGTTTCTGTTTAACCATTAATACCGGCAGCGGGGGGAAGCCTTCCCCCCGCACTTGCCGATGAGACTTCCAACCATCCAGGCTTTTTGCCGTTAATCAGGGAGAACTGTTATGTGGACCATCAAGGGACAACGCGGAAAGGACCTTTGCGATCGGCAACTGCCGGTCAGCCGGCGGGATGTACTCCGCGTGGGAGGGTCGGGCATGCTGGGTTTGAGTCTCGGCTCGATGCTGCAATTGCAGGCTGCCTCCGCCAACAGCCCACTCGCGCAAGGAGGCCCCGGTTGGGGCAAGGCGAAAAGCATCATCCTGGTGTATCTGCAGGGAGGTCCCAGTCATATCGACTTGTGGGACCCCAAAGAAAACGTACCCGACAAGGTACGGAGTGAATTCAAATCGATCGACACGGTTCTCCCAGGCGTGAAAGTGACGGAAATCCTGCCCAATCTGGCTCGCATTCTCGACAAAACCACCCTGATCCGCTCCATGAGCTACACCCCCAACGGATTATTCAATCATACCGCCGCCATCTACCAGATGATGACCGGTTACACGACCGATAAGGTCAGTCCGTCCGGGCAGTTGGAACCCCCCAGTCCCAAGGATTTCCCCAACTTTGGTTCCAACATTATCCGCATGCGGCCCACGGAAGTGCCGATGTTGCCTTTTGTGATGCTGCCACGGCCACTCCAGGAGAGTAACGTGGTCGGCAAGGGGGGAACCGCGGGCTTCCTGGGCAAGGCGTTCGATCCCTACACGTTGTATCCCGATGGGGACGACATGGACATGGCCAAGATGGAGCGAATCAAAATCGACGACTTGAAACTTCGACCGGAAGTGTATGCCTCCCGGTTGGAGCGGCGCGCCAAGCTGCGCGACCAGATCAATGCGTTGATGCCCGAAATCGACAAGGCGGTCGCTTCCACCAGCTTGAACGAATATTACGACCGAGCCTTGAATCTGGTGGTTTCCGGGCGGGCCCGCGATGCCTTCATGATCGAACAGGAAGCCCGCGACACGAGGGATCGCTATGGTCGCAACACGTTCGGGCAGAGTTGCCTGCTGGCACGCCGACTGGTGGAAGCGGGCACCCGCGTGGTCGAAGTGATCTGGCCCAAGGTGGCCAATTCCGACAATCACTCCTGGGATCATCACAACGGCCTGACCAACCGCATGAAAAATCAGTCGGGCCCCATGCTGGACCAGGGACTGGCAGCCCTGATCGGCGATCTCGACGAGCGGGGCCTGCTCGCGGAAACGCTGGTGGTTGCGGTCGGCGAGTTCGGTCGAAGTCCGCAAAAGGGCGTCAGCACCTCGGGCAACGGCAACAGTGCCGACGGACGCGATCACTGGCCGTACTGCTACACGGCCCTGGTGGCGGGAGCCGGTATTCAACGGGGCGTGGTGTACGGCAAGTCGGACAAAACCGCATCCGCACCCCTCGAAAATCCGGTGCATCCCGGAGAAATCCTGGCAAGTATCTACCACTCGTTCGGCATCGATCCCGAAACGATTGTTTACAACCACTTGAATCAGCCCCGGGAACTGGTCAAGGCCCAGGCCGTGAACAGCCTCTTCGCCTGACCGTAGACGAGAATATCGACCAGCAGAAATGACAACAAAAGCCGCCACAAGATTTCTTGCGGCGGCTTTTGTTTTTTGGTTCGGTGAGGGCGATCGAACAATTCAACGAGCCCGCGCCGGCGTTCTTTCTGCCTCGAATTCGGCTGTTGCTCGACGGGCCGGAAGCAGCATGGTAAAGACGGGCACGAACAGAAGCATGCTGAAAAAATCGTTTTTGTGGAACGGAATCGCCATTGTGTAGCATTCCAGCAGACCTCCCAGCGTGTGCGGATACTGGACTTCATTTCCCAGCAGCCAGACCAGCAGATTGCTCACCAGAAAAAACACCGCCGCTCCGACCATGCCTCCGAGCAGGTTACCCGGTATCCGACTGGCCAGCGAATCACTCCGTTGCAGGCGACTCCCCAGAAACCCGGTCGCGACCACCAGCCACAGGCAGAGATAGACAATCGGTTGTCCTCTGTAGAAGGCCAAGTCCCAGCGGCCCGAGGCGGCCCAGATGCCCAAGTCACCCAGCAGCCACGCCAGGCTGCCGCAAAGCACCGCTCCACGCAGCGACAAACTGGCTCCCATCACCACCGCCAGAGGCAACAGCGGAGAAAAGTTCCATAAATAGGAGGCTACTTCCGCTTCGGGCACGGACCATCCCAGGCGCGGCAGCAGATAGGGGAGGGTTTTGAACAATCCGGCGAGCAGGATCAGCAGGCCGAGAGTCACGGTAAGGCGGGAGGGCTCAAGATTCCCTCCGCGAGTTGCAGGGTCGGGTTTTCGCATGGGGCTATCCTTCCGGGGACGAGGGGAGTTCAAGGAAACGATTGTAATCACTGGCAACGGGGGACACAGGTGTTCCCCCCCAAGTCGAGGAAAAAATTCCACGATCATTCGCGATCGTACAGTTCGTCCTGCAGGGCGGGAGCGTTCAGGTTACCGTCACTCACGTATCCCAACCGCTTCCGCTCCATCAGGTCGGCTTGCGTTTGGGACATGAAATTTCCGCCGGGCACTTCAATGCGAAAATGCCGGGCGCGCGATTCGACGTGGCCATCCAGAAACGCCACGTTGGCAGAATCGTTGTGACGAAAATGAACCGTGGGGAAATTCTGACTGGGAGGGGAAAGCGAATGTTGATCCTCCAAGCCCGCGCTGGTGCAGTTGAAAGAGGAATCAAAGGCGAGGCATTTGGCCTGAACCGCGTCGGCGAAGACCACGGTTTGCGACAGGCTGTTGACATCTCTCAAGCGGCGGCAGAGGGGCGTCGGCGACGGACCGGGCGGCCAGCCTTCGAACCCGATTTCGCGAGACAAGTAGGTAGCATTGTATCCGTATCCGATCGGTTCGCGCCCGAAGCGAATGGAGTCGAGTTGGGTTACGCCCAGATTCGGACAGGTGAATACGGTGTAGTTGGTTTCCAGATAGGGAGCCAGCGGACTGGCGGGGAAATCGAGTTGAAATTCCGCGGGCTGTTCGAAATCGACAACACCAAACCAGAATTGCGATCGTCCCTGCGCGCCGCTGTAGCCATTCTGGATATACAGGCTACGAACGCCATCCTCGACAACAAAGGGGACGAGATGTTCCGCGTGCACGTCGGCATAATTGTGTAATGCCAGGACGATCTGGCGCAAATGATTTTTACATTGGGTACGTCGCGCGGCCTCGCGCGCCTGCTGAACGGCTGGCAACAGCATGGCCACAAGTACCGCAATGATGGCTATCACCACCAGCAGTTCGATCAGTGTAAACGCCACGCGGGCACCGTTGCGGGCGAGCCGTTTCGCGGGGGGGGGATATAACATGGGAAGTCTCTCCTGAAAATAGCAATGGGGGAACGAGAGGGCGCGAAACTCGCGCGCCCTCCCACGGAAATTGAAGTCCTCAGCCACGGTGGCGTGCCACATCGCATCGATCGGCACACATACTCGTACTTCAACCCGCTCAGGGAGAGAAATTGCGCAGCATGAACATCCTCGGGTCTCCTTTTGCTCGAAAGGATTACTCCAAACCGATTTCCAGGCAGGTCTTCTGGCTTCCGGATCTTCCCGCGTGCTTCGCCTTCCCACGCCTTGGCGGTCGTAGTGGTTCTGAAGCAACGGTCCCCGGTTACAGCGGCGGCACCGCAACGGACTTGCACCGTTTTCCCTATTCTCCCGGCGGGGCACACGCCCGCGGGCACCTGTATCGGACGCCATTATATGGCAAGCAGAGCAAGTTACAATCGAGCTGCCCGCCGCGACGCCTGGAGAACGCCCGCGTCTGGCCGGAAAAATCCGTTCAACGCATGTTGTTTTGTTTCGATCGCTGATAAACTGCAGGGACGTTGAAAGGAAGTGTTATTTATCTGGCCGCCATTCCATCGCGCGGAAGGAGATCACCGTTGGCCCCATGCATTCCGCCTACGCGCCGCGAGGTTCTTTACGGGTTGGGAACAACGCTGGGAAGCATTGCCTTGAGTGCCTTGCTGGCGGACGAACAGCAGTCTGGCAATCGGCCAGCGGGGCCACTCGTGCCTCGCGAGGGGCATTTTTCGGCGCGCGCGAAAAACTGCATCTTCCTGATGATGGAAGGGGGGCCCTCGCACATCGATACCTTCGATCCCAAGCCGAAACTCCGCGAATTGCATCTGCGGGAATTCGTGCGGCAGGGAGAACAAAAGTCCGCGATGGAAAGCGGCAAACGCTATTTCGTGCAAAGCCCGTTCAAATTCCGGCACCACGGCGAAAGTGGGGCGACCATGGCGGAGAACTGGGAGCATTTGGCGAAAGTGGCCGATGAACTCTGCTTCTTTCGCGGCTGCCAGGTGGACAGCGTCAACCATCCGACCGCCATGTATCAGATGAACTGTGGCAATCGCTTTGGCGGGGATCCGGGCATTGGGGCCTGGGTGACTTACGGGCTCGGGTCCTTCAATCAGGATCTGCCTGGATTCATTGTCTTGCCGGAAGTTTCCTATCCGCAGGGGGGTTCCGCAAACTGGAGCAACGGCTACCTGCCGGCGCATTACCAGGGGACCCCGCTCAGGGCGCAAGGCGCCCCGATCCTCGACCTCGCTCCGCCCGCCGGCATGACTCCCGACAGGCAGCGTAAAACCCTGGATCTTATGGCGCGACTCAATCAACAGCACGCCGGGCTTCATCCCGAACATGCCGAACTGGCCGCCCGGATGGACAGCTACGAACTCGCCTTCCGCATGCAGATGCAGGTGCCCGAAGTGTTGGATCTCTCGCGAGAAACCCGTGCCACGCGGGAATTGTACGGCCTGGACCGGGAGCCGACCGCCCCCTTTGGTCGCAAGTGTCTGCTTGCCAGAAAACTCGTGGAGAGTGGAGTCCGCTTCGTGCAGTTATATCACGGTTCGTGGGACAGCCACGACTATATCGAACGTGCCCATGGCAATCTTGTCGCTGCAGTGGACCAGCCGATCGCGGCCCTGATCGCCGATCTCAAGCAGCGGGGCCTGCTGGAAAGCACGCTGATCGTCTGGTGTGGTGAATTTGGCCGTACCCCGGACAACGGCGTGCGCGGGGGGACGGCGTACGGGCGCGACCACAATCCCAACGCGATGACAATCTGGCTGGCGGGAGGAGGTGTGAATGCCGGTCATACCGTCGGCTCGACCGATGAACTGGGCATGACCGCGGTCGAAAAGGTGCATCCCGTACGCGATTTTCACGTTACGCTGCTGCGGTTGCTGGGGCTCGACGACAACAAGTTGACGTACTATCACGCCGGGCGGTTCAAGCAACTCAGCCAGTTTGGCGGCAAGATCATCGAGCCTCTGCTGGGTTGAACGCGGAAGCCATCAGTCCAGGCCAGCGGCATCAGGCGGCACAGGGCTGCTCGTAGCCCAGCCAATCGATCTCCAGCCGGCAGCGATCGCCGATCAGCTGGATCTGCCGTGGCGAAAGCACCTCCCGGGCGGTTTGGCGATCCGGGCGGGAATCCCCTTTGGCATGGGGCAACCAGCCATCGCAGGGGATTTCGAGTTGCTGGCAGATGCGGAGGAAATCCGACTGCAAGGTTTCGAAACGCCCCAGCATATCCACCGCCGGACGGTTGGCCAGGGAATACAACGGATAGTTCAGTGAATAGAATTCCCGCTCGATGTATTCATCGAGACTCATCTCCGCGAAGGTGTCCGGCTTTGTCTTCCGCATGAAAAAGTATTCGGAAAGGACGCGATCCCAGGGATTGCGCTCGAAGCAGAATTTCGTGTAGGTTTCCCAGATCCGCTGGCCGACCGCGGCCCGTATTTCCACCGCCGGGCAGTGATTGTAAAAGCGGCGCACGATCTGCACGGAATTCAGCATGGCCGTCGCGTCGGCCTCGTGGAGTTTCGCCACGCCGGGGGGCGAGTGAACAGCCTGCAGATAGTTCCTGGGCATAATCCCCTGTTCGGCCCGCATCAGTTCGTCGCGGGGCGTAATCGGCGTGATCACGTCGAAGGGGCCCAGGTATCGGGAGAGCGAAATTTCGATGCTGGTCCCCGCGGTTTTGCGGGTCTTGATGAAAATGAACCGATATTCGTGACTGATCAACATGTTCGGCTTCCTTGCTGGGGGATGCGTGCCCATCCCTGGAATACTCCCGACCATTACATTCAAACCGTGACGGGCAGGGTTTCGTCCACTTCGATCCGCAGTTTGATCACCTTCCGCTTGTCGGCCTCAAGCACGGTAAAGCGCAGGGTCTGCCAGGTAAACGTTTCATCCTTCAGGGGAATCTTGCCTAGATGGGAAAAGACAAATCCCCCGATCGTTTCGTAATCCTCGTCTTCCGGGAGTTCGAGTTCGAATTGTTCGTTCAGGTCGTCGATATGCACCCGAGCATCCACTTCCAGAAGTCCCGGATTGATCTGCAGGATTTCCTCGGCCTGCTCCTTATCGTACTCGTCCTCGATGTCCCCCACGATTTCCTCGAGGATATCTTCCATGGTCACCAGTCCGACAACCCCCCCGTATTCATCCAGGACAACCGCCATGTGAACATGTTCTCGGCGCATCCGTTCGAGCAGCGATTCGATCCCGTGCGATTCCGGAACATACAACGGTTCCCGCAGGATTTCCCGAAACTCGATCTGCCCGGCTTCAAGTTTTTCCAGTTGCTGCAGCAAATCCTTCGCATAGAGGATACCAACCAGATCATCGGGAGATTCCCGGTAAACCGGCACCCGGGAATGGCCGGCGTCGATCAGTTGCTGGCGAACCTGATCCAAGGGGGTGTCGATCTGCAGGCAAACCATATCGGTCCGCGGGGTCATGACAGCCGTCACGTCTTCATGCTGCAGTTCCATCAGGCGTTGAATAATGCGCCCCGCGCTCGATTCAATCACGCCTTCGCGCTCGCCTTCGTCGATGACAGTCCGGATCTCCTCGGAGATCAGGGTCGGCACACCTTCGCCGCCAGGTTCGATCCGTCCCGCCATGCGATGCAGCAGGGTATCGGCGGCGTCCATCGCCATCAGCACCGGAGTGAAGACCCACGCGATTAGCGCCAACAGCGGCCAGAAGTGAAAGATGAACCCTTCCGCCAGGACGCGTGCCAACCCGCGCGGTAGCAGGTAGCTGAAGAACAGCAGAATGCCCAGGTTCAGTGAGATTCCCAGGAGGTCCGGGGACTCCCGAGCGGCCAGGAAACAGTAAGCGAAGATCAGCAGCAGTTGAACCAGGGCAGCCGCGCTGGTGGCTTCTTCGTCCCGCTTGAGAATCCGACCGAGACGCGATTCATTCTCGTGCTGTTTGCAGATCGATTCCAGCCGGCTGCGGCTGAATTCCCTGAGACTGTGATAGGCCAGCGAAAAGAGAAACAATCCGCCGCACAAGCTGATCAGGATGATCGAAGGGACCACCGGTATTTTCGAACCTCGCTAGTAGGGAAATGAACGAGGTGGCGGATCCTGGCGCCGCTATGGCCCCTCGTTCGATCAATCACAGGTCAGGCTAGTCCTTATTGCCTGGAGATACAAGAGTAAATGCCCTGATCCATCAAGACTTCACCGATAGACAGGAAACTCCTCGATTGTCCGCCGATCGGAAGTATCCGTCCGCGGGAAACCCGAGGGAGGCCTGACGGGCTCGAACACGACCGGCTCGATGGGAACGGGCACGCGCCGTTCCGGTTGTTCGAGCTGTTCAGGTTCTCCCGCGGCGATTTCGGTGGGATTTCGGCCAGGAGGCAACGCGAATTCCAGTTGCGTGGAAAACTGGCGGCCATCGAACGTGCGAAAGGTCGCCTCCAGACTCACGGCTTGCATCGGCTGGTCTGCCGCCGTATCCCCGGCGTGCTCCGTATCCCAGGGAATCTGCAGCAGATATCCCGACGAGACCCAGCCCGCAGTCCACAATTGCTGCACTTCCCGAGCGTGAAATGTTTGATGCAGCAGGGCGGCTTGACCTTCGGTTTCGGTCGGACGAAGCTTGATCGTGATCTCGCCGGGCACGCGGAGAGCCGTTTGAAATTGATCGACGGGGGTCACCATCACCGCCAGTCGCCCGGATTCCCCTTGCTCCCCTTGCAGATACGACGTTTGCAGCTTGTCGATCTGTACGCCGGTCACACGATAAAACAACTCGGCTTGTTCGGGCGGTATCACCTGTTGACCTGCTCCCGTCAATTGAGTGCGGAGGGCCTGGGAATCCTCTCGAGTGGCCATCAGCTCTGCTTCGACGCGATTCAAGGCCCCCGTCAGTCGGTTGATCTCCGATTCCTGATGCCGCAACTGGGCTTCCAGCGTATCCACGTGCCGATTCGCGCTACAGCCAGCCAGCAGCAGCAGCAGGGCGAGCATGCCACACGCACCAGACATCCCCGTCTTGAGTCGGCAGCACTTCGGTTGTGTCAAAGCCCGGAGTTTTAACTGATCAGGTCGCATCGCGTCATCCTTTACGGCGGAACGTAACCTGCCTGTTCCCGATCCAGGGAATAGAATACGCCTTGAAAACCCTGGCGAACCGCTGCCCGCGCAAATCGGGTTCGTCAAGGTCTTTCTAAAATTATCCATCCGTGATGTCCCCGGCAGGCCAAGTGCATGCTGGCACGCCGGCTGTCCCTTTAATTTCCGCCGATTCCCTTGGGAAGTTGATCGAGCACTTTGTCGACCAATCCATATTCGCAGGCTTCGGCAGCGGTCATGAAGTTGTCGCGATCGGTATCGCGTTCCAGGTCTTCCAGGGATTTTCCCGTATGTTTCTGGAGAATTTCGTTCATGCGGCGTTTCACTTTGATCACTTCGCGGGCATGGATATCCAGTTCGGTCGCGGTCCCTTCCATGCCTGCCAGCGGCTGGTGAATCATGATACGGCTGTTGGGCAGGGCGTTCCGCTTACCTTCCGCTCCCGCGGTCAGCAGCACGGCTCCCATGCTCGCCGCCTGTCCCAGGCAGTACGTGGCCACATCGCAACTGATGAACTGCATGGTATCGTAAATCGCCATGCCGGAGGTGATGGATCCTCCCGGCGAGTTGATATACATGTGCACGTCCGCCTTGGGATCTTCGAACTGCAGATACAGCAACTGGGCCACGATACTGTTGGCGATTGCATCGTTGACCTGTGTGCCCAGGAAAATGATGCGGTCCTTGAGTAACCGGCTGTAAATATCCATGGCCCGTTCTTCGCGGCCATTTTTTTCAATTACATAGGGTACCAATGTGGTCATGATCTCGGCTTTCCCGCAATTTATGCTGTCAAATGAGTGTCTGGTGGGGTGAAGCCCCCGCTGCCGGGCGGACTATTTCTTCTCCGCGGCGGTTTTCTTGATTTTCTCGACCACTTCATCCACCAGCCCATATTCCTTGGCTTCCAGGGCGGTGAGATAGCGGTCGCGTTCGGTGTCCCTGGCGATGCGTTCGATTGGCTGGCCGGTATGATTGGCCAGAATCTGATTCAACGTTTCCCGCGTGGCGATAATTTCCTGAGCCTGAATTTCAATATCGGAGACCTGCCCCCCCACCTGTCCGTAGGGCTGGTGAATCATCATTTTCGAATGGGGCAGGCAATACCGCTTCCCCTTGGCCCCGCCGGCCATCAAAACCGCGCCACCGCTCGCAGCCATTCCCACGCAATAGGTGGCCACATCGCAATCCAGGAACTGCATGGTGTCGTAAATGGCCAAGGTCGCTGTCACCGAGCCGCCCGGCGAGTTTATATACAGATGAACATCCTGATGGCGATTTTCCGATTGCAGGTACAGCAATTTCATCACGATCAGGTTCGCGCTGGCATCATGAATCGGGCCATCCAGGAACACGATCCGGTTGTCCAGCAGCAGATCTCCGATGCCCATTTGACGCTGCTGCGTGTAAGCGCGCGCGCTGGCATTGTGGATTTCGCCGGGGAAACGATCCCCGAGGTGCGATTCTAACGAGATTCTCGACATGCGCAGGGTTCCTTCGCTGCATGGCTCCAGGTGTGATGTTCCAGATCTGGGCGAACTTTAACAGGTTGAGCCGAACAGGTCAGCACAAGTTTTTTTGCCTGGATCTCCCCTCCGAATACCTCATTATAGGCAATCGGCAGGCGGGTCAAGCCAGGCAGCGGTTGACCCGCCTGCCGGCACTCTGGTGTCCAAGGCGGACAGTCCGCCCCTTCCCGCTGCGGGATCGGTTTGGTGGGCTGTTGCTCGACCTGTTCAATCCGCCAGTTGCTCTTTCCAGTCGCGCCACAGCCAGCGCATTTCATCGGGGAAAATTGCACCGGCGTGTTTCCGGTTGTGTCCCCCGTCTCCCATCACAAACTGATAGTCGTACCCTTTGAATTTCAGGGCGGCTGCCATTTGCTGGTTTGCCAGGGGCCAGTTCCCGTGCAGGTTGTCCAGATCGTTCGAACCGTCCTGCAAATGGACGCGAATCGGCTTGTTTTCGGTTTTGCGGATCAATGCGGGATAAACATGGCCGCCCCGGATGTTGGTGAAGCTGCCGATGTGACTGCTGACCTTCTGAAAGGCATCGGGGCGTTCCCAGGCAACAGTCCAGGCACAGATCCCCCCGGAACTGGCGCCGCAAATCGCCCGGCCTGCCGGATTGTTCGTCAGTTTGTACGACTTGCCCACCTCGGGCAGAATTTCCTCCAGGAGAAATCGGGCATAATCCCCACTGAGCGTGTCGTATTCAAAACTGCGGTTTTTGCGTTCCTCCTGACCGGACTTGGCGGGAGGGACAACCCCCGGGTTAATGAAAATACCAATCGTGATGGGCATCTCCCCGGAATGAATCAGGTTGTCGAACACATGCGTGACGCGGACTTGCCCATTGGGATTGCAGTAGGACCAGCCATCCTGAAACACCATCACACAGGCCGGCTTGTCTCCCGTGTACTGTGCTGGGACGTACACCCAGTAATCCCGGACGGTTCCCGGAAAGACTTCACTGGTGTTCCATTGATGCTGGCTCAATTTCCCCTGGGGAACACCGTCTCTTGGGAGTGAATCGGGGCCGAGCACGTAGTCGTCGGCAGCGAATCCCGCTTGTAAACTCAGCAGCCCGATCAACAATAATGGGCAAACAATGGTGCGCCAGGTTGGCATGAAAGTCTCCTGCGGCAAGTGGACCGGTTGGGAAGGGACAACGCATGCATGCGATATCGTGTTCAGCGTAACAGTTCAGTGTTATTTTTGGTATGGAAACGCCCCCGCGTGAAGGGCTGCTTGGGGGATCGGTTTTGTGAGGCGAACGGGGTTAAGACTTATCAGCACGCCTGGTTTTCGTTATTGTGCTTTCCGTCTGGATCTCTTCCGTTTCTCAACATACCGACGACTCCCCATGGATTCCCCCGTTGATCAGCCACGGCATCGCGATCGCAACCTGATGTGGCGATTTCTGGTATCGTTTGTGTTCATCAGTACTTTGGGGGTGGCGTTTTACTGGGACCACCGGATCGGGCGGCAGGCTCCGATTCTGCTGTTGGTCTGCCTGGCATTGGCCGTCCGTAGTGCCTGGGAGATGACGGTTCTGCTAAAAACGCGTTCCTTCAATCCCCAATTCAGCCTGGTGGCCCCCGGGGTCGTGGCGATTATTCTGGCCACGTGGCTCAAGCCCCTGGGAATAGGCGTGCCGGAGTATCATGAGCTCTCCTATCTGGGCCCCACCATGCTCGCGTTTAGTCTGGTGGTGATGGTGCTGTTTCTGGTCTCGACACTGCGTTATCGCGAACCAGGTCAATCGATGGAAACGCTTAGCGCGGAGGTTTTTATCGTTGTATATGTGGGAGTGTTTCTCAGCATGACCGCCCACTTGCGCTGGGTGGCGGGGGCAGAAGCCGGATATCTGGTGCTCGGTTCGCTGCTGGTAGCGGTGAAGGGGGGTGATATTGGGGCGTTCGCGCTAGGCAAATTGCTGGGCCGTAAAAAACTGACACCGCATCTCAGTCCTGGCAAAACCTGGTGGGGGGCGCGCGGAGCCCTGCTGGTATCCGCGCTGTTTTCCTGGATCTGGCTGACATTTGCCCCTCCACTGTTCAACCCCGAATGGCAACCCTGCCCATGGCCGCTTTCGATACTGTATGGCATCGTCGTGGGCATCGTGGGCATGATCGGCGATTTGTGCGAATCGCTGATCAAGCGGGATGTCGGCAAAAAGGATTCGTCTGCCCTGTTACCCGGTTTTGGCGGTCTGCTCGATCTGCTCGACAGCATCCTGTACACCGGCCCGGTTGCCTACCTGTTCTGGAGCTTGTTCCCGATGGCCAACTGGAATTAAGCCGGATTTCTCGCCCGGGTCAATAAAACAGGATTGTTGACTTCGACGAACTAGCCGCGCCCGTCAGGAAGCGGGCCAAACTGGGCCCAATGTTATCGTAACACATTGATATTAATTTAGTTACGTCAAATGCATGCCCATCGAGGTACCGCCCGCGTGGCCCGCTTCCTGACGGGCGCGGCTAGTTTTACAGGCACTTTCAGACAAAAATTACCGCATTGGTAACTGTGTGAGAAATGCGGATAAAAGCCGTCGCGCTGCTGTCCGCCCCGCAATTCCCGCATGGGGCCGGTACGATAGATTGTGTCTCGAAAAAGCTCCGGAAACCCACCCAAAGACGCAACCTGAATTCTGGCAATGCATTGCGATTGTCTGAACACAATCCAGCCCCGCTTTCCCTCGGGCAAGGCGGGATCGCTGAAGATGGCCGGCCTGTATTGACGACCGCGCGGGCAATCCGGCTTACAGGCCCTCCCACTCGGTACTTGAAGGGCAGTTTATGCGGACCAGGCGCGTGGCTATTTCTCGAAAATCGGACAAACTCGGAAAAAATCGCTTGTGGAGTGAGCCGGATCCGGGTAGAGTTGCGTGATATTGAGACTCAGTCTCAAGTCAAGTGCTCGGGTATGTGCGGTAGCCGACCCGGCACGCGATGTGCCTCCCACGACCAGCCAGCCTTTCCCGCCAGCCAAGCCACACGGCACACCAAGTTGATCAGGTAACGTCCAGGGTAATTGTTCGATCAGACAGGAATGGCAATGGCGAAACAGCGTATAGAAAAAAACAGGGTCGGTTTTACGTTAATTGAGCTGCTCGTGGTGATCGCGATCATCGCCATTCTGGTGGCCTTGCTGCTGCCAGCGGTGCAACAGGCGCGCGAGGCAGCCCGGCGCACTTCTTGCAAGAACAATCTGAAGCAGTTGGGCCTGGCGATGCACAACTATCTGGATACTCACGGATGTTTCCCCCCGAATGGTGTAAAAAATGGCAGTGGCACCCAGGAATGGTCGGCCCAAGCGTTCATTCTCCCCTTCCTTGAAGGGGGAAATCTGTATGACCTGATCGATTTTAATGTCGGATATCGCCAGGGGAGCAATCTCACCAATTTGATCTCCTCGACCAGAGTGTCTGTTTTGCTCTGCCCGTCCGATCCGAACGATCGCATGCGGACAACCAGCACGGGCGAGCCGGAACATTATCCGCTCAGCTATGCGGTCAGCCGTGGGATTTATCAATTGGCGACCATTACAGGAGGTTCGTACCCGACGGGCCGCATCGATGGCGATGGTGGAGCCGCCTTCAAATACAACAGCATCACACGGGAACGCGACATCACCGACGGCCTGAGCAATACGATTGGCATGTCGGAAGTCAAATGTTTTACACCGCGGGTGCATGATTGGCATGATGTCCCAACCGCGGTTCCCACGGCACCGGGCAGTTTGCTTCCCGCGGGTGGCAGTTTCAGTAGTGGCAATGGACATACCGAATGGGTTTCGGGGAATTCGATTCACACTGGCTTCACGACGACTTTCACGCCAAACACAAGAATTCTGCACACCAGCGGTGCTGTTGAATACGACATTTCGATTTCAGGAACTCGTGAAGCGAATCTCAATGCCACCAACACAGCCACGCGAGCAGCCATTCCCTCGCGCAGTTATCACAAGGGAACCGTCAATAGCCTGCTGATGGACGGTTCTGTCCGATCAATCGGCGAAAACATCGACCTGTTCACCTGGCGGAATCTTGGTCAGCGCGGCGATGGCAACGTGGTGGGCGAATTCTAGGTCGCAAACTGCTTGACGAATCAGATTCAACCCAGCCGGTACTGGCATATCCAGGCCGGCTGTTTTGTTTTTTAGGCGGCGTAAGTGTCCTCAGTGACTTTTCATCGTGCTGGCATGTTCCTGCGGGGGCTAGGTCCGGCTCTCCCGGGGAGTCTGTTTTTAACGCCGTGAAAGTCTCCCGAATGTCGCTTTTGCGGAATTTTATGGATTGCAATGGGTCCGATTTGCCTATAAATACGGTTGTGGGTATAGTGAAGGATGGAAGCCATCGATTAAGGTTGATGGATTATCGCGGGGCGGAATTCGTGACAGGGGAAAGCCTGGGACGGTCGTCTCTCCGCATCCCCTCCCTCCCGTGGACACTAAACTCCTGGCGAAAAACCAGGGCCATCACGGGTATCTGCCACCGAAGAGCCTCCCACCACCGAACATTCCATAACATATTGTTTCTCGCATTCAGGCATGCAACGCGAGCTTGATGAGGGTAAGAGCGTGACCGACACCGATTTTCGCAAGATCAGCATCATGGCAGTCATCTTTCTGGTGATTCTGCGGATGTCGATTGGTTGGCAGATGTTGTACGAGGGGTTGTGGAAATTCCAGACTCTCAACACGTCTTCTCCCTGGACCGCGGAGCCTTACCTGAAGAATGCCCAGGGTCCGTTTCGCAATTATTACCGGGGCCTGACGGGTGATCCGAACGATTTGCGTTACATGGATTACGAGACTGTTTCCGCCCGCTGGAGCGATTGGGCGAGTCGATTTGCCGCCCATTATGGTTTGAATGAAAATCAACAGCGTGCCTTGAACACCATGGTGCATGGCCCGGCCGAGTTTCGTCGCGGGTTGGCGGAGTTGCCTGCAGGCGTGCGTCTGGAAAAGGATGGGAAACGGGGCATCCATTACGACGCCGAGAAAAAACAACTCGTGGTCGATGGCAAGCTGCATATGACCCCCCGCGAAAAACAGGATGTGCTGGCCCAGGTCAACTTCGATGAAGCGAGCGACAGCCTGGCGGACATCGAGGATCCGGTCGTGCGAAAGTTCGTGGAGGAAGTGCAGAAAATTTATGATCAGCAAGCGAAGCTGTCCTATCTGGAAAAAGCCTTGGGGATTTTGCGCGGAAACCCGGAATTCGCGACGGTCGTGGATGCCTCGCAGAAGGGGACGCACGACGAAACCCGGTTGGGCAAGATCCAGATCTATCGCGACCGGTTGAACCGTTACGAAGCGAAACTGGCCCGGGCGACGACCCAGTTCGACTGGGATCACCTGGATTATGACTGGAAGGAAATCCAGCAGATGCGGTCGGAAATCGTGGGGCCGATCCGGGGACTGGAAAAAGACATGGAGTGGCAAGCCGAGAAACTGCTCGGCACCGATCAACTGGCCCGCGGCCCCTTGCCCGCGGTGTTGACCGAACAGCGTAAAATCGACCTGCAAACGATGTACGCTCTGACCATCATTGGCTCTCTGCTGATCGCGGGTTTGTTCACTCGCCTGGCGGCCTTCGCCGGTGCAATCCTGCTGTTGAATTTTTATCTTGCCTATCCGCCGTTTCCCGGGTTTGCCCATCCCCCGGGGACCGAGCACAGCCTGTTCATGAACAAGTTGCTGATTGAAGTGTTGATGTTGACGATGTTGGTCTTTTTGCCGACGGGCCGCTGGTTTGGCATCGACGCGATGTTTTCCAGCCTGTTCCGAAAACGCAAACCAGACGATCGCCATTGAGGCGTGAATAAATTCTGGTGAAGCGGCAGGAAAAGGCGTATGATTAAGGAAGAGGTTCGATGCCAGTGCCCGCAGGGGGGCGATGTCTGCCCGCAAGGCAGGGACGGGCTGGGGCGCGAGATTCAGGGCGGAATGTGCAATTTTAGATAGACGATAAATACCGGCAGCCTGCATGTTCCGGCAGCCTTCAGGGGAGACAAGACGATGTATTTCAAATCGAACGAAAAAGTGATCGGCAAGGAAAATTTCAATACGGCCGTCGGTTCCACGCGGCGAGATTTCCTGGTGGGGACCGTTGCAGCGGGGACCGCGGCTGGTGCAACTTATTTCGGTTATTCGAAGCTGACGGGGGACCCGGTGAAGGTCGGGTTCATTGGTACGGGGGACGAAGGGAGCGTCTTGCTGACACAGCATCCCCCGGAATTCATGGACATCGTGGCGATTGCCGATTTGCGGGAAGCGAATCGCAAGCGGGCCTTTGATGGCGATGGGAACGAACATCGCATCGGCCTGGTGAAGAAGCTTGGCCCAGGCTGCAAGCAGCGGATCAAGGTTTACAATGATCATCGCGAGTTGCTCAAGGATCCTGAAATCGAAGCGGTGGTCATTGCCGTGCCGCTCAGCCAGCATGCGCCCATCACGATTGATGCCTTGAAGGCGGGCAAGCACGTGTTGTGTGAAAAGCTAATGGCCCACAACATCACCGAGTGCAAGGAGATGATTCGGGTTGCCAAGGAATACAACAAGTTGCTGGCGGTCGGGCACCAGCGGCATTACAGCGTACTATACGACAATGCCAATCACATTGTGCAGCAGGGGCTGCTGGGCGAAATCAAGTTCATTCGGGCACAGTGGCATCGGAACAACAGTTTTCCCGGTCGCGACAGTTGGCGGAATAAGATCAATCCGGTCGAAGCCGCGGAACTGGAAGGCCGGTTGCAGGAGTACGGCTACGAGGACATGGAGCATCTGGTCAACTGGCGTCTGTTCAACAGCACGGGCGGTGGCTTGATGGCGGAACTGGGCAGCCACCAGTTGGATGCCTGCAGCATTTTCCTGGGCAAGGTGCATCCGCTTGCCGTCCATGGATATGGGGGCCGCAACTTCTACGGAGTGAAGGGAGTCGGTTCGCTCGACAAGCAGAAGGACGACCGGGAAATCGACGATCACGTGTACGTCACGTTCGAATTTCCCGGCCCGAATTACGCGGAGGACAAGAACGATATCGTGATCGTGACGTATTCGTCGATCAACACAAATCGTTTCGAACCCTACGGGGAATCGGTCTTTGGTAGCCGGGGAACGATGTATATCAACATGGAACAGGAAGCCCTGTTGTTCAAGGAAGCTTCGCCGACGACGGGAGGCGGAGGCCCGGAACAGCGGTTGTATGTTCTCTCGGGCAACACGGGAGGCCCGGTGCTGGATGCGAGTGAATCGCTGGCCCCTTCCGCCAGTGCCTCGATCGCGAATGCCGCCCTCGAGAAGGTGAGCCGGGGTTACACGGAAGAAATGGAGCACTTCTGCTACTGTATTCGCAACAACATCAACGCCTCGCCCAAGGAAGGGGGCTTGAAGTGCAACGGGACAGTGGCCATGGCGGATGCGATCATGGCGTTGACGGCCAACCTGGCGATGAAGCACAAGAAGCGGATCGAGTTCAAGCCAGAATGGTTTGATCCCGAAAATCCGGCTGTTCCGGAAAAAGATCCGCAAATCGTGGGCTAGTTCCCTTGCGAAACGGTTTGACGCTTCGACAATGCAGGAAAGTTCAACCGCACGCGCGAAGAAATTCGGCGTGCGGTTTTTCTTATCCGCTCCCATCGCGATCCGTCCCGGCTTAACGGGGCTTCCCTATTCCGGGGGGCTCGGGTGCGATTGGCCTGCCGGGACAGCCTCGCCTGCCCCGTGGCATGCAGTGACCGCATGAAGCAGTGGTTGGCGGACAGAGACTGAAAATTGTGGATTGAGTTGCTGAAAGTATCATGAACAATCACCGTTCCGCCAAACTGATCATCTTCGCGGTTGTCAGTATCGACCTGCTGGGATTCGCGATCGTACTACCGCTGCTGCCGCGCTATGGGGCGTACTATCAGGCCAGTGAAATATCGCTGGGACTGCTGATGGCCTGTTTTTCTGCAATGCAGTTTCTGTTTGCGCCGCTGTGGGGACGGATTTCGGATCGCGTGGGGCGTCGGCCGGTACTGCTGTTGGGGCTGGCGGGTTCGACATTTTTTTACGGCGTGTTCGGTTGGATCTCGACACTGGAGGCGGATCAGCTAGTCCTGGGGCAACTCCCCCTGACCTGGCTGTTTCTATCGCGCATGGGGGCAGGGGTATGCGGCGCGACGATACCGACGGCTCAGGCGTTCATGTCGGATGTCACCTCGAAGGAACAGCGCGGGCAGGGGATGGCGTTGATTGGGGCGGCCTTCGGGATCGGTTTCACGTTTGGGCCGTTGATCGGGGCGGCGTTCGTCAGCGGCAATCCCGAGGCCCATCCCAGCGAATGGCCTGGATACGTGGCAAGCATCATTTCGGGCCTGGCGTTCCTGTTTGCGGTCTTCGAGTTGCCCGAGTCGTTACGGCCCGATTCCCGCCCGGCGGCTGCCCATTGGCTGAGTCCACGGGATTTGCAGGCCGCGTTCCGCCAGCCCGACATCCTGCTATTACTGCTGACAATTTTCGTGGCGACGTTTGCTTTTGCCCAATTCGAGACCACGCTCCCCTACATGACGAAGTTGATCGGGTTCAGCGATCGCCACAATTTTTATCTGTTTGCCTACATCGGGTTTCTGTTGACGCTGTTTCAGGGAGGGCTAGTCCGTAGAATGATTCCCCGCCTGGGGGTGTATCGTACCGGCAAGTACGGTGCCCTCTGCCTGGCGCTGGGACTGGTGCTAGTCGGAATAGTGGCTCCCTACGGTTCCTTTAGCCTGTTGCTGGCGGTGTTGCCGGTGAGCATTCTGGGCTTTGCGGGGATCACTCCCGCTCTGCAGGCAATGCTCTCCCTGGGGGCGCGGGAGACGGAGCAGGGAGAAATTCTGGGGCTGGGGCAAAGCATGTCGGCACTGGCGAGAATTTGCGGGCCGGTGGTCGGTTATGGATTGCTGCATGTGGGTTTGACGCTGTGGCCCTATTGGATGGGGGCGGTCCTGATGGTCCTGGTGGCGGGATTACTGACCCGACTACGTGCTACGTTCGCTACCCCTTCAGGGGTACCCGAAGCCCCGGTTTCCTAGAATCCCGCGGAATCCTTTTGACAGCAGCACAGCATTCGTCAACATACAGTATGGAGTTCTGACTGAATCGGGAATAAAGAATTGGGGTGTGCCAGGGATACGCCTCAGTGCAATTACCCGCCCGAACCCACACGGGCGAAACGAGTGGCACACTCCGCTTGAGGTTGGCTTTCGTGATACCTCAGGCATGAAACATCCCGCTTGAACCTCGGCACGAAAGCGGTGAAGTAATGGAACACGAAAGAAATAGTCTTTGAGAAGTTGTGCCCTGGATTGAAGCACAACGCCTAAAATGTGGTACACACAGCTTACCCTACCAATAAAACACGGCCGGTAATGAAACATCGAGTAAATAACATGGCAGCAAAACGCGATCCCTCGCAGAAACGTCCCTCGTCTCCAGTCCGTCAGAAAGCGGCGGCGGCCATCGCGGAACAGCCAGCTCCTCCCGCGGAATTTCGTCTCCAGAAATTTCTTGCCTCGGCGGGCTTGGGGTCGCGACGTCAGTGCGAGGAATTGATCCGCACCGGCCGCATCACGATCGATGGTTTGCCGATCGATAATCCCGGGATCAATGTGAATCCCCTCAAGCAAGTGGTGGAATACGATGGGGAACGTCTCAAGCCGGAACGTCTCAAGTATTTTGTGCTCAACAAGCCGAAGGGAGTGTTGTGCACGAACCACGATCCGGCGGGCCGCACGCGCGTGATCGATCTGTTCCAGAAGGAACGGGTGCGTCTATTTCCCGTGGGACGACTCGACGAGGAAAGCGAAGGGCTGCTGATTGTCACTAACGATGGGGATCTGGCGCACCAGTTGGCCCATCCGCGGTATCGCATCTATCGCACCTATCTGGTGCAAGTGGTGGGCATTCCCACGAACGAGACCCTGCAGCAATTGAAGGACGGCATGTATTTCCGTGATGGGAAATTCAAGGTCATGAACGTGCGCCGGCTGGGCAAGCAGGGGAAGTCCTGTTTCCTGGAGGTCGTGCTCGGCCAAGGGCACAACCGGGAAGTGCGTCGCTTGTTTGCCCGCGTGGGCCACAAGGTGCTTTCACTGGAACGCGTGGCCTTTGGTCCCATCAAACTGCAAAAGCTGAAGACGGGCCAGTATCGCGAATTGACCAATAAGGAACTACAGGACCTGCGCGATATTCTGACGCGCAATCGCAGCACACCGGGCCACGAATTTGCGAAGCAGGACGAGGAAAAACCGAAGGAACGCCCCCGCAGACCCTCGCGCGGTCCGAAACGGGACTCCCAGGCCGCTCCGGAAGCAAACGCCGGTGGACAGAGCACGGGACCAAAAAAACGCATTCGTCGCCCGGGCGCGACCCCCGCACGCTCCGCCGGTTCCACGGAAGGGCCCCCAGGAGTCAAACCCGCCTCCACCCGAAAATTTGCCGCGAAACCGGCCGGGGCAGGAAAATCGGGCGAGAATCGGACGAGTACTCCCAAGCCCGGTCTGTCGAAACCCGGTTCCAGCAAGGGAGGCGGGCAGCGATCGGGGACGGCCAAGCACACCTCGGCAAAACCCGGTGCCAAGAGGCCAGGTAAAAAAGCGGGGGCCACGGGACCGAAATCAAAACCGCGGACACACGATTTCCATTGAGCCACAGAGTCTTCGAGAATCCACCGACCAGTTACCGACGCTGACGCGTGCGGTTCCGATTTCATTACAGACGATATCAGGTGCCTTGGGGGTGGATGATTTCGCTGTCGAAATAATTTGTTTCCATGCCGGCATCGATGACCAGTCCTTGTGCGTTGATTCCGGAAGAGCGGGGGCTGATCAGGAAGGCGATGGCATTGGCAACCTCCTGCGTTTCGACGGCCCGTTTCCTCAAGGTCGCCTTTTCGGCATGCAAGTAGCTATCGACATAACCGGGGATGCCCGCGGAGGCAGAGGTTTTCAGCAACCCGGGAGAGACGGCATTGAAGCGGATCTGAGAGAAGCGGGAGAAGGACTTGGCCAGAAAGCAGAGCGAGGAATCGAGGGCAGCCTTGACCGGAGCCATGTAGCCGTAATTTTCAGCGGCCATGCGGGTCGTGGAAATCGAGACGGTGACAACACTTCCCGTGTGCGGGTCGAGCAGTTGTCGAAACGCATTGGCCAGGGCCATGAGTGAGTAGCAGGAGATATTGATGCTCTGCAGAAAGGCCTCGCGAGGCGTTTCGTGAAAGGGGAGCCAGCCCGCGGAGTAGTCGGCAAAGGCAATGGAATGCAGCAGTCCATGCAGCACGTCACAGTGTGCGGCGACTTCATCGCGCAGGCGGTCGATTTCCTCCTGGCGCTCGACATCGCAGACAAACACGGGGCGCCCAGCGAGCAGCTTTTCCAGTGATTCCTTGCGTTGGGGGGACCGCACCACATAGAGCACTTGGGCCCCAGCTTCTTCAAAAAGTCGGGCGGCATGCCAGGCGACGCTTTTTTTGTTGGCCACGCCGGTGACCAGTATGTTTTTACCCGTCAGTTGCAGATAGTCCATGGTGGTTTCTCATCCACGATAACACAGGGGCGGCCTGGAAGCCGCCCCTGGAACTGTTGTTAAGCCGATAAGTGGCACGCGTGCCACCTATTTTTTCAGGGCCACGAATTTCTGGAACTGTTCGGGGACCCCGCCCGCTTCGCGGTTGCCTGCGTGGACGTATAACCCATAGCGCAATTGCACCGCCTCGCCCGGTTGAATGGTTCGTTCCTGGGCCTCGGCCTGCCCCTTGCTGTAATTCCTTTCGCCAAAGGGATTGATGGAAAACAGGCCGTAGGCACGCACGTGATAGCGCGAGGGGCGGAAGTTGCGGGGGTCGTCGAAAATCGTGATCCCCACGGTTTTTCCTTCCACCTCGCCCGAGTAATCGACCCAGGCCGAGGGGAGTCCCCAGCATTCCGATTCTCCTTGTTTGCCCTCGGCATTCGAAATTTTTCCGGAAGCGACTTCGCGGAGGTTCTTTTCGAGTCGGACCGCAAACAGACCTTCCTTGGTGTCGCCAAACGTGACCGGTTTACCGACGGCGGTCAGTTTAAGTTCGCAGGCAATCAGGCGATCGGGAGTAATCGTGTAGCGGGTTTCTTCCTTGAGGATGGGCTGGTTTTCGTTGTCGAGCCAACTGTTGTGGACTTCCAGGACGACATTGTCTCCCTGCTGCGCGACGGCGACCGATTCATTGCGGATCTGGTTGCCTTCATGCCAGAAATTCAGTTTTTCCTCGTTGATGCTGTCGATCGCAATCCAGATTCCCTTGTGATGAAAGTGCCCCAGGTTGGTTTTGAGATCGTTTCCCTGTTGCTCTTCCTTGCCAAACACTTCCTCGCGGACAACCAGTGTTTTGCCCGGGGCATACACCGGATGAAAGTAGGTTTTGCGTTGCGCGGGGGCATAATTGAAGGTGGTGAAGTGTTCGCCATCGACGAAGATGCGAACGGCATGCTCGGCTTTTTCAGCCGTGACTTTCCCTGCTTCGACCGTAAACGGTTGCAGCAGCGTGCAGGCGGCGCACAAAACGAAGGCGCGGAATGAATTCCCCATGGGGTCAACTCCTGTTGGCTGAGTGAACGGTTTCAAGGACGCGACGTAACGATCGAGGCACCCTCCGATTCGTCGCAACCAGCTTCAGATTAACCAGACACGGCGAAAAATGCCAACGCCCTGCCTTGCGGAAGTGTCGTCCGGCGTGCAGTCACCCGCGGTGGTCCCATGCAGAGGTCAGGCGCGGCGTCGCATGACTTCGGCGACTTCGGCAAGCTGTTCCTGGGTATTGACCCCCATGGCTTCCTGAATATCGAGCCGATTGACGGCGAGCACGGTTTTACCCGCACGTAACAGGATTTCCGCGCAATCGGTCAGGTAGTATTCCGCCTGCTGATTTTCGGGACGGAGTTCCCGCAGCGCGGCAAAGAGATCGCCCGAGTCAAAGGCGAAGCAGCCGGTATTGATTTCCTGAATGCGGAGTTCATCAGGAGAGGCATCCTTGTGTTCGACGATTCTCTGGAATGTTCCCGCTGCATCTCGAACAATCCGCCCCAGGCCCGCATTGTTTTCGGTCAGGGCGGTCCCCACGACACACGCCGCCCGATGCCGTTGCTGTTCATCGATCAGACCGCGCAACGATTCGGCCCGCAGCAATGGGGTATCTCCCGCGAGCACCAGCACGGTTCCCGCATGCCCGCGGAGGGCCTCCTCGGCCATCATCACCGCATGCCCCGTCCCTTTTTGCTCCGCCTGCAACGCGAATTGCACATCGGAATGATGCGCCAGGGCTGCCTGCACGATCTCGGCCTTGTGCCCCACAATCACCACGATTTTCCCCACGCCCGCCTGCCGGACCGCGTCGAGCACGTGTTCGATCATCGCCTTGCCACAGACTTCGTGCAGCACCTTGGGAGTCTCGGATTTCATCCGCGTGCTTTTACCCGCGGCGAGAATGATCGCAACGAGAGATTCCTCCGACATGGCGTACCGCTTTCAAGAATCAACAAGGGGAAGAGGTTTGCGGGCAGGATTCCCGTCGCACGGACCCCGACGGTTCGGCCAGAAAGCCCGTACCCGGAAAGGAACGACGGTCATCGTGCAGGTCGACGTTGCCGCGTCTCTGGCAAGGGGATCAATAGCGCACGCCGTACCGCAACATGAAGGTGTCATCCGGTGCCAGGTCGGATGTTCCCAGCGCGCTGTGTATGTTCCATTTGCGATCGAAGGCGTAGCCGAAATCGAGATACGAGGAGAAGCGGCAGCCTTCCCAGCGGATACCGGCAAAGGCGCGCCATTCCTCGACCTGCAACTGAGCCTTGTCGGCGGCAATTTCGCCGGCCTGAAAGGACTCGACATTATACTCCGCGCCAATGTACAGCCAGGTGGCCAGTCCGAAGGGGGTCCCGATGAATACATCGGCCCGGGGATTGGGATACACCGCGCGAATTTCCCAGAACTGGTTTGGATTCCAGACGGCACCGGCGTGTGGCACAATGAAATCCTCGGCCCGATCCCAGTACATCACCCCGGCCACCCACATCCACTGGGGCGACACGCGGTAGAACATTGTGATATCGGCATCTAAATTCCAGGCCTGGGAAGTCAAATCCCTCTGGAGGTCGGTGGCAATGGCAGGAGTGAAGCCCAATCGGTAGCTGAACGGTCCCATCGAAGGAGACGTGGTCTGGAATCGATAGGCAAAGCGGTAGTAGTTGTCGGCGATACCGGGATCCCCACCATTAGGTTGAATCAGAGGGTTACCCGACCCCACGAAGTTGTATTCCCGATAGTTGAACTCGGGCGTATGCGTCCAGAGCCAGCCATTCACCCCCTGGAAGGTGTAATCGGCGGCCCAGTCGACGCCGAAGACCGTCACTTCCCCGCCGTCAGCGAGATTGGCGGAGGCCTGATAGAGAAAATCCCAACGGTTGGTCCATCCCAGCCGAGCCGGTTGGGGACCGTTGATGTCGTAGGTGGAACCGTACGGATCCGGCTGCAAGCCGGAATAGGGGGACGACAAAAAAGGATCGTAACCAGGGTTTTGTGGATTTCCATAGATCATCCCCTGGTTGGGCATAACTCCTTGTGGCTGCGCTCCCCCAAAATAGGGGTCGGTCTGCATGCCTCCCGGGGGAACCGCTTGCGGGCCCAGGTTGTAGGTAGGTGGCGTTTGCCCGCGAATCACCATCTCGAATTCGGGATGAAGTTCATACAGTGGCCGATCCTGAAGGGATTCCGGTTCCTGATTCATCGCGGCGGGGCGCGAGAGGAACTGAAAAACACCCTCGGAGCCCTCGGCAGCCCAGGGGCCGACAAGCAGAACACAGGCAGTCAGGATCAAGACGCGATTCATTGAGACTTCCCCTGGACGTGAGTCTAACCGAAACGGGCAACTCGACGATTCCATAGGTTGAGATTCAAGGAGAGGAGCGTGGGAGGGGAACAAGCCCTTCCTGGCAGCCTCGGTTTAAGTCTCTCGGCAGAGCATCGAGAGGCGTGCATTCGCGAGGCGAGCAGCGTCCATCGAAGTCCATTTCGAGACGATCGTGGGAAATTTCCAAAAAAATGGGATTTAGGTCAAGATGGATTCAAGAAATTGGCGTGTTTAGCCGAGGCAGGAGTTAATCACTCGAAAAATCAGCAATCTCGGAAAGTCGCATTGATTGCGGCTGATGTAAATATTACTCTGTACTGAGAAGTCTTGCCTCGCTTTCCCGCCCCATGATGAAGGCCTGCCCGATGTTGAACCTGATCGGCTCCTCGAAACAGTTGTGCGATGGTGTCTCCCGCCGCGACGCCTTGCGGATAGGTGCTTTAGGTCTGGGAGGGCTTTCCCTGCCTCAACTCTTGCGTGCGGAGCAACAGGCCGGGGTGCGAAAATCGCCGAAGTCGATCATTATGATCTACATGTGTGGCGCGCCGGGTCACCAGGACATGTACGATTTGAAAATGCAGGCTCCTCCGGAAATTCGCGGGGAATTCCGCCCCATCGAAACCAGCGTGCCTGGTTTGCAGATTTGCGAACACCTGCCGGGTCTGGCCAAGGCGATGCATCTGTGCGTGCCAATTCGCTCGATGCATGGGTCTCCCAATGGATCGCACGATTCCTTCATCTGCTACACGGGCCGCTCCTTTCAGAACCAGCCAGCCGGGGGTTGGCCGGCGCTTGGCCCGGTGATTTCGCGGATGCTGGGGCCTACGAACCCTTCGGTCCCCCCGTTCATCGGGTTGGCTCCCGATACGGGCCATCCGCCTTACGGTTCGCCCGGGTTACCCGGTTTTCTCGGGGTGGGGCATGCCGCCTTCCGTCCCTCCGGCCCTGCCCAGAAGGACATGGTATTGAAAGACATCTCCGCCGAGCGGTTGAAGAGCCGCAAGGCCCTGCTCGCCTCGGTCGATGCTCTGAAACGGAGCGTCGACGCCTCGGGGATGATGGAGGGGATGGATGCAATCAATCAACAGGCGTTCGATATTCTGACGTCCAGCAAACTGGTCGACGCGCTCGATTTATCGAAGGAATCCCCCGAAACCCGCGCCCGTTACGGGCAAGGGTCGCCACAGAACTTTGGCGACGGCGCGCCGCGAAATCTGGAACATTTCCTGATGGCTCGTCGCCTGGTGCAGGCCGGGGCCCGCGTGGTAACGTTGAATTTTGGGCGATGGGATTTTCACAGCGATAATTTCAACGGCCTGAAAAACACGCATTTACCGCAGTTCGATCAGGGGCTTTCGGCGTTGATCGAAGATCTGCACGAGCGAGGCATGTCGAATGACGTAGCCGTGGTGGCGTGGGGCGAATTCGGCCGGACGCCCCGAATCAATCCCGATGCGGGCCGCGACCACTGGCCGCAGGTGGGGGGGGCATTACTGGCGGGAGGCGGCTTCCGCACGGGGCAGGTGATTGGTGCCACCGATCGCTTGGGGGCCACCATTGCCGATCGCCCGGTCCATTTTGGCGAAGTCTTTGCCAGCCTGTATCAGTTCCTGGGACTCGATCCGCACGGGCTGTCGCTGACGGACTTGAGCGGCCGACCGCAATACCTGATCGAACCGCATCATCGTCCCCTGCCCGAACTGGGATAAATCGCGAGCGGGGGGACGTGAGTCCCCTGGCAGTTGCGGCTGGATTAAGAGGTTAGTGGTCGAGTCGTCCCGTGGTCGTAATAGACAGGGGACTTACGTCCCTCGTTCGCAATTTGCTGGTTCGACGCACGCACTGGCGGACAGTCCGCTCGGCTAGTCCACATTTCTCACACAGTTACCAAAGCGGTAAATTTTGCCTCGAAAATGCCCAGAAAACTAGCCGCGCCCGTCAGGAAGCGGGCCACGCAGGCGGTTCCCCGAGGAGCACTTCTTGGACACAACATCAATTCTGGCAATGTATTGCGATATACCGGGCCCCAGTCTGGCCCGCTTCCTGACGGGCGCGGCTAGTTCGTCGAGGTCAGCTATCCTGTTTTATTGATCTTGGCGAGAAATCGGGACTAGTGGAATTCAGGAAGGCAATCAATTCTTGCGTTGGGCCGATTCCTCGGCGTGAATCCGCTCTTGTTCCAAAACGGCTTCCTGTTCCAGTTCCGGCGTGGCTTCGACCCGAACCGGAGTGTTGCTGGCTCCGCAGCCGAGTACGAGACATCCAAACAGGCAGAGTAGAGCACTTCGCAGGGCAGGCATGGTGGGGCTTTCGTAGTGAGACATCGCGGCAGGGAATGGTGGAAATCGCTTAAAATTCGCCGAGGGGTTCTCCATCGCGAATGAGGGAAAGCCGCCGCATCACCTGATCGCTGATGTTGTAGCTGATCATAGTGACCGAGCCATCGCACAGGGCCACGTTAGTTCCGCCGGAGTGGGCAGAACCGAAGAAGGGATGCCATTGCCCCCAGGCGCGCCCCCCGATATCGGTGATATTCGTGCCGTTCCAGGCGCTGTTGTCGGGCCGGGGGACCAGACCGTATGTCATGCCGGCGCTGTTTACGGCGGCCCCGAACCGGACAACGCATTCATCCCAGCCGGCATTGTTCCAGGGTTCGTTGTCGCCGCCGTCGGAACCATGGCGATCGGGATGCAATGCCTTCTCGGCGACCAGAATGGTGTTCGATGTGCCATCCTTGATATCTTCCAGCTTCACTTCTCCAAAGGTCGTTTGAATCATGGATCCCTTTTCCCCGCGTGTGCCATCGCCTCCCAGGCCGGCCAGGCCGCGTTCGCCCGCGTTCCCCGCATAGTCACTGCGATGATAGCCACTGCCATAACTGGTGACCTTGCGCCGCGTGGGACAATAATAAGCAGGGATTCCCACACGCGCGACGACGGCCAGCGACCCACTGGGGTTGGTCTTGTCGCCCAGATCAAAGACAGCATTTTGTTCCATGTAGGGCAGGATGTGATACAACCAACTCCAGCCTTCGATTTCGGTGGCATTGCAGCAGGCAAAGGAAGCACCCGCGCCATCGCGGGCAGCCCCGGGGAGTTTATTGTAGACATCGTGAAAATTGTGCATCGCCAGGGCGATTTGTTTCAGGTTGTTCTTGCATTGCGAGCGGCGGGCCGCTTCGCGGGCCTGTTGGACGGCTGGCAGCAAAAGCGCTACAAGAATTGCGATGATCGCAATGACTACCAACAACTCAATCAGCGTGAATCCGAATCGGCGGTTCCTCGCGTATCCACCTGTCTGTTGGCTGCTTGTACCACGCATGGATGATCTCTCCCCTGAAAATACAAAAGTAATTCATCGCTTCCAGACCGTGAAATTCACCGCCACGGATGGAATTGTCGATTTGAAACAACACACGGGAGGGAGGTTACCATGGCCCTGTTAAGGAAAGATGAAGTGATCGTGAAATTCGGGTTAACCCTCAAGACGTCTGTTCAGACCGGGGTCCGCCGCATGCCAACAGAGATCCCGGATTTCAATTGCCGGTTAAGGGCCGCAGGCCTTGTTCGGGATGGGAAACGACCAGGCGTGCCTTTCCATCGCATCCGGTGTTGGCAATACAGCGCCCACTCGCGGAGAGCAGTCGTCCGGAGGGCAGGCCAACAATTCCCAGCGAGCAGTTGTATTCGTAGCGTCCCACCATTCGAAAATTGGCATCCGTAACCAGAAGAATCGCGGGCGTCCCGTAACACCCGAGATACCAGCGGTCGTTGGCAAAAGTCGCGGTCTGAATTCCGAGATGCGTGTGGCCGCTGGCAATCACATGTTTTTGACGAAACTGAAAATTCCGATCGTATTCGTAGACGTAATTTTCCTCGATTCCATCGGGCAATCCCCCCATGACGAAAAAGGCATTGTCACGGTAACCGATGGCACCGGCTCCATGGAAGACTTCCCGGGTTTGGTGACGGGCCCGCTCTTCGAGCGTTTCGGCATCGTACACATACACCCAGGAATCCGCGTTGCCGCGGGGATCGTTGAATTTGCCCAGATTCACGGCGACATACAACCGGCCTGCCTCATGGCATAAATCGCCATGGTGATTAGCCACGGGAACGGTCTTGAGCACCCTGCCCGCGGGATCGGTTTTGACCAGGCTGGTTGTAAACGACCAGTAGATCGCCTCGTCGTCCACGCAAATGCCTTGGAGATGATGCTTGTAGTGTCCCTGGCAGACGACGTCGGTAAATTCCGCCGCTGCGAGCAGATTGCCCAGGAGCAGCAGGAACGCGGGGAACAATACGAGGGGTTTCAACATGAGTCTCTCTTTCAAATGTCGGCAGGAATTCATGTTTTCGGGAACATCCGGCCTGGCGCAAGGGGACTGTTCGAAATGAACCGCAGAGTCTGTTGCGGGAATGCATTTCGAGTTTCCGGATCACTCATCTTCCTGGTAAGGCGGGGGCCGTGCAAGCCATTGGTGAAAAGCCTGCCGAGGGACGTGCCGGAGACTGCAAATTTCCTGGTAATTTTCCCATTGGGGCAAGGCGAGAGATGTGCTATCTTGCCCTCTGACCGACCGCCAGACAGTTTCGCCAGTGCATTCACAAGGGCGGGGTAGATTCTGGCGAGCCTCGTCAAACCCCCATCTGGAAGTACCGGAAGCCACCAGGAGTTGATGAATGACCAAGGACAAGCAAACTCTCTCGCACGATGCCAACGAGTCCCGCGTGGACATCGACGATTCCCATGTCGAAGCGATTTACGCCAACATGTGTCGCGTTTCGTGCACGCCCGAAGAAGTCATTCTGGATCTGGCGTTGAACCCCAATCCCGTGGGGACTCCCCCCGCGACAATCCGCATCTCCCAGCGAGTCATCTTGAATCATTACACCGCCAAGCGACTGGCCGCACTGCTGGCAGCCGCAATCCAGCGACACGAGCAGTCATTTGGTGTCCTGGAAACAGATGTGCGGAAACGTGTGATCCCTTCAAAATAACCCTGATCTGCTCTCGCGTGGTCGCGGCACCGAACTAGCAAAACGAGCCACGCATTGAGTATCCGAGTCGCCGGCGCCGGCCGCGGATTCTGCAAGAATCGGTCCCCATCATCGACGCTGGTGCGTGCGGCTCGGCACGGGTCGATCTGAGCACATGCCGCGGCTTGTTCATTCATCCGCACGGGAAATCCGGGTTACCCCCAGGGTGGCCACTCCGCGCGCGGCCACCAGCGCCACGAACACAGGATGATCAGCCAGGCGCAGAACAAGTGCAACGCCAGCCCCAACACTGGGCCGGATGGTCGCGCGCGCAGCTTGCCGGCCAGCCATTGCATGCCTTGGGCCGTACCGGCAATCAACGCGGCCCAGGCAAGTACGATTGGCCCGAGAAACACTCCCAGCAAGAGTAAGGCCTGGAGGCTGTTGCGAACACGGCAGGGGAGCTTCAACACTCTGGCAAGTCCGCCCAACACAAGCGCCAACACGCCCCCCGAAAGGCTATAATTCAGCGAAGCGGATAGCGAGGCCAAGGCAAGGGGCGACCCGAGAGTTGGCCGTTGAGTCAGCTGGTCCAATTGATTGATCGCCGGATTCCAACAGACCAGCCCCAGATGCAGGGCAGCCATGAACAGCGAAAAACTCCAGGGAGTCTCGGAGCGTTCCTGATCCATCAGCAATATTGCCAGCAAGGCATAACCCAGTACGCACTGATGCAGAAACACCTGCAACGTCCAACCATTGGGAAAGTCCGTCAACCAGTTAGTAAACTGAGACGCCTGTCCATGCTGCGGCAGCGTGGCTCCCTGTGAAACCACGATCAGCAGAAACAGCCCCGCAAACAGTAAGGCCACTCCCGTTTCCACCACGAGATATCGCATGGATATCTGTTGACGGCAGAAACGGCACCGGCCACGCAGCCGGAGCCACCCCACGATCGGAATGTTGTCACTTCCGGGAATCATGGTGTTGCAGTGGGGGCAGTGACTGCGTGCGAAGGCAATCGGCAATCCCCGAGGTATTCTCCAGACGATCACGTTCAGGAAACTACCGAAACAGGCACCGAAGGCGAAGACGTACAGCGTAAACACGAGAGTGGCCAGTAACGACAGGAGATCAGGCATGCGGTATTCCAGTTCTTCCGCAATCGGTGTCGCGACAGATTGCCGTTCCCATGAATTCGATGTTTTTCTATAAATGCCGAACCGGCACTGTAGTTCGCGGACGCATCCCGACAACCGTACACAGCGCCGCATGCTCGTCCCGGTAACGCACTTTATCACTGAATACCATGGAACGTCCCGCTCAACAACCCAGCGACCCGCGGAAATCGATCGGCGTGCACATGAAGTGTTGCCATGTGTATGTCTATGCCCACTTGAATGCGGCGGGCAATGCGTATGTTGCCTGGTGCCCTAAATGTGCCAAGCAGGTACGCCTGGAAGTGGTCGCCGAGGGAGGTTCGTCCAGCCGGTTTTTCGAAGCCTCCTGAACCTGCCTCACGTTCGTGTTGCCATGCCCCTGTCCGAAACTGTATCCCCGATGAATGTCCCGGAGTATGTGGTTCGCGTTGATCCGATCCACGGCTGGCCCGTCTGTTATGCCTCGCGCCGCGCGCTGAGGCCTTTTGATTTCCATCAGCATAAGCCATTAGCTTGTCCCGAAAATGATCCCTTCGCCGAAGGACACGAGGATATTACCACCCCGGAGACCCTGGCGATTCGACCGCCGGGGTCTCCCTCGAATGGACCGGGTTGGCAGGTACGGGTGATTCCCAATAAATATCCGGCTCTGCAGGCGCTGGCTGGCGTGGGGGCGGATTCGGCAAGTCCTTGCCAGGGAATTCACGAAGTCATCGTCGAATGCCCCCAGCGCGAGACCCATTTCACCCGTCTCGAAGAACAGCAGCGGATTTGCGTTCTGCAGGCGATGAGGCAGCGGCTGGAGCAACTGTCCATTGAACCGGCTCTGAGGCATGCCACCATTTTCAAGAATCATGGGCAAGCCGCCGGCGCTTCGTTGGCCCACTCCCATTCCCAGCTAATCGCGACAACTTTCGTGCCTCCATATATTCGCCGGGAGATCGACTTTCGCCGGGCCTATCGACAGCGCACAGGGCTCGACCATGCCCAGGAACAACTCGAACGGGAACTCCGCGAACAGACGAGACTCGTGGAAGTTTCTCCGTCCCTGGTCGTCTACTGCCCCGAAGTAAGCCGCTTTGGCCTGGAAATGCGGATCCTGCCTCGGTCGCCCGAGTTGCATTTCCACCGCTCCAGCCCAGCTCTGATTACGGAATTGAATGGTCTCCTGACGCGTGCCTTGCGTCGGCTCGAACGGATCGCCGGAGATATCGGCTACAACCTGGTGCTGCATACGGCCCCCTTCCAGGAAGACGATCTGGAAGGTTTCCGCTGGCATTGGGAAATTTATCCTCGAATTGCCGGAATCGCAGGCTGGGAACTGGGGGCCGGAGGATATGTGAACGCGATACTGCCGGAAACGGCGGCGAAGCTGCTGCGAGACGTTTCATTCGGATGAAGCGGTGCCCGTCGGTCCAGGGAACCGCGACAGACCTCCTATTTTAACGGATCCGCCTGTTTTTCGGAGAACCAGGACAAAACGTCAAGTCAGGCTTATCCCCGTTGGCGGCGGAGATTAGAATGCGAACGGGGGAGAGTCAGCCTCCTCCGGTCGGACGCGCGTAGTCCGCCCTGCCGCGGATTGCAGGATATTACAGCCCAGTTGAAGACGGAACTCCACGGATGCCACGCCAGATTCGATTGATACTCGCCATTCACAATCACCAGCCGGTCGGCAATTTCGACGGCGTGTTCGAGGCGGCGTATCAGGATAGTTACCTGCCGTTTCTGGATGTGCTGGAACAGTTTCCGGCCGTGCGGATATCGTTGCATAATTCGGGGAGTCTGCTGGACTGGATCGAAATCCATCATCCGGAATACATAGCGCGGCTAAGTCACTTGGCGGAACGGGGCCAGATCGAGATCCTGGGGGGGCCGTTTTACGAACCGATTCTGGCCAGCATCCCTTCGCGCGATCGCGTCGGTCAGATGCGTGCCTATCGAAATCATCTGGGGGAATTGTTTCCGGGAAAACCGCGGGGGATGTGGGTTCCCGAGCGGGTCTGGGAGCAATCGTTCACGCGCGACGCGGTGGCCGCGGAGTTGGAATATACGGTTCTGGACGATTTCCACTTCAAAAATGCCGGGTTTGGCGACGAGGAACTGTACGGTTATTTCGAAACCGAGGACGACGGGAAAATGCTGCATGTGTTTCCCATCAGCGAGAAACTCCGTTATACGATTCCGTTTGCGGCGCCCGAGGAAACGATTGCCTGGTTGCGCGAAGTGAGCGAGAAGCAGCTCGAGGCGGTAGTGGCCTTTGGCGACGATGGCGAGAAATTCGGCACTTGGCCCGAATCGAAGAAACACGTCTACGAGGATGGCTGGCTGGTCCGCTTTTTCGAGATGCTCACGGCCAATCAGGACTGGATCAAGGTGGTGACCTTTTCGCAGGCCATCGAGCAGGTTTCGCCCCTGGGCCGCTGTTACCTGCCCGATTGCAGCTACCGTGAGATGACCGAATGGGCCCTGCCGACCCAGCGTCAACTAGAGTTGATTCGCTTGCATCGCCAGCACAAGCACGATCCGGCCTGGCCCGAAGTCCGCAAGCGATTGCGGGGGGGCTTCTGGCGGAACTTCCTGGTGAAGTATCCCGAGAGCCACGAAATGTATTGCCGGATGCGGGAAATCAGCGATCGCCTCGAAGACGTGCGCCGCGCGCGTCCCGAACTGGCCGCGACGTCCCTGTTTGAATCCGCGCAGGACCACCTGTACCGCGGGCAGTGCAACTGCCCCTACTGGCATGGCGCCTTTGGCGGGCTCTATCTGCCGCATCTCCGCAATGCGATATATCACCACCTGATTGCCGCCGATAATCAACTCGAACAATTGCTGGAAAAACCGCATCGCTGGGTCGAGGCGACCGCCCGGGATTTCAATCTCGATGCCCGCCAGGAAGTCCGGCTGGCCAGCGATCAACTCGTGGCCTACGTGGCGCCCGCCCGGGGGGGGCATTTGTATGAACTGGATGTCCGCGGGGCTCGAGTGAATCTGCTGGCCACGCTGGATCGTCGCCCCGAGCCGTATCACGAAACAATTCTCGCGCATGCCTCGGGGGACCTGGACGGCCAAAGCGAGACGGCCGCGGTTTCCGATGAAATCAAATTCAAGCAGGCCGACCTGCATCTTAAGCTCGCCTACGATCGCTGGCCCCGCAAGAGCCTGGTGGACCATGTCCTCCCCTCGGGCATGACACTGCACGAGTTTCAGGCGGGCGAGGGTTTTGTCGGCGAGGCGGAACAGGCGGTCTTCCAGGCCAGTTTGAAACGCTCGGATTCCCGAGTGGAAGCCGTGCTCACCCGCAGATGTCGCTGGGAACGGCAATCCCCACAACTGACAAAAACCCTTGCGCTCGATACCGGCAGTCCGTCATTGCTGCAAATCGAGTACCTGCTGGAGGACCTGACACCCGGGGTCCCCGTGCATTTTGCGGTCGAATTCAACTTTTCCTCGATGGCATCCCAGGCGGATGACCGTTTTTATTACGACGAGGAGGGGATGGCACTGGGGCGACTGGGAAGCCAGCAGGTGCTCTCGGAGCAGTCCCGCTTTGGTCTTGTCGACGAGTGGCTGGGTCTCGATACCTCCCTGGAATTCTCGCGTCCCACCGGTATCTGGGCGTTTCCCGTGGAAACCGTCAGTCAGTCCGAAGGGGGGTTCGAACTGGTCCACCAGAGTTGTGCAGTGGTGCTGCATTGGGAATTCGTCCCCGAAACGCCCCGCTGGCAAACCTCGATCCGCCTGCTGATGGACAGTTCCGCCGCCCAGGCGCGGCAGTTGGCACGTCGGTCGCAATCCCAAACAATGCCGGTCGAGTTGTAACCGCCCGTTGCCTGGCGGAGGGTCCCAGTTCGAGGTTGCATCGCGGAGTGACTGCGGAAATGACACACTTGCCTGCCGAAGCGGAATGCCACGCCCTGGCCATCCTGCGCGGCTATGAACCCTTTCTGGAGTGGACGGCTCCGGAACGAACCATTCATCAGTGCCGAGAATTCTATTTTCAGCAAGAGGGCCAGGGATCCCTGGCAGACTTCACGGCTGGTCTGCGATTCCTGCTGGAAAACCGCCTCCTCAAAAGGCTGACCGACGAACGACTCGAATTGACCGACGCCGGCAGGGCCTGGCATGCCGCCCGCGCCCGGCATCACGAAGATTCGTAAGGCCCTCGTGACCTCCCCTCGCTGATGCGGGCGGAAGCCTGCGGATTCCCTGTCACCCGGCCTGATGCCGCGGCAGGTTCGACTCGGTGCAGGTTTGCCCATTTTGGAATAACATATTCCGCGGTTCACCAGACTTTGTCTGAGTACAACACGGAGCAAGCAATCATTACCATTGACTGGACAAACTCGCGGCAGGTCCGTTCCCTGTCGCGTGGGGATTCTGCAATGGTGCGTGGACTTTTCCGGACAAGGCTTCGATGCAACGTACGGATGGAATACAGAGACTTGGTCGGCAGCGCGAGCCGTGGGATCTGCTGGTCATAGGCGGCGGGGCAACGGGGGCCAGCATTCTGTTGGATGCCGCCACCCGGGGACTCTCCGCTGTACTGCTGGAACAGCACGATTTCGGCAAGGGGACGTCAACCCGCTCCACGAAGCTGGTGCATGGGGGAGTGCGTTATCTGGCCCAGGGGAATGTGTCGCTGGTGCGCGAGGCCCTGCGGGAACGCGCGCGATTGCGCGCCAACGCGCCGCACGTGGTGCACGAGATGTCGTTCCTGGTCCCTTGCCGCAACCTTTGGCAGCAGTTGTGGTACGCGACGGGTTTCAAAATGTACGACCTGCTTGCCGGACGAAGTGGCTTTCGCAAGGCCCGTTCGCTTCGCCGCGCGGACTGTCTCGACGCTGTGCCGACGTTGCGCCCCGAATGGGCCGCGGGAGGCATATTGTATTCGGATGGTCAATTCGACGACGCCCGCCTGCTGATCAACATCCTGCAAACCGCCCAGGAACAGGGGGCGGTCCCGTTGAACTACTTCCGGGTGGACCGCATTCTGAAGGACAACGTGGGACGAGCCATCGGGGTGGGCTGCACCGACCAGGAAACCGGGCAGTCCCACGAGGTGCAGGCTCGAATGATCATTAACGCAACGGGGCCGTTCTGCGATGTACTGCGGCAACGGGACGATCCCCAAGCGGAACGGGTGGTGGCCGCCAGCCAGGGAATTCACCTGGTACTCCCCGCCCGGTTTCTACCCGGCCAGACTGCGGTGATTGTCCCAAAAACCAGCGACGGCCGCGTGATCTTCATGATTCCCTGGGAAGGCCATGTGTTGATCGGCACCACCGACACGCCGATCCCCGAGGCCGTGCTCGAGCCGCGCGCCCAGGCGGAGGAAGTGGAATTCCTGCTGACGACTGCCGCCCAGTATCTGACGGAAGCCCCCACTGCCGGTGACGTGCTCAGCGTCTTCACGGGTATACGGCCGCTGGTCGGGAAAGGCCAGGGGAGTTCGTCCGGACAGGTCCGTACCGCTCGCCTGTCGCGCGATCACACAATTCTGCGTTCCCCCTCGGGAATGATCACCATCACCGGCGGCAAGTGGACGACAGCCCGCAAGATGGCGGAGGATTGCATCGATCGGGCGCTCGAGTGGAGCGGCTTGCCGAGCCGTCCCTGTGGCACGGTTTCCCTGAGACTGCATGGGGCAACCGACTCCACGGCATCGCATAGCCTGTACGGCAGCGATGCCGAGGCAATCGAGGTGCTGGCACGCAGCGACAGCGAATTCTCGCGCCCCCTGGTGGAAGGATATCCGTTGCGGGCAGCCGAGGTAATCTGGAGCGTCCGTCATGAAATGGCGCGGACGGTGGAAGATGTCCTGGCGCGCCGCAGCCGACTGTTGTTTCTCAATGCGCAGGCAGCGTTACAGGCGGCCCCGGCGGTGGCACGCTGGATGTCGCGGGAATTACAACGGGAGGAAAACTGGCAACAACGGCAGTTGACGGAGTTCGAGGAACTGGTCGGGCACTACAAGCTTTAGGGCGGCAGGGTGATTCAGGGTGTCAAAAAATAGTCATGAAAAGGTCGGGTGAGGGAATGAACGCGTATCTGGCGGAGTTGATCGGCACGGCATTTCTGATTCTGCTGGGCAACGGTGTGGTGGCCAACGTGGTGCTGACGCGTACGAAAGGCCACGCGGGAGGCTGGATTGTCATTACCGCCGGCTGGGGAATCGGGGTTTTTGTGGGGGCGTTCTGCAGCCAGCAATACAGCGGCGCGCACTTGAACCCGGCCGTTACAGCCGCAATGGTAATTGCCGACAAATTGCCCTGGAACGAAGCAGGGGGCTACCTGGTCTGCCAGATGCTGGGGGGCATGCTGGGCGCGACGCTGGTGTATCTGTTCTACCGGGACCACTACAAGCTGACCGAGGATAGCGACGCCAAGCTGGCCACTTTTTGCACCGCTCCGGCTGTGCGGAATCTGCCACATGCCTGTTTCTGTGAGCTTGTCGCCACGTTTGCCCTGGTATTTCCCATCTTTCTGATGGCCGACCCACAACTGCAGTTGCCCGTGTCGTCCCTGGGGGGGGATCCCGCGGATCTGCCCCGGCTCGGTTTGGGATCACTCGGCCTGCTGCCAGTCGGGTTGCTGGTCTTTGGCATCGGCCTGTCCCTGGGGGGGACCTCCGGCTACGCGATCAACCCGGCCCGCGACCTGGCCCCGCGTCTCATGCATTGGGTGCTCCCCATTCCAGGAAAACGCGACAGCGACTGGGCCTACGCCTGGGTTCCCGTTCTCGGCCCTCTCGCGGGAGGCTCTGTCGCCGCATTGGCCTATCTGCTGCTCATTCAGGCAAAATGAGTCGCCGGAGCAGGTAAACATTTTCTCGCGGACCAAGGCCGGAAGTAGCCCCCCCAGCGGATCTTCCGCAACCGTTCAGGCTATGTGCCGATCTTTACCTCGGACAAGGCTCGAAACACTCTTCTCGTTTGCAGTGCCCGAAGTTCGAATTACAGCAGGCTGCGGAAATACTCCAGGTCGGTAGCGGTCTGGGCGTAACATTGCTCGACACTCAATTCGGGCAGGTATTCGCTGTGCAACGAAAACGGTCCGCTGTAGTTGAGCTGGCGGAGCGTGGCGAGGAAGTCGGGAATGGGGGAAATGCCCTCCGCAAGCGGGGCGGTTTTCCAGCCCCAGCGCTGTTGCCCCTGCCTATCGCGAGGTTTTTGTGTCAGCAGATAGTTCTTGACCGCGCACAATTCCATCCAGGGAGCGAGCAGATCCAACCCCTGCTGCCAGCCGGCGGCTCCTCCTTCGAGCGACATGTGCAGCGTATCGACATAGGCCCCGATGCGGCCGGGCTCGAAGTCCCGCAATAACAGATACAGCAGTGTCCCATGCGAGGGGAGATAACTGCCGGAGTGGATATGCACGCAGGGAAGCACATTGTGTTTCTCGGCCAGCGTCACTAACTGATTTAGTTGTAGCTTGACCTCTTCGATCTGTTCGCCCAGTCGTCCCACCCCCTGCCCGCGGTAATACCCCAGTTTGATTTTGCGAAGCCCCAGCTTTCCCGCGGTTTCGAACAGCGTGCGGCCGTATTCATCGGGAGCCGTCACGTTCGAGGTGATCTGGACAATTTCCAGCCCGTGATCCCGCGCGATCCGATCGGCCTCGGGGAGTTTGCTGGCGATCTTCTCGGGGGGGATGTGTCCGCCGGGGCGAACCGTCAGATCCAAGCCGGTTACCCCCAGTTCGCGAAATTTCTGACAGACCAGAGGGAGCGGCCAATCCTGGAAGCTCTTGGTGAAAACCGCGATTTTCGGCGGGGCGTCCGCCTTCGTGACAGCGGTCTCCATGGCCAATCCGGGCAGGCCACGCGATGCACATACGGTTGCGGCAAGAGTTCCCGCGGTCTGGAGGAGAAAGTCGCGTCGGGAAGACCACATATCGATCACTACCTGTGTTGCGGGGAAAGTGAAGCAGGACTGGTATCTGCCATCACCTTAACCGTCGCGCAACTCTGGCTCAAGCCTGGAGAACCCCACACTTGGGAGAGGATTCTGGTCACCTGCCCGAAAAGCCGGGCAAAAACGCAAGGAACCCCGCTCTACCTTTCGGCAATCACACTGTTGTTCCACTACAGGACTTATAGAGGGACACAAAATGAACACGAAGTTCCTTGCGGGCCACCCGTGACCGCATCATTCCTCACGCTGCCAGACCTCCTCTCCCCAATCTCAGCTTAAGCCATTGGGGAGGCCCATTTGTGGGCAGGGACCGACACCCGTTGTCCAGCATTACCCCTTGACGGCAATTTTATGTGACTTGGCCTCCTCGCATTTCGGAAGCGTGACCGTCAACACGCCATCCTTCATATCGGCGGCAATTTCCTGCTGATTGATCGCACAAGGCAAGTCGATTACACGGAAAAAAGAGCGCTGACTGCGTTCCACGCGATGGAAACGCTTATCCGTTTTTTCCTGTTCTTCCTTGTGTTCCCCTGAAATTCGCAGCCGATCCCCCGTCACTTCAATCTGAACTTCGTCGGGCTTCAGGCCCGGCAGGTCCATTTTCAGTTCCAGAGTATTTTCCGTTTCGGCCAAGTCCATCGAAGGCACAAACGCCCCCGAAAGACCATTCCCTTCGCCACGGATCCCCATTGTCAACTGGTTGAACAAGTCGTCCATCTCTTCCCGCAACGAGCGGAACATAGGGGCCAAACCCCGATTCTGTGTTGCTAGATTTCCCATGACTGTTCTCCTTATCAAGATACCCTCCCAATGCGACAACGGCACACAGACCGTTAATACCCACTTTTCATTTCATGTATTATCCCTGATTTGCGTGGCGAAAACATCCAGAAATGCCCCGGTTTCTTGTAGCGTTTTTCGTGACATGACAACGATCTCGCCTCGTCCGTGGTACAATGGATGCCTGAAAAATGCCCTCCGGGAATCGCGGGATCATCCCGAGCCCGGCAGGCAACAACAGGATGAGCGATAGCGGAAGAAGTCCACTGAAGTAGAGTCGGTGGCCCATGATCGGGGGGAGTCGCGAATGACCAGCTTGCATGAAATCAGATTGAATTCCCTCGCGGAGTTGTTTGGGACGGACGTGGCGAACAACCAGTGGCGGCTCCACAGTCTGGAACAGACCCGCCTGCCGGTGATCATCACGAATCCGCGGCTGGCCGATAATCCCGTGGTTTATGCCAACATGGCGGCTTCCCGGCTTACTGGGTATTCGTTCCAGGAACTGGTGGGGCGAAATTGCCGCCATCTGTTGGGAGAGGATTGGGATCAACCCGCGTTGACTCTATTGCGAGAGGCCATCTCCCGGGGGGAGGATTGCCAGGTACTGCTGCGGAATTACCGCAAGAATGGCAGTCTCTTCTGGAACGAGCTGACCATTATTCCCATTCGGGACAATGCCAACGAATTGTTTTGCTTCGTGGGTATCCAGAACGATGTCACGGCCCACAAGCAACTCGCCATTGACAAGGAACTGATCGAGGATCGGCTTCGCGCGATCCTGAATTCCGCCGCCGACGCCATCATCACGATCGACGAGCAGGGGATTATGCTGGACCTGAACCAGGCGGTGGAAAAGCTGTTTGGTTATTCCGTCCAGGAACTCCTGGGACGCAATATCAGCATACTGATGCCTTCGCCGCACCGCGAGAATCACGATGGTTATCTGAGGCGTTACCTGGAAACGGGCGAAAAGCGGGTGATCGGCGTGGGGCGGGAAGTGACAGCGCGGCGGAAGGATGGTTCGCTGTTTCCGGCGGAGATCTCCGTCAGCAAGGTAGACAGCAAACACTTGTTTTCGGGCATCGTGCGGGACATCAGCGAACGCCAGCGCAACGAGGAGGCCCTGCGTCGGGAATTACGGCTCAACGAAAATATCATCCGCACAAGTCGCAGCATCATTCTGATTCTCGACCTGGCGGGCCGCATCGTGCAGTACAACCCTTGTCTCGAGGAACTCTCGGGCTGGCCCTTGAGCGAAAAGCGGGGAGACGACTGGTTCGAAACCTTTGTTCCCCCGGGCAACCGCGTGGACCAGCGAGAACGATTCTCACTTGCCATTGCCGGCAGGCAAGCTCAGTACTGGGCATCGCAACTCGTCACGCGGGAGGGTTCCGTGCGAGACGTGGAATGGAATGCGGCCCCGCTGATTTCCCCCGAGGGGGACGTCACCGGACTGCTGTGCAACGGCCAGGACGTGACGGTCCGCCATCGTCTGGAGCGGGAAGTGCTCAATGTCGCGGCTGAGGAACAGCGTCGCATCGGCCAGGATCTGCACGATGTCATCGGACAGGAACTGACCGCGTTGGCAATGCTGGCCGACACATTGTCCTTTGCGCTGGAACGGCGGCGTGTCCCCGAGGCGATGTTGGCGGCAAAGATCAATCAGGATCTCAAGGTGACACTCGGGAAGGTTCGCTTGCTGAGCAGGGGACTGAATCCCGTGGATATCGACGCCGGCGGGTTGATGTCCGCCCTGGAGGCAATTTCCCGGAGACTGCGGGACATCCACGGGATCGAATGTTCGTTTGCCTGTCCGGAGCCCGTCCTGCTGAAGAACAACCAGGTTGCCAATCATCTCTATCGTATTGCAGAGGAAGCCACGACCAACGCATTGCGGCACTCCCAAGCCGATCGCATCGAATTGGGACTCTCGCGGCAAGGGGACTATGCGGAGTTAACGATTCGCGACAACGGTATCGGATTTCATCCCGAACAGCACGAGGATCGCGGACTGGGGTTGCGTATTATGGAGTATCGCTCCCGGCTGGTCGGCGGTCACCTGACGGTGGAATCCTCCCGGCAGGCCGGGACCGCGATCCGTTGCCGGGTTCGCCTGGATTCCATCCTTACCGAACAATGAAGAAGCCAGCCATGCACAAACACAAAATCGCGATAATCGACGATCACCCGGCAGTGCGGTACGGGCTAAACGCGCGGATTTCCTGCGAAGACGATCTGTTCGTCTGCGGAGAGGCGGAAGATGTCGAGGAGGGACTAGCCCTGCTGGAACGTGTCTGTCCGCATGTGGCGATCGTTGATGTTTCTCTGAAATCAGGCAACGGGCTCGATCTGATCAAACGTGCGAAGGCGCGCGGGGATTTCACCCGTTTCCTGGTCTGGTCCATGTACGAGGAAGAACTTTATGCCGACCGAGCCCTGCGGGCCGGAGCCATGGGGTACATCAATAAGCAGGTCGCCATCGACAGCATCATCACCGCGATTCGCGAAGTGCTTCAGGACCACGTTTACCTGTCCCCTTCGCTGTCCAACACGCTGCTCAACCGGTTGATTCTAGGACGACAGGGGACGCAACAATCCCCCAAGGAATGTCTTTCCGATCGGGAATTGCAGGTTTTTGAACAGATTGGCCACGGGAAGACCACGCAGCAGATTGCCGAGTTGCTCAAGCTCAGCCCCAGCACCATCGAAACCTATCGCTCGCGGATCAAGCAGAAACTGGACTGCAAGAACATGGCCGAACTGGCCCGCTCGGCAACGCAATGGGTCCTGGAACGGGCCTGATTTCGCGCAAAATTCGCGTAGCGGAATTCGCGACAATTTGTCTGCAAATTTCTGGTATTGCAGTTGTGATTTTTCGGGTATGCTGAGTGTCAACGATAAAAGGCGACCGGGGAAGTGGAACAGTTCCCGGTTGAGTGGGGCTGGGGAATTCAAGTTGATCGTGACATCGCAAGCAGGAGAGCGGGCATGCAACTCGTCCAGGAATATATCCCCCCAAGCCGCGAGTCGCGGAATGCCGCGGCCGTGGAAAGGTTGCAGCAGGAGTTGCTGGCCTCGTTGCGGATGGCGGGCGTTAATGGGTGGCGGGGTATTTCACTGGAATTGCAGGGAGGAACAGTGACTCTGCACGGGGCGGTAGGCAGCTATTACTACAAACAGCTTACCCAGTCCATCATCCTGCGGCATCCCGGCGTGGTCCAGTTGCGGAACGAGATTACCGTGCAGGAAGACCATTCCGAAATGAAAGAGGTGGGAACATGATATCGCCGCACAAATCCCTCGATCAGCCACTGGGCGAGGTCCTGGAAGACCGCAAGATCCGTGTATTTCTCGACCGAATCGTCGAATTCTGGCGCGATGTCGACTTGCTGGGATGCGGTCCCAAGTACGAGGAAATGGCCGAACACCTCCGCGAATTGCATGAAATACTCACGGATCATTGCCAGAAGGTGGAACGGCAACTCCTACCCATGCAGAGCGTCAAGCAGGCGCGGCGGGGCTCGCAGATCGAAACCTTCCGAGACGAGCAGGTGGAACTGCTAGAACGTTTGGCCCACGATAGAGAGTTGGTGCAAAGGCATTGCCCCTGCGAGGAGCTGGCCAATTGGACGACCTTGGGAGAGGAAATCAGCACTCTGGTGGAACTGATCATCAGCCATCTTGCGACCGAACGGGAACTCCTGGAGTCACTACGGGCCGAGTAAACGCAAGACGTAATTCGGCCGAGTTCGAGCTTCGACGCGGAGCAGCCGCTGGCCTGGATTTTTTTACCCGGTCAATCAGACATGCTTGCCCAGCTTCGCGATGCAAATATGGCACGCAACGCGTAACGAGCCGCGCCCGTCAGGAAGCGGGCCACGCTTGAGCCACATCATTCATGCTGCATTCCACCCGAGTAGACTTCTTTGGTTGCCGCTGGTCGGCTTGTACGCCAGTGCCGCACGGGCAACCGGGCGGGAAACGCGGGCGGATGCATTTCTTCCGTTGCGGGGACGGTTGCGAAGTCGCTACGATTTTCCACAGGAATTGCTCTTGGCAGCCCGAGTGCTTGAGGCTGCCCGATTATGCGGAAGAAATTTCGCCCTGTTGAGAAAACGCCCATGTCCACTGCGTATCCGATGTTCGTCAAACGGGATATCGACGGTTTTTTTGGTCTGTTCGTCGATAACCTGGTGCAATTGCTGCTGATTATGGTGCTGTGCGCCTCGCTCTGCGGGATGACGGGAGACGATGCATCGTACTTGTACCGCTATATTTTCCCGGGGGCCGCTGTCAGCATCCTGATTGGAAATCTGTTCTATGCCTGGCAAGCACATCGTCTGGCCGCGAAGGAAGGCCGGGACGACGTGACCGCCCTGCCGTACGGCATCAACACTCCCTCCATGCTGGTCTATCTGTTTTTTGTGATGGGGCCGGTGTATCTGCAAACGCAGAGTGCGGCAGCGGCCTGGAAAATGGGAGTGATTGCCTGCCTGGGAAGTGGCGTGATTGAATTGTGCGGCGCCTTCTTCGCGGAACGGATTCGACGCTACACTCCCCGGGCCGCCCTGCTTTCGACGCTGGCAGGGATTGCGATCGGCTTCATTGCGATGTCGTTTACGCTGCAGATCTTCCACAAGCCTTTAATTGCCATGCTGCCGTTGGGGTTGATATTGCTGGCATTATTTTCCCAGGCCCGCTTTCCACTGGGGATGCCGGGGGGACTGGTGGCGGTAGCGTGTGGCACGGCGGTTGCCTGGTTGCTCACGATGGTTGCCCCGTTGTTCAGCACTCCCCCCTTGTGGTTGACGATCAACACCATGCAAGGGGTAAATCCTGGAGAACAACTCGGACATCTGGGGGTGTATCTGCCTCGGTTCATAGGCGGGCAGGTTCTGCTTCTGCTTCAGGACTGGACAGCCTGGGTGGGGTATCTGTCGGTGATTATCCCGATGGGACTCTTCAACATCATCGGCAGTTTGCAGAACATCGAATCGGCTGAAGCGGGGGGAGATCGTTTCGCGACAGCCCCCTCGCTGGCCGTCAATGGCATCGGCACGATCTGTGCGGCGTTGTTTGGCAGTTGTTTTCCGACCACGATTTACATCGGCCACCCGGGCTGGAAAGCTCTGGGGGCTCGGGCCGGGTATTCCACGTTGAACGGCGCGGTCGTCACGCTGTTGTGCTGCACGGGTCTGATCGGCCTGGTTTCCAGCCTGATTCCCGTGGAAGCAGCCGTGCCGATCGTACTGTGGATTGGCATTATCATCACCGCCCAAGCGTTCCAGGCTACTCCCGACAATCACGCGCCCGCGGTGGCGATCGGTTTGTTTCCCGCCATTGCCGCCTGGGGTGCAACGCTTCTCGCGGGAGCTTTTTTTGTCGCCGATGGAAATACACTGCAGCAGGTGTTGACGGAAAACCCCGGCAGCGAGGCGAACGGCTTTCTGATCGGCGCGCTGATCAGTCTGGAGCGAGGCTATATTTTCACTTGTATGATTCTTTCCGCGCTCACCGCGTGCCTGATCGATTGCAAATTTCGGGCAGCTTCTGTGTGGGCGTTCCTGGCGGCCCTGGGAACCTTCACCGGTTTGATGCATGCCTTTCAGTTGCGAGGGAACGTGGTCGATTATTATCTGTTGTTCGATAACCCCGCTCCGGATGTTTTTCGATATTCGGGCATCGGCATCGGCATCGGGTATCTTGGTATTGCGGTGATCTGCCTGCTGGCTCAGTATCTGAAGCCTGGGCACGCGCACGAGGCCGTGGTCCCTTCGCGGCAGGAATCAGCCGATACCCTTGTCCTTTGAGGCAAGCCCCTGCCGGGGGTTTCCAGCCGGGATTCACTGCGTTCCGACTCGATTTCCGTGACTATCCAGCGAGAGTCCCTGCCGAGACAGAAATTGCAGCACCTCGTCTTGCAGGGGAGGGGGACATGCCACGGAAATGGTCGGCCCCCTGTCCAGGCCAATCACCAGAAACGGATATGGCCCTCCCAGACCAAATTCCACGGCCAGCGACGAGCCTTCGTGTTTCCGCGTGACACATCGAATACGATCGAACGCGAAGTTTCGCTTCCCCCAGAAATATCGCACCTGTATGTCTGCCCCAAAGGTGACACTCCAGGGTACTCCGCTGGCTATCCAGAGCAATCCCGCCGCCAGCAAAAGTAGAATCGCGGGGACGCCGAGATTCCCAGCCCCCTCCAGCAGAAACAGCAGGCTCACGCCCAGCAACACCAACACCAGCAACGCCACCACTCCCAAGCGAGCCAGCGCCACATTGCGATTTGAAATAACGAGGTGTCGAGTATTGTCCACGAGTCTTCCGGAAATGCCTGGCAGCCATCCCAGGCGATGGACATCCAGCAGGTGGTGGCGAAACATTCCTGGAGCCCCGCAGTGTGGCCTTTTCGGTTTCCTTTTGTCAACAGGGACGGATCCCTTGCGGACAGGCCGCCACGTTACTGCAAATTCGGATTATTCGCTGCAATCGGCAGGGCCGTTGTGTTCTCGCGAAACAGCCGCATCTCGCCAATACGGCCGTGGTAAATGGATGCGCCCGCTGTCCCGGGGCCTACACTCATAACAGCGGAGTCCGTGTAGAAATTCTGGCTACGGAAAACTCGACCGAATTCCGTGGAGAAGTCTTGACATGAAGTCGCAGGTGTCGGCCCCCTCTGGTCTGGATGCGGACCTGCGGGACCGGCTCAATCCGTTGACTCGATCCACCCCCCAGTTTCACAGAAGCAAATTGATCAACGCCATGAGCACTGCAAGCTGCGTTTCTCGGACATCGAACCCGCTCCCCCCCGAGGAACTTCCAACACGGCAGAATCCCCTTGCGGATGTGGTTGCCTATTCACAAGAAGGGTATGTCACGCCCGAAGAATCCGATTCGCTGGCGCGGTGGATGAGCCGGCTGAAGCTGCAGTCCCCTCGGACGAACATCCTGTGTCTGAGCAGGTCCACGCGGGTTGCCAAGCGTATTCTCGATATCATCGTGGCGTCGGGACTGCTGATTTTGCTCTCTCCGGTCATGTTGTTGACAGCGATCGCCGTGAAGCTGACCTCGCCGGGCCCAATCATCTTTCGGCAAACGCGAGTCGGTGTCAATTTGCGGAAGAGTCGGCAGGATCGGCGCAGAAATCTCGAACATGCGACGGCCACCGAACGCCGGAAACCGGGACGGGATCGCCGCCTCGAGCTGCGCTATGGCCGTGAGTTCACTCTGTACAAATTCCGCACGATGCGCACGGATGCGGAAAAGAACGGTGCCCAGTTCGCGGTGCGGGGAGATTCCCGCGTGACGTCGATCGGACGATTCCTGCGAAAAACGCGGCTCGATGAACTTCCCCAGCTCTGGAATGTGCTGCGTGGCGAGATGTCCATGGTCGGCCCTCGACCGGAGCGTCCCGTGTTTATTGAACAGCTTTCCGCGGAAATTCCAGACTACCTGCAGCGATTGGGGCTAAAACCCGGCCTGACGGGACTGGCACAGATCGAGAATGGCTACGACAACGACATCGAAAGTTTTCGCCGCAAGGTCAAATACGACCTGATCTATCTGCAGAACTGCTGTGTCTGGAACGACCTGAAAATTCTGCTGCGAACCATCCGCGTGGTGCTCACGGGAAGTGGCGCGCTGTAGCGTTCCGCAGATTTCCGAGGTTCCGATCGCGTGGCTGCAATCAGGGGAGCAACCCCCGTTCTCGCAGCTCATTAAGATTGTCGGGCGCGCTGGTTAGAATCTGCTCCGCCGCAAAGCGGATTAACGCCACGCCCGCCAGTTCCAGAGGTGCGACGACAATCGCCACCCGATCCTCGTCCTCCAGGTCGAGTTGACGCGTGAGGCGATCGATCACTTCCTGTGGCTGATCGCTCACGATCCGTTCCGGACCGGAGGAATTGGCCAGTCTCAAATTCGAAAACGCGGCGGAACGCGTCATCAGAAAGCTGATCAGGTGATCGTTTTCGGCGGAATCCCAGAAATCCTGCAGTTCTGGCCGGGCGTCCCGCGGGGTAATAATCAGCGGTCGCGTAATCCGAATTTCGCCCTGCCGCAACTTTACGGGCTGGCCCGGCTGATTCGAGGTGAGCACGAGATAATAACGGAGTTCCGATTCCCCAAAGGTGAAGAGCGTGTAAGGGATGTTGCGGACAATTCGCACCGAATTCCACAGAAACCGCAGATACTGCTCTTCATCGTACTGATTAAAATCCATAGAGTTCTAGTTTCATTGCATGGGACGATTTCAGAAACATCGGAATCGGTGCGACAATTGGCTGCCAGGCATGTCGTCGCACGCGAGGCAAACGCGGGCCCCTTCCGGGCCTGTGCCCCGCTTCAACGACCCTGACGAGGCATTCTGGATCATCACGAGTCGCTTTTCAAGGTTGACAAACAGCCCCGCGCGTGGAATAGTTCGCATCGCATGGGCGGTAATGCAACCGGTTGTTCCCGAGCAACCCGCGCACCGCAACGTTGTTACACATCAGTGTTATCTCGGGCGAATCAGCAATTCAAGAAGGACAGCAACATGAGTGGGCCGATTATCAGAACCGGCGCGACGCCGGAATTTTCCGCCGGCTGGGATCGGATTTTTGGAGAGAATGCCGAGAAAAAAGCGACCGGGAAAGGCCGCAGCAAGACATCGGCCAGTAAAAAATCGGCCAGCAACAAGCCGATCGGCAAGGCGGTGCAACCCAGCAAAGTCAGCAGCAAAAAGGCGGCTCCCAAGCCGGCTGCCAAAAAAGCACCCGCTAAAAAGGCAGCAGCCAAAAAAGCCGCCAAGAAAAAATAAGGGGACCAGGTAACTCCCGCGCGGTTCCCGCGAGACCGTTCCAACTACGGATCTCCCCCGAAACGGATCGTGCAGATCCACGGAGAGAGAACCGGGGTGCCCCTGTTCCCCTGGCGGGCTTGCAGGGACCCCAGGCGAGCGTCGCCGCTGTTTCATGCCAGGCAGAAGGGGACGCGTGGACTTCCCAATGAAACCCTCCAGTGCCGAAACCTCGACATCCGCCCCCGGATTGCCCGCGCGCTTGCGGAAAGTTCTTGCCCGTCCGGAATGGACGGGGCTGTGCACTCTTTGGGGAATTCTGGTCGCCTGGTCGTTGGCGCGCGCCTTCATTCCAGGCGTCAACGAACCCCATTATTTCTGCAAGGCCAAATACTGGTGGAACCCCGAATGGTGCGCGGGCGATTTCTTTCTCGCCTCCTCGAACCCGCATCTCGTGTTCTATCTGACCTTCGGCTGGCTGACGCGTTTTTTCTCCCTGGAAATCACCGCCTTCATCGCCCGTCTACTGTCACTGCTGGTGGTCGCGCGCGGGTGGCAGGTGATGAGCCGCCTGCTGCTGCCACGTCTCGATTTGCAGGCACTCGCGCTGGTACTGTTGCTCCTGTGTCAATCGCTGGTCAATTTCTCCGGCGAATGGCTGGTGGGAGGCGTGGAATCGAAGGTACTCGCATACGGCCTGGGTTTCTGGGCCATCGGAACCGCCGCAACGGGAAAAGGCATTCAGGCTGCGTGCCTGCTGGGAGGAGCCACGTCCTTTCATCCCCTGGTGGGCATCTGGTTGACACTCTGCGTTTTGGGAGGCGTCGCCTGGAGTTGGCGGGATTGGAGTTCACTTCCGTCTCGTGGAAGCGGGCAGGGCTCGTCGCCACGATATCTTCGGCAGTACGGGGGGATCGTGACCTGCTGGTTGTTGTGGAGTTTGCCCGGGCTGATACCTGCCCTGTGGATGTTGCTGGAACCCGTTTCGCCGCGGACTCGCTTTGCGGGTGATTATCTGCAGGTGTATTACCGCCTGAAACATCATCTCGATCCCATGGAATTCCCCTGGTGGCGCTACGCTGCCTATGCGGGCATGGGACTGTTGGTGTGGGTTTGTCATATCCGGATGAAGCAGACCGTCCAACGGCAGTCCCGGGAACTGCCTTTCGCCTGGAAGTTCATGATCGGCGTGTTGTTGATAAGTGTCCTGATTGCAGTGACGGGAGTGCTGCTGGGCTTGCGATTCGGGCTTCCGGAGCAAATGCCCGCATTCACATTGCGATTAAAGCTGTTGAAGTTTTATCCGTTTCGCATCTTTGACCTCTTGCTGCCGGTCCTGCTTTCGATACTGGCATGTGCGTACGGTCTGGCTTCGTCCCCCTCATCGGAAACGCGCGCGAAAAAACTTCGGGTACTCCTGGCAAGTTTGCTACTCGCCGGATTGTTGTCCCCCTTTCCCGCGAGGAATTCCTCGCGTCTGTCGGACTCGAAGCGGCAGGCCTGGCTGGAAACCTGCGACTGGATCCGCACCCACACGCCTCCCGACGCTTTAATTCAAACTCCCCGCCTGGCCTGGGGATTCAAGTGGTTCGCCGAGCGGGCGGAATATGTCAACTACAAGGATTGCCCCCAGGAGTCTTCCGGTATCGTCGAGTGGAATCGCCGCTTGCTGCTGCTGCGGGAATGGGGCCAGTCCTCCCATGCCAACGATCAAGTCTATTCCAGGGAAGAAACCGCGGACCTGGCGTCCCGCACGGGCATCGCGTATCTCGTTGCCGATCGCCTGGGACCATTCGCGCAACCCCCCGTGTTTCGGAATCAGTATTATCGCGTCTATGCCCTGAGAGAGGAATAGTCTCCGAGCGAGGGGACTTGTCCGGCGGGAACGTTTCCCCTGATCGGATCGCTTCTGCGCCAGCCAGGATTCCGTTACATTTGAAGGTGGTGGCGGCCCCGCGGTTGCCGGGTAATCTGTTTCCTTACACTTGTTGATGGAATGACCCACGATGAAGCTGGCACGAGTCTTGTTGCCCAACGAGCAGACCCACGTCGCGGTTGTTGAAGCCGAAGCCGTTCGCGTGCTGGACATGACGCAGGTGGAAAGCTGCCGTAGCCTGAGCGATATCCTCCATGCACCCGACCCTGTCGGCCTGGCGAAGTATTTGATCCATGCCGACATCGCGCCCGTGGCGATTGAAGAGGTTCAGTTCCTCTCCCCCGTGGATCGACAGGAAGTCTGGGCGGCAGGGGTGACCTACAAGCGCAGCCAGCAGGCACGCATGGAAGAATCCGAGCATGGTGCCTCGCATTACGACCTGGTTTACACGGCGGATCGTCCCGAACTGTTTTTCAAGTCGACGGCATCCCGAGTGGTGGCACCCGGGGATCCGGTCCGGGTTCGGAGCGACAGCCAGTGGTCGGTTCCGGAACCGGAGCTGGCACTATTTTTGTCGCCCGACATGAAAATTCGCGGCTACAGCATCGGTAACGATATGTCGGCCCGCGACATCGAGGGAGAAAATCCGCTCTATCTGCCGCAGGCCAAGGTATACAATCAATCGTGCGCGCTCGGCCCCGTGGTGCTCCTGGCCACAGCCCCCTTGGATCCCGCAGAGACCCGCATTTCCCTGGAGATTCAGCGGCAGCGGCGCGTTGTCTTTTCTGGCGAAACCAACGTTGCGCAATTGAACCGCAAGCTGGACGATCTGGCCGACTGGCTGGGCCGTCAACTCGACTTTCCAATGGGGGCCGTGCTGCTGACGGGCACCGGCGTGATTCCTCCCGATGAATTCACCCTCGAAAACGGCGATCTGGTCTCCATCGAGATCAGCGGCATTGGTCGGCTTGTCAATCCGGTCGTCAAGGACTAAGCGTTGCCACGCCTGCACGACCGTGAATTTTTCGTAGGGGACGTTGTGGGTACCATGCATTTGGTATCCAAGCAGAATTTCAGTCATGGCACAGGGTGCTCCATTTTTCCGGCATTCAATTCATTCACGACCTCCGCGTGGAATCCGGCGGTCCGGCCGCGTCCGCAATAGATCCCGGAAAAGGCGCCAAAGTGGACTACTCCCCTTCGGTCGGGCATCCGCGGGCCAGGGCCTGCCCGCGGTTTGGATGCATCGGGATCGGAGATGTCAACCTTGCCGAGTGCAAATTCCGGCCTGTTTTTTTTGTCTGAAAAAGGCGGGCCAATACAGCTTCCCACAGCCTTGATCGGAGCATAAAATCTGGCTTGTTGTCCTGTTCAACACGAAGGTAATCCACCACGGGCCTGGCCCGTTTCCTATATCGAGTAGCCCATGAAGTTTTCGATTACCCGTCCCGAAACGACGGAACTTGCGATCAGCCTGTTTGCCCGCCCGCTGCATCCGGAACTGTTCGAAACCAGCGAACGATACGAGCATCAGGGCAGGCACTACCAGGCCAGCGTGCAACTCACCGCCTTTGGGCATGTGGTTGAGTTTTGCGTCGGCGACCATTTCATTACCGAGGTGTTGGACACCAAAATGGCCGTCCTCCCACGCATCAAGCGCCTCTGCCTGTACTCCACCGAAAACACCCGAAATCTGAAATATACCCTCGACGGCGGCCAGACCGTGCGGATTTGCCTTGAATGCGAATACCTGGCCCCCGATATCTTTCGCCGCGTGGAGCAGGAATACTGGAAGGATGCCCAATCCGCCAACCTGTCACATCTGATCGGCAGCAAGCACGAGCAGGAATCGCTGGGACTCAGCTTTATCCGCGTGGATCCTTCCGAAGAAGCCTTCGGCGTACACACGTTCCACTTGTTCCCGGACGAATACGCCATCTTGAAAACGCAGTCTCTCTTCACGATCGCCTGATCGCACCGCCGCAAAACGACCCGCGTTCGCCAGTATGCGGGCCCCGTTGGCGCACCCTCTGGAAACACGCGCTCCGTCGCGGGGATTTCCTCCTGACCGCTCCCGGTGGCATGTTGCCTGATTGCAACATCTCAGAAAAGTAAGTCCATTCCGCGCGCTCGACGATTTGCCACGGAAACGCGGGGAACGCCGGGTTTCTCGGCGCGCGCCTCTTGCATCTGCCTGTTCCTGGTGCCTAACCTCGAAAAAAAACAGCCGACTTCCAGGCCATCGGGTTTACAGCACATTTGCACGGCGTGCACCATAGCCGCCAACATTCAAGGATTCCGCCATGCACGACACCCCTTCCCTTCCGCAGTGGAAAAAAGACTGGGCATTCTGGTTTCGTCTCAGCATGATCACCTGCCTGCTGGTCTGGTCCAGTATTTCCCGTGCGGTGGAACTCGAGAGCCCACGCCCCGAACAGGCAACGGACCTTCCGGTATTGATCAATCCGGACGCCACGGAGGAAGAAAACCAGGCACCTCCGGCTGTTAAGGAAGGGGCTTCGGACTTGCGACAACTCCCGCTTCCCCGCTCGGGCGAGATGCCCGTCAGGCCACAGACTTCGGATACCCCGACCGTCCCCGGCGAACTGATGCCTCTCCCGCTCCCCTCCTCCACGGAAAACAAACGCCCCGAGCCTGGCAATGCCCCCCAGGTCGCTAGCGAGAGCGAAGCCGCGCAACGCCCCACCTGGAAAATGCTCATTACTCCCGGTGCCAGCCATGCCGCCTCCGTGGCTAGTCAGCCTCGGCTGGTCACCTTCGAACTCGATCCCACCACCGGTTTGATGACGGGCAGCCCCACGGAATTGCCAGTGCAATTCGGGCCCGACCCCAACGATACCCTGGCAATCGCCGAACACCATTCAGGCGAAGGCGGGACCAGCGAACGGCATCCCCGGATCGTGACTCAGCCCGAGTCCCCCGTCCCGGGGAAGAGCTACGAGAGTGTTTATAATTCGATTCCCTACAGCCGTGCGGAATATCTGGCCAATCCGGCCTATCGCCATGAAGCCACGATGGAAATGTTATTCGGACATCTGCGGCCCACCACGATTCACAAGCACGACACGCCGCGACGCATCTATAATTTGCCACAAATTCACGAAGATCCCCGACCCATTGCTCCGGCAATGCCCTTGTCCTGGTATAGCCCGTACTTCGGGCCAGGTCGCTATTACGCACCGGGTTACGGGCTCGGCTGGACTCCGAACTCTACTTACCGCCGTTACCAGACAACGTATGGCCCGTTGTTCAATTCATACTATCAGCCGTTGACCCGCCCCTGGGGCTGGTGAACCGAATGCTCAGTCGGCTTCGAGAAAGGTTCTTAGTTCCTTCAACAGTTCTTCGGGCTCTTCCTCGAACAGGTAATGCCCTGCCTGTTCGAAGCGGCGTACGCGGGCTTGCGGAAATCGCTGCTCGAATTCGGCGAGAAAATGCGGCGTGAAACACCAGTCGCGCATTCCCCAGGGCAACAGCACCGGCTTGTCCGCCAGCAAGCCGAGACGCTCCTCGACCCCCCGTAGCGTGGCATAGCTGGGATGACTTTCCACCAGGGGAATATCCTTAACGAAGCGATCCACTGCGATCCGGTTCCGCCAGGAATCGTAAGGAGCCAGATAGCCCCGCCGCACCAGGGGACTCAACGGCCGCGCCTTATTGACAGCCATTGTCAATGCCGCGCGGGAAAACAGATTGAATCCCCGAACTCCCCAGGTTCCCAGCCCGGGGATCCGGCAGGCGGCAATCCGCCAGGGAATCCGTCGCGAGCGATACGCCGCGGTGTTCATCAAGACCAGCCGCCGAAAACGCGCCGGCAGGTTACCCGCCACGCCCGTCCCGATGGCCCCACCCCAATCGTGCGCCACCAGCGTGATCTCTTTCAGATCCAGGTGTTCCACCAACTCCCGAAGATTCGCCATGTGCCGGGATAGACGGTACTCGTACTGCTGGGGTTTGTCCGACAACCCGCAGCCGATGTGATCCACCGCCACGCACCGATAATCCTGCCGCAACTCGCGAATCAGATTCCGCCAGGCGAAACTCCAGGTCGGATTCCCATGCACGAACAACAGCACCGGCCCCGTCCCTTCATCGACGTAGTGATAATTAGCGCCAGGCAAGGGCAAGAAATGCGAACGGAAGGGATATTGGCGTTCCAGGCCCCACTCGCGGATGCAGGGATGTGGTGTCATGTCATTCATCAGGTATGCTCTCCGCGCTGCAGGCGAATCAGTCGTGCCGCCAGTTCCTCAATGGCCTGATCGGGATGGGACAGCGATAGCGAAATCCGCAGGCGCGAGGTGTTGCGTGGCACCGTGGGGGGGCGCACGGCTCCCACCAGAAAGCCGGCTTGCTCCAGTTCGCGTCCCATTTCCAGTGTGCGCAACGGATCCGCCAGCACCAGGGGAATAATCGGGCACTCATCTGCCCCCAGCAGTTGCAACCCCGCTTCCCGCAACCGTTCTCGCAATGTTCGACTTTTCTGCCGCAGCCGCGTGCATTGATCGGGATGCTGCTCCAGCAAGTTCAGCGCGGCCGTTGCAGCCGCGCAATTGGCGATCGCCAATCCGGTGGCAAACATGGCCGGTCGAGCCGCGTTCCATAACAGGGAGATCAACTCTCGCGACCCCACTACAAAGCCCCCTTGCGCTCCCAGGGCCTTACTCAGCGTGCCAATGCGGGCGGCGATCCGCCGTGCCAGCACCGGCCGTAATTCGGGATGTTCCTCGCCCACCTCCGCAAGTTGCCCTTGCCCTCCCGGGCCAAAGACCCCCGTGGCATGCGCCTCGTCACAAATCAGGCAGGCATCATACCTTTCGGCCAAGTCGAGCAGTTCGGGCAGCGGGGCCGGCATCCCCTCCATGCCAAACACGGTTTCCGTGACGATCCAGGTTCGCGTGTCGGAGCCCCGGGGCTTCCGCAATTCCCGCTCCAGAGTCGATAAATCGTCGTGACGATAAACCCGCAGCCTGGCCCCGGAGAGTCGACAGCCATCCACAAGGCACGCATGATTCAACTTGTCGCAGTAAATCGTATCCCCGGGTTCCACCAGAGTGGAGACGGTCCCCATGCAAGCCGCATAACCCGAGGAAAACAACAAAGCCCGCTCCGCCTTTTCAAACCGCGCCAGCACCAGGCTCAAGCGTTCATGCTCCACCGTCCAGCCCGAGATCAGCATGCTGGCACGAGCCCCCACACCGTAACGTGCAACCGCGGACTGGGTCGCGTCAATCACGGCGGGATGCCGCGACATCCCCAGGTAATCGTTATTGGAGAAGTCCCAGAGTTCCCGCTGGGCCAGTCGGCAACGGCCTGCCGCGAGTGGCTCGACGACACGCTGCTGCCGCAATAACCCCTCGGCTTCGATCCGTTCGAGCCGCGTTGCGATACGCGTGGAAAGCGAGGTACTCCGGGTCGCCTCCGCACGTAGGCCATCGTCGTGCGCGTCGCTCACGTCAGTGAGATTTCGTGCTGGCTCAACCGCTCGAAGCCTTCCGCGGTGATCAGATAATTGTGTTCGATCCGCATGCCTCCAATCCCTTCGACATACGCACCCGGTTCCAGGGTCAATACGTCTCCCGCTTCCAGTACGTCCTCGCTGGCGGGTACCAGAATCGGTGCCTCGGGATGTGCCAGCCCCAAACCATGTCCGGCATGATGCAGGAACGCCTCCGCTTTCCCCGCGTCGATAAACGGTTGCTTGACGGCCTTGTGCACATCCGCCGCCCGCGCGCCCGCCTTCAACATCGCTTCCCCGGCCCGCATCCCCGCCTGACAGATGGAAAACAACTCCAGTTGACCTGCCGTCGGCTCCGACACCGCCAGGGTATTCGTGAAATCGCCACGATACCCGCACAGCATCACCGAATAGTCGAGCACGAACAGATCTCCCGGGCGCAATCGATACTCGGTGGGCAGGCCCCCTTGCTTCGGTTTTTCCGGCGTCGCCGCGCGAAAATCGCCATACACCAGACCCGGCCTGCCGACCGCCGCTATCGCCGCGCTCTGGACCTCTCGGTAAATCTCCAGCTCGCTGACCCCTTCTCGCACCACTTCCCTCGCCCGAGCCTGGCCTGCTTCGCCACCTCGCATGCACAACTTCAACAACTCTATTTCGTCGGCCTGTTTGTTCCGCCGCAGGGAACGCAGCAATGTCCCCAGGTCCACGCTACGCCTGTTCTTTCGCAGGTCCGAGGCCTCCTGACTGGTGGAATGCGATTCGTGATCGACCGCCAGCACTTCCCAGGCAGCCAGAGGCAACCACTCGGCCTCAACCGCTCCCGGGCGACCGTACAAGCGTTCGGAAATCTTTTGCAAGGCATGCTGCAGTGCGTGATCCCGGTTGAGCACCGAATGCTTATGATCGTACCACGGCTCGACCACTTCCTCGTCCACGAATGCAGACGACGCCGCGGAACGCAACGTGAAATTGTCCCCTAACAGAGTGGCCCCACGCTCTCGTTCCAGCAGCAGCAGTGCTCGCTCGCCATTCGAAAAACTGAGCGGGTTGACCAGGAAATTGCACAAATACTGCACATGCCGAGGGTCGGCGATCAGCAGCCACTCCACGCGCTCCGGCACCGCTTTCCACAACCGTTCCCGCCGCTGTTTGCATCCCGTTTCCGTCAGCATCGTTCACTCCAACATCAACCCTCATGGAAGTCGGTCAGGTAATACCTGACGCCCAACCTGCCGCTGTTACTCAATTCCCTGGGTCGCCAGCCAGCGTTCGGCATCCAACGCAGCCTGGCAACCACTGCCTGCCGACGTGATAGCCTGCTTGTAGTAATCCTCGGCTACATCGCCCGCTGCAAAAACACCCTCGACACTGGTGTTGGTGCGGAAGGGAACGGTCCACTTGATGTATCCGTTTTCCTTCAATTCGAGTTGTCCCCGCAGGAAATCGACGTTCGGGGTATGCCCAATGGCCGCGAAATACCCGGTGGCATCGAGATCCTCGGTTTTTGTCGGGTCCTGGGTATCGCGAATCCGCACGCCCGTCACACCCTGACGATCGTTCCCCAGCACTTCGTCCACGACGGAGTTCCACTTGACTTCAATCTTCTCGTTGGTCAACACCCGTTCCGCCATGATTTTGCTGGCCCGGAATTCATCTCGGCGATGAATGATGTACACCTTCGAGGCAAATTTCGTCAGGAATGTGGCTTCTTCCATGGCACTATCGCCACCGCCGACCACCACCAGCGGTTTATTGCGGAAGCGGGGCAGGGCACCATCGCACACCGCACAGGCCGAAACCCCCATGTTCTTGAATCGATTTTCCGATTCCAGTCCCAAGTAGTTCGCCCGCGCCCCGGTCGCAACAATCACCGCATGGGCCAGGATTTCCTCGCCGCCCAAGGACTTCAATTTGAACGGCCGAGCCGAAAAATCGCACGAAACGATGTCATCCGTCACAATCCGCGTACCAAAGTTTTGGGCCTGCCGACGCATCAACTCCATCAGTTCCGGGCCACTGACTCCCTTCTTGTGATGCGTCAAATTCAGTTCCTTAGCCTTCCGTTCCTCGAAGGCCGTTTCGAAATAACCCGACAGATCCCCCGCGGGAAACCCCGCATAATTTTCGACTTCGGTCGTCAATGCCAACTGCCCCAGAGGCAAGGTCCCTTGTAGCCGGTTCTCTTCCGTGATGGCTCCCTCGAACAGCAGCGGTTCCAGATTCGCCCGGGAAGTATAAATTGCAGCAGACCAGCCCGCGGGCCCAGAACCAATGATCACCACCCGGTTTATGTGTTGTTCCGACATCTTTGTCCCTTCAGAAGTCTTCTGATTTACCCGCGAATTTACAAAACGATAGTTTTTCTACTGGTTGCAGGCAACCGTCAGTGAGACTCATCAATGCGCGGGAGGGCTTTCCGATAATAAAAACAGGAGCACCCGCTGCCGGGCACTCCTGTTTTTACGAGGAAACGGTCATTTCTAAAGATGCATGGAACCGGGGGGCTTCCACTCGCCCCCCGCGTTACCGCGCCAGCGTCGGATCATGTCAGACGGATTATTGAAAACCCTGCTGCTCGATTTCCGCATTCAAGCTGAAGGTGGAAATCCGAGCCTAGAATTCTCCCACGACCTGGCCGTCCGCCCGATTGAGCAGATATTCATAGGTACTGTTGGTGGTTTGATCCCGATTGTGATCGACATTTTCCGACAAGAATCGGACAGAACCATCCACCAGCACGAATTGAGCACCTCCCTTGTGGGTGCTGCTGAACCCCTTGACGAAATCCCAACCGGTAATATTGCCGTTGATGTGAGCCCACCCGGTCCCCAGGATGTCGTAGGCGAAATCGTTTTCGTGATCGGAATCCACGGACCCGGCCCAGACCCCAGCCGAGGCATTCACGCCACTCGCTTGATAGCGACGCTCGCCCGCGAGAATGGTGTTGCTGGTCCCATCGGTGATATCCCGCATACTGACTTTGCTGTGACGCCAGAAAATCCCCGTTGGGGCGTGGCTGGGATTGGTGTCCGAGCTATCGCGATTCGTGAAGTAGTGATCGTTGTTACCCATATAGTTCGATTTTGCAGCTTCCCAGCCAGCAGCCGTCTGGCGTGCCCACATCGAAGCCGTGCCGGAATCATCGACGGACGCACCGACATCCGACGGGCACATATAGGCCGCAATGACTGTACGGTAAGCGGATTGATGATCGAAAGGGAGACTCCCTGTTCCGATACCGGCGGCATCATACAACGCCCCCTGTTCCATGAAGGGGAGAATCAACGCGGCCCAGCCCCATCCCGGATTGCAGCCCGCGCACGAGGGGGCGGCAGTGGCCTGATTCGGGGAGCCCAGCGAGTTCGTTGGCTGCACCAGTCCTGGGGGAAAAACCTGATGGGTATCGTGATAATTATGTAGTGCCAGGCCGATTTGCTTCAGATTATTCTTGCAACTACTTCTGCGGGCAGCTTCCCGCGCCTGTTGCACGGCTGGCAGCAACAAGGCAACCAGAATCGCAATGATCGCGATGACGACCAGCAACTCGATCAGAGTAAAGCCGCAACGCTTGCGAGCGCGCATAACATTTGAGCAATACATAGAGGGGGGCTCCGGATTTTGATGAGGAGTAACAGGGGGGATCTCTCAGGGGGGAGAGAGGCAAAATTGCCTTGCCGACGTTTCCCTCGTCGGATTCACATATGTGGATCTGGGCAGCGTACTTGATTCGCCCCGATTTACAAGTGAAAACTGAAACTCCTGGGTAAAAATCCAGGGAGGAGCCGGCTTTTGTGAACAGGCGTGTAACGGACCAGGTTTTTGGCCTTTTCACAACATGCAGAATTCACAATAGTATCCCGGCGTCGGGATTCATCGCATGCCGCCCGTCGGAGCACGATTGGCGGACCAGATTCCTTCCCCCCCCGCGGATCCAGGTCGCGTCAGAAAAACACCAGAATCAGTTTCAGGGCAACAGGATATGTCAATTCGCTTTTACAACACACTCACCAACCAGACCGAGGAATTTCAGCCGCTGGAACCGGGCGTTGTCCGCATGTATTCCTGTGGTCCCACCGTGTACGACTTTGCTCACATTGGAAATTTTCGCTCGTTCCTGTTTGCCGACCTGATTCGCCGGTTCCTGGAAGTCATGGGGAACCAGGTGATACATGTCATGAATATTACCGATGTCGGTCATATGACCGACGATCAATTGGCTGATGGCGGTGGCGAAGACAAAATGCAGGCCGCCGCCAAACGCCTGAAGGAAGACAAAAAATCGGGCAAGGTCCCGGAAGGGGCCATCGCCAACCCCGACGACCCCTACCAGGTGGCACACTATTTCACGCAGGCCTTTATCGAGGATGCCCGCAAACTCGGCTTGAAACTTGCCTTTGAATACCCCCAGCGAATGCCGCATGCGACGGCTTGCATACCCGAAATGCAGCAGATGATTTCCGAGTTGATACAGAAACAGCATGCCTATGTCGGCGGGGATGGGGCCGTCTATTTCAGCGTGGAAAGTTTTCCCGAGTATGGTCGGCTCAGCGGGAACACCCTGGATCAACTCCGCGAAGGTTCCGGCGGTCGCGTGCAGGAAGCCGATCAGATACACAAACGCCACCCGGCCGATTTCCTGCTCTGGAAACCCGATCAAAGCCACATCATGAAATGGGATTCCCCCTGGGGCACAGGGTATCCCGGCTGGCACATCGAATGCTCCGTGATGGCCCGCAAACTGCTGGAACGCGATGTCATTGATATCCACACCGGAGGCGAAGACCTGATCTTCCCGCATCACGAGTGCGAAATCGCCCAGAGCTGCGGTGCCAACGAAAAGCAGCACTTTGCCCGCTTCTGGATGCACGCCCGCTTTCTGATGGTCGAGGGCGAAAAAATGTCCAAGAGCAAGGGAAACTTCTTTACCGTGCGCGATGTGCTGCAGGGAAAAGTAACGGGGCGGCCCGTGCACCCCGCCGTCCTCCGCTTTGAATTGATCAAATCCCATTACCGCAGCAATATGAACTTCACCGAAAAGGGATTGCGAGATTCCGCCGGCGCGGTGCGCAAATTGAATGAATTCGAACGCCAGCTTTCCTCGCAAACCGGAGGCCAGGCCGCCGAAATCGACAACTCGCACCCGGTTCTGGCCGAGTTCCTGGGGGCCTTGTCCGACGACCTCAACATCGCGGGGGCCCTGGGAGTTCTCTTCCCCTGGATGAGCCAGCCACACCCCGATCCCCACACTGCTCTCGCCGTGCTCCGCACCATCAACCGGATTCTCGATGTCGCGCCGATGGAACATGCCGAAGAACTGGATGAGGAAGTGTCTGGCGGGGAGGCGCTCGATATCCAAGGACTGTGCCGCGGAATCGACGAAGCCCGCGCCACCAAGGACTGGCCTCGTGCCGATGAACTCCGCAAGCAACTCCAGGAAGCCGGTTACGAAGTCCGCAACTCTCCGGAAGGAACCGTCGCCACCCGGCAACTCGCGTGACCCCCTTTTCTCGCCATGCGCGGCACAGGCCCGATCCGGCAAGCATTTTTCTGGCGCATGGAAAACAAAGAAACCACGTGGAGTTGCCTCCCGTGGTTTCCCTAAGGATTTGCCTGCCTGGACAGATCCCTGTTTAACGAACTCAAGCTCGTGGCGATCAATAGCGGATGATGTAATCCACCGTCAACCGATTATCCATGACGTCGTTCCGGCTGCTGACCGGAATTTCATAAGCCAGACCGATTTCCCGATTCGCGTTCGGTTTGTACTTCACGCCCCAGGCCATCGTGATGATGTTGTTGCCAGCGACATCGGAAGCTCCCAGGTTGATCAGGTCCAGACCTTCCACGTTTGTCGCTCCGGGAATCCCCCCATTGCCACCCTGGAACCAGCTGTACCAATTCAATTCCGTCAGCAGATAGAACTTCTGATTGACCATGTAGTCGAGGTGCTGGGACAAGTACCACGAGCTGCTTTCCTGGGCCTGATTGGCGGGCAGGCGGAAGCCGGTTCCTGCCAGATAGTGCATGTTTTCGCCCAGACGAGTACCGCCGGTGGCAAACAGATGGAATTCCCCGTCGCCGTTCCCCTGCAAGGCTCGCGTGGAGCCCACGGGAAGTTCATAGGAAGCCCCGACGCTGACCAGGCGACCCGCACAGGGATCACGCATCAAGGTGTACTTCAGGCCGAGGGCCACATCCGCGAAACCGTCGTCAATCAGCGGGCTCGAAGAGGTGTAATAACCGTCCTTCGTGGCAATGATGGACAATCGGTCCGTAATGGCTGCCCGGATCTGCACCGCCAGCAAGTTGATTTCTCCCCCCCCCCAAGCCCTGGGGTAACTTATGATGCATGTAAATGGGGCGCAATTCGGTCAAGGTGCGAGGATCTTCGAAAAAGATCGGGTTCGTCATCGGGCTGACGAAGTCATCGAAGCAGTGATCGCTGGCCACGAACAGGCCCAAGAGTTTATCGTCGCCGATGCCGCAGCACCCATCGTCGCAGCAGTTGTCGTCGCAGCAAGCATCGACGCATTCATCGACGCAGCAGTCGTCGCAGCAACCGGAGTCACAAAGTGAGGAAATACCGAAGACATTGCCCAGCACCCCGGCATCGGCGTTGGCCAACGTCATCCCTAGAATCAAACCCACCGACGCAAGCAGTCGCATTGAATCTTCTCCCTGATAAACGATTCGTGTTCACAACGCCGTACTTCCCAACATTCCACAAAGTCAGCGTGTGTTGAGGAAATCGGATATACAGGTTGTTTACATGACGCCAGATCAGCGGGAAGGGAGGATCCTCATGAAAATGAAGGGGAACGTGTAGCGATTATAACGATTTGGCACACTCAAACTGCATGAATTGGCAATAGGGCCTAAAGTCTACTACAGATTGCCAGCGGGAATATGCGACAGAATGTCTCGTATGCGGGGCGCTCGCCCGCCTCGACCACCAGGCTGGGGAGGGATGAGGCTGTTCCCGGTAGCAGAGCTACTTGCGACCGTGCTTGCGGAGATTGAAACGCGCGGGATCGAAGGGGTCGGGCGCGTGCGTACGGCGACTCTCTTCCACCAGGTCTTTCTCGACAGGAAGGTCCGTTTCGTTGCCCGGTATCGGCAATAAACCGGGAAGGGCAGAGGCGTTGGCTGGCTGTCCGTCGGCGGGAAGAGGCATTGCGACAACTCGTTCGGTGGTGAACCCGGTCTGCTGAATGGGATGTTCGCGGGAAGCCGGTGTGGAAGAAGGCGGGGGGGATTGGGTGGCCAGGTAGCGAGCCGCCAGCAGTGCCCAGTTTTCCAGGTTTTTCCGATGTTCCGCAGCCCTGGCCCCGGTGAAGACAGGCATGCGGCGCGGTCCATGCTGACCATCCAACTTCGCGATCAACGGGCTGCGCTCTGGGTTTTCGAGGTCGAGCTGTTGCAATACCGCCGCCAGATTCTGATCGGTGATATGACGCGTATTGCCTCGCAGATTCCATTTGGGAGTCAGCCGAAAACTATTTTCCGCGGTCTGGCCGTGACAGGACGCATTGGCGCAGGAATTTAGCAGCAACGGTTCGATACGGGTGGCAAAATCCTTGGCCAGGGAGGCATCCAGACCTCCCAGCGGGCGGCCCGGCGAGAATTCCATTTTGATCAACAAGTCATCCATCTGCTGCTGTTGTTCCTTGTTAATAAAATCCGAATCACGCGGTTTTCGCCCCTTCAGTTGTTCGATCAGTCGATGCGCGGGCAAATGCTGGGGCTGGAGTTTCAAGGCGGACTGAAGTTCCCGTTCCGCCTCTTCGAACAGTTGTTGCTGCATGCACCAGTTGGCAAGACGCGTATGTTGTTCCGCGGTTGGCCGGGTCATGGCATCGCGTTGCTGGCGATAGGCTTCCGTCAGGGAGGCCGCGTCGCAAATGACGGCTTCGAAGGGCAAGGTGATCAGGCCCGATGGCAAATCGATCGCGTAGCCCCGCTCCAGCACGGTAACAAGCCCTTGAATTACGCTGCCATCCTTCAAGACAAGGATACGCAGTGACTCGGCTCGGGAGACAAAAGGGGGTTCTTCGCCTCGTATGACCGGCGCCCCCAGAGCCACGCACACCAGGCCCGAGGCCAACACGATTCCGCGGAGTACGTTGCGGTAGCCCGCGAGGCAGGTAAACACCTTGTAGATTCCAGGCATGGAACTTCCTTGGTCGTTTGAATGGAGATTTCTCATGTCTCAAGCCCGTTTCCCGCGGTTGGTCTGCGATTGATCAACGTACCGAGATGTCTGCCCGAACCTACTTGTATTCGGGTGGTTGGGTCGTGGCAAACTGGGGGTTCAGAAGTGATTCAAGGCGGTGCAGGTATTGATGAGTGATATCGTTGGGTACCTGATCGGCAGGGGGGCGGTAATTGAACAGGGAGGAATCGATAATCGCATCCTGAACAATATCCGTCAGCTCGATGGCCAGGGGGGCATACCAGGAATTGGCCCGTGGATGGCGTTTCAGGCAAATATAGCGGATGGGCAGCAGATCCCGTTCGCGCAGATACAGCCGAACGCGATCCGGCACGCTGGCTTGGGCCACTTCCGCAACAAAAGAGTCGCTGAAAGTGCGTGCACTGGGTGAAATTTTCCACTCTCCCTGCAACACCAGCAGTGGTTCGTCCTGCAGCCTCACCTTCTTCAGCAGTTGGAAATCCATCCGATATTCCAGAGAAGCGAGCAGCCCCGCGATGCCTCCCAGTGTTTCCTTGGCAATGCGGGGGTCCTGGGGTGAAACCTTGAAATCCTGGGCATAACTGTGCACTCGCTGCAAATCAACACGATCGATCACCTGTTCCCGCGAGAATCCCTCCGGCGAGGACGTTTCCGACGCAGGAGACGCCTGCAGTTCCTGGATCAGCCAGATCACCTGGCCATTGGAGACCTGCGTCATCGAACCGACCAGCCCGTTCATCTCCATTTGTACTTCAAACAGGCTTTTCCCCTGCGTGGACTGCACAAATCGCCCCGTGCCGCGATAGGTCTGCTCGGGGGTTTGAATCATTTGCAATAGATTCGCCGAGAGACTGCTTCCGGAATGCGATAGCCGCAGGCGGGCTTCTCTCAGGATGCGATTTCCGTCGGCAATGGCGGCAAGGATGTCGGTCGTATTCTCTTGTTCTGAATCGGGTTGCAGGGATTTGGCGAAGACTCCGGGGAGCAGACCTTCCAGAGTTTGGCTCAGGCGGGGCAGATCCTCGGGGTGCCGGTACAACCAGCCTCCCGCTCCCGCAGCGCTGACCGCGAGCAGCAAAAGGATCCCTGTTAAGCTGCGCAGATTTTTCATGTTGTCTTGAAAATGACGGATTTTCCAAAGATTCCAGGCATCCACGTCCGACATATAACGTACAGGATGCGTTCTGTTGCCATGGTGGCGTGAACACGCGCCAAGGCACAAGGATGCAATCCCGCACTATAGGACAGAGTTGGTTTTGAAGTCGATGTCAATCTTTCCGGCTAATCAGCATCCATGGTGGGGCTGGTCCGGGAAAGAATCCAAATCGTCCGGCCTGCCCCGATCGGCTGGCAACAGCGATGTTGAAAACCGACCGGATAGGAAAACAGGCGTCAGTCGTTCCCTCCGGCCAATCACAAAAAGGATGCACGATGAAGTATTATTTCCTGGCCCTAGGCACACTGGTCGTCGTGTGTGTCGGCTGCGCCATTGATGGGCAGCAGGTGATTGACAAAGGCGAGTACCATGCTCCTCCCGCGGAGATGATGCTGCGGCCCGGTCCCATGGTCGATCTCCCCTACCCGGCAATCATGCCTCCCTTGGCCCCCAGTCCCGCTCAGATGATTCCCCGGACTTCCCAGGTGCGGTTCGTCGGACCCGAAGGGATGATGGTGGGTTGGCTGGCAGGCCCCGGCTTCGCCGAAAACCAGTTGATGGCGCCCGGCCGCTACAACTTCCGTCAGGGGGCCACCTACCGACTCAAGGCCACCAATGTGCCCGGTCGCGAAGGTCTCATCATTTATCCGACTCTGCAGGTTTACCCGGCTCATCCCACCACGGATGCCTACCTCACGCATAACAGCATTCCGCTGCAGATCACCGACGAGGATCTGGATCAGGTGGAAACCAACAACTTCGTCACGAAGGTGATTTACCTCCCGGAACCCAAGTTCCAGGAACTGGCGATCGCCGGCGTGGAAACCCTGGTTTCGACTCGTCTCGATCCCGGCGTGGATCCGGTCAGCGAAGCCGATCGTCGCGGGACCATCATGGCGGTGCTCCGCATCGGCAACATGGACCTCGAAATGCAGGGACACAACCCCGAGATGATTGAAGCCGTCTCGCACATTCAAAGCATCAATGGCGAACGAGGCCAGTTTATCGAACCGATGCCAATCGGACCCGCGGGAGTTGATTCCGCAGTTCCCAGCGGCATGGTGATGGGTGGGCCCTCCTATCCCGGTCAGCCTCCCTACAATCCCGTTGCGGGAGTGGGTGGAGTTCCCGCCTGGGGGATGACACAAACTGGGACACCCATCGGGTTGACCGGACCTCCGCATCTCCCGTACGGCGGACCAGCTGGACTGAAGTCGCACACCATTCAGAACAACACGAAAGTGGATATGGGCCGACCGGTGGATCACTTCCGAGCCACCGTGGAACACCGTCCCGGCATCAAGATGCCGCATCCCGTCAAGGATGTGCAGTACATCGAAAAGCATCCCGTCCATGGTCCGAAGGATGTCGCCATTCCAGCCTGGTATGGCGGCGGTCACCCCGGAGCGATGGGACCTGGTTATCCTGTTCCCGAATATCATCCGTAATGTAAAAAACGCCGTTTAGCCGCCCGATTCTTCCGGGCGGCTAAACGCTCTTTGTCTTTACCGCGGATTTCACTACAACTGGGCTCTCCTCCCATCTCCTCCTCGGAACTGCAGGCCTCTCCGGCAAACATTACCACGCCTCCCATATCTCGCATTTTGCACTCCCTTGCCAACAGACCCCTCTTCTTCGCCCCTTCTTCATGGGCACAACTGTGCAGGCAAATATGAAATACTCCCTTTCGCTGGCGACAATTTTGTGTTCCGGTAGTGCGTGGCTGGGAACGGCACACGTACAAGCGCAACCGCCGTTTCCGGAATCTCCGTATTATCAACCGTTGAATCAGAACACGCCTCCGGGAGTGGCGGGCCAATGGGCCGGCGCCTTGCGTCGAGCCGATCCGTTCTGTTTTCAGCCGGTGCGCGTCAGTCTTCCCGGGGGTGGCCAGGTGACCTTTCTGGATACTGCCCGCGGGCAACAGCAGACACTCGCCTCACCGGCCCAGGCAGGCCTGCTTGTGGGGCCGTTGTATCGGCTGGTCATTTCCGACATGCCCGAGTTTCCCGGTGTGATGTTGTATCCCACGGTGGAACTGATCGATCGGCTGCATCCCCCCGCGGAACTTCGGCAGAAGTATCCCATTCCCGTGGAACTAACCGAAGACGACATTCGCCAGGCCATGAATGATCAACTCGTTACGAAGATCGTCTATATCGAACAGCCCGATCTCGCCGCTCCCATTCAGCAAACAGGGCGTATTCGTGAAGAAAATATTCCCCAGAACAAAAATCTGATGACCGAAGCGGACTTGCGCGGGCGCCCCTGTCTGTACCTGCGAATCGGAGGACGCATTCCTTCGCCCCAGGAACTGACTTCCAACCCCTTGCAGGTACCCGCCCCCGTCGAATTCACCGCCAATCCCGAACATAACCCCACGCGGAATTGAGCCGCGCGTATCCAACACATCCCCGAGTCTTTGTCAGTATTTGATTTTTGGGCTGTGTGCCCCTGGCTTTGCCAGTGTAATCCCTATGGACGAGAAATCGGCAAGGCACTGGCGGAGTCCGTGACACCCGAATACCCAAGCCTGACAACGCATCAGGGCTTGTCGAACGAAAACAAAGACGAAAACGAACATTCCTCGCGGTCATTCGGCTGCCCTTCGAAATCTCGTAGGACGGGCAAACCGCGACTATCTCCTGTTCCCCCGGCATCCTATACAGGCGATTCTCATGCAAGAATTCATGCTTCGCGATCGGTTCACCAGTTATCCCGTACGCTTGGGCCTGGGGCTCCTGTTGTGCGCGAATTACTCTTGCAGCAATTCGCGTCCGATGGCCAGCATGGACCCGTTTCAGCACTCGGAACGCCAGACCGCGAGCATCCGCGAGGAAGCCGGAACCACGGAACAGCAGGCGATGCCGGAACAAGCGCGCCATCCCTCGGAACAGTTCGCCTCCCTGGAGCAATCGGTTCAACAACTCAACAGCGAAGAGGCCGCCCGGGTCCGCGTGGCCAAGGAATGGCCCGCACTTCCCGAAAAACGGATCGGCCTGGCCCCTCCCACGGACAGCCTCTCCAGCCACGCCTCAAACCAGGAACTTCCCGCGGGTGGATATGAACACCCCTTGAATGTGAGCGATCCCTGGCCCGTTGCCGATGCGAAGCTCGTCCTCAGAGAAACGGAACCAACCCCTCCGTTACAAACCGCGTCCATCGAGCAAGTCAGTCATGCGGAAACAACACACGCCACGGCCGTGGCACAGCGGGTTGTGCCGGCGGTCGAATTCACTCCAGCAGAACCCCGTGTCCCGATACAGCAGACTCATGGCGCGATGCCGGAATGGGCCTGCCCACCCGGCGCGCCGATGGACTGCCCCCCGTTCCCTGGCCAGCCCCAGGCCTGCCAGGATTGCGACCCTCGCTTCTTCCCGGACGAATACCTGTGCGACGGCGGAGATCGTGGTTACCCGGTGCATTACGGCCCGGGAACCCGGAATGGGCTGGAAACGCAGGACACGATCGCGGAATTTTACGACGAGACAGGCAAGCGTCACGTTCAAAAGACCAACGAAGTCTGCACCTACGCGCCCCGCTTTGGAGCAGTGAGAACGGTGACGGGGTCCTCCGAAAATGTGAATGTCGATCGCGCCCTGGGCTCGCATGAAACCGTCAACGGCCTGGCGGTGAACACGCGGATCGTGCCGATTCAGGAACAGCAGAATACACAGTTGAACACAGCTCGCGTCCGTTCCCGTCCGAGTGGCCTGGAGACCGAGGACATCACGCTGGGTGTCAATCAGGCCACGAAACTCGAAAACCACTCCAAACTCGAAAACACGAATACCGATTACGCCTTTGCCGGGCAAGTGGCGCTCGATCGCTGGGAAAGTCCGGTCGCCATGACCGGTATCCAGGCGGCCGCAATCTGGACCCGCAAGCAAAGCCCGGTGATCCTCGCCAGCGATGTGGCTGGCACCGAACTCTACAGTTGGTTCAAGCCGGAAGAGCTGGTGGGACTGGAAGACAAATCGACTCCCGGCCGGTTGTATATCGACAAATCGGCCGACCGGGGCGATGCCCAGTCGGGCGATGTCATCACCTTTACCATTCGCTTCAGAAACACCGGCGATCGGAGTCTGTCGAACATTCAAATTATCGATAATCTCACGCCGAGGCTCGAGTTTATCGAAGGTTCCGCCACATCCACGCGCGATGGTCGCCTGGTTGTCGAGGACAATCAAGAGGGGAGTTTGATCCTCAAATGGGAACTTGCGGAGGACCTCAAGGGACGAACGGGAGGCACGGTGACGTTCCAGGCACGCGTCCGTTAACACGGGTTCGGCGCCCGGGAATGGAACCGCTGCGTTCGAGGAATACTCCGGAATGACCGCATCGCCCCCCAGCGAGGGGCACCCGCGTCGGGTCGGGTTCTAGGAAGGATTTTCTTCCCACTCACGGCGGACCTTCGACAAGGCATCGATACATAAATCGTACAGGTCGCTCAAGCGGCGCAGCACGGGTGCTTCGTCGCGGTACGGTTCTTGTTCGTAGGTACTGGCAATGTAGTACGAGCGTTTGCCCTGTTCGCGGTAATCGAGCAGGCTATCCCTGCGATCAAAGCCGCGCAGGGATTTGAGCCCTTCGGGGTACACACCAGTCCAGAATAGAGTAAAATCGCCTATGTGACGATGAATTTCGCGCCGGGGGCGGTCAGCCGACTGTTCGGCTTCCATTAGCATGCCGGCCACTTCTTCCAGGCGCTTCCCTTCGGGATCGCGTAGTTTGAAAATGGCCTCGCTACGTGTGAACCGCAGCAGCAACCGGGTGAGATAATCGATCACGCCCGGATCGGCCAATCCGACTTCGGTGTAAAATGTGTTTTCGAGCAATCCAGCAAACAGGTTTTGGAGTTGCTCATCACCGGAAATAATTCTCACCATTTCACATTCCTCCGGAATCATTCGGTTGAATGGAATTACGGAAGTTCTGGTGACATCGCCCAACCCGGCAGTATGCTCCGCAAGCGGAAGGATAAACACAGTCTGTACGGTTCTTTCTGGAATCGTTCCGGAAGGAACGTCGGACAGGCTGAGGGACTACCGGGCAAAACATGATTTCCGAAGGCGATCGAACACTCCCAGAATCCTCCTGGACGCGGAATTTTATCCGCAAGTTTCGAGAGAGGTCAATTTGTGATTTTTCCGGGCTTCCCTGCGAGGTGCCGTTTTTCTAGGATTCGCCGGAAACAAGAGCAAAATCGGCTTACGGGCCGGTGCAAATGTTCAAACTCACCCCTTTTTTATGGAAAGTCAGTATTCGGAATGGCTGAACAAAAAGCGACAGACGTCACCTGGCATGATCATACGGTCACCAAGCCGGAACGCCAGAAGTTAATGGGGCACAAAAGTGCCGTCCTGTGGTTTACAGGTTTGAGCGGCGCGGGCAAAAGCACCGTCGCCAACACGGTCGATCACATGCTGCATCAGAAGGGCATTCATACCTTCGTGCTCGATGGCGACAACATTCGCATGGGCTTGAACAAAAATCTCGGGTTCTCCGCGGAAGACCGCACGGAAAACATTCGGCGGATCGGCGAAGTCTCCAAGCTCTTCAGCAGTGCGGGCGTGTTCGTGCTGACGGCCTTCATTTCTCCCTACCGGGCCGACCGGGACAAGGTTCGCGAAATTCTCGAACCGGGCGAATTCATCGAAGTGTTCGTGAATGCCTCGCTGGAAACCTGCGAAAAACGGGATCCCAAGGGACTCTACAAGAAGAAACGTTCCGGGGAAATGAAAGCCCCCTTCACGGGCATCGACGACCCCTACGAAGCACCACTCCAGCCGGAAATCACGCTGGATGGCGACAATAAAACCATCGACGAACTGGCCGAGGATGTTATCGCATATCTCAAGAACAACGGTTACTTGACCGCTTGAGTTTCCTCGCGGAAAATAGGCGACGCTGGTTGCAGGCGGATACGAAAGGCTTCCCGGCTTTTCGGATTCCGCTTTTTTCTTTGCCCGCAGGTGCAAGCCATGGCCCGTGAACTGGTTTATCTCGATGCCAATGCCAGCACTCCTTGCGATCCGCGGGTGTGGGCCTACATGGGACAAATTGCGCGCGAGGCCTATGGTAATCCCGGTAGCGCGCATGGCTGCGGACGCAAGGCCCGCCAGGTGCTGGAAGATTCTCGCGAGGATCTCGCCCGAATTCTCGAGGGAAACCCCCGCGAGTTAATCTTCACCAGTGGCGCGACGGAATCGACCAACCTGGCCCTGGCAGGGCTGGCAGCCGCCGTTCCCGCCTCCCGGCACGTCATTGCCACCACCGGAGGCGAACATCCCGCCACTGCGGAAATGGCCCAGCGATTGTGCCAGCAAGGCTGGCGACGGATCGAAATCCCACTCGATCGCAACGGGTTGATCGTCTCCTCGGCTCTGCGGGAATTGCCTTGGGAATCGCTCGGGTTATTGGCAGTAATTCATGCCAATAACGAAACAGGCGTAATCCAGGACCTTTCGGAACTGAGTGAATTGTGTGCCCGGCACGCGATCCCCTGGCATGTCGATTGTGTGCAGTCCGTGGGGCGAATTCCGGTTTCCGTGCGAGAACTTTCGGCGACTGCTGTCAGTTTCGGCATACACAAATGCAATGGCCCGCGGGGCATCGGCGGGTTGTTCCTGCGGGAAGGGGTTCCGTTTGTCCCGAGCATGGTGGGGGGATTTCAGGAATCGAGTCGGCGACCGGGGACGGAACCGGTTGTCCTGGCAGCGGGCATGGCCGAAACACTGCGGTTGTGGGCGCGGGAGCAGGGGGAAATCGAACACACGTTACGCGAACTGCGCGACCAGTTGGAAACGTGTTTGCAGCAGCAACTGACAGGTCTGGTCGTCAATGGCGCCGCCGCCCCGCGACTCCCCAACACCAGTAACATTTCGTTTCCCGGTTTGGAGGGAGAAGCGATACTAATCGCGCTGGATCTGGCAGGTATCTGCTGCTCTCTGGGGAGCGCCTGCGCCAGCGGATCGGTCGAACCCTCCCCCGTGCTGCTGGCCATGGGGCTTGAGCCCGCCCAGGCGAAATCGTCACTCCGCTTCAGTGTGCATCGCTTCCTGGAGGCGGACACCATTCAGGAAGCCGTCCAGAGGATTGTTCAGGTGGTCCGAACCCTGCGCTCGCTCCCTGCGTAGTTTACCCAAACCACCAGATCTAGAAAACCATTTCGGCAGAAACCGAATGGATTTCTATTTTTTCCAAGGTATTGCTGTTACCCGAGATCGGTACACCCGCTAGACTCCCCCCGCCTTGCCCATGCCTTCCCCCGGCATTGAGCGGCTCAGTTGTGTTTATAGTTCCCCCAATGCCCCCTCGTGGCTGACGTTCGCTCCGTCGCGATCTGGAAGGAAACAGGCGATGTCTCTCCCCGCCCCGGTTCATACACCCCGATGCGATGCCGATCTGCCAGCCTCGCCCGAATCCGTGGAATTGAAGCTGGTGCATGCCGAGGAATTCGATCGTTCGCGCAAATCCTCGCGATTACCTCGACCGGAAAAGGTAGACGCGAACAGTCGAATCATGTGGGAATACGTAATTCCCGTGGTCGGTTTTCATGCCTTGATACCGCTGGCATTTACGACCTATCTGTTTTCCTGGTGGGGCGTGTTGTTTCTGCCGATCGGCAATTACCTGTTTACCTCGTTGGGAATTGGCGCGGGATATCATCGCCTGTTGACTCATCGCGGGTTTCGCTGCGCACGCTGGCTGGAACATTGCCTGGCCACGCTGGGTGTTTGCAGCTTGCAAGATTCCCCGGCCCGCTGGGTGCTGGTGCATCGTCTGCATCATCAGCACTCCGATAAACAACCGGATCCGCATACTCCCCGCGTCACGGCGTTCTGGGCACACATGGGCTGGCTGTTTGTCGATAATCGAGAGCTGAGTTCCCCTGCCACCTATGATCGCTATGTACGCGACATCATGCAGGACGGTTATTATTTCTGGTTGTTGCGGGGCCTGAACTGGGTGAAAGTGTATGCGGCGCATGCGCTGGCCATCACGCTGCTGGGTGCCGGGCTGGGATATGCCCTCTCCGGTCAACTGGCCACCGCGCTCCAGAGTGGCGCACAATTCCTCTGTTGGGGCGTGGTCATGCGAACCATCTATTGCTGGCATGTCACCTGGGGAATCAACTCGGCTGCTCACCTGTGGGGCTATCAGAATTACGAAACCCGCGAGGACAGCCGCAACAACTGGCTGTTCGCCCTGCTGACGAACGGCGAAGGCTGGCACAACAACCATCATGCCGACCCCCGTTCCGCCCAGCATGGACATCGCTGGTGGGAACTCGACGTGACATTTCTCACCCTGGTGGCCTGGGAAAAAATGGGCCTGATTTCCGAACTGGTCCGCCCTCATCAGGCGACCCTCTCGCGTAAGAATCTCGCGGCCTGACGTTCCGCATGAATCGCGATGGCGTGGGGACACGCCTTGTCCCGAGCAACCATTGACGGCATTCCCGGTCGAAACGAAACCGTCGAAAAAGAAGCCCCGCAGCGAAGTCGGCGGACGTGAGCGAGATCCTGTACTCAGGCAAACCAGATCATGGTTCTGCTGCCTTTATGACAAGGCTGTAGGGGTAGCTGGTTACGGTTTCCCATGCCAGTTCCTGCAGTGAGCGGTTGAAATTGTCGCCCCAATCTTTTCGCTTGGCCTTCGTCAGCATTCCGGGCATCGGCAGCCCCACCGGGCTTTGGCCGTAAAGCACCGCGAAGTGCAGGTAGGTGTTGAGGGCTTCCATGGGTGCCGAGGGATGAACCGCATCCACGAAGAGTTCGCCCTGTCGAGTCAAGCCGGGCCAGTCGTTGTTGGCAATTTTTGTACGCAGCGCCACCATGGCCTGTGCACTGGGAACCAGTGCGAGGATCTTCTGGCCCTTGCCGTACTTCTTGTTGATTGCGTCCGCCTGGGCTTCTCCTTCCTGAATGTTCCTTTCATAGAGGCTATTGAGTTGTTCGGGAGTTTTTTCCTTGTTGACGTTGTCGAAGGCCCCCTTGGGGAAGTCTTGGTTGTCGATGTCCCCGCCGCCCCACGAAAGCTGCACGATAAACCGCATGTTGGGATTATGTTCGAGCCCCAGCTTGACAAAATTCTCGACCCCCTCGTCGGGGAAGGAAATCGGGGACATGATGAAGACATCGACTTCGCCCGTCTGGAGAGCTTTTTTTGCCTGATTCCTGTCTTCGGGGAGATTCCAGTGCTGGATCGTTCTGGATGCGCCGAGGGACTGCAGCCCGACGAGTTCGTGGTTCTTGATCCCAGCGGCTTCCGCCATCTCGCCGATCGGTTTCGGGGCGTACCACATGAGGCTGTGGGACACGTAGAAGACGCGCAAGCCCTGGGGCGGTGCTGATCGCCCGACCAGCTTGGCGTATTGCATGGCGCCGCCCGGCAGGACAGGAGACGTTAGCACCAGGAAGCTGCATACCAGAATCGTCACTGATAGGAATCGTACCATGACACACCTTGTTAATCCGAATCTGAATGGGAAGGAAAATGTATCGGATGCCAGTTCCTTCCGCCCATGCGGGGAAAACGATTTTAACAAGTGTCGCGGACCGTTGCACGAAGGGGAAGCTGCTTTCCCGGCCCGTGAAACTAGCCGCGCCCGTGAGAGAGCAGGCCGCGATTGAGTCCTTTCACTCACAAGGAACTCTACTCTTGTGGACCATGTTGTGTGCCACTGGTCGGCTTGTCCGCCAGTGCGAGCGAGGTCCGAGCCGTACGCGCCAGCGTCCTACGTCAATTCCCTGACCATTACGACCGCAGGGAGATTCAGCCGGCAACATCCAGATCCAGCCGCAACGGTCAGGGGACTCACGTCCCCCGCTTGCGGCTTGAATGATCAGATGCGGCAAGATGCCAACGCCAGGACTCGTCCCAGCCTGATGGTTCTCCCGGGATGTTATTTGCTTCAAGGAGCGATACTTGAGGGTGGCGGTGTTAATTTGTCCGCCTCGGGGGTAAACTGATGCGAACAGGACGACAACCCAACGCCGATTTCCCTGGTTACCTGTCGGGTTTCCGCATGCCGCACGTCACGTTCATCACGCTTTCTGGATTTCGTGTGCGAGAGCCCGAACTGTTGGAACTCGGGATGACCCTGCCAGGATTCGAGGAGCGGGGCCGAGCCTTGGCGGAACTGCCTGGATTGGGACTGCTGACACTGGCTGGGATGTTGCCCGACGCTTGGACCTGCTCGTACCACGCACCAGCAGAGGTCAACGAAGAACTGCTGGCGGCCGTAGTGGCGGAATCACCCGACGTGGTGGCCCTGTCTGCCCTGACGGCATCCATCGAGGAAGCTTATCGACTCTCCACCCTGCTGCGTCAACGGGGTTTGCGAACAGTTCTGGGAGGTCTGCATGTCACCGCCTGTCCGGACGAAGCCAGGTCGCAAGCCGATGCAGTGGTTATCGGATCCGGGGAACCGGTTTGGCCTCGGATTCTGGCGGATGCGGCAGCCGGTCTGTTGCAGAGGGTGTATCGGGCCCCCCGCCAATTGCACGGCAGTGACTGGCCCCTGCCCCGATACGATCTGCTGGGGCCAGTTGCGCGCTACACTGTTCAGACACAACGGGGCTGTCCACTGGCCTGCGACTTTTGCGGGGCGAGTCGTCTGCTGGAGTCCTTTCGAGAAAAACCGGCGGGGCTGTTGAGACGCGAACTGGAAATGATTACCAGCCTGGCGTTCAATCCGCTGATTGAGTTGGCGGATGATAATACCTTCGCTGGCCAGCGGGATGCTTCGGAGTTACTGGATGTGTTACGGGCTGCCGGAGTGCGCTGGTTTTCGGAGTCCGACTGGCGCATCGGCGAGCGGCCCGAAATGCTGTCCGCCTTGGCTTCGTCGGGTTGCGTTCAACTGCTGACAGGTCTGGAATCAATGGTTTTTCGCTATCCGGGCATGGGTGGCAAGCAGGCGGAAATGGAGCGGATACTGGATGCCATCCTGGCGATTCAGGAGGCTGGTGTCTGTGTCAATGCCTGTTTCATCCTGGGCGCGGAGGGAGAAACGCGGCAGTCCCTGGACCGCATCACCCGGTTCCTGCTGGACGCGCCGTTCGCGGACGTGCAGGTGACGCTGCAAACTCCCTTTCCGGGGACCGGCTTGCACAAGCGCCTCCGCCAGCAGCAGCGGTTGTTGCCCGATCGGAGCTGGTCCCATTACACACTGTTCGATGTGACATATCAGCCAGACTCGTTGAGTGTGCAAGAATTGGAATCCGGATTTCGAGAGGTATTAAGTCATGTCTTTGGAGCAGAAGCCACGCGACGACGAAAACAAATCCGGCTCGATATCTGGCGAAACAACAGCCGACTCCACAAACGTGGCTCGCACTTCGAACCTTGAACCGAAAGGGAACCAGGTTTCGCCGATCCTCGCGGACGTATGCGAAACGAGCGGAGAAGGTGGCGAACCCGTGGAGATTTCAAGCATTCGCTTTGGCACCGTGTGGCGCTTTCTGTGTGGTAATCGCTCGGCGATTGTGTGGATCGCGGGATCGAGACAGGCGGTCTGGCTGGGACTGGCCTTCGTGCTGCTGGCGGGTTTATTCCGGGAATACGATCAGGAAAGTCTGCTCCACGAGCCCTGGTATCTCTTCATTCCACTGTTCGCTTCGTTGGGTTTAAGCCTGCTGCTGATGCTGGCGATCAAGAGTTTGCCGGAATGCAGATCCCATTCGCTCCCCCCGGGGGTGGAATATCGCAGGTTGCTCGCCTGTCTGTGGCTGACGGCCCCCCTGGCTGTAATCTACGCCGTTCCCGTGGAACGTTTTCTCACGGCATATCAATCCATGAAATTCAACCTGAGTTTCCTGGGCATCGTTTCCGTATGGCGCGTGCTGCTGTTTTCTCGCGTGGCCGCCGTGCTGTATGGGACGTCCCTGAAGCGTGTCCTGTTCCCGATTCTATTTCTGGCGGATACCGTGATGATCCTGGCGATTGTCGTATACCCGCTGCCGCTGATCGAAATCATGGGGGGACTCCAACTCACGGAAAGCGAGAATCTCATCAATGTCGTGCGGTTCATGCTGATTCAGGTGGGAGTGCTTTCCTGGCCCATTTTATTGTTAGGTACATGCTTGCAGGCTTACGGGAATAAGGCGATCACAGTGCCGATATCGGAAGTCCGGTCCGTGCCGGTCGCTCGCTCCGCGTGGGTCATGTGTGGTACGGGCCTGCTGATAATGCTATCCGCCTGCCTGGTCACGCAACCGGAACAACAGAGGCGGTATCGGGTGGAATACCTGCTGAGCAGCCGGGATTACGCAGGCGTCCGGGAATTGCTGATTCGTATCCCCCGGACGGACTTTCCTCCCCAATGGGAGCCTGGTGCCGGGCAGTTCTCGGATCAACACCTGATCCCTGAATTGAAGGTGATGCTGGAATCCGAAGAGCTGCCCGACTGGGTGGCAAATGTGTACGGACAACGATTGACGCGTATGAAAGGGAGAGGATTTCGTGTTCGATTTTTTTGGATGTACATGCGGGAGGAAGATCTCCCGGTGCTGGCCGATTTTCTGGTTCGCTTCCCTGCCTGGGCGGAACAACTCCTCCAGGGAAATGAGTATATCGAAGCAGGCGGGGAAAAAATCCGTAAAAGACTACGGGAAATGATCGCGGCGATACGAGGAGAGACGGAGCCGACATCAGCCGGAGAGATGGGCGATACTGCCCCTGATCCGACACACGATCACCCCGAACCGGATCACCCGGCGCGTGATTCCGTTAACTCACCCGCTAGCGACACGTGATGCCCTTTGTCGAGGGGGTGCCGGGAAAAGTATTCAGTCGGTTGGCCTGCGCGGATGGCCCTTACTCGATTATCCTTCCTCCCGCCAGCCTGCGAGTACCGCAAAACCAAATCGTTTGAAAAAGCAGTCGCAACGAACGAAGCCAACATTTGCCCAAGCGGCCAGATGCCACTCAATCGATGCATACTGGTCAATTTTCATTCGCTCGACCGCGGCTTCCCATTCCCGATCGTCGGATCCGAGCGATCGCGACTGCCGTTCATGGAATTCTCGGTAGACGATGTCGTGCCAGGCAGTAGGCCCGGCATACTGATCCGCGTTGACAAAGATGCCTCCCGGTTTCAGTGAAGCAAACACCCTTTCAAACAGCTTACGTTTATCGTGATCGCTCAAATGATGAATACTAAGGGCGGAGACGATCGCGTCGAACCCGGTGCCAGGCAGCGGATCTTCCAATCGCGAGGTAAGAAAGACCACATCCCGACCGGTCAGACGCCGCTTGGCGAGCGCCAACATTTCTGGAGATTCATCGATCAACGTAAGGCTTAGCCGGGGAGACGTTTCTGCAATTCGCTCACTGAGGATGCCTGTCCCCGCTCCCAGATCCAGCACCGCCAAACTTTGCGACTGTTGCCGTGCAACGAGTTGCGCGGCTGTGCCGTAGAATGCATCGAAGTCCGGGACCAGTCGTTTTCGAGGCTCGTCGTAGGTGTCAGGATCCCAAACCATCTGATGTGCCCTATGGGTGATGACGAGCGCGGACGATTGCGAGTCGGGGCAGCCGCCACATGATTCTGATTTCAAAAACCGCGTCAACGGAGGTTCCTGCTCACCGCTTTATCCGGACCGGGTTATGATGGAGATCCTCCAAGATCGTCATGAGGACTTTGTCCTGTTCGCATTTTCGAAATTAGCCTCGTGGGCGACGCTTTCTGAAATATGAGTACCCGGAATCAGGGTCACAAACACGCATTTGCAGGATCCTCGGAACCTCTGCGATGGGACTCATGCCAACACTCGCTACGCCCCACCGCTTCGCCACTGTGCTTGCCACCCGGCCAGTTTCTTTAGTTCACCGATTTGTTGTATGGCATTATTGCGATTGGACTTCCTGTTGAATCGCATTTGCCAATTCTTGGACATTGTAGCTGGTACGTGCGGGTACGTGAAGAATCGGAAGTCCGGCGGCTGCGAGGGCAGAATCAACGAAGGCGTCGCGCCCTTGGCGATCGGTGCGATTGTGCGACGAATCATCCAATTCTATGGTGAGTAATGGACGGACGGCATCGTGATCGCACAGAACGAAATCAATATGTTTTGATTGAATTCGGTTGAAATGCGATTGCCGTTTTTCGGTGCCACGTGGTAGAAACACGAGATCAGCCAATCGCACCTTGGCAAATATGAGGTATTGATTGCCGACGGCTTTTTGCAAAACGCCGAAGAATGATCGTTCCGCCTTTGTGAGCAAGTAGTCTTTCCGTTGATATGGAAGTGAAACTGCTGCGGAATTAGTTGTCGGTGCGAGACCAAGTAGTTTTAGGATGACGAAAAGGCATCCTTGGGGTTCTTGCTTGCGATTCATTTGGCGTCTCCTTAATTCATGTTGCATACCACTCTTGTGGACCATGTTGTGTGCCACTGGTCGGCTTGTCCGCCAGTGCGAGCGAGGTCCGAGCCGTACGCGCCTGCGTCCTACGTCAATTCCCTGACCATTACGACCGCAGGGAGATTCAGCCGGCAACATCCAGATCCAGCCGCAACGGTCAGGGGACTCACGTCCCCCGCTAGCATAGCATCCCGCCACTTGCCACCCGACATTCCCCGGCACCCGGGCGGCGGGGGTCTGGTTATCCTTCGTGATGCACTACCACGTTACGGAGTCGTCCGCTTCCTTCGCGGGGGGGCATGATGCGCAGCAGGCAGGGATACCACACTTCGCGGGGCATGGGCTTGTCCTTCAACTGTGGGATGTAGGGGAGTTTGAGGACGGTGCCGAGTTTCTGGTAGTGGGCCACGTCCACGGGGTTCAGGAAAAACCGTTTGTTGTTGGTGTATTTTGCGATAGCCTCGGCGAACTGGGGATCGAGGCCCTGCCACAGAATGACGAGGGGATCGGATTCCAGCGTGAGCGCCGCCGTGCCCGTGGTGGGGACGTGCGTGCTGAATGCCTGAACGAGTTTGGGGAATGTGACATGGTCCGTGGCGCGGACGAATTCGAGAATCGCGCCGGGCAGGTCTCCGGTTCGCAGGGGTTCCATCCAGGGATCCTCGAATTCGCTTTCCTCACTCATCAATTCACCCTTGCGGTGTTCGTCCTCGATCATGCGCATGATCCGGCTGTCGGGCGTGGCGGGGCGGCAGCGGGACTTGGCCCATTCGCGGAGGTTGAAGACCTTTTCCTCCATGGTGATGGAGAGCGGGACAATCAGGTCGGCGGTATCGAGCAGATCCTTCTGTGTGGGGAGACAGTCCCGGGTATAGGCATCGATGACCGCCGAATTGACGATCTGCTCGATTTCCGCGCCGCTGTAGCCTTCGGTTTTATCGGACAGTTCCTCGATATTGTAGTCTTCAGGGTTGCAACCCCGTCTGGACAGGTGGATGCGATAGATATGCTTGCGTTCGTGAAAGTTTGGCAGATCGATGAAGAATAATTCGTCGAAGCGGCCTCGCCGGAGCAGTTCGGGAGGCAGGTTCTCGATGGCATTGGCGGTGGCGACCACGAAGATGGGGGTGGTATGTTCCTGCATCCAGGTGAGGAACAGTCCGAACATGCGAGCCAGGACGGCGTCTCGGTTTTCCTCTTCGGCACTGAGTCCGGAAAAGCCCTTGTCGAGTTCTTCGATCCAGAGCACGGCGGGGGCGATTCCATCCATCATGCGGAGTACCTCGCGCAAATTCTGTTCGGAACTCCCCCGTTCGCCCTGCAACAGATTTCCGAAATCGAGACGGATTAGCGGGAAGGACAATTGCCGGGCGATTACCCGCGCAGACAGCGACTTGCCGCAACCCTGCACGCCCAGCAACAGGACCCCCTTGGGTTGTCCGACATTCCGCTTGCGGGCTTCGGGGCTGAAGGCCTTGGCGCGGCGGTTGATCCACTCCTTGAGGCCTTCCAGTCCACCGATATCGTCGGCCGTTTCTCCCAGTTCATGAAACTCCAGCAGATTCGAGCCTTGCAGCAGGGATTTTTTTTCGGAAATGAGTTGCGTCATAACCTCTTCGCCCACGTCCTGGCGGCCATGCAACACACGTTGATAGGCGCGGCGGGCCTGTTGCAAGGATAGGCCGATGACACTTTTTACCATGCGTTCCTGGAAGGACCGGGAAATCCGGGGAGGCGTGGGCAGGCAGGCGAGCGTTTCCGCCAGGCAGCCCGCGATTTCCTCGAAATCGGGCAGAGGGAGACTGAGTACCGAAACCACCTTCGCCAAACTGGGAGGGAGCGAAAATTCCGGCCCAACCAGCAGTAGAGGATTCCCCTGATACGTTTGCGCCTGGTCTTGGAGCAGGCGTATCACGGAGAAATCGGTCAGGAAGTACTGCAAATCCTTCGCCAGAAAAAGCTGACCGGGTTCGGCCGTGCGGACTTCCCGCAGAAATTCGGCTGGTGTTCTCAATTGCTGGAGGTGCGGGTCATTTGCCGGTTGCAGGCCTGTACTTAACGACCAGGTGTGCATGTTTCGCTGTAGTTTTTCGGCCAATTGCCCAATCGCTTCGGCGGCCCGTGGTTCATCGTCGGTATGCAGAATCAACAGCGATTCTCCCGCTGCAATGCGATCCTGCAGTTCCGTGAGAATGTTTGTCAGCAGAGACATAAGCACGCCCCGTTCCAGAGAACAATGGTGATTCCCGATAGGTTGAGATTCACTATAACGGAGGCCGAAACAGACCCGTACTCACGCAGTCCCTCTTTTTTTCCAGATTTCCGCTTCGGGAGGGGTGAAAGCCGACCCTTACCTCTTGTTTTTATACTGAACCCAAAGATAGAATAATTTTTGCTATTCAAAAAAATTGTTTTTGCTCCTTTCAAAACAAGGTAATTAAAATTGCGTCGGCATATGAGTATGATTCAGCCATCGGGCGCGGTCTTCCCCAGGAGTTCTGGGCATCAAAACGGGCTGAAGGTGTTTCTCCTGTTGTTCTCGGGATTTGGTCTGGCTTGCCTTTCGGGTTGTTGGGAATCTCCCAGCGCTCATTCATCCTCCCCGCGAGTCTTCCGTAATATCTTGTGCACGACGGGAATGGCGGGGGACATGGTTGCCGAGGTGGCTGGACCGGATGTCTCGGTACAAGTTCTGATGGGCCCGGGGGTAGACCCGCATTTATTTTCGCCTTCCCCTCAAGATGTGGAAAAGATGGCGTTAGCGGATGCGATTGTTTATTCAGGACTGCATCTGGAAGCGGGTTTGTCGGCCTATCTGGAGCGACTTTCCCGCAAGAATCCCCATGTTTATGCCTTGGCGGATGGAATTGCGGACCGGGACCAACTGATTCGCGTGGCTCACGAGCTATACGATCCGCACTTCTGGAATGACCTGGAACTCTGGCAGGCGGCGGCATTGTCCCTGGGGGAAAAACTTGCCGAATGGAATCCGGAACAGGCTACCGGATATCAGAGCAGAGCCGCTGCCTATGCAGCCCGTCTCGCCGAATTACAGGAATGGGGACGCTCCGAAATTGCCCGCATTCCGGAATCCCGTCGGATTCTGATTACCGCGCACGACGCGTTCGGCTATCTGGGGCGGAGTCTGAATATTGAGGTGGAAGCGGTGCAAGGGATCAGCACCAATACCGAGGCGAGCATCCGCACAATAGAGGATTTGGTGGAAGCCATTGTGACACGTCAGATTCCTGCGATATTTTCGGAATCCTCGGTCAGCGATAAGTCTGTCCGGGCCATCATCGATGGCTGCCAGCGGCGGGGGCACGACCTCAAGCTGGGAGGGGTGCTCTATTCCGATGCGCTGGGCCCTCCAGGAAGTGGGGCGGAAACGTTCGTGGGGATGTATCGTTCGAATGTGAACGCGATGGTTTCTGGATTATCCGACTGAAATGCTGCCCGAAAATCCCCTTGGGCTTCGAGAATGGGCCGGGCCAGGGCAGGATCACAATTTGGGGGCATTTCTGTTAGCATGAGTCCAGTGACGTTACCGTTGTCGGTATGCGTTCGCACGGGATAGGCGAGACAGGACTGAACCGCGCCGACAAACCATGTTTGAAGGAGGCTTTCTTTCGGGCAATGTATGGTTATTGGGGTTCTGTAATCTGAATACGAGTTCGATGAAGTGGTGTCGCCATGGCGCGGTTCGAGGAAGTTATTTTGCGAGAGGCCGTCCCGTTACCGTGATGCGGGAAATGTGGTTTCACAGTCACGGGCCACTCGAGGGAATGGTGCAGGGAACAAGGGAAGACTCGATGGGAGAAACGCCGCCACTGTTGGATGTGCACGATCTCACGGTGGCGTATCGACGCCGACCGGTGTTGTGGAATGTTGATTTTGAAATCCGGGAACCACAACTTCTGGGGATTGTGGGACCGAACGGGGCTGGAAAAAGCACTCTATTGAAGGCGATGCTGGAGTTGATCCCGGCCCTGTCGGGGAGTGTCGCGATGTTCGGGAAGTCTGTACAGCAGGTGCGGAAACGGATCGGTTATGTGCCGCAACGGGAAAGCGTCGACTGGGATTTTCCGATATCGGTTCGTGAAACCGTGCTGATGGGGACATACGGACAACTGGGATGGTTTCGCCGGGCCGGGCAGGCGCAATACGAAACCGTGGATCGCTGCCTGGCGGACGTGGGGATGGAAGCCTTCGCGGAGCGTCAGATCGGTCGCTTATCGGGGGGACAACAGCAGCGGGTTTTTCTGGCCCGTGCGTTAGCGCAAAATGCAGAGATCTATTTTTTGGATGAACCCTTCGCGGGAGTGGATGCTGCCACGGAGGAGGTGATTCTCAAGGTGCTGCGTCAATTACGTCAGCAGGGGAAGTTGATCATCGTGGTGCATCACGATCTGCTCACGGTGCAGCGTTCCTTTGATTCCGTCCTGTTGCTGAACGGTCGCCTGATTGCCTGGGGCCCGGTTTCCACGACGTTGACCGCGGAGAACCTGATCAAAACCTACGGGGGGCACCTGCCGATTCTGGATCACGTGGGCGCGCGGTTCGAGGCGGACTCGGTGGAGACTTGAGATCCGGCAATTTTGGAGGAATCTCCGATTTGGGTAGAGACAGATCCCGTTCCCATGGGTTAATTAGCAGAGGGGGGAGCAGTCGACGGCCCCCGTTGCAGTTGTAAGTAGGGATAATACCAGACCATACCCTCGGTTCAGCCTCGATTGTCCGCGGGGATGATCCCCTTGAAATACCGAACTCATGCCGGAATTTTCGTACAAAGCCCGAGATACCGCCGGAAAATCCGTTCTGGGTCAGTTGACCGCGAACGACGCAGGGGAGGCGATGCAGCAGCTTTCGGCCCGCCAGTTGATTCCGGTGCAAATCCAGCCGGTGGTGAAACAGACGATTCCGCTGCTGAACTTCCAGCAGAAGGTGAGTTCGAGCCAACTGGTGGCGTTTTATTCACAGTTAGCGGATCTGATGACCTCGGGGGTGCCTCTACTGCGTTCCTTACGGTTGATCGAGGATCAGGCATCGTCGCCTGTGTTGAAGTCGGTCGTGGCGGACATACGGGATCAGGTGGCGGATGGCCGTCGCCTGGCCCAGGCGATGGCTCGTCATCCGGCGACCTTTTCGAACCTGGTCATCAGCCTGGTGGAAGCGGGCGAGGAGGGGAGCTTTCTGGAGGATGCCCTGAAGCGGCTGGCGCTGTTTGTGCAGCATCAGAACGAATTGAAGGGGAAAGTGCTGGGAGCCATGATCTATCCGTTGTTCGTGGCGAGTTTCGGCAGCATTATCGTGGGGGTGATGCTGGTCTTTTTTGTGCCGAAATTTCAGCCGATTTTCGATCGCATGGCTGCAGAACGGGGCTTGCCCTGGACCACCAGCACCCTGATGTCCCTCAGTGATACGCTGCAGGCCTATTGGCCGCTGCTGTTGATTGGCGGAGCCTTGCTGCTGCTGGCCGGTTCCCGGGCCGCGAAATCGGAGCGCGGTCGGCGGCTGATCGACGGGGTGGTGATCCGTGAGTGGCGACTCGGTCCGCTGAAAATCGGCCTGTCGGGAATTTTTCGCAACCTGGCGATTTCCCGCTTCTGTCGCGTGCTGGGCACATTGCTGCAGAATGGTGTTCCGATGTTGCGTTCCATTACGATTGCCCGAAAAGCGAGCGGGAATGTGATTCTCGAGGAAGCGATCGAGCGGTCGGCGGAATTTGTTTCCAGCGGGAAATCCCTGTCCGGTCCGTTGCGGCAGTCGGGTCAGTTTCCGGCCGATGTGGTGGAAATGATTGCCGTGGCAGAGGAAGCGAACCAGTTGGAACGGGTGCTGGTCGAAGTGTCCGACCAGTTGGAACGGAAGGTTCAGTCCCGCCTGGAAACGCTGGTCCATCTGATGGAACCTGTGATGCTGCTGGGGTTAGCGGCATTCGTGCTTTTTATTGTCGCCGCGTTGCTTTTACCGATACTTCAAAGTTCCAGTCTGGTTTAATAGACTATGCGGAACTCCGTTGGGTTGGCCTAAGGCCAATCGTCCAGGAATTCCTCCCCTGTTGTCCCACCCCGAGTTTCGAGGAAGCTGAAGTGAAGAACACATCTGAACACACAAATCCTGCTCACAGTCTCCAGAGAGTTCAGAAATCCCGTGCGGGGTTTACTCTGCTGGAATTACTGATTGTCCTGGCAATTCTGGGCGTGATCGCCGCAATGGTGGTTCCGAATCTGTTGGGGAGCCAGAAAAAGGCGAATATCAAGGCGACCCAAACGAGTATTCACGGGTTGGAACAGGCCCTGAAGCTGTATGCGGTCGATCATGCCGGCACCTATCCCACGGGGGGGCGCGAAGCAATCGAGCAATTGATGAGCAAAACCGACGAACAGGGAAAGAATGTGGATCCACTACTGCAGGAAATTCCCCTGGATGCCTGGGGGCAGCCGCTGAATTATGAGTATCCCAGTTCCAAGCTGACGGTGGACAAGCCTGCGATCTGGTCCTCGGGTCCGAATCGTCAGGACGAGCAGGGGAGCGGGGACGATGTGAACAACTGGGGAACTCAGTCCTGATGCCTTGCCCCGGCATCCCATTGGAACGGCGCGGTTGGGGAAGTGAGATGCAACATCGAAACCATCGCGAACGGCACTGGGGCATTCCGAGGCCACTGGCTTCGGAGCGGGGTATGTTTCCGCCTAGTTCGCCGGAAGAGAACATGACGCCATGTGGACCATGACGCGCTCTTCGGGATTCACCCTGCTGGAACTGCTGTTGGCGGTATCCCTGCTGACGGTTCTGATATCGCTGTCGGTCCCCTCGGTGACAGCCATACTCAAGCGGCAGGAGTTTCAGGAGGTAGCCGGTCAGGTCGAAGTGTTTCTGCAGGATGTGCGTCGCGAAGCCGTGATGAGTGGTCAGCCTCGGTGGATAAGGCACTCCTCGGGAGACCGCATGCTGGTCTCGGGCCTGCTCGGCGAACCCGTGACCCATTCGCTGCAACTTCCCGAAGGTTATGAGTTCAGTCGCTGTGAACTTGCAGAGCCTCTCGCAACCGAGCAACTGGGGGACCTGGGTTTGGAAGCGGTGAAACTGATGTGGTCGCCGGAAGTGCAATGGTACCCCGACGGGACCACGGACGATCTGCGATTCGAGGTGAGCAATCCGGACGGTCGGACATTCCAGTTTGACCTGCGTGGCTTGACGGGCCAGGTGAAGATCAGCCGGGGCACGGTTCCCCTCGATGGGGGTCGCTGATGTCCATTTCCCGACGCAAGGGCTTGTCGCTGCTGGAAGTGGTCCTCTCGATGGCGGTCCTGGCGACGTCCGTGGCGGTGCTGGGACAATTGTTGGATTCCGCGCGGTGGGCCGCCACGCGGGCAGCCTTGGAGACGCAGGCGATCCTGCACGCGGAATCCCTGCTGGCGGAGATTGTGGCGGCCGAAGTTTCGCCCGCAGAGATCACTCAGCAGCCATTCGAGGAGGATCCCGCCTGGAATTACAGTCTGCTGGTGGACGAAACCGAATTCGAGACGATGTTGCAACTCACCCTGACCGTGCAGCATGTCAACCCGAACGACATCGTGGATGCGGAAGTGAGCCTGGTCCGCTGGCTGGCCGTTTTTGAAAGTTCGGAGCAGGAGACCTCCCCATGAATCCTGCCCGGGATCGGTCTCGCCGAGGTTACACGTTGCTGGAACTGGTCCTGGCGGCGGGGATTTCCACGCTGGTCATGGCGGGCATTGGATCCTTTATTTTTCTGGTGTATCGAATCCAGGCGACGACGGCGGGCGATGTCTCGGCCGCCGGTCTGTCACGGAATGTGCTGCGTCAACTCGAGTGGGATCTGCAGTCGATCCCGGGTCAACTGCCCGAGGCAGCCGTCGCCGATCCGTCCACCCAGGATACATCGAGCCTGTTGCAAGCCGTGGGAGAGACGGATTTTCTGGTTGCCTCCGAAACCGAGACGGCCGATATCGGGATCTGGCTTCGGGGGGATACGCAGTCTCTGGAAATTCTGGCCGAACCTCCCCGCCGATCCGGGCGTCAATTTGTTGGCGATGTGGATCCCGAGACTTTTTCCGAGGTGCAACGGATGCGTCGGCGGGTTATCCGCTGGGGCTTAACAGACTCCGTGACCCTGGCGGTTGCGATTCCCGAGGAACAAGCGGCGACGGCAATCATCCGCGCGGAGGGTCTCATCGATGCCCTGTCGGGGAGTATCGAGTATTCCGAGATGCTTCCCGTTCCCGAACTGCTCGCCCTGGAGTTCGCCTACTTCGATGGCTCGAGTTGGCTGGAAAGTTGGGACAGCGAGTCGGTCGGCGGCTTGCCCCGCGCGATCGAAGCCACACTCACACTGGCGATCGACACAGGGAACCGCAGTCTCGAAGTGTTTCCCCGGGAATTCACCGTGCGAAGAGTCCTCAGTCTGCCCACGCAACGATTCACAACGCTGGCCGTGGAATAACCGGAATCTCTGCCAAAGGCGACTCGTATACGCGACCAGTCCCCCCCTTTTCGCGGGAATCCAGTCTAGGAAAAGGGTTGAGTCTGCAAACCGCTCCGGAATTCGGGTATCCTGTCGGAAGTCGATTCCTTCTGAACAGGGAGAGTACCGTTGCTGTCCGTGCAAAAACGATACTACACGAGAGCTGCCGTGGTGGGCCTGTTGTGCCTGCGAAGTCTGCTGGCATCCGCCGAGCCCGTGTGGGCGGACCAGCGGATTGATTATTCGCGAGATATCCGGCCTATTCTGGCGACGAAATGCTTTACTTGTCATGGCCCGGATGAGCAAGCCCGCGAAGCCGGCTTGCGTTTGGATCATCGATCTGCCGCCCTACTCCCGCTGGAGAGCGGCGCGCGGGCAATTGTGCCGGGAGACACCCAACAAAGTGAGTTGCTGGCAAGGGTTATCAGCCCGGACGACGGCCTGCGCATGCCTCCCGCGGAATCCGGGAAGGAGCTATCGCCCGCGGAAATCGATCTGTTGCGGCATTGGATTGCAGAGGGAGCCGCATATGCCGAGCACTGGTCTTTTTCACCGGTACGGGACGTGGAAGCCCCTCGGGTGGGAATGGAATCGTGGATACGGAATGAAATCGATGCGTTTGTATTGGCGAGGCTTGAGGCAGCAGGGCTCTCCCCGTCGCCGGAAGCAGACCGGCGGCGCTTGCTGCGTCGCTTGTCGCTCGATTTGATCGGCCTGCCCCCCACTCCGGAGGAGGTGGAGGAATTCGCGCGCGACGAGCGGCCCGATGCATACGAAAGTCAAGTGGAAAAGTTGCTGGCCTCGCCCCATTTTGGCGAACGCTGGGGGCGGCACTGGCTGGATCTGGCACGCTACGCCGACAGCAACGGCTATCTGGGAGACGAGTTTCGTCCGCAAGCGTATCGCTATCGGGACTGGGTGATATCGGCCATCAATCAGGATCTGCCCTACGACCAGTTCACGATCGAGCAGATCGCGGGCGACCTGCTGCCCGAGGCGACGCAGCAACAGAAAATCGCGACCGGCCTGCATGCGAATGCGATGGTCAACACGGAAGCCGGCGTAGACCGCGAGGCAGATCGGGTGATTCAGACGGTCGATCGACTGAATACGGTGGGAACCGCGTGGCTGGGCTTGACGATTGCCTGCGCGGAATGTCATGCCCACAAGTATGACCCGATTTCGCAGCGGGAGTTTTACCAGATGTATGCGTTCTTCAACACGCTGGAACCCGACAACCTGGTGATCGACGTGCTTCCCGCGCCGAAGGAAGATGAGGCGAAAAAACAGGCACGCCTGGAGAAAATGCAACAACTGGAAGCACAGTTGCGGGAGCGTCTGACGCAAGCCGCGGAAGGGCGTGAACAAGAGTTGCAAAAACATTTGGGCGTGGTGTCGCAACCGGTCGAGGCGCGCGCCGAGGCCGACAGGGAAGGGTTGGAGCACTGGCTGGCGGAACTGGACGCGGAGGCGAAAAAATGGGTCCAGGACTTCGAGAAGCTGGCCTTGCAGCAGCCACGACCGATCGAAGTGAAGGCGTTGTCGGTGCGGGAACGAACACCCCCGCGCATCACGCGGATTCATCACCGAGGGGATTTTCGTCAACCGGGAGAGGTGGTGCAGCCAGCCACGCCCGCTTTTCTGCCCCCCCTGCACCCGCGCGGGGCGACGCCCGATCGATTGGATCTGGCCCGCTGGCTGGTGCAACCAGAGCATCCGTTGACCGCGCGTACCGCGGTCAATCATGTCTGGCAGCATCTGTTTGGCCGGGGGCTGGTAACAACGGCGGATAATTTCGGCACAACCGGCAGCGAACCGTCGCATCCCGAACTGTTGGACTGGCTGGCGGGGCGATTCAGGGAAGGGGGGTGGAGCCGCAAGGCGCTGATCCGGTTGATCGTCACCTCGTCGACATACCGACAGGATTCGGTGTTCCCGGAAACGTTGCAACTTCGGGATCCCGAGAACATTCTGCTGGCGCGTCAATCCCGGTTGCGGCTGGAAGGGGAAATCGTGCGGGACGTGGCCCTTTCCGTGAGTGGCCTGCTGAATCGGCGGATTGGGGGGCCGAGCATCAAGCCGCCGCTGAATTCGCGTATCACGCAAGTGAGCCGGAACCAGGAATGGAAAGTCAGTTCCGGCACGGAAAAGTATCGGCGGGGATTGTATATCCTGTTTCGACGGGCAACCCCCTATCCGATGCTGAGCACCTTCGACGCTCCTGCTTCGACGGCAAGTTGCCCCGCCCGGGAACGTTCAAATTCGCCGTTGCAGGCGCTGACCATGTTGAATGATCCCGTGTTCTGGGAATGCGCGCAACACCTGGGCCGCAAGTTGGCCGGGCCTGGGGACGCTTCGACACGGGACTGGTTGCGTCTGGCGGTGCGCGAGACATTATCGCGCGAGCCCCTGGAGACGGAATTGTCGCGGCTCGAACAGTTGTACCAGGAGTACCGCGACCTGCTGGCTCGGGAATCGCTCGAGTCCTTGCGCGTGCTGACCGGTGACGACTCCCCCCGGGGTGAATCCCCGGAGCTGGCAGCCCGCGTGCTGGTGGCGCGGAGTCTCATGAATCTGGAAGAGTTCATCACGAGGGAATAAGCATGACCTGGGAACTACCTTCGGCCGCTGCTCTGCAGGCCCGCCGCCATTTCCTGATGAATTCCCTGTGGGGACTTGGGAGCATCGCGCTGGCGCGACTGCTGGAAGGGGAAGGGGCGATTCGGGCGGACGAAGCCGGAGTGGCGAGCCCCCAAGATCCCTTGCGGGCCCGCGAGCCGCATTTCAAGCCGCGTGCCAGGAATTGCATCTATATCTATCTGGAAGGGGGGCCCAGCCAGATGGATCTGTACGACCCCAAGGAACAACTGAACCGGTTGGATGGCCAACCGTTGCCGGATTCCCTGTTGCAGAACGTACAATTTGCTTTTCTGCAGAAAGAGACCGCCCGACTCATGGGGACCCCGCGCGTCTTCCGCAAGCGGGGGGAGTGCGGGATGGACTTTTCCGACTTGTTACCTCACCTGGGGACCCGGGCCGACGATTTATGCATGATTCGTTCCGTCCATTGCGACCAGTTCAATCATGTACCGGCTCAGTTGTTGATGAATTGCGGATCACCAATCGCGGGACGCCCCAGCCTGGGCTCATGGCTATGTTACGGCCTGGGAAGTGAATCACGGAATTTGCCTGCCTATGTATCGCTGGTGACAACGGGGCGGGGAATTCCAGGGGGATCGGCGAGTTGGTCCAGCGGGTTTCTGCCTTCCACATACTCCGGGGTGTTGTTCGGCAACGAGGGGAGTACGGTCGGCAATGTGGAATCGCCCGCGGGAGTTTCGCGAGAGGTGCAACAGGCCACGGTACGGGCCATCAACGACTTGAACCGCCTGCGCCTGCCAGCGGTGGGCGATCCCGAACTGGCAAGCCGAATGCACAGTTACGAGTTGGCGTTTCGATTGCAGTCGTCCGCGCCGGAGCTGGTGGATCTGTCTGGCGAGACCAGGGCAACGCGCGAGCTGTACGGTTTCGGCAGAACGGAACCCCCTATTTCCAGCAATCGGGGGGGGAAGGGATTGTTCGATGCGTTTGCGTACAATTGCCTGCTGGCCCGCCGACTGGTGCAACGCGGGGTGCGCATGGTGAATATCATTCATTCATCCTGGGATCATCATTCCCGCCTGGACGAGGAACTGACGCACAATGCGCTGATGGCCGATCAACCGATCGCGGCGTTGATCACGGATCTCAAACAACAGGGCATGCTGGACGAAACGCTGGTGGTGATAGGATCCGAATTTGGACGGACTCCGCTGGGCGAGAATCGGCCGGGCTTCAAGAAGGTGACGGGGCGCGACCATCACCCGTTCGCGTTCACGGTGCTGCTTGCCGGGGGAGGCGTGCAGGGAGGCAAGATTCATGGGGCGACGGACGAAATCGGGTGGCATCCGGTCGAACAGCCCGTGCATGTCCACGATCTGCACGCGACGATTCTGCACTTGTTCGGACTGGAACATACCCGACTGACGTACCGCGTGCAGGGCCGCGACTTCCGCCTGACCGACGTGCACGGCCACGTCGTGCACGAGATTCTCGCCTGAGGAGGCGTCATTCAAGAAAGTTGCAAATTGCCTTGCCCGCGAAAAACGTGGTTATTTGGCGATCGGCTTGCCCATGGCATCAAGGGGATCGTGAATTTGTACCCGGTCGCCCAGATGATCGATCAGGTCGGTCAAGTCGTAATCGCGCAGTGCTCCGTGCACCAAGTTGACGACCTGATCCTCGGAGACGTCGGCCTTGACGATTGTTTTCCAGTCTTGCAGCATTTCGCGGAGTTGAACCCGGGAGACAAGCTCGGGCGGGGCCAGGCAGGCGGCGTGCAGCACGGGGGGACCGACTTCACCGACGGAGATCAACTCGAGTTGAGCGTCCGGGCCGAAGCCTTCGGGAGTACGTAGCCATTTGAGGGTTGCCAGCAGATCCTCGGCCCGCAAGCCGACATAACTGCGGCCCAGCAGGTAGGCAATAGTAACCTGGCGGGCATCTTCGCCGAAGCGGGTGTGATACCATTTTCCGTCGCCGGGGGCCGTTTCCCCCAGTCCGCGAAGGTCGATGGCAAGCACGATGGCCCCTTCGCGGGCGAGGGATTCGGCGGAATGTTCCTGGTCTCCCTCTCGAAAGCGGGCCTGTTTACCGGCGGCATGCAGATAGACAATGTAACGCGGTTTTTCAGGCGTTTCGGCGGGGCGATATAACAAGGCGGGAAGCAGAATTCCCGGTTCGGGTTCGAGGATCCACTGTTCGACGCGGAGGGAATCGAGCGTGAGTTCCCCGATTTTTTTCGAGACGGGCGGGGCGAGATCCTGCCAGGATCGGATGCCGGCCCGTTGGGCGACTTTTACGAGCGCGACTGCGGGATCCTGCCAGTTGGCGATCCGCTGCTCGGCGAGTCGTTCATATTCGGCGAGATTCAGGTCGAAGACGGAACGGGCCTCGGGCAGCAGTTGCACTTGCCCCGCCGGGGTGACGAGCACTTCCTCGTCGGACAGCAGTTCGATTTTGGGTTCGCGGATGGAGACATCCCTGCCCGCAAGCCAGCGGGACATCCATTGCGTGGCCGATTCGCGCAAGGGCTGGTGCCAGCCATGCTGTTCGTCCACTTCGGCCAGGGCGACTCGTTCGGGGAAACCGAGGCGGGTGTAGAGTCGTTTGGCCCGGCGATAGGATTCCCAGACGCCGGCGATGGGGAAGAAATCCCGGGTGGCGGCACAGAGATTGATCGGCACGGGGGCGCGCATCAGCAGGTAGTCGGCGTGATCCATGCCCCACGCGAGTTGACCATGAATATTCTGTTCCGCATCCTGGGGGCCGATCGTGCCCAGCAGGTGGGAAAAACTGGTGATGTAACAGGAAGGGGAGGCCGCCTGAATACGGTCGTCGAGCGCCATGAGGTAGGCGGTCTGAGTCCCTCCACCGCTGTTGCCCATGCAGCCTATCCGGGCAGGGTCGACATCCTCGCGTGACTGAAGGTAATCGATGCCACGCATGCCATCCCAGATCTCGAAGCGCGCGGTGTTTTGTCCCAGGAGAATGGCACCGAGCCCCACCAGGGTGTGCCCCTGCGTGGAACTGGCAACCGTGATTTTTCCGTCGGGATCCAGATGCTGATAACGTTCACCCTGACAGATGGGATCAATGATCAAGCCGACCATGCCGTTCAATGCCAGCAGCGCGGTGGCGGATTGATAACCGGCCAGGGCCTTGCCGTTCGCGGAATGCCCGCAGACCACCAGCACTCCGGGATAGGGGGCCTGCCATTGCGGGGAATCGGGTATGAAGCAGAGGGCGCTCACGTAATGACGAGGCTGGCTTTCGAACAGGATTTTTTCGACGCGATAGCCTTCGCGCTGAATCACGCCTGTCACTTGCGGGTTGAGGGGGGTACGTTCGGGGAAGCCTCCCAGTTCCTCGACGAACCGCTGGCTCAACTCCTGTTGATACGAGGCGATCTGTTCGGGCGTCTTGAGGGATTCGTAGCGATCCGCCCAGCGCTGGGCTGCGGCCTCGGTTTGCGCGTTCAGCCAATGGGTCATCATGGCCCGGGGTTGGGGATGGATTTTCTCTGTCAGGACGGCAGCGGTTTCGTCGCCGGCAACGGTCGCCAGAGGCATCTCCATCAGACAGCAGACGGCTAATAACGCGAGATATCGAAAATGGCAGTGCATGGAGGGCCTCGTCAAGGGGAGCGTGGGCAAGGATGGAGCCGCGCGGGATAGCGCGGCTCTGGAGCGTATCGCATCGATCGGCAGGTTACACGTTGTAGTAGAGATCGAATTCGTAGGGATGGGGCCGCAGTCGCACCGCGTCGATTTCGTTTTCGCGTTTGAATTGGATAAAGGAGTTGAGCATGTCCTCGGAAAAGACATCGCCCGCGGTAAGGAAGTCGTGATCGGCTTCGAGTGCTTCGAGGGCTTCGTTAAGCGAGGTAGGAGCGACGTTGGTCTCGGCCAGTTCCTCGGGAGTCATGTCGTAGATATCGCGATCCAGGGGTTCGCCGGGATCGGTCTTGTTCTGGATGCCATCGATCATCGCCATCATCATGGCGGTGAAACTGAGGTAGCCACAGGCGGAGGGATCGGGCGTACGGAATTCGACGCGTTTTGCCTTGGGGCTGGCGCTGTACATGGGAATGCGGCAAGAGGCGGAGCGATTTCGTTGACTCATGGCCAGCGTCACCGGAGCCTCGTATCCGGGAACAAGCCGGTGGAAACTGTTGACGGTGGGATTGGAGAGCGCAATCAGGGCTCGCCCGTGCCTGAGGATACCGCCGATGGCATGCAGCGCGGTTTCGCTCAGCCCGGCGTAGCCGTCGCCGGCCATCAGTGTGTTCCCGTCCTTCCAGAAGGACATATGAGTGTGCATGCCGGAACCGTTGTCCTCGAAGATCGGCTTGGGCATGAAGGTGACGGTTTTACCATGACGCTTGGCCACATTCTTGATGATGTACTTGTACCACATGAACTGGTCGGCCATGGTGAGGAGATCGGCGAATTTCATGTCGATTTCACACTGGCCGGCGGTTCCGACCTCGTGATGATGGGCTTCGACGACGATGCCGATCTTGCGCATTTCCTCGACCATGTCGCCCCGTACATCGGCCAGGGTATCGCTGGGGGAGACTGGAAAATACCCGGCCTTGTAGCCGACCTTGTGTCCCAGGTTGCCCGTGACTTCGGAACGTCCGGTATTCCAGGCGGCTTCGGAGGAATCGATTTCATACATGGCACCGCGCTGGCTGGTGAGATAGCGGATGTCGTCGAAGATGAAGAATTCCGGTTCGGGTCCGACGAAGCAGGTATCGGCGATGCCGGTGCTTTTCAGGTATTCCCGTCCCCGCTTGGTGACACCGCGAGGATCCTTGTGGTAGGGCTGCTTGGTGATGGGATCGAAGATATCTGCGATCACGCTGATGGTTTTGAGGGAGAAGAAGGGGTCGAGGCGTGCGGTACTGGCATCGGGGATGGCAATCATGTCCGATTCGTTAATGGCCTGCCAACCGCGAATCGAGGAGCCATCGAAACCGAAGCCATCCTCGAAGATACTTTCATCGATAGTGTCGACGGGATAGGTGCAATGCTGCCAGGTTCCAAACATGTCGCAGAACTTGAGATCAAACTGGACGACCTGCTGCTCCTCGACGAACTGGAAAAATTCCTGCGGTGTCATGGGCCTGCTCCTCTTGATTCAGGGGACTCGGATGAGAGAAATTTCGCGCGCGTCTCGGGGAACCCGGTCCACGTGCAAGACACACATCGACCTCCGTCGAGTCCGCGCGATCATTGCCATCGGGGGAAATGATCGATTTTCTCTCGGGAGCATCACGGGGGAATTGCAGTAAGTGGAGTATGCGACAAAAGGGGGGCGGAGTTCAAGCGTGAGCCTCGGATCGCGAGGCACGGCTTTTAGGGGCGTGTGATTTACGCATTCTTGTGTGCCACGGCTGACACAACCGTGGCACACAAGAAATCAACAGACCGTTAGCGCCGTCGTATTGTCAATCATGAACTCACCGAATAGCTGGGCTGCGTCTCCTGTCGCAACGTGAAATACACCATGACAACCGAGATTGCCAGACCACTCAACAGGCGCAGCCAGGGAGGCCTTGCGGCATCTTGAAACTCGCGGCGGTGCCGATGGAACAGCACGCCCCACCCGAAATACAATCCGTAATACAGCAAACGAGTGGGATCGGGAACAAACGAATTGTGGAAGGCGATGGCAGGGGAAAGGTCGCCGCAAAGCAGCAAGGCCGTCGGCAACGCGCTGGGGCAGCGAATGCCTCCAGTGTCGCGGGAACATCAAGGGGGCATGAGAGGCGACAGCCTGCGAGGGGAAAGGAGCGGGGAAACCGGTCTCCCCTGCTACCGAGTGCGATATGCTTAACCGTGTGCCGCCACGGCTTCGCTGGGCTGCTCAATCACGCGCATCGCGCGCCATTTCCCCTGCAGGAACCGCAGCAGGAAAATGATGCCGAGGGCCCAGACCCAGAGGGTAATCAGCCACCAGCATCCGTAAATCCCCAGATGCAACTTTTCCACGACAAGCCAACTGGCGGTGACCATGGCGGTCGCCATAAGGAGGCTGATCTTCAGGACAAAAGGGGTATCGCCGGCCCCCTTGATGGCACTGGCGAAAATCATCAGGGTGGCATCCAGCAAATTGTAGGCGGCAACAAAACGCAGCAACTGAATCGAAAGGTTCCACACTTCATTCCCGTCGCTGGCCAGCGTGCCGAAGAAGGGAGCCAGAAACAGTTCCGGCAGCAACAGGTACAGCAGGGAAATGAATGTCATGTAGGCCAGCGCGATGTGGAGTGTCGTCCAGGTGGCGCGGGCGCTCAAGTCGTCGCGGTTTTCCCCCAGATGCTGCCCGACGAGAATACTCACTCCCTGCGCGAAGCCCCAGATGGGCATGAAGGCCAGGGTGCTGATGCTGAAGGACATGCTGGAGGCTTCGGCTTCGACCGCCCCCAGGCGGCCCACCAGCATGATAAAAACCGTAAAGCCCAACACGTCGATCAGCAGTTGAAATCCACTGGGAGCCCCGTAATACAGCAGGCGTCTCAGCAGCGGAGGTTCCACGAGAATCCGATGCGAGAAAAAGTCCCGGCGATGCTGGCGTTGCAACACCAGCAAACCATAAATCAGGGCCTTGACCCACAGGGCCGCGACCGTGGCCCAGCCCGCGCCATCGATACCCATCGCGGGAAAGCCCCCCTTGCCGAATATCCAGAGGTAGTCGAGCACCAGATTCAGCACCGCCACGCCCGCGTCGACCCCCATCACGATCCGTGTCCTGCCACGTCCGGAGTAGAACGATGACAATGCCTGCGCGAGCAGGATCGGGGGAATGCCCCAGCACAAAATTTGAAAATAGCGGATTTCCAGCGCGGTCACCTCGGGAGCATGCCGCGCCAAGGCGAATAACGCTGGCGCCAAGGGAATTGCCAGCATCAGCAACGGACTGAACATCAGCGACAACCAGGCCCCTTGCCACACCACGGGACCAATCCGGTGCGGTTGCTGGTTGCCGTAATACTGGGAAACAAAGGTGGCACAGTACATGCAGACGCCCAGCGGCAGGCAGAGAAGTGCAAACCACAGCGTGGAGGCCGAAAAGGCCGCCGCCATCGCCTCCCCCGATTCCCATTTCAGAAAAACGCGATCCACGAACGTCATCACCGTCCACGACAGGGACGAGATCACCAGTGGCAACGAAACGAACAGCACGTCGCGTCCACCGGCTGCACGCTTCCACCAGGAATGTTCCAACTCAGCCGGAGCGGCAAGCACGTGTTCAATCCCGGCATCCATTCCAGTCATGCGTGCCTTCTTTCTGCGAGAGAAAAATACGGACTGCGTTTTGAGCCAAGAAGACACGAACGATGCCCATCGGTTCGCCGATTTACGGTTCCTGGCAGGGAATTGACAAAAACTGCCTCGGAGAAATCCCTGGAAACCCGCGAACACTCCCCATGGCAAGGCAAGGATTCTCTTGGCTACAGAACTCCATATTTCTCGTAGGCTGCCACCGCGGGCATGCCTGCTCGAATCGCATCTCGCGTGATATTTTCCGCGTGGACTTTTTCCCAGGCGCGGGCGATCGCTTCGTGTTCAATTTCCCGAGGCACCACCACCACGCCATCACGATCGGCAAACACCAGATCTCCTGGTCGGAAAACGACGCCATCCAGTTCCACAGGTACATCAAGATCGATCACGCGTTGCCGATTCTGGCTGTCATACAGGCAGGTTCCTCGCGCCAAAACCGGGAAATTCAGTTCCGCGATTTTATCGACATCGCGAATGGCCCCGTCCACAATCGCTCCGATACACCCCCGATTCCGTGCCGCCGTCGTCAGCAGTTCTCCCCAGATGCCTGAACGTTGCGAGCCTCCGGCGGCGGCTATCAGTACATCGTCCGGCTGGCAGCCATCCACGGCCTTCAGTTCCAGGTCGTAGGGGTTCGGATCGACATGGAACATGTCGGCCCAGAGTGTCGTCTTGCAGCGGCCGACCAGCATCACCGGCGACGTATAGGGCATTAAGGGGAGACGCGGCGATTGGTGCGTATAACCGAGTTGATCGAGTGCGTCGCAGACAACGGCTGCATACAGTTTTTCTCGCATCATCGAGAGTGTGATTTGGGCAGGGGTGTCGGTCATGGGAACTCCTTGGAGCAATATAGGGAAACCGTGATCGCCGCGCGGCTGGCGTCAGTCTTTCGGGATGGATATTGGCACTGTAACAGTTCCGTTTCCCCTGGCCAAACGAGGCTGACCCGCGCGGACATGCCGGTATGCGTTTCTGGCCGACATTGCTCCCAACGCGGCCATGTTACAGCAGGCAGGTGCGTTTTTCGGAACATAACCTGAAAATACAGGAAAACCACGGAGTCACGGAGACCACAGAGAAAAACGAAAAAGCGAGGCTTCCCTCGCCTGTTCCATCGCGGTTGAATGTCCTCTTGAAACCTCTGTGACTTCCGTGACTCCGTGGTCAATACTCAAGACAAGCGCATTGATAAGTACGAAGATCGATGCGGACGTAACCACCAGAAAGAATTTGTGCAGGAATCACTCCGGGAATACGTTCCATAGCATGGAGACTTGACGGAATCCCGGCGGCAGAGAATACTCCGAGAGTTGAATTCTTACAACTGGTGGCGATGGAGTTCGCCCTGAATTGCCGAGTGGACTGGCTGCTCGTGCTGATGACTCCTACCCTTCCCGGGTGGGAGCGCGCGCCGCGAGCCCTCCCGATTTTGAAATCCGTCACGGGAGACAGTGCCATGCCGTTTCGTATCGGTTTGCAAGAACAGGCCACGCTGGGCTGGTACTTGCTGAAGTGGCTGTTGCTGGGGACCGCGCTGGGGCTGGTGGTCGGATCGGCTTGCGCGCTGTTTTTGTGGTCACTGGAAATCGTGACGACAACTCGACTGCAACAGCCCGTGTTGCTGTATTTTCTCCCGTTGTCGGGGGCCGCAATTGCCGGTCTCTACATGGCCATCGGCAAGGCCGTGGAAGGAGGCAATAACCTGATTGTGGAAGAAATCCATGAACCGGGGGGAGGGGTTCCCCTGCGGATGGCGCCGCTGATCCTGATCTGCACGGTTATCACGCATCTGTTTGGGGGCTCGGCAGGACGCGAAGGGACAGCCGTGCAAATGGGAGGGAGCCTGGCCAGCGGACTGGCGCGGCTTTTTCCCTGGCTGCCCCGTCAGGATGTACGCCTGCTGCTGATGGCCGGGGTGGCGGCTGGATTTGGCGGGGTGTTCGGGACACCCGTCGCGGGGGCGATTTTTGCGATGGAAGTCCTGATCATCGGCCGCATGGACTCTGCTGCCCTGGTCCCCTGCCTAATCGCCGCGATTGTCTCCGACCAAGTCTGCCTGGCCTGGGGCATTGGCCATACTCAGTATCACATCGCCAGCGTGCTGGGTTCGTCCTCTCCGAATCTGCATCTGGCTCCCCTGTCCCTGAGCATGCTGGGGAAGGTGGCGTTGGCGGGGCTACTATTTGGCTTGACCAGCCTGCTGTTCGCGGAGCTGACGCATGGTCTGGGGAATCTCTTCAAGACAGGAATCCGCAACGCGATTGTTCGGCCTGTTCTGGGAGGACTTGCGGTGATCGGGTTGGTCTGGATGACGGGGACCCGCGATTATCTCGGATTGGGCGTTTCCTCTCCCGATCCGGGAGCCGTCACGATCGTCAATTGTTTCCAGTCGGGCGGCGCGAACACCTGGAGCTGGCTGCTCAAGCTGATCTTTACGGCGGTCACGCTCGGCAGCGGTTTCAAGGGGGGCGAGGTGACGCCGCTGTTCTTCATCGGGGCGGCGTTGGGGAACACGCTTGCGATGCTGCTAGGCGCTCCGGTGGACTTGTTCGCGGCACTCGGGTTCCTGGCGGTTTTCGCGGGGGCCACCAACACCCCGCTGGCCTGCACGCTGATGGGAATCGAACTGTTCGGTAGCGAATACACGGCGTATTTTGCCACGGCTTGCACGCTGGCCTACCTGTTCAGCGGGCACTCCGGCATCTACCTTTCCCAGCGGATCGGCACCCCCAAGCACGGCGGGGAACTGCTCGATCAACCGGAGAACCTTCGCGAGGCCCGGAAGCTGAGGCCGACTCCCTTTTCCGGCCCGCAAACCACAGTCGAAATCTCCCGCAAGGAACAGTGACCGAACGCGGCGCTAACGCGCGAGACGACCTGTTGCGGTCGCGCGTTAGAATCGTTTTTCATCCGGGAAATTCCACGTGAAGTACACGGGGGTGGGCTGTTCGTGAAAACGCCAGAACGGACCAGCCGGAGTCTCCTGACTGGCCAGCCAGTCCCGTTTCGACGCCGGGTGATCTTCCTTGAGCAGCGAAAAGAGATCGCACAGCACTTCTACATTTCCGCCGTAATAAGAATGCCCCATGAAACTCATTTCCACGGGAGAGCAATCCACGGTTTCCACTCCCGGGTAGATCACGGGGGGCAGGGCGTCTCCCACCCGCTGTTCGCCATGCAGGGCTTTCGAGGCAATCAGGGCGGTGTCGCTGTCTCCCACGTACAACGTCACGCGGCGTGCCAGTTGACGCGCACCTGGAATCCACTCCGAAAAATCCCGCAAGCCGACATCGGGCGCGCAGAGCACGAGGTTGTCGATCGGTTTAATCGGCCCTGGCGTTTCCGACAGTTCCCGCAGGGACTGCATTACCAGACGATTGCCCATGCTGTGGACCAGGATGTGAATTCTGGTTTCCGCGGGCACACCCTGTATCAGACCGGCCAGAAAATCTCGGAAGGGGGGCACCGATAACGCATTGGCCCGCTCGTCCGCCGAGTAGTTCGAAATCCCTCCCTGCGATGGCCAACTGTAACAGCACAACGCCCCGTTGAAAGGGAGATCCAGTCCCAGTTGGGCCGTTCGAATAATCGCGGCATCAAACCCCACGTTGAAGCCATGAACGAACAGCAGCAGATCCCGGCCCGTCGAAGCCTGTATCTGTTCGCGGATTCCCCGCAGAAATTCCGCTTGCGAGGTCTCGTGAACTTCCGCCAGTCTGGCGACATCGTCGGTCGCTGGCTCTGCTTTCGCGGAGGACAAGAACCCGAACCCTTTTTTATTTGAAGCGGCCAAGGGGGGATCTTGTCCCCGACGGCGTCCGGGCATCACTGTTTCGCTGTAACCATAGCGGACTTGCGCGGCAACTTCCCTGTTGGGACGGGCAGGCTGGCCGGTTGCCGGGTCGGAATCGATTCCCCGATTCGTGGCAAAATGAATGCGCCATTGCGATCTGTCGTCGCCCCAATATGTTACCGCCACCGGTTCCGCCAGGGTTCGATGGTAACGGGCATAGACGTCATCGAGCGATTTCAACAGCGGGGACGCGGCTCCCGATTGAGGACGATAAGCCGTGTCGAAGATCACGCCGACATTCTTGCGCTTACGGAGTTCCGGTTCGGGCAGGCGACAACTGATCTGATGTGCCAGCAGCCCCAGCAACAAGCCGCAGATCAGGACAAACCTTGCCCCTGGTTTGCCATCCGGTGGAATGAAACGCAACGTCATCGACAAAGCCTTCACACAAAACAATCGCGCGCCTGGAGCCTCGAGCCTTGCCGGGCGGGGAACCGTGGAATCCGGGATACGACATCCTATCGGGGCGGATTCGCGGGGGCCAAGAGCAAATGATTTTCGGCACAGGAGCAAAGGTTTCCAGATTGATCTTGGTAAAAATTGCAGAGTCGCGCTATACTTTCGCCGCGTACGGCATCTGGCTCACAGCACGATTTCCGGAACTATGGAAATCTGGGGAGATGGATGTCGCCCATGGAGGGGACGGAATCACATACGAGCGGCATCCACTTGCGGGAGCAGGCTCGCCTCCGGGACATGTCGTTCCAAGGCGGGGATTCCCCAGGAGTGTCGCGGATTTAGCAGGGAGGCTGACACGTGAAAACATTTGTGATTTATGGAATCAATACGGTGGCGGGGGCCAATATCGCCTGCGCTCTCGGCGATCGGGCGCATGTGGTGGGCATCGCCTCCGCGAATGCTCCCGAACTTACCGGCATCCAGATTCTGGAAGAAGAGGGGGCAGAGCCTGTGCGCCTGCTGGCGGACAGAAATCCCGATTACGTGATTGATGCCAGTTGTTGCGGCGATTCCCCCTGGAATCCCCAAGCGGAACTGGCAGCCGAGGATCAATGCGCGGCCAGCCTGAAGCGCGCGGATGCCTGCGCGGAATTGAATTTACCTTTCGCCCTTCTGTCCAGTGATGCCGTGCTGACCGGCCCCTGGATGTTCCACGAGGAAGATTCCTCGAACCACTGCTCCTCCGTACTGGGGCAACGTTTGTTGAAACTGGAAAGTCGCATTCTTGAAACCTGCGCCCGGTCCCTGGTCGTGCGGACGCATCCGTTTGGCTGGAGTCCCGCAAGTGGGCAGGAGACCCCGGGCTGGATCGAACATCTGCTGGAACGGGCGCGCGCCGGGAAACCCTGTTCCGAATTGTGCCAGCCGGGCAATGCCACGCCGCTATTGGCCAGCGAACTGGCCGTGATTCTGGAACGGGCCTGCGCGGAACAATTAACGGGGTTGTACCATGTCGCAGGCGCGGAACGGGTCAATCGCCTGCAATTTGCCCGCCGCCTTACTGCTTTTCTGGGGATCAATCAATTCCGCACCCCGCTGCTGGAAGGGCATTTCAGTCAGGCCGAGCGAAAGAACTTTGCCTGCGGGGAAATGTCGCTGCAAACCCGCAAAGTCCGCCGGGCTTTGTGTCTGGCAATGCCCACTCTCAGTGAATCCCTCGAACAACTCGATCGGCAACGCGTGAATGGCTTCCTCGACAAACTGGCAACCGGAAATCGCCGCGGACAATTTTCCCGCGCGGCCTGAACCGCTGGCATACGCATAGTATCGGAAGCCTCGGGAAGCGGGCCATGCGGGCTCGTTTTATTCACGCTGAAGTGCACTCCAGGGACCTCTTTGTGCGGCACTGGCGGGCCTGTCCGCCAGTGCCAGCGAGGTACGCGTCGATAAGATCAATAGCCGGGACTCGTCCTCAGCCTACGTGAACTTCCGTCACCAGGTCCACGTCGGGGACTGCTTGAGATTTTGGATGCGTTCCGCGGGCCAGCCGCCGTTTTTGAGTTCCAGTATGGTTTCCGCGCTCATCACGAGCGTATCGTGCTGGGATTGTTCATCCAATCCCGCCAGATGCCCACATAACAGGACCCGGTCGAGTTTCAGCAAGGGACTGTCGAGCGGCAGCGGTTCCACTTCGAAGACATCCAATCCCGCCCCCCGGAGATGCCCGGAACGTAAGGCGTCGCACAGGGCCGATTCATCCACCAGCGATCCCCGCGCGGTGTTAATCAGCACCGCGCCAGGCTTCATCGCGCGCAAGGTTCGTTCGTTGATGAAGTGCCGTGTTTCCGCCGTGGCGGGAAGATGCAGCGAGACGTAATCGGCTTGAGGCAGAATTTCCTCGACGGAAAGCAACGTGATGCCAAGTTCCCGGGCATGATTCTCATCCGCGTAGGGATCGTGTGCCAACACCTGCATCCCTAACCCGCGGGCCCGCTCCGCCACCGCCCGCCCGATGCGTCCCAGGCCAAACAGCCCCAGCGTGCTCCCCATGACGCGGGGCGTGTTGAACCGTACCCAGTTTCCCTCGCGAACAAATCGATCCCGATCGGGAAATCCGCGGGCTACGCCCATCAATAGCGCGATGGTATGTTCGGCGACGGCATGATGATTCACGCCGGGTGTGGTGGCAACGACGATTGCTTGCTCGTCGCAGGCCGCCAGATCGATGGCATCGAACCCCACGCCGGTACGCGCGATCACGCGCAACTTCGGCAGCGCGGCCAGCACTTTGCGGGTATAGGGTTCCGACCCGGCCACCACCGCCACGCAATCGGTAAGTTCTTCTATCAGTTCGCTGGCATTCCAGTAATTTCGCTGGCGGTTACCCGGCAGAACCGTGAAACCGTTGGCGTTCAGAATATCGAAATGAGGACCTTCATCCGAACTCAGGGCAGTGCAGCGAACTTTCATTGTGGGCAGACTATGCTATAAGGGAGGAGTAACGCGGGAGATTACTTTCGCGTATGATATTCGATTACACCCAAACGTGACAATCGTGCTGGAGCCCTCCGGCACGGCAGGGACGGACGCGAAATCGGCAGGAACCGACTCTGCGGAGCAAGGATCGCCAGGAACACAGCATGCGACAAATCGGCACCTTGGACAACGCGGAAAATGCCCGCCTGTTTTGCGAGTACCTGCTGACCAAGGGAGTAACCACCCGAACGGATCGGAACGGCTCGGACTGGGAAATCTGGGTGTTCGATGAACATCACGTGGAAACGGCCCGCGATGCCTTTCTCAGGTTTCAAGAGAACCCGGCAGCAGAAGAATTCGTGGTCTCTGCCCAAGCGGCCGAACAACTCCGCCAGGAACAGGAACGCCGTGTAGCCGCGGCATTGCGTCAGCGCCGCCGGAATCAACCCAGGCAGACCCGCCGCAACGACCCCGCGGACCTTCCCGTCACGCTGACATTGATTGTGGTCAGTATTATCGTGACGATTGCCATTTCCCTGGAAGAGACCCGCTTCGGCCTGATCACCGATTTGAGCATCACGTCGTACGCTCCCGCAGGGCTTGAACATATTCAATTCATGCCAGGCTTGCCCGAAATCCGCGGGGGACAGGTGTGGCGATTGTTCACGCCGATATTCACGCATTTTGGCCCGCTGCACCTGTTGATGAACATGATCATCACCTACCAGTTCGGCACGTTACTCGAATCGTACTTGCGATCCTGGCGGTTTCTGTTGCTGGTGCTGTTTATCGCCGCAACATCGAACCTCGCCCAATATTATTGGTCAGGTCCGACCTTCGGGGGGATGTCGGGCGTCGATTTCGGTTTATTCGGTTTTTTGTGGATCAACGGCCACTTCAATCCGGCCAGCGGCATGCGACTGCGGCAGGATTTTGTTTATTTTATGCTGGGGTTCATGGTGCTGTGCTTCACCGGCATCATTGGCCCAATCGCCAACGCGGCCCATGTGATGGGACTGGTTTCGGGTGGTCTGGCCGCCTTTCTGGGAATACTCGTCGGGAAATCCCGGCACTGAGAGCGGGCCCACGGAGACAACCGGCAGGCAGGGCCGAACAAGCCCTTGTGCACTGGAAATGCGTGGCTGCAACAGGGATCCCGCGCGCGGGATCCGCCTTGCAGCATGTCGGAACGGAATGGCATGCCGCGGTTTCAGGCAGAGGTGCCGTTTCATTCAGATGGCATCGGGGATGTCGTCCCCATTAAAGCGTTCGAAGAAGAGCCAGCCGATTTCCTTGCTGAGACGGGAAAGGTATTCGCGTTTGAACGTATCGAGGGACATTTCGGAAGTCGAGCGAGGGGCGCGAATGGGATATTGAGAGGTGATTTCCTTGCTGTAGATTTTGTCACCATACCCATCCTCGTCCATTTCAAAGACGCTGACGTAACATTCTGCGCGCCCCCGGAAGAGCGTGGTGCTGTTTTTCTCGTACAGATGGAAGTCATTCATATCGATATAAATGACGTAGGTGCAGTTCAGGGCCTTGCCTATTTCCTCGGGTTTGTCCCAGTCGGGATGAGTATCCAGCCAGGTGCGGACCTGGTCGGGATTTACGACCCGGATATCGTGTTCCACCAGGCGGAAGGCGACGTACCGTGCGAGTTCGTGATCGATCTTGGGGAAGTCCCACTTGAGTTCGGTAGGGGCGAACGCCACTACGCAAACGGAAACCTCCTTATCGCTCATCGATTTGTTGGTCATCACATCGAAATCGGGTTCGATGCTGGGAGGGCCACCAATCAGGTAACCCAACAGAATGATGTAGTTGCAACCCGTCAGGCTCAGGCAGGAAACCACCAGGAGCAAGAACAGGGTCATCCGCTTGGCGGGAAGAAACAAGACGGAAAGATGTTTCATGGGGAACCTCGAGTACGAATCAAGCTCGGGTGGGGGAGTGAGGAGGAAGTGCCGCAACGGATTTTAATAGACTTCTTCCGCTGCGGGAGCATCGTAGAACAGACGCGCGAGTTCTTCCGCGACGCGTTTGTTGTATTGTTCGGCAAAAGTCCGTTCGGTCATGTTGTCGGCCGCGACGGGGTAGTGATGGGGATATATCGACTGAAATTCGTGCTGAAAGACCAGGTAGGCCTTGCGATCGGACTTTTCGCCGCGCACCTCGTAAACCCGCACGTTTCCATGAGCCGACCCACGATAGAAATTGGGACTGTTGGCCTCACGATAAGCCACCGTGTCGATATCGAAGTGAATGATGTAGTCGGTCGTGAATTGCTGGGCAATTTCGGAAGGATCGTCCCAGATGCCACCGACGCGACCAAGCCAACTGTCGACTTCGTTCGGGTTGACGCAGGGGATATCCTGACGGCGAAAATGCCGATAGACCCCTTCGATGATATCGCGGTCCAGGGCGGAATTCTCGGCTTTCACGAAGGCGGGTGTCGTGCAGACCAAGAGCACGGTCTTTTCCACCTTTTTCAAATCGACTCCGGTTCGCTGGCGGAACTGCGAGGGAATTTTGGGATCCCCCATGAACATCTTGCCCGCCATGACGGCAAGCGAACAGCCAGAAAGCGAGCAGGCCAGAACCAGCAGGCAGGTCGCTAGTAGCAGGGATTGAATTACAGTCGCATGAGCCACTGCGCCACGGCGATGAGCACAAATGGCACCAGCAGTCCGATTCCCCAGAGTTCGAGCCGACGTACGCCGCGGAGGCGATTCCCCGCGGCACTGATCAACGACCAGGGGATCAGCAGCGTACACAGGACGGCCAGATAAAATCCGGCGGGGTTTGCGTGCCAAGCCAGCCCCCATTGTCCCCGAATGTACCAGGCAAAGCTGGTCGTCATCCCGCAACTGGGGCAGGGTATTCCGAACAAAAATTGTATCGAGCACGGAGGCAGCCCTAATTGTTGATGTGTGCCGTATCCACGAGGGGAAGGTTCCAGTCGAAAGGCCAGACAGAATCCAGCAATCAGGAACAAGCCACCGGCGGCAATCAGGCAACGGAGGAGGGGAGTAAGGGACGGGGTACGGTTGGCAACCGATTTCGGGGAAGGAGAATCATCGGAAGGGATCCGAGGCGATCGCCTTGTCGGCGAATCGTCGCGGTTGGAAGAAACCAGGGGGCCGCGTTCCGGCGAATGCGAAACGCGGCACGAGGTTTCATGCGGTGTTATATCGACGAACGGACTTGAAGGCAAAACCAGTTGAATCGGTGGTTCCGTGCCTGTTTTCCGTGTCATTTTTACAAGCCGTCAGTTGTTTTCGGAAGCAGGTTTGTCCGACGTTCCGGTTGGTTCGCTTGCGGGAGTCTCGGTTTTCTCGGGAGACTCCGTCTTGGCGGAGGGCTCTGTTTTCGCGGGAGCTTCTGTATTAGTGGGGGTCTCGGTTTTGTCCGCGCCGGTTTCGGGAACCGCGGGTTTCTCGTTGGACTTGGCTGGAGTTTCCGGCTTTTCCTCGGGCTTGGAAGTCTCGAGCTGGGGGCTACCGCTCGGTTCGACGCTCTTCAGGGGAGGAGTGACGGGAACCTGTCCGGAGGGAGCAGCAGGACGCAGGGGGCCATCGGATCCGGGAGTCTGCCCCGTGGCCAACCCCGTGTCTGATCGGGCTTGCTTCATGCGGGCAATCACCTCGTCGGTGATATCGATCGTGGTGTCGAAGGCAAGGATACTGGGATTCTGGCCCAGCACGATGGCATACCCTTTTTCCTTGGCCACTTCGAGCGAAATTGGGCTGACCTGTTGCTGAAAACTTTCCAACAGTTCCTGTTGAAAGTTGTTGAGGCTTTGATTGGCCTGATTGCGCGCCTGCTGATTCTGTGCGATCAACTGGCTTTGAAAGGCCTGAAGTTCCTGTTTCTGATCCTCGCTGGGGGTTTCCCCAAATTCGGTTTTCTTCTTGTTCAACGCGTCTTCCAGTTGCTGTTGGAAATTTGCCAGTCCGTTGCGAATCTGCGTTTCGCGATCCTGAATGGCGTTGTTGATTTCGAGATCGGCTCCCGTCATTTTCAGGACCTTGTCGAGATTGACGATGGCAACCGCCTGGCTGTTCCCGCCACCGTTACCACATCCCGTAAACCCCATTACCAAGGTCGCGCAGCACAGGGCAGTCAACCAGCCCCCACGACCTGTTACAGCAGCATTCATCGCTTGACCGGAAGGGCTGGAACGAACCACGTGACAAGACTTAACCTTGGAGGCCACAAACCAGGACATGAAGCTGCCTTTGCTGGAAAATAAAAGAAATTCGAACCGGAAACGCCGAAGAGCCACCGGGTGTGGCCGCCTGATCACCGGATCGCGGCCATTCCTTCCGGGACATCGTCTGCTGTATTGTATCGAGTTACGCGTAATTTCTCCTGTTTGTTGGGGCTGATTTCCCGTTCCAGGCAAACTTCCCGCATCGGCTTCCGCTCCACCAGGATTATCCCGGATGCCAAACCTCCCGGAAAGCGCGGCGGCCGAACATGTTTCGCTGGCATTTCCCGCATGGCACGTGGTATCATGTGCCATCGCGTAGCCTGCCCCTTCCATCACGCAAGGTCGAGCCGATGAAGCCTTTCTCTGCCGATGTGCCCAGGCATCCTGGATTTACCCGCCGCCAGATGGTGCAGGCCGGCGCCATTAGTCTGCTGGGATTGGGAACCAATCATCTCGATCAGTTGCAGGCGGGGACTTCCCCCGCGCGCCTCAAGTCGGTGATCTACATTTTTCTTTCCGGCGGTTTGGCACAACACGAAAGTTTCGATCCCAAGCCGGACGCTCCCGTGGAGATCCGGGGGGAGTTCGATCCGATCGCCACGCAAACACCCGGCCTGCATATTTGCGAACATTTGCCGATGCTGGCGGCCCGCAGTTCCAAATGGTCTCTGGTGCGGAGTTTGACTCACCCCTATAACGAACATTCGCAGGGGCATATGGTGATGTTGTCGGGCAGAACGGACCTGCCCCAGGGGTTTAACCCCTCGAAGCCGCAACCCTCCGACCATCCCAGCCTGGCCGCGATTGCCGGGCAGATACTCCCTGGCACCAATAACCTGCCGCCAGCCATTATTCTGCCCGAAAAGCTGGTACATCGAACAGGCCGCGAAATTCCGGGGCAACTGGCTGGATCGATGGGAACCAGCGACGATCCCTTCTTCCTCAATACCATTCCGTACAACCCGCAATCGTACGGGGCCTGGCCCGAATATGGCTTTCACCACCAGAGCGGATTCGTGGCCGGCAACAATCTGGAATTTCGCTCGCCCGATTTGTCGGTGCCCGAAGGGATGGGTTCCACGCGAATGCATCAACGATTTGATTTACTGGCAGCCGTCGAACGGCAGCAGACGCACTGGCAGCGGATGCTGGAATTCGAACAGTTCGACCAATACCAGCAACGCGCAATTTCGATGCTGGTGGATGGCCGCCTGAAGGAAGTCTTCAACGTCATGAACTCTCCGCCCGAACAACTGGACCGCTATGGGCGGAACACGTTCGGTTGGTCGCTGCTGTTGGCGCGCAGGTTAGTGGAATCGGGAGTGCGCCTGGTCCAGGTGAACCTGGGCAACAACGAAACCTGGGACACGCATGGCAACGCGTTTCCTCATTTGAAGAATTATCTGCTCCCCCCCATGGACCGCAGCGTATCGGCCCTGCTGGATGACCTGGAAGAGCGAGGCCTGCTGGACGATACACTGGTGGTGATGGGAGGCGAGTTCGGCCGCACCCCCAAAATTTCACTGCTGCCGAGCGCCTATGCCTTGCCCGGACGCGATCATTGGGGCAAGGTCCAATCGGTGTTTCTGGCGGGTGGGGGTGTTCAAGGGGGGCGCGTCATCGGAGCCTCGGATAAAACGGGGGGATATCCCATTCGCGATCCGCAACGGCCAGAAAACCTGGCCGCCACGATTTACCAGGCGCTCGGAATTCCGAAGTCGTCTCACTGGAACGATCTGCTGGATCGTCCAATTCCGGTCTACGAAGGAACCCCGATACCCGGCTTGAGCTGAACGCGCGCCTGCGTGAATGCCCGCGGTTCCCAAGCGGAATCACCAACGGTCCCCGCAAATATTCAGCAAGGGGGGGCGGTACCGCAATTTCAACTCGCCATCAGTACGAACAACGTCGCCAGTACCCCGGCCATGCCCAGCAGCAACCACAACGGACTCCATTCCCGTAGCGCCCCTCCAAAACTCCACCAGGGATATCCCCCGCCGGCGACCCCGCCGCGATACAGGTAACAGCCACAGACCGGGCAGACGTCGGCCTCTTCGTACACATCCGCGCCGCAATCCGGGCAGGGGATCGTTTCCCCCCCGTCGTCGTCCAGATCCTCCAGGTCGTCTTCGTCGTCCCAGTCACTCTCGTCGTCGTCCATGGGATTTCCGTGAATATCTGTTATTCTAAAGGCTTGCCTGGGTTCAACCGCCGACCTGGAGTGGATGCTATTACTCCCTCCGCGGGAGATGCGTCCCGGGCTGTTCCATCCCTCGATTCAGTTTATCGAACGAAATGCAAGCCGTCATGCCCGCATTGACCCTGACCGATTCCGTCTCCGGCAGCCAGGCCCGCCTGTTGCCCGAACTGGGATTCAACCTGTTCGAATTCACGGCTTTCGTGGGCACGCAACGCGTCGACGTGATCGAGGCGGATGCGGAATTTGAACTGGGCAAGGTGCGTCCCTCGCGCTGTGGCATTCCCCTTCTGTTTCCCTTCCCGAATCGCATCGCCAACGGGAATTTCTCGTGGGCAGGCAGGGAGTATCAACTCCCCGTGGCTCAACCGGGAGCCCATTATCTTCACGGGTTTTGTCTCGATCGCCCCTGGCGCGTGATCGATCGGACGGAGAATACCGCGACGGGGGAATTCCAACTCAGTCGCGATGCTCCGGAGCGTCTCGACTGGTGGCCTGCCGACTTCATCATTCGCTGCACCTACCTGGTACGCGGCAATGCGTTGAAGTCTCGCTTCGAATTCATCAACCCCGACGATAAACCGCTCCCCTGGGGCTTCGGCACGCACGCCTATTTCAAGCTGCCACTGACGGATGGCAGTTCGGTTGAACATATCGTTCTCGACGCCCCCGCGCACCGTCAGTGGCAACTCGAGAACTACATCCCGACCGGGGAGCGAAAACCGCCCCGCGTCAACCTGAAGGATGGGGTCTATTACAGCACCGTGAAGCTGGACGACGTCTTCACCGATCTTCGCCCCGAGGGAAAATCACTCGATTGTGTCATTATGGATGAAGGATCCGGGCTGCAGGTGGTGCAGTCGTGCGATCCCGCCTTTCGAGAATTGGTGGCCTACACTCCGCCCGATCGCGCGGCCGTCTGCCTCGAACCCTACACCTGTCCCACGGATGCCATTAATCTGGAGGCCCGTGGCATCCCCTGTGGCTGGCAAGTGCTCGCTCCGGGCGCTTCGGTCAACACCTGGATCGATATTCGCGTCGAACCGATCATGGCTTGATTGTAATGCCCACCGAAGGAACCTGCCCGATGCCCGCCGATCAGAACCCCGCGACCGACCCCCATCGACTCCCCCTCGAACTCGATCTGGATCGACGTCAACGCTGTGGCTATCCCGAGGCGCTCTACGCGGAAGGGAAATCCGCGGAGGTCCTGATCTCGGCGTTTCGACAACTCCAGACGCAAGGTGATCACTGCCTGGCCACGCGCGTCACCCCCGAACAGGCCATGCAGGTCGTGCAGGAGTTTCCCGGCGTAATTTATCACGAACAGGCGCGCACCCTGCGGCTGATGCACGACCGCGCCCAACCGCCTCAAGAAAGCGAGGGGGGGATCCATATCGTGACCGCTGGAACCACCGATGCCGCGGTGGCGGCCGAGGCCGCGGAAACACTCCGCTGGATGGAGTACGAACCGCGGCTGATTTACGACGCCGGCGTCGCGGGACCGCAACGCTTGCTCAAACATGTGGCGGACCTGCAAGCCGCCCGCGTGATCATCGTTATCGCGGGTATGGAAGGGGCGCTCCCGTCGGTGGTCGGAGGCTGGGTCTCCTGCCCGGTGATCGCGGTGCCGACAAGTGTCGGTTATGGCGCGAATTTTGGGGGATTGGCGGCCCTGCTCGGCATGCTCAACAGTTGCGCCGCCAATGTGTGCGTGGTGAATATCGACGCCGGCTTCAAGGCGGGTTTCCTGGCAGGTTTAATCGCAAAAAACGCGGACAAATAGTGATCTGTCACAGGTTAATTTTCGGGCTGTGTGTCCCTGGCCATGCCAGTGCTGCCTGAACTCAAAGCCCGCCAATGTACTCGTTCGTTGTGCCGGCTTCGTCTTGCGAGGATTGAAATGCAACGCAGAGGCGGAGAGACGCGGAGTCGCTAGGGATACGCAGAGCATTTCACGTTTACTCTGCGACCTTGCGTCTCTCCGTCTCCGCGCTGAGTTCTTCCTTTAATCCGCTGGCAACACGCCAACGCGAGCATGACTCCAAGCCGCGGCTGGCGCTGGTGGGGAAATCCGGGAAATTCCCTTTTCACAGATCGCCCGCCTGCTCCTTCAGCGTGATTGGGTGCATGCGAGTTTCGGGAACGCGCTGGATCTTCCACGCGTAATCGAGCAGTTCCTTGGGCGTGCGCGATAACTCGACCGGGCAGGCTTCCCCTGCCAGCGCCAGGGTTTGCGGGATATCGAGAATCCGCAACACGTTCAAAAACTCCGGCCCCTGGTGATGCGATGCGGGCAGGTCTTCCAGGCGTAGCCGCGCGATGGAGACATCGCCCATAACCGGAACGTACAGCGCCAGGCCAGCCAGTTCCCCTTCGGCTTGAAGTTCAATTTGACACTCCTGGTACTCGGGCAACTGACGCACCGAGCGAATCAACTGGCAGACATCCCACAAACGTCCCGCATCCAGAGATTGCCCCAGCAGGGCAAAACGTCGACGAATATGCGTCTGTTGCTTTTCATTCCCCGACCATCCGTTTTCCGCATAACCACGCGGGGCAAAAGTAATCGCATCTCCCTCCGGACTGGCGTTCCAGGAACGCTCTGCCGCGGAATCGGTCAGGTGAATCGTTAATACACGGCACCGGGATTGCGGGACGCGATCGCGCTGGAATGTCAATTCGAACGGCTCCTCGGAAGTGAAGACGAAGGTGGTCCGCTCTCCCGCTTCCCGGCGTTCCGTTTCCAGCGGACGAGGGGGAGCCGCCGTTGTGCTGGCGGGCCACTTCGGAAAGCATTGCCGGGACAGTTCCCTGCGCCACTCGGCCTTGACGGTAGTCCACTCACGTGGAGTATTCGGGATCGCTGCCTGGGCGACCGGCACGAAGGATTCGTGAATCCGGGAAGTCCGCTCGTCGGTCGGCAGTTGCTGAAACACTCGCAATTGCTCCGGTTCGAAGAGTTTTTCGGTAGGCAGCGCCTGGGCCTCTTCCTTTTTCAGAAAGCGATCGAACCATTCAAAGGCATTCACCTGCAGCCGCTGGGTATCCTTGTGCGGCCCTTCGGAAATGGCCAGTCCCAGGTTCTGGGACGCCCCGATTCCCGTGTAGACATGGCGCGTTTTCCGAAACACATCCACCACGCCATCCAGCGGAAAAATAGAATCCTTGTCGGTATTGGTCAGCAAGAGTGGACGCGGCGCGACCAGGGCCGCAAGTTGTGCGAAATCCCAGCCATGCGTATTCACCATGTACATGCAGTCGCAATGCCCCTCGATGCAGTCGTCCACGATATGGTTCCGCATCGAAGTGATTCCAGCCACGGGAACGGCCGCCGTGATGCGCGTATCAAGCGCGGCGATGTACCACGAATATGCCCCCCCACCACTCCGCCCGGTCACCCCGATCCGCTTGGGGTCTACCTCGGGCAGCGATTGCAGATAGTCGAGCCCCCGCATACCGTTCCAGGTTTCCACCCCGGCGGGGGTGTACCCTCGGGAATTCCACCACCACCAGCCCTTGTTGTGGGTGCCGTGATGCACTCCCTGGAATTCGCCCAGTTGAATGGTATCGATGGTCAGACAGACATACCCGTTGCGGGCATACCAGATGCCATGATGATGATACCCCACCTTGTTGCCGTAACTGACACCATTCGCATGCACCCGGGCATGCCCGCAGACATACAGAATCGCCGGGCAAGGTTTTTCAATCTGTTTCGGGAGATACAGGTTAGCAGTCACGTACAGACCGGGGAGCGCCTGGTAATGCAGATTCTTGACCACGAAATCCGGCTGCTCGATTTCACCAGTGATGGTGGCGTGCAGCGGCGTTCGCTCCGGGCGGGGGGAAAGCCCGAGCATCTCGGCCAATTGCTCCCGCGCCACCTCCTGTTGGGCCAGCCAGGCTTGGGGATCGGAAAGCGCCTGCTGGCTGGCCTGTTCCACGCGTGTGGTCGCCAGTTCGAAATAGGCCCGCAATTGCTGATCGGGAGTCAACGCCTGTTCGGCGGACTGGCCTCCCGCTGCGAACCAGGTCAGCACAAAACAGAACAGCAGGCAGGGGATGCGGCGCGGCATGGCGAGTCCTTGAGTCGAGAATACCAGTTCGAGGGTGTTTTGAATTAAATATATCGAGTTATCACGGTCCATTACAACAAAACCGGTCGATATTGGGTTTGTCGATTCAGGTTGTCGCCCCGACGGACGAAAGGATAGTGCAGTGAAGGAGTCCCCTTGTAGTAACTCTGGAGGGGAACCGAGCCAGCCTGTATTTTGCGACGCCAGGCGATAGACTGGCAAACTGCGGGCATGGCGAATTGATACGGCAAGTAAACCAGCCCAGTCCAGGGACCGAGGACTCAGGAACGATTATGCAAATTACATTTCATGGTGCGGCGGGAGAAGTGACGGGCAGCCAGCATTTGCTGGAGGTGGAGGAGCGCCGCATCCTGTTCGACTGTGGCTTGTTTCAAGGGCATCGCGCGGAGGCCCGCCGCAAGAATGAAGAGTTTGCCTTTCCCGCGGAATCCATCGACGCGGTAATCCTGTCGCATGCGCATATCGACCATTCGGGAAATTTGCCACGCTTGTACCGGCAAGGCTTCCGGGGCCCGATCTATTGCACGGAGGCCACCGCGGATGTGGCAACGATCATGCTGCGGGATTCGGCAAAGATTCAGGCGGAAGATGCCCGCTATCTGGGGAAACATCTGAAGCGAGGCCATCCGCCGATCGAGCCTTTGTACGACGACGAGGATGTCGATGGAATTGTGGGACTGTTCGAGACGATCGAATATGGTCGAATGCGGCAGATCGACCGCGACACAAGGATCCGTTTTCTGGACGCCGGCCATATTCTGGGATCGGCTATCACCGAACTGGACGTGCAGGAGGCCGGCGTGTGGAAACGTGTCGTGTACTCCGGGGACCTGGGGCGCCGGGACTCCCCCCTGCTGCACGATCCGCAGCCGATCGAGCGTTGCGACGTGCTGATCTGCGAATCGACCTATGGGAATCGCCTGCACCCGCCCGCGCGGGATATCAAGCAGGAACTGCGGCGAATTCTATCGGATGCAGTCAAGCTGGAAGGCCGCGTGATTGTGCCGGCCTTCAGCCTGGGTCGGACACAGCAGTTAACCTATTTCCTGAACGATTTATTCAACGAGGGGAAATTGCCTCCGATACCCGTGTATGTGGACAGCCCCTTGTCGCTGCGGTTGACTCGTATCTATCGGGAACACCTGAGCGTCATGGATGCGGAGGTGCAACGCGTGCTCGAGGCGGATCCCGATCCCTTCGGCTTCCCCTGGTTGACCTACATTCATTCGGGCGCGGAGAGCCGCGCGCTGAACGATCGCCACGGAGCCATGGTGATCATTTCCGCCTCGGGCATGTGCGAGAACGGCCGGGTGGTGCATCATCTGGCCCATGCGATTCGCGACGACCGCAACACCATCGCCCTGATCGGCTTCCAGGCGGAACATACCCTGGGACGAAAACTGGCCGAGCGGCGCCCCTTCGTGAAAATCTTCGATCACGAGTTTCCCTTGAAGGCCCATGTCGAAAAATTGGACGGGCTTTCCGCCCATGCCGACGCAAACGACTTTCGCTGGTGGTTCGAACAGGCGGCCCAGCGGGGCGGGATCGGACAGGCGTTTCTGGTGCACGGGGAACCCGAAGCCTCCCGGGCGCTTGCGGATATTCTCGATGGCTACTGCGACGAACACCCCATCATTCCGGCTCGTGGCGACAGCTACGAACTCTGAACCACCACCGCGTTCCAAGTGGAGATCGTTCGAATCGTGCGCCAAATGGGATCGCGCCGGGCAGGAACGCCGCCGGAGTGTCGCGCAAGGATCACTCGCTTAATTCATCCGCGGTATGTACCAGGGCGGCGAGAATATCCATCGTGGTGATGATTCCCTTCAATTCTCCCACATGCGACGTCACGGGAATGCGGTGCGTGTGAAAATGGCACATCAGCCGGGCCACGTCGATCAACGTGGCGTTGACCGTGACGGAAGGGGCATTCCGCGTCATGCGATCGGCCACTTTTTCCTGGGCGAACGCATTCTCCTGGATGAGCTTCAACACTTCGGCGGAAAGAATCGCGGAATCAAAGCTCTGCTGCGATTCTTCCAGGTTGATTTCATTCGGCTTTTTTTTGACGCCCGTCAGATCACGCAGGGAAAATGTGCCGATCAGCTTTCCCTGCGCATCCACAACGGGTGCCCCCGAGTGGCGATGCTGCTTAAGGAGATGCGAAGCCTCGAGCAGTGTCATGTTCTCGGTGAGAACTTGAACCTCTGTGGACATGACGTCGCGCGCATGCAGCGACCCTAAACGCCCCGGCATTTTTGTCATGTCTCAACTCCTCGAACCAGACACCCCTTGCTGCAGTTGCCTGTAACGCGACAGGGCCATCAATGGGAAATACACCCTGTAATAATGATATTTCAGATAGAACACGCGAGGGAAGCCCGTTCCGGTAAATTCCTGTTCTTTCCAGGTTCCGTCCGGGCATTGCGTTTGCAGCAGATAATTCACGCCCCGCTGTACAGAGTCACTGTGCACTTCCCCGGCGGCCAGCAATCCCAGCAAGGCCCAAGCCGTTTGCGAGGCGGTTGCGGGCCCCGCCCCCTTCCTCTCGGGATGCTCATAGGTTTCGGGAGATTCTCCCCAGCCCCCATCGGGTAACTGGACGGATTTCAGCCAATGCACCGCATCGCGAATCCGGGGATCGTCCTGGGGAATCCCGATGGCGTTCAAGCCCACCAGTACCTGCCAGGTTCCGTAGATGTAATTCACGCCCCAGCGGCCATGCCAGCTTCCATCCTCCTCCTGGTGCTGCCACAGAAAACGCAGCGCCTGTTCCACGGCCGGATGACGGCGATCGATTCCCAGCGTGGCCAGCGATTCCAGGACGCGGGCCGTGATATCCGCAGTGGGAGGATCGATCATCGCGTTGTGGTCGGCAAAGGGGACCCGTGTGAGCAGTTCGCAATCGTTATCGGCATCGAACGCCCCCCAGCCTCCATTGCGGGATTGCATGGCCAGAATCCATTGCACGCCTCGGCGGAGTGACTCCATGACCGGTTGCAGCCGCGACACATCCTGAATCGCGCCCTGCCATTCGGAGGCTTTGCCCGAAACGAGAGTCGACAACCGGGATTCGCCTGGTGTTTCCGATGTCGGGATGAATTCCGCCATCCAGTCCGCATGCAGATCCTTCGGCAACGATTTGGACAGCGCCATCAACACCATCGTAGTGTCATCGATATCCGGATAGAATTCGTTATTGAATTCAAAATACCAGCCCGCGGGTTCCACGCCGGGATGACGCATGGACCAGTCCCCGGGAAAGCGCACCTCCTTGGATCGCAACCATTCGGCGGCGGCTTGAATGGCGGGCTGGCACTGCGGCTGTCCCGTTTCCTGCAAGGCCAGGGTGGATATGGCGGTGTCCCAGACGGGCGAATGGCAGGGTTGCAGCCGCACGGTTTCCTGAACCGTCCCATCCGGCAGCCTGGTTTGTCCTCGCAGTATGAGACGATCCAGGTGTTCGCGCGTCATGCGGAATTCCTGAGACGTTTCCTCGAATCCCAGGCACTTCAACGCGACCAGTGACCAGACGATCGGCGGAAAAATCGCGCCCAGCCCGTCGCTCTGCGCGAAACGATCCAGCATCCAACTGGAAGACATGCGGATCGCCTTCTTGCGATACGGTGGTTCCCCCAGCGATTCCATCAATTTGTAACAGCGATCAAACTGCCGGAAAATCCAGGCCCAGGGAACCCAGGTGCGATAACTTAGGTTGTCGACTTTTCCCGTCACGTTGTTAACTGCCGACAGTTGACGCACCGGCCTGGTGAACACCTCGTCGATGCGCCACTCGGCCGGCAACGCCCGCGACGGCTTGTAGGCCCACAGCAGGCTCAGCGGGATCAGGATGGTGCGCGACCAGGCGGACATTTCGTAAATTGTCACCCCCGTCCAGCGCGGCAGCAGGATGAGTTCCGGCGGAACGGCAGGGCATTGGCGATAGCTGATCAGCCCGAGCAGGGCCATATAATAACGGGTGAAACTATTGACCTGTTCCGCCCCCCCTGCCGCCAGAATGGCTTGCCTGGCCCGTTGCATGTACTCGGCTTGGGGATCGTGCCCAGTGATTTTCAAGGCCCAATATGCCTTGACCGTTGCGCTGATCTCCAGCGGACCACCGGGATATAGCGCCCAACCACCATGAGGCTCCTGCTTTTCGACAATATACCGGGCGGCGGCTAACGCATCCGCGGAGCCTTCCTCCCCCAGGTAGGTCAACAGGAGAATGTATTCCGATTCGAGAATCGTGTCCCCTTCGAGTTCACCCACCCAGTACCCATCGGCATGCTGATTCGCAAGCAGAAACTCCGTTGTTGCGGAAATCGCCCGTCCCAGGGGAGAAGCGTCCTGCCCAGGCTGGTTCTGCGAAACATCATCCGTCGCAAGGTCCGAAAACCGTTGTGTACCGACGGGATGTCCGTTGTCCAGGCGGATGAACCGCGAATGTTGTCTTCCTGACTCCATGGCCCTGTCTTCTCCCAGAATTATTTCGCGAGAATTCCAATTCTCTTCGATTCTCCATGCTGCCCTTCGCCTTCATTCCGCCTAAAGCCGCACATGCTAAGACTCAGGGGCGATTGCGCCTAGGGCAAACACTCTCCGACGACTCCTCTTGGATAAGGTTTTGGCGCTTTGCGTGAATTATGGGGAATGGGCCAGCGCCGACGCTGTGGAGCCTGGTCGTTTTGGGGATGCGTTATTTCACGCAAAGCGTCGCGGTCATGGCATCGAAAACATCCAGATGGGCGTCCAGGTCCTGGTCGTGTCCCTGGTAGATCACCAACAAGACACAATCCGTGCCCGCGGTAGCCTGCAGCACGACGGAACTGATCAGGTCCTGATAATGAAAATCGAGTTCCTGCCGACTCCAGCCAGGGAGATGATCCTCCAGGCGTTCGTAGATATCGAGGTCTTCGTATTCGTCCTCGAAGGCAGCCAGTGCGGATTCCAGCACGTCTTCCACGCTGTCCGCATTGCGGATGATCGAGGCCATCCAGAAGGAGGTATCCTCCGTCAGGACGGTGGCGGAGAGTTCCTCGGGAGAGGCGAACTCCTCCAGTTGCCAGAATCCTGGATATCGGAAACTCAAGTCGCCGGACTGATACTGCTGGTCGAGCAGGGAAGGGGCCGGATTTTCCATGGTTGAGGCACTCGTCTTCAGGTCGCGTTCAACGCGTGGTGATTTTGCCCGAGCTCGCCTTGCTCGAAGATGCACAGAACATACTTTGCAAGACGAGACTTGACAAGCCCGTTCTCCTGCGGGTCTCAGGCCTCGTTGCAAGAGCAACCGCGACTTGAGTCTCTTCCTGATCTGTTGCGGGAAGACCTCTTGTCCGGTCGCCCTGCCTGCCTCCATCGCGTCCGGCGGCGTTCCAATCGTGCGCAAGAGTTCAAATTGCGAGAGATCGTAATCCAGCACGGCATCCAAGTGCTAAAGGCGCGCGGAGGCGACTGCTCCGATAGCTTGCTGAGTCTCGATCGGACGTATAACTCCCCCCGGAGCCTTCCCTGTTCAGGCTCGGGGATTCCGTCGCCGAGCAGATTTGAGAACGTGTGGTGGCAATCTGCTTTTCCCGGAAAATAAACGTTTGGAGTGCTTGCGTGACTTCGGTAACGCCCATGCGGGCTGCGTCACTCGCAGCCTGTTGACTTCGTCTGCTTCCAGGAGGGAAAGCGACGTGAACGGCACCGTAAGCTTGATGCGCAGGATCGCCAGGTCGAGCGGCATGACTCGCGTGCAGTCGACTTGTGCATCGTAGACCTGCCGGTTCATGGTGCCGCTAAACAGATTGGCCTGGACGGAATGCGGGATTAAGACATGCGTTCATTGGACGCCGTGTTTGCCGTTGCCGGAGATCACGTACGGATGTCATAAGCCATCACAGAGCCGACGCCCGCGCCGCCAGACAAATTGGCGTCTCATCCTCAAACCGGTCCTGCACTGGACTGTCCAAGGCCGGTATTCTTTCCGTTGACCTCTGGCTCTCTCGTTTTTTGTAAATCTATTGTTGTGGACCCGCTGATATCCACCATTAAATCACCCGCTAAGATTTCTTGACAGGCGTGATTGTTTCCACCGCTTGATTGGGTAGTAGATTGTTGGCACCTTTGACGATGATCAAATCATCGGTCGATAATCCCGACAGGACTTCGACATCGGCACCACTGCGAAGACCCAATTCCACCGGCCGCCCCGTAAAGGGATTCATATCTGCGACCGATCGGTTAACGAGTCGACAACCGCGGCAAAGTGAACGTGAGGATTCACTGAGACACACTTGCGTGCGCCAAAAAAATGGCCCTCCGTATCCACCCGTTTTAAGCAGGGTTACCGAAGCCCGCAAATCAGAAGCGGAGTAGAGTGGGATTCTGCCGACCGTGACGGTTGCAAAGGTTGACTTTACCGCGTTGCCTTCCGACTCCGGAAATCCGCCACATTTTGTGCAGTTTGAGCAAACCTACACAAATTGTCGTACTAGGTTGGATTAAGAGCAGGTTTATTTCTGTAGAGTCCGCAAAGTCCGCGAATCCTGGGGGATAACTTCCAGGCTTCGATGGGATTGGGGATTCGTCGGAGCCCGGAAAGTCGGCTTCGCGCCCTGCTCGCCCGTAACTTCCGGTTGACAATATCCCCGTTGCCAGAATTGTGGCTCACGTGATCAGTATGCTTATGCCAAACTGGCTTATCGAATTCGCGATGCATGCGGAAGCGCTGGGGGTGCCGTTCGCACTTTCGGGCATCTGCCTGTTGCAGTATCTGCTGCATCTGCATAACCGTTACGGTCAGGCAAACCTTGAAGCGCAGCTTTTGTCCGATTTGCAGAAGCTGGAAGGAGCCATGAATTCGCTGCAACGGGAACGCCTGCTAGCCCGGCAGGAAAATATCATTCTGAGGGACATTTTTCAGGGTGCCTCCTCGGGAAAGGCCATGGAAATCCTGCTGAAAAAGCTGGTCCAGAGTTCCGCGGAGGGCTTCGCCTTGTTTCTGCACCAGGAATTCGGGCAATACAGTGTTCTGCGTCAGCGTGGCCTTACCCCCAAGTCGGCAGGCCAGGTTCGCTTGTCCCCACAATGGTTGACACGGTTGCGGCAGGAACGCCAGTTGCGTCTTGCCGGCGCGGAGTTGGCAAGTTCGGAACTCCTGGCTTCACTGACTCCCCATGAACGGCGCAAGATCACCGAACTGCATCTGTTTGCCGTGTTCGATCGCGACGAAATGTTCGCGGTGATTGCCACCACGCACCTGTTTCCGTTGGGCATGGAAGTCGCTACCCAGCAGGCGCTGGTCCGCCATGTACTGGACGGGATCTCCGGGTTGCTCCGCCAGTCGCTGCAACTCGTCGATCAACAGCACCTGCTGAAACTGACGCAAGAAAAACTCGCGTTGCGGGGGATTGCGGATCGCGACCATGAAACGCCTGGGAAACTGCTCGACGAGTATCTGAGCCGACTAGCCATTCTGGTCGAAGCGGATCGCGGGACGTTGCTGCTGGCGACGCAGAATGCGGTGACGCCGTATCGCGTGATCAGCCGGCAAGGGAGTACCCTGTTTTCTGGTTTGAACGAAGTCTGGCAGCAACACGAGTTGACCCTGGCGGGCTGGGCGAAAAACTTGAAAACTCCCGCGAGCCTGAGTGTATCCGATCTGGCCGAGATCGGCATCGACAGCCTGATGGGGAGCGCGATCGTGTTGCCATTGAAGCAACAGGATCGTTCGCTGGGAATCATGTGCCTGGCACGGCGCGATCAAGGCCTGTTCACGTCCATGCAGATTAATCTGGCCGGTTGGGCCGCCGATTTTCTCTCGCAAACACTGCTCCGCCTGCTGGATCGCCTCGAAGTGGAACGGCAGGCGAGCCTGGATGGATTGACCGAGCTGGCCAATCGCCGGACGTTCGACGCCCGCATCCAGCGGGAACTCGAACTTTCCCGCGTTCATGGCACCGAATGTTCCCTGGCGCTGTTTGATCTGGATTATTTCAAGAAGGTCAACGATACCTTCGGGCATCAGGCCGGGGACGAAATCCTTCGCCGTTTCGCGCGGCTGCTGGAAAAGGAATCGAGCAAGGTGCGGGCAACCGACGTTCCGCTGGTGGCCCGCTATGGGGGGGAGGAAATGGCGGTGCTGTTTCCAGGGATGGGATTGACCGGAGCCTTGCGGGTTACCGAACTCATTCGCCAGGCGACCGAGCAATCCCGGATACATTATCAGCAGCAACTTATTCCAATTACCGTCAGCGTCGGTGTCAGTTCGTTTCCCCGTTATGCACAATCCACGGAGGAATTGATTCAGTCGGCCGACCGAGCCTTGTATCTGGCCAAGCACTCGGGCAGAAATGCCGTGCGATCCAGCTTGGACGTACAGTCAAACTCGACCTTCAACTCCACCGGGATGGAAATCGGCGTCAACCTCGCTTGACCGGCAGTCCCCGTAATTTCTAAGGTGGAAGCCGTGGCCAAGCTGTTTGCCCCCTGGGGAAAGCAGGAGCCTTTTCGAATTGCAGCCAGAGACCTCGGTGCAAGGGGCCTCTGGACTCGCGTCCGCCCGTTGCCTGCTGGAATGGAATCCGTTCGTGTCGCCCGCATCTCCCATGCTTCCTGAAAAATCGCCGCGGATCATCGCGGTCATGCCTGCCTACAACGCAGCCGCCACCCTGGAACGCACGCTGAACGATATCCCCGCGGGCACGGTCCAGGAGGTGATTCTCGTGGACGACTGCAGCTCGGATAACACCGTTGAGCTGGCGCGGAGCCTCGGTTTAACCGTGATATCACACGAGAAGAATCTCGGTTACGGGGGAAACCAGAAAACCTGTTATCGCGAAGCGCTCTCGCGGGACGCCGATATCATCGTGATGATTCATCCCGATTATCAGTACGACAGCCGAGTCATTCCGCTCGCCGCCCAACTGATTCACCTGGGAATCTGCGATTGCATTCTGGGCTCGCGGATTCGCAGTCGCGCCGAAGCCCTCGCCGGAGGCATGCCCCGCTACAAGTACATCGCCAATCGCATTCTGACTACAATAGAAAACATTGCCCTGGGGCAGAACCTGGGCGATTTCCACAGCGGATTTCGCGCGTATCGCCGCGAGATGCTCGAAACCATTCCCTTCGAACGCAACTCCAACGATTTTGTATTCGATACTCAGTTCCTCGTGCAGGCCGTCCATTTCGGCTTCAAGCTCGGGGATATTCCGGTTCCCGTGCGTTACTTCGACGAAGCGTCCAGCATCAACTGGAAACGCAGCATCACCTACGGCTTGCAAACCCTGCTCGCGGTTCTGCACTACTGGACTGCCCGTTTGCGACTTTACCGGCCCGGCTACCTCAAACCGCGCAATACTCCCTGACAAAGCTTCGCCTCATACCGACGAAAAGCATACAACTTACTCCGGTGGACTACGCCGTGTGCCACTGGCTCTGCCAGTAGCACACGTAAGCATGCCTCCGAGCCATGCGCGCCAGCGTCGGATCTCGGTCCCTCGTCGATTACGACCGCGTGGCGACTCGGCCACCAACATCCAAATCCAGCAGCAACAGCCAGGGGACTCACGTCCCCCGCTCGCCTGCGCTAAAAGCTGAACTGTCACACAGCGTCGCGAATTTTACCGCAAGTGTTAAGAAGCGGAGAAGTTTCGCCCGATCGATTCAGTTCCGCTCCGGCTTGACGTATAGTGGTTTTTCCGTACGGCAGGCAAGATCTCGTAGTTCATGACATTCCGAGGAAAGACGATGCGACAAATCCGAATTCGCCAGGGGGTTTTGCTGCTGGCCATTCTGAGTAATCTAGCGGTCAATCAGGCATGGGCTGCGGAGGATACGCCTGCCCAGTTGGCGCGGGGGATTGTGTTTCACGACAAGAATAACAATGGCGTTTACGACGCGGGGGATCCGCCACTGGCCGGGATTCGCGTTTCCAACGGCCTGAAGATTGTTCAGACAAATGCGGAGGGACGCTACGAGTTGCCCGTGACGGACGACACCATTCTGTTTGTCATCAAGCCCCGTAACTGGCGTACGCCGCTCAGTCCGGAGAATATGCCCCGCTTCTATTATATCCACAAGCCCCAGGGCTCGCCCGATTTCAAGTATGCGGGCGTGGCGGCCACCGGGCCTTTGCCGGCATCGGTGGATTTCCCGCTGTATCCGCAAGCAGAACCGGAGAAGTTTCAGGCGATTCTGTTTGGCGACACTCAGCCCCGCGATCAAAAGGAAGTCGACTATATTTCTCAGGATATTATTCCCGAGCTGATCGGCACGAAGGCCTCGCTGGGAGTGACCTTGGGGGATATCGCCTTCGACAACCTGGAGACCTTCGAACCCTTGAACAAGTCGATCGCGCTGCTGGGCATTCCCTGGTACAACGTGATGGGGAATCACGATATCAATTACGATGCCAAAACGCGCGAACTGGCCAATGAAACCTATGAGCGTGTCTACGGGCCGAGTTATTACTCGTTCGAGCACGGTCCGGTGCATTTCGTGGTCATCGACAACATTGAATGGCTTTACAATACCGAGACGAAGCGGGGACAATATCGCGGCGGGCTGGGACCGAAACAGGTGCAGTTCATCGAAAACGATTTGAAACTCGTGCCCGAAAACCAGTTGGTGGTGCTGATGATGCACATTCCGATCACGAACACCCACGATCGGCACAATCTGTATCGCCTGATCGAGAAACGCAAGTATTGCCTGTCGATTTCCGGACACACGCACGATCATCAGCACGTCTGGATCAAGCGGGACGATGGCTGGGAGGGGCCGGAGCCTCATCACCACATTATTAACGTAACCGTGTGCGGCAGCTGGTGGTCGGGGGCCCTGGATGAACGGAGAATTCCCCACACCACCATGGCGGACGGAGGCCCGAATGGTTATTCGATTCTGACATTCGATGGCACCGATTACATCCTCGATTACAAGGCCGCCGGCCGCGATAAAAACTACCAGATGGAAATCGACGCGCCGGAGGAATTCCAGCGATCAGCCGAGGAACCCCGGTTTGTGTATGTCAACTTTTTTAACGGTTCGGAAAAAAGCCGGTTGCGGATACGCTTTGGTTCGGGAGACTGGCGGGAAATGACGCACACCCGCGAGGAAGACCCCAAGTTTCGCCGCACCTTCGATGCGGAAGTGGAATTGCTGGCCGACAAGCAGCCCACCCCTTTCCGTAAACTGCCGAATCCCAAGCCGTCCTCGCATTTGTGGAAATTGGAAATCCCCAGGGATCTGCCTGTCGGGACTCTGGACATGCAGGTCGAAGCAACCGATCATTGGAAACGCACGTTTCAAGGTCATCGTGTACTTCGCGTGACGGAATAAATGCCTCGGGATCCTGGAAGGAATGTCCCTGTGAACGGAAAATCCATGAGAAAGTCCTTGCTGCTGTTAGTGTGTAGTCTGCTGCTGCCGACCTGTACCATCGCCGATGACTGGCCTCAGTGGATGGGCCCGCGGCGAGATAACGTGTGGCGCGAATCGGGGATTCTCAAGAAGTTTCCCCCGAATGGCCCCGCGGTTTTGTGGCGGACGGAAATCGCCGGTGGGTATGCGGGGCCTTCCGTCGCCAATGGCAGAGTGTACGTGACGGATTACGTAACCAGCGAAAATGTAAAGGTGGACAACTTCCAGCGGGCCGAGTTTTCCGGCACGGAGCGAATTCTGTGTCTCGACGAGGCGACGGGAAGGATCGTCTGGAAACATGAATACCCCGTGAAATACGGGATATCGTATCCTGCCGGGCCGCGCTGCACGCCCCAGGTTCATGAAGGAAAGGTGTATGCCCTGGGAGCGGAAGGGCATTTGCTCTGCCTCGATGCCGCTGCCGGCAAGGTGATCTGGTCGAAACATCTTCCCGTGGATTACAACACCAAAACGCCGTTGTGGGGCTATGCGGCCCATCCGTTGATCGATGGCCAGAAACTGATCTGCGTGGTAGGGGGCGAAGGGAGCCATGCCGTCGCCTTCGACAAGCGGACGGGCCGGGAAATCTGGCGAACTCTCACATCCCGCGAGCAAGGCTACGCCCCGCCCGTAATCATCCAGGCCGCCGGCACGCGGCAACTTCTACTGCTCTACCCAAGTGGACTGTCCGGCGTGGATCCCGAAACGGGCAAGCCCTACTGGACTCAACCCTACGAAGCCAGCAACGGTTCGATCATCATGACGCCGATTCGCTCGGGTAACCTGGTGTACGTGGCGGGGTACAACAACAAGAACATGCTGGTGGAACTCGATACCACGCGGCCCGATGCGACCACGGTCTGGCGGGACAAGCCCCGCACCGCGATTTCACCCGTGAATGTGCAGCCCTTCGTCGAGGGGAACACCGTGTATGGATTCGACCAGAACGGCACCCTGTATGGGATGGATCTGGAAACGGGGGACCGAATCTGGCAAACGAATCAGCCTCTCGCAACCGAACGCCCGCTGGGATCCGGCACCGCATTCATTATCAAGCACGAAGAGACGTGCTGGCTGTTCAATGAACACGGCGAACTGCTGATTACGCGATTGTCGCGGTCGGGCTACGAAGAAATCGATCGCGTCAAGATCATCGAGCCGACCAATCTCGCCTTCGGCCGGGATGTCGTCTGGTCCGCACCCGCCTGGGCCAATCGCAAGGTTTTTGTACGCAATGACAAGGAATGCGTTTGCGTCGATCTTTCCGCGGGACAATAAGCGAATCTACCGCAACGACTCCGGCTTTTCCTTGCTCCAACGCCCCGGATAGTCCTTCCCATTGATGCGGATTTCGTATTGCGTGGAAGTAAACGTGCCAACATTTATAAAACCTGATCCGAAACGGTTAGTCGTCAAGCTGTACAGTCGCTGTTCCTGTGGGAGCCCTGAATAGTTTCGGGGTTGAAACTCCAGCGCGCCATCAAAATCGAAGAGCATGCCGGGTTTAATCGCGACCGCTTCTTCCTCGGTCATCTTGACGTCAAAGGAAGTTGTTTGGTCGATACTCAGGCTTTTCTGCTTGGCCCGCTGAGTGGGAAGTGTGCTTTCGGTTGATATGTGAGCCACCCCCTCTTGCCAGCGGACCTCCTTGACGCGGGTACGGAACTTGATTCGCTGCTGATCGAATTCCTTGGTGAACTCTTCGATGAAGCGTTCGTATTCCTGTTTCGTGGCCGCCTGCGTCTCCTTTTTGCCGTACTGGAGGCCGAATTTCTGGACCGCGATATACCACTGCTCGATCCCCATGCCCCGCCGCTTCTGATACGTTTCCTCCGCGGCCGCGGTTGCCAGGAAAAACAGACAGCCCAGCAACAGGAGATACTTCGGCAAATCGTTTACTCGCATCACTCACCTGAATTCTGCCTCTGTTTGTTTCAGAGGATCGGGATTGTACCGGTCGCCGACGGTGTCCTGAAGTACGAAAGTTGTATAAGCAAAACCGTAACAAATTCCTGTGTTGTTTTGGAGTCATGATCAAGGGAATGGCGCGAGGAATCTACCGGTGGCATCCAATCCAAGGACCGCATTGGCGGGAACTCTCCTGAACTGCTCCTCGTCGGCCAAATTCACGGCAGAGGCGAGTGTTTTTCGTGCGACATGGAGAGTCAGCTTTCTTCGGGTTCAGGGACAAGGTTGAGAACGCGTATCGCCTGCCGGGCGATCATTAGTTCCTCGTTCGTGGGGATCACCCAAGCCGATACTCGACTGGCCGGGGTACTGATGCAGGATCCGCCATTGCGATTTTTGGCCTCGTCCAGTTCTACCCCCAGCCAGGCAGACGCGCGGCAGACCCGTTCGCGCACGAGAGAAGCGTTTTCCCCAATGCCTCCGGTAAAGACGAGTGCATCAAGCCCGCCCAGGGCCGCGACCAGCGATCCGATTTCCCGTTGGATCCGATAGACGAACAGTTCCACGGCCTCGGCCGCGCGGGGGTCGCTGCTGTCAAGCAAGACCCGCATGTCACTGGATAGACCCGAGAGGGCAAGCAGACCGGATTCGTGATACAGCAACCGGGCAAGATCCCGGGAATCCATTTGATGCTGATCCATCAGGTACAACAGGACGCCTGGATCGAGCGAACCGCTGCGGGTTCCCATGGGCAGGCCATCCAACGGGGTTAAACCCATCGTCGTGGCCACACTGCGTCCCTCATTAAGTGCACACAGGCTCGCACCGTTTCCCAGATGCGCAACGACCGTTCTTCGAGTGGCAGCCCGAGAGGCGTACAGGGGTAACACCGAGGCAACATACTCGTACGATAGTCCATGAAAGCCGTAGCGTCGCACGCCCTGTTCCTCGAAACGCCGGGGGAGGGCGAATCTCTGGGCCACAACGGGTTGCGTGTGGTGGAATGCTGTATCGAAGCAGGCAACCTGTGGCAGGTCTGGCAGCAGGCGGGAGACCGCTTCTATGGCGGCAAGGTTGTGTGGCTGATGCAGGGGTGCCAGCGGCACCAGTGTGCGCAATTGGGCCAGGATATCCGGGGTGACACACACGGGATGAATAAACGTGTTCCCCCCATGCACAATGCGATGTCCCGCCGCGACAAACTGGAGTTCCGAGAGTTGCTCGATTCGGAGTCTGTCGAACAGGAACTCGATGGCCGAGGCATGGTCGAAAGGTGTTCCCGGTTCCCAGCGGTAATGGTCGCGAACATTTCCCTGGGCATCCCGCGCCACGAAATTCGGTTGCGTGGCCAGTCCGTCGATTTGCCCTCGGAGGGAGACCGTGGGCCCCTTGGACAACTCGAACAGCGTAAACTTCAGGCTAGACGACCCGGCATTCAGTATCAGGAGTGCTTGAGACATTGACATTACTCGGGTGAATCCCCCTGTTGGAACGGAAGGCAGGCGTCTCGCGTGCTGTCGCGACGTCGCCGCTGTCGACGGCTAAGGGATGGGGCCGCAGCCATATTGCTTGAGCAGTTGCGTGGTCGGCGTGGAGGATCTGGCGGCAGAGCCGAGCAGGTCGGCGGGGGGCAACGTGGTGCTGGGGTTCATCGATGTTCTGCCTTGTTGAAAAAGTGACAGGGGATGCCCGGTGGTTCAATTGCAGCGCTGCAGCCAGTAAACAGCGGACTGCCAGGGCATCATATCCAGAAAGAGTCCATGCGAACACAATTTATCACCATCCCGGCGATAGGTCACCGGATCGAGGAGATCCTGAAGTTCCCAGTCGGTCCCGGACAGATCCGCGAACGGAAGTTGCAGGACACATTGGCTTTGATGGGGCGCGAAGTTCACGGCCACAATCAACCGTTCCTCGTTGTTTCCCCTCCAGAAGCAGGCCAGAAAGGAGTCCCAGGTCCAGTTCTCCCGCCAGGCAGGGAGGCATTCCAGCAGTTGCCATTGGCCCTCGCGGACTGCGTGTCGCCGCAAAATTGCGAGCAAACGCTGATAGAATTCTCGTATATCGCGGTTGGCCGGTTCTTCCGGAGCGCGCGAGAGATGGGGCGAGATCCGCTTCAGGCGGCCTTCAAACTGCCCTTGGTGAAAGAATCTCAGGCCTGGCGCGAGGTATGTCGTCACGGCGGCAGCCTTGTGGACCTCGGGAGAGAACGTGGCAGCCGCCCGAGGCTCGTCGTGATTCTCCAAAAAACGGGCCAGCTTGTCCTGGTAGTCCAGCCCGGCATGGAAATGCTCGCGCACCGGTCGGGGATGTCCTTCCCGCAACCGATCATAGAGGCGCTTGTCATAGGTGTAATCGAAACCTTGCTGCTGTAGCGTCCATTCGAGATCCCAGTAGACTTCCGCCATGAAACAAAATTCCGGGTAGTGATTCCGAACCTGTTGCGTGGCCATCGGCCAGAAAGGCCGGGGGACCATCCCCCAAGTCCATTGAAAGACGTCGGGAAGCACCAGCATTGCCATGTCGCAGCGGACCCCATCGCACTGACCGGCGATCTTCAGGAGTTCCGCGGCCATCGCGGTCTGCGTCATGGGATTGGCATAGTTGAGTTGCAGCGTGTCGGGCCAGCCCGAAAAGTAGGGGTCGCGTCCGTGTGCCAGCAGGAGATCTCCCTCCGGGCGGCGGACCCTGGTGTAGTTCCGCGGGGCTCGTGCCAGATCAAGTTCCGTTCCGACGATATAATACTCGGGATGCTGGGAGACCCAGGGATGGTCCAGGGCCGTGTGGTTGGGAACGAAATCGAGCATCAGCCGCAGGCCTCGTTCTCGAAGTCGTTCGCGCAGTCTGGCGAGCGCTTCATCCCCGCCTAGCTCTGAATGGACGTGGTAGGCCGTGATGGCGAATCCCGAGCCGGGAATGTCTTCGTCGGTCAGGTCTGGAAGGGTCTCGTGAAACTCTCGACGCCATTCAGGATTGGTGCGGGAGACCTGTTGCCCAGCCAGGCCGGTCTGCCAGACGCTCAACATCCAGATCCAGTCGAACCCGTGTTCGGCGAGTTGATCCAGTTCGCCATCGGGGATGTCATCCAGAGTTGCCCGTCGGCCCAATCCGCAAGAGAGTTCCGTGAGCCAGACGCGCGTGTTGATCTGATACAGCAGTGGATAACGGGGAGTCGTCATGGTTGCGGTCCGGATCCGGTAAGTGTCAGGGGGAATTCTGGTGGATGAGATGCTGGACGTCGATCATCGGCTGCTGACTGACTAGCAACAACCCCTCCAGAGGCCGGTCGAGATCCATGATCAGGTACAGTACGGAGGCGAAGGCCAGAATCAGGACGAGCATCGCGGGCGATCGGCGGGTTGCGGACAACCCCGAGTGGTAGCCTATCGACGCCATTCCCAGAATCGCCAGCAGAAGCAAGCCTCCCCAGAGACTCAAGGGAATGTGGCTGCGAATTCCGACTTGAACACGTTCCGCATGCAGATCAATGAGCTGGTTCAATGACTGCACGTATAATGCCGTCAGGGGACTGGGAGATTTTTCCACTCCGCGAATGGCGTGCGTCCAGAGTTCCCCGTGTATCTCTTCGGACCGTACAATCGTGGCGGCAAGTTGCTGTTTAGTCAGTCCGCTGATCCGTATGTCGACATATTCGCGAAGCAGTCGGGCGGAGACGCTCCGTTCCGCTTCAGGCAATAACTGTGTTCGGAGGAAGGTTGTCGAGATTGCATTCGCTTCCAACAGCACCATTTGCCGCCGGGCATCGAAACGCGCAGCGCCCAGACTGAACGTAAACGCCAGCATGAACGCCAACAAGCCGAGGATCGCTGCCACCATTGCCCCGACCGGGACATCTTTTTCCTCGGGGGCTCGATTATGTCGCCATTTCCCAAAGCGGTAGCCAGCCTCCAGCGCCAGGCAGGTCACCAGGCACAACGACAAGAAAATAAACCACAAGGGGATGATATCCAGGGCAGGAACAATGGTCACGCAGGATTCCTTAATCGGGACGACGCCCCCGAGTACTCACGGGCGTCGTCGGTAAACAGTAAAGGGAACAGATAATATACCGCGGATCGCTTACTCATAGGGATGAAATTGCCACAGCGTGGTGGTCCTGCCCGCATCGCGACACAGAGGGAGCAGGGCGGATGGCCGCTCCACTTCACCACGCGTTTTCGAGTTTGCCCCCTTTTCCTCTCTGGCAAACGATGGAATCGTTCTCTGCCCTCGTCGGGAAATATCAGGTTATCGAGGGTGAATGCGGCTCGGGTGTGGTAGGAATATCGACTTTGGGGGCATGAAAATGCGCCTCGGCATAGGCACTGGTTCCATCATTGAGAATGTCGCTGGGATGGAGCGTGGCGAACAGATGTAACAACCGGGCGATGATCCCGGTCCAGCCGGTCTGATGGCTGGCACCCAGCCCGGCGCCATTGTCTCCGTGGAAATATTCGTAAAACAGGACGCAATCCCGCCAGTGGGGATCCTCCTGGAACTTTCGGGAACCGCCGTAAACGGGCCGCCTGCCTTGTTCGTCCTTGAGGAAAATCCGTGACAGCCGCCGACTGATCTCCCGCGCCACTTCGAACAGGTTCATCATGCGTCCCGAGCCGGTGGGACATTCGATCTGAAAGGTATCGCCGTAATATGAAAAATACTGGAGCAGCGCTCGAATTATCAGCCCGTTGACGGGCATCCAGATCGGCCCTCGCCAATTCGAATTGCCCCCGAACATCCCGCTGTCCGATTCCGCCGGTAAATACGTAACCCGATATTCCTGGCCGTCCACGTGCATCACATAGGGGTGATCGGCATGGAAGCGGGAGAGAGAGCGAATTCCGTATTCGCTCAGGAATTCGTTCTCGTCCAGCATCTTTGTGAGGACTCGCCGCAGCCGTTGCTCATCGAGGATTGCCCCCAATCTCCGGCCTCGGTGCCCCGGTTGGGCCGGATCGTGGATCGCCTGGCTGAGTTCGGGTCTGGAAGCCAGAAACCAATTCAAACGTTCGCCCATCTCGGGATATTTCCGCAGCAGTTTTCCTTCGAACGTTGTCGCGGCACACAATGGAAGCAGTCCGACCATCGAGCGAACCTTCAGCCGTTGCGATCGTCCGTCCGGAAGCCGCAGCACGTCGTAAAAGAAACCGTCTTCTTCGTCCCACATCCCCGTATCGTCCCCCAGATGCCCCAGCGAGGAAGCGATCCAGAGGAAGTGCTCGACAAACTTCAGCGACATATCAACGTAATCGGGATCAGTCATCGCCAGTTCCGATGCAATCTCCAGCATGTTCTGGCAGTACAAAGCCATCCAGGCCGTTCCGTCCGCCTGTTCCAGATGCCCGCCCGTAGGCAATGGAGCGCTGCGATCAAAAACTCCAATGTTGTCCAGCCCCAGAAAGCCCCCCTCGAAGACGTTCTTCCCGAAACGGTCCTTGCGGTTCACCCACCAGGTAAAGTTCAACAGCAACTTCTGAAAACAGCTTTTCAGCCATTCCCGGTCCCCTTCCCCTCCCTGTGCCTTGTCCAGCCGATACGTGAAGATCGTCGACCAGGCATGAACCGGGGGGTTGACGTCGCCGAAGTTCCATTCGTAAGCGGGGATCTGCCCGTTGGGGTGCAGATACCGCTCGCGAAGCATCAGTTTCAGTTGCTGCTTGCCGAAGTCCGTATCGACCAGAGTCAACGCAAGTACGTGGAACGCCAAATCCCAGGCTGCATACCAGGGGTACTCCCATTTGTCCGGCATCGAAATCACGTCGCCGTTATACATGTGATGCCAGTGTTCATTCCGCGGGGCCGCCTTGCGGATCGGCTTGAACGGATCGGACCCCCGCTCTTCCAGCCATTTGTCGACGTCGTAGTGATAGAACTGTTTGCTCCACAACATCCCGGCCAGCGCTTGACGCATGACATTCGCTTCATCGTCATTTAACGTTCTGGGGGTCAGTTCGCGGTAAAAGTCGTCGGCCTCTTTTCGCCTGGCCTGGAACAGTTCGTCGAATTCCGGGCCGAACGGCTCCGCAAGGCGGCCATTGCCCTCGTCCGGAGAATCGATTCTCGCGAGACGTAAACGCACAACCTCCGCTGCTCCGGGGGGGACCATAAGCCGGTAACAGGCGGCGACCTTTGTCCCACAACGAGCCGGATTGATCGCATGCCCGACGCCTTGCACGATGTAGTCATTGATGCTGTCCTTGACGTAGGACGTGCGGTTCTCGACACCGAATATTCGCTGCGTGTTGGTTTCGTTCTCCGTGAACAGCAGGGCAGGCTCCCCGGCGCAAGACAGCCGATACCTGCCCAGCTTCGCCTCGTCTGCTTCAACGGCGCATCCCACGGAAGAGGAGACATCCCGCAGACCAGGCCGGTCGGCGTTCCCATGCCAGGACCACTGGTTGCGAAACCACAAGGTGGGCAGCAGATGAATCTCCGCTGGCTCCGGGCCCCGATTATGGACGCGGATTTCCATCAGGATGTCCTCTGGACCGGCCTTGGCGTATTCGACAAAGACGTCGAAATACCGATCCTCGTCGAACACGCCCGTGTCGAGCAGTTCGTATTCAAATTCGTGCCGCCCGCGATGACTGTTGGTTTTTACGAGATCCTCGTAGGGAAAGGCTGCCTGGGGATACTTGTACAGAAATTTCAGATAAGAATGCGTCGGCGTACTGTCGAGATAAAAGTAATACTCCTTGACGTCCTCGCCGTGATTGCTTTCGCTGTTCGTCAGCCCGAACAGTCGCTCCTTTAGAATCGGGTCCTTGCCGTTCCAGAGGGCCAGGGCAAAGCACATCCGTTGTTGATCGTCGGAGAGTCCGGCCAAGCCATCCTCCCCCCAGCGATAGGCACGCGAACGGGCCTGATCGTGAGTGAAGTAATTCCAGGCATCGCCCCCCTCGCTGTAATCTTCACGAACGGTCCCCCATTGACGTTCGCTGAGATACGGGCCCCATAATTTCCAGGAGACATTTTGAGTTCGAATCGCATCCAGCCGATTTCTTTCCGCTGTCACGATGCACCTGCCTTATCGGTTAAAATGGTAAACCCAGAAGGGATTTATAATGTCCGGGGACCGGTTCGAGTTCCGTTTTTTCCGTGGGAGTAAACGGAACTCGCTGTTTCCAGGCATCCTCGGCGACTGGAATCAGCCACAATTTGCCCTCGGCGTCTCGGGCGATCCATTGCTGGTTGGTTTTGTCTACGTAAATGGCAACAATCCGTTTATTGAGCATCAGCACTTCACACTCCTTTTTATCGCGTTCTAAAACCGTCCATGTCTGCGCATTCCGTTGGGCCTGGTAGAAATCACTGTTTCAGAGGGTGTCTCCTTAAGTAGATGTTCCGCAGCTGGCTGGGCCTCCAACCTGGCCCCATTTCCAGCCGCATAGTTCTGAAATATCGTCGCCATGATCGCGGAAGTACTTGCGGTAATCGATAAGCCGTTCCTGGATCGCCTGTTAGATACAGGCCGCCCGAACTCCGAGTTGAGGCGGACCGTCGATTATGTCTTCGCACAGGTGGAAGCGGTCGAGGTCGTTTAGCACCACCTTGTCGAACGGCGTGGTCGTCGTCCCTCTCCTCCTTATAGCCCCGGACGTGCAAATTCCTGAGATTGGTCCGGCGATAAGTCAATCGGTGGATCATCCAGGGATTTCCGTGGAAGGCGAAAATGATCGGCTTATCCTTCGTGAACAGGGCATCGAAAGACCGGTCGGAGAGACTGTGCGGATGCTCGCTCGGCGGTGGCAGCTTCAACAGGTTGACCACTTTCAGCAATCGCACCTCCCCGGGCCGACAGCGGGCTCCTTGCAGTCGTCGCTTTCTGTGCCCGATTCAATTTCGTTCACTCTGTTGTCATTGCGGTGTCCCCCCTCCTGTTGCACGACTGGCTCCGGGGTAATGGAAGTCATTCTGTCTTTTCGGACCATGCTGTAACGTGTTCTCGTATCGCAACGTGATCAGTATGCCTTCGCTTGATTTGTGAATTCAACACAAATAGTTAAGCGAGTCCCGTGAAATCACAGATTTGTTAATGGGGTGCAGTTCAGGCAGCATTCACACAGATGGTTTTCGGGAGCCCACCACTGGCTGGGGATTGTCCTCACCGAGAGACTGCTTCCCGGACGCCGTGCATCAGCACCGGCACTGCACCTGCCACGACGGCTGGGCTGGCGGAAGCGGGGGCGTGAGGCCCACGTCCGCCCCCGCGGGAGCATATACATAAAGCCACATGACCAGCGTGCACCCTCGGTTCCAAGGTGTTGCGCGGGTCGTAAATGCTCAGGGATAGCGAGTTCACTTGGGAAAAAATTGTAAAAACAACCGCTTCTCGGCAAGTCGAGAGCCGATCTTGATTCATTTTTCAGTATTTCGGTATTTTTTGCGGAAGTTGTGCGTCATGTTTCTGAAGTTCCCTTCCAGGCGGGGGCCTCGCGATTCCGCAATTCTGCTTGTGGACCACGAATTTCCCCGCTTCACCTCGCGTTTCTCCCGCTTCTCCCCCAGGAGTCCGGCATGTATTCAGTGTTCTGCCTGTTCCCGTTGTCTCGTGCCTGGAAACTCGCGTTGACGTTTTTCTGCGTGGGGCTGCCTGTCATCTGCGGCATGTCCCAGAGGGTCTCCGCCGCGGCCAAATTTCCGTACGAAGCTACGATTTTTACGGATAACGTCGAAGCGCACAGCGGCCCGGGGGCTCGATTTTATGTGACGGATACCCTCAAAAAAGGGGCTGCGGTCACCGTGCATCGGCATGATCCCGGGGGCTGGTACATGATCGCTCCTCCACCAGGCAGTTTCAGTCTGATACGTGCCGAATATGTCCGCAGGGAATCTCCACGCCAGGGCAGCATCACCGAAAACAACGTGATTGTCCGGGTCGGCAGTCAGGTCAATTCCCATAATGAAGTCGAACAACGTCGTTTAATGAAGGGAGATCGCGTCAATATTCTGGGCGAGGTCACCCTGGCCGAACAGGGTCGGCAAATTCAGATGCTCAAAATCGAACCGCCCCGCGGCGAATTTCGCTGGGTTAAGGGGGATTACATCGTTCCTTCCGATCCCGCGCTCCGCAAAGTGCACGATTCCGATCCGTATGCGATTCCTTCCAACGGCGTGGAAATCGAGCGGAAGGAAAAGCAGGGGAACACCCCCGATCTGAATTTTCCGATTGCCGATCGCGGTTCGAATCAACCCCGCCCCGCGCCTGAAAACTGGGATGGCAAATCGGGAGCAGTGAACGCTGGCTTCGATCCCAAACTGCTGGAAAAGGATCGTACCATCCTGAACGCGTTGGATGTCAATTTCCGCAATATGATTCAACAGGATATTTCCACTTGGAACTTACGTGATCTGGCCCACGACTATCGCAAACTGCAGGCCAGCACCAGCATTCCGCCCATTGCCAACCAGGTGGATCTCCGCCTGCAAGCCATGGAACGCTATCGTAAAATCAAGGCCGAGTACGACGATCTGGTCAAGT
>JACTNB010000008.1:160000-214289 GCA_014584345.1 Planctomycetota bacterium
TACACCAGAACCGATGCGTTGTGGATTCCGTTTTTCGTTGTGTATCCAGAGCTGGTTTTGCGAGGTGGTGTCTCCCGAGCCTCCCAGTTTCAGGCCGAAGGCGGGTCCGCCAAATCCACCCATGATGACACCATGATTTGTCCCCAGCATGGGGGAGGTGTAACAAAGATCGCCCTGATTGCCGCTGAGTCCGGTCATCGACCACAGTTCCTGTCCGGTGAGCGGGTTATAGGCCACCACGCGCGCGTGATAGGGGCAGATCAGTTGCGTCTGTCCCGCGACATCGGTGAGCACAGGCGTGCTCCACGTACCAATGTATTTTCCGGAATTGCTGGCACTCCCCCCCGGTTCGACGGGAGATTCCCAGACGGTCTTGCCGGTTTCGAGATCGAGTGCGATCAGAAACGTGCGTTCTCCGGGACCACACAGTTGGAAGACCAGGTTCTTGTAAATGACGGGGGAAGAGCCTCCCCCCCAGACATGGTGAAATTCTCCCAGATCGCGCGACCAGAGCGTGTCTCCTGCCAGGTTGTAGCAGTGCATCCCCGCGGAGCGATGCCAGACGACGACCCGTTTTCCGTCGGAGACGGGCGTGGTGGGACAATGAGGATTGGTTTTGTGAGTTTCTTCGACCTTGTCGTAAGCGACGGTCCTCTTCCATAACTGCGAGCCATCCTCGCGATCAAAACAAAGGATGGAGCGTTGCCGCCCCTGGTCTTCGCTGCTCAGCACAAACACCTTGTCATCCACCACGATGGGGCTGCCATTATCGGGACCTGGCAGGGGGACGCGCCAGCGGATATTGTTGTCCCTGGACCATTCAATGGGGAATCCCGTTCCGGTAGAAATCCCATTGCCTGCAGGCCCCCGAAAGGCGGGCCAGTCTTCCGCGGCTAGCGTCAGTGGCATCAGGCAGGCCAAGCTCAAAACGAGTACACGAGCAGCGTTCATGGTCGATCCCTTACCGGTTTGAGCGATGAGTAAGATCCGCAACAACAGCGACTCTGCTGCAACCTGGGTACCGTGACGGAAACGGCGCCTGATTATCTTAGGCTGGATTTCCCGTCCGGGTCAATAAAACAGGATTGCTGACTACGACGAACTAGCCGCGCCCGTGAGGAAGCGGGCCAAACTGGGGCATGGTATGTCTCTATGTATTGCTAATATTGAATCCGCGCCCAAGGAATGTTCCATTGAGAACCGCCCGCGTGTCCCGCTTCCTCACGGGCGCGGCTAGTTTTCCGGGCATTTTCGAGAAAATTTTTACCTGCCGCATTGGTAACTGTGTGAGAAATGTGGACTAGCTGCCAAGTTACTTCAGTAGATCGCGCATTCCCTCCATCAGCACGTGTTCCACCGCGGGGGCAACATTCGAGGAACTCGGTTGCGTTTCGTAGCCTCCCTGGGAGTAGGCGATTTCGGTGCCGATGTAGCCTGTGCCGTAATCGCCATAGGCCGCCATGCAGACCGTTGCGTCGGGCTTCATCCGTTGGGCAGCCAACTGATACTCGACGAACAATTCCCCCGGCATGTGCAGAATGTAAACGTTGTTGAGACGCAGACAGGAAAGTTCAATTGCCGGGCCGTGTTGCATGCGGAGTACAAAGGCCAGTTTGCCGGCCGCCACCAGGCGTTCGCTTTCCTGGGCAGACGGGTTTTCCAGAGTCTTGCGTAATTCGGTGGCATCGAGGTATTCCGCAATCGGCAATACAACCGGTTTGACACGCCATTCCACATCGTGCGCGGTAATGGGTATTTTGCGGGTAGCTTCCCAGGCGCGGCGCATGCCATCGGACATTCTCTGGGTGAGTATCACGCGTAATTCCGGCGTGCCATCGTTGTACTTCCCGGCCGCGACGTTGCCACCCGCCCCATTGAAATGGACCAGGGCGAGACCATTCAGGGCCCGTTCCCGCTCGGCTCGAGCGAGGCCCACAAATTCGGAGGTCACATCACCCTTGCCGAAATAACTCTGGGGATGCGTGGCGTAATAGCTGAGGCAAACCAGGGGGGCATCCTGGTGGAAGAAGGTGATCATTTTCAGCAGAGGATCAATGACTCCTTCGGGCGCGGCGAGTGCTTCCTCGACACGGGAGGCACTCAACTCGTAGCCATTGCGCCGTGCCGATTCCGCCAGACGGGTCAGCAGGGGTTCCGGAATCCGGTAGGAACTGGAGCGGGCAATGGTGACGCGCCCATCCGGTCCCAGAATGCGGCGGTTCGAAGCGACCTTTTCCACCGGCGCTTCCCCAACTCCCAAATGCGTGACCGGTCGAGCAGAACCCAATGATTCCTGAATGGCCTTCGCGGTATTTTCGATGGTCTGCCGGACAAAAGCGACATCGAACCGCTTGCCCCCCAGACCGTACGGAGCAAGAAGTTCCTCGGCGGTGAAATCGCAACGTACGCCATCGTGTTGATGCAGCACATGCACGGCGACGCGGTCGATGGTTGTACCGGCAGCCCGCGCCAGGCGTTCGCGCCAGGCATCGTGACCGCCATTGGCAATGCCAATCCAGTCCACGGCGCAGAGCACAATGGGAGAGCCTGCCCCCAAGAGCACGATCCCTCTGGCGGTGAGTGGATCTTCAATTTTCCTGACAGGTGCATAGGCCACCGGGCTTCCCAGAGGAGGGGTGGCATCGGCCTGAAAGATGGCAATCCGCAGTTGCTTCCGCTCGGCTTCTTGCGTTTCCCCCCTGACATTTTCCGTGTAAAGCCAGGCGAAGGGCATTACGATCAGCAGCAGTAACGTGCAGGGGAGTTGGCTCGGCAATCGCTTCGGCATGGCATCGTGCTCCTGTGCGTAGGATTCGTCTAGGGAATGGGAGAGAGCTGTTGTCCGGTTCGATCAGCACCGTCAGTTTAGCCGCGTGCTTGCCCCATGTGCGAGTCAACATCCCCTGAATGCGAAAAATGCGAGCCGCCTCCGGTTCGGTCATTCCTGGCAGGCAATCCGCCATGCCGATTTGGGATCGGATTACGGGGGCAAGAGCGTCGCAAGGTAGCCGATTGGTCGCCTGGCGAGTAGGCTGATGAGGTTGCGCCGTTTGATATCACGTGAATTGAATGGAAGGCAGCGTGCCTCGAGTGATGCCCGGGAGGCACCAACAACGGATTCCCCGAACAGTGGAGGCCCAGCATGTCTTGTCCTAGGCGTGATCGTGGTGCGTGGTTAAGCGTGGTATTGGTTCTGGGATGGGGACTGCAGGGATTTGCCGCCGATGCATGGCCCCAGTTGCAAGGAAACGCCCAGCGATCGGGGGATGCGGCGGAGGGAGTGTTGCCGAAGTCGCTGGGGTTGATTGCGGCAGTCCCCTGCAGCGACGCGATTTACGCGGCCCCGGTTGTTGGGGCGGGTCGGATCTTCGTGGTGGATGGTTCGGGGGTTGTATGGGCCATCGATAAGGAGACGCACGCGGTCGTATGGAAATTCGCGACGCGCGGGGGAGCGGGCAACTGCAACAACGTGGCGGCTCCGGCTCTGGTGGGCGACTATCTGCACGTGGGGACAATGGCCGGCTATTACTACGTGCTGAATCGGCACGATGGCAAGGTGGTTTCGGAACTCGATTGCCATGAGCCAATCTTTTCCGCACCCGCGGTGGGCGAAGACCGGGTCTATTTTGCCACGCTGGGAGCCCAGGTATATGCCTTGGAACCCGCGGGCCGGGTGATCTGGAAATGGGATTTTGTCCGCGAAGTCGTCGGATTTACGGGAGATCGCTGGAGTGGAGCCGACTGGCTGGCGTATCGCGGGGACCGTGTCACCTGGAAGGATCACTTCGTCTGTTCTCGGGATATCTGCCTGACGGGCAAGACGGTGGTCATGCCGGCGGGTGGTCGGACGGTGTTCCTGGAGGACGGGGGCGACAGTCCGGTCCTGAAAACCGTGGGTGAAATACCCGCGTATGCCGGTTCGGAATACCCGGCGACGTTCGGGCAGAGCGCGGATGCCGCGGGAAATGTGTATGTGCAATGGCATCGCCGAGATAACGCGGGACGCGTGGATGTGATGAAATGGACAGGCGACGGTCTGTCTCACGCGTTTATTCCCGGTACGGAAACGGCGATTCACCTGCCAGGGCTGCTCGGGTTTGCTTCCGTTGCCCCGCGGGGTTCATCGGTGTATCGGGTGCGTCCGGAACAGGGAATGGGGTTGTGCCGTCACTCCGCGGACCAGGACGAAACGGTCGTGTTGTGCGAATCTCCCGGGATAGGTCCACCTCTGTTGACTCGGGATCACGTGGTGTATGGCGATCTGGCGGGCCGGCTTGTCGTGGCTCCCCTGCACGGGGGGGAGCCACGATTTTACCCGACGGCATTCCAGCTGCCGATTTCCGCCCCCCTGGCCTGGGCGGAAGGCAGGATTTATGTTCCGGGCGAGGATGGATATCTGTACGTCTTTGGTGAAAATGGGACCGCGCCCCTTCCAGAGCGGAATCTCGAGGTATCAAGGATCCGCAGCCCGTTGACGGGGCCATTGGCCGGTCCGGAATACGACTGGTACACCAACTACGGTGATTTTAGCGGCACCAATGCGAACGATCAAGGGTTGGCCGCGCCGTTGCGGATGCGCTGGGCTCGCCGACTGGAAGGCACGATCAAGCATTTACCCGTGTGTGGCGGAGGCCGGTTATACGTGCACACGGCCGAGGGACAGATCATCGCGTACGAGCAAGATACGGGCCGACAATTGTGGCGCCGGTATTTTCCGGACGTCTATCTCTCGTTCACTTCGCCCTTGTATATTGCCGGTAAACTGCTAATTCCCCAGGCGGGTTTGAAGCAGTCGCGGATGCGTTGCCTGGATGCGGCCACGGGGGAGATGCTCTGGGAAGCCCCCTTTACGGGCTCGCCCAGTTGGAGCCGTCAGTTCCCGCCGGTGGTCCAGGGGAATGTGGCCATTTATGCGTCCGGTTCGGGCGAATATGCCGCCCAGGGGACGGAGAAACCTTTCACCTTCAAGGGAGACCCCGTGCCGACCTCCGATGGTCGCGAGGTCATGAGCTGGATCTATTCGAACGATAATCCGTATTACCCCAAGGATAACCGGCCGCTGCTCTGGGCCTGGGATCTGGAGACGGGCAAGCTATTGTGGCAACGGGATTTTTCGGAATTTGGGCGTGGGGGGAACGATTGCGGAATCTGTCTGCTGGATGGCAAATTGTATTACTCGACGTTTTTCGGGTATGCCGCCAGTCAACGTGAGCGCCGCGGATTGCCCGCGGAAAACAATGGGCTGACTGCCTGCCTCGATCCGCAAACCGGTGCCGTGCACTGGCTGACGACCAAATATTACGTGACGGCGAAGTGCACCCTGAGTGCCCGGGACGGACGCCTTTACCTGGGAGGTTTCAATCGGGCGATCGAGGGGACAAACGATCGATTCGTCTGGTGCCTGGATGCAACGGATGGTTCACTGATCTGGAAATCGGAACCAGTGACGTCCGCGCTGAATGTGGTGACGGTGGGAGAGAAGTACATCTTTTCGAACGCGCTACGCGGACGGGGCAATGTGTTTGATCGAATGACAGGCGCAGTAATAGGCACGGTCGGTCATAACTACGCCTGTTGCCGCTTCACCCTTTCGGAACCGTATGTGCTGGGAGCGAACATGGATATGATCGATCTTTCCCAGAATGGAAAACTGGTTTCGACCGGGCCCGCGATCGATTCTCGTGAATGTCTGGGCGCGGTGGTCTCCAACGGTCGCATTTTCTATGTCTCGCAGGCCAGCGGCTTTCTGGTGTCGCAGACGTTTGGAGCCGAATCGGCCAACCTGCCAGCCGTCTGGGCTCGTCCTTGAGGGATCGCCCGATGTAACGGACTGCCCAACTGCCATCGGGCGGGAACAACCCTGACGGCAGGGATGCCGCGGAACTTGACAAATGGGGGGGGAATGAACAGGCATCGTTATTGGGTTATCGGAATTGTGTTGGTCGTGGTCTGCTTCGGCGGCACGCGGGTGGCGCATGCGTGGGGGAAAGGGCATCGCTTGATTCGTCTGTGGGCGGTGCAACGCGTGCCCGCGGCACTGCGATCCCTGGTGCCTCGGGAGGACTGGGACCGATTGTGTTCGGATTACACGTCGTTGCAGGATCGCCATGCGGGAGGGAATGCCGCAGAACTCGATCCCTACTGTCTGGTCCCCGGCGTGAGGCTCTCCCTACATGATGTGAATCCCGCCGAACCGAGCTTCAAGGCCAAACGCTGGTACCTGGAACGGATTATTCAGCAGATCCGTCAAGGGGAAACCGACGAAGCCATGAAATACCTGGGAGTGCTGTGCCATTGGAATGAAGACCCTGGATGTCCTTCGGCCCATTGCAGCCCGGTGACGGAAATGCAATTGAAGCAGTTGCTCCCGCCACCGCCGGGAAAGGAAAACCTCAACTACCTGTACGGTTACGGTGGCATAGCCGATGTCGGCAACTACACCATAGCGGAGGAACCCTATCAACCGCGTCTGCTGGGGACAACCCTGGACGAGGCTTGTACGCGGATCTATCAGCATCAGCGGCTTGTGCGGCAGCGTGCCGCCGCGCGGATCGTGCCACTCGTGTGGGATATGCTGCACGGTGATGGCAGCCAGGCCGATGTGCAACGGGCCGCGGCGGCATTGGAAAATGCGAGGCACATCGCCGATGTGATTTACACCGTGCTCTGTCTGGCGAGCGAAACATTCGACGAGGCTGAAACGGAGCGATTGAGTCAACAGCCGCTTACGGAATGGTTGCCAGAGTTCCCAGGGGGGCGCGTGGGGCATCCGTATTATGTCACTCCATTCCTGGTGAATCAGTCAATGGATGCACGGCGTGGTCTGCATCCGCTGCGATTGACGGATACGGTGGCCGACCAATCGATTGCGCATGGATTCGGCATGGGCGCGCCCCTGGCTTTGAACTTTCCACTGGCACCGGCGGGCGTGTTTGCCCGATTCACTTGCCGCGTGGGGCTTCACGCCGAGGCTGGCCCGGAAGGAGAAGTGGCATTCGCTGTAGTGGCAAACGGCCAGGAACTTGCCAGGACCCGTCCCCTCCGCGGGGGCGAACCGGGGGAACGGATCGATGTGCGTCTGCCCGAATCGGGGCTACTGACGCTGACCTTGCAAACGATCCCGACCGACGCGAATGCTTCCTTGCGGAATTTGTGTGTCTGGGCCGAACCGACGTTGCATCGTGTCGAGTAGAGTCTATGAATTGATTGAACGCAGGTGAAATTAAACGCTACTGTCCGTGGCCGGGACACTGCGTGGATATCCAATACATGGTACATACAGCGTACCCTATGAAAAATGACGGCCAGACTACACGATCCGAGTTCGCAGATCTTGACGGATTCGCGAGATTGTGGATACCCTGCACGGGCTCGCCGGGGTTGGTTGAATATTCCGTTTACAAGGGAACCATCCATGCATCGTTGCGATCAACACTCCCATCGGGAGCGGCACGCTTTTACGGGTTTGAACGCGCGCCTGGCGGAAGGGGTGCAGGTTTTCGGTCGACGCAGCATGCTCAAGGCAAGCGTGGCGGGGATGGCGGGGGCGAGTGTGCCCCGATTGCTCGAAGCGCGGGAAGCAGCCTTGCGGGCTGGCAAGCCGACGCGTCGAAAAAGTGTCATTCTCCTCTGGATGACGGGGGGGCCCAGCCACATCGATACCTGGGATCCCAAGCCGGAGGCCCCGCTGGAAATTCGCGGCCCCTTCGGGACCATTCCCACCGCCCTGCCGGGTATTGCACTATGCGAATACCTGCCCCGCCAGGCGGCGCTGATGGACAAGCTGACGATCATTCGCTCGGTGGATTGCCGATTCTCGAACCATGAACCAAACATGGTGATGCAGACGGCCAATCGAGCCGCCGCTCCGCGCGTCAACAAACAGGAAGGGGACAAGTTTCCGGCGCTGGCCTCGGTAATAGCCCGGGAGCGTCTGAAACTGCACCGCGATCTGCCCCCTTCCGTGGTGTTGAATATGAAATCGCGCTCGCACGTGGCCTGGGGGGGATATCTGGGACGCGCGTACGATCCGTTCAATGGGAACGATGTCGGGCAGTTGTTTTCCTTGCCCTCGGGTCTGGACGCGGATCGCCTGGCGAATCGGCGCGTGCTCAATGAAGATCTCGACCGGATGCGCCGTGGACTGGACCTGGACGGGTCCATGGAAGCGACCAGCCGTTTCAATCAGCAGGCCTTCGACATGGTGCTGGGAGACCGGGCCCGGCTGGCGTTCGACATTTCCCAAGAGCCGGAAGCCATTCGCGCCCGGTACGGTTCCCATGAATGGTCGCGGCAGGTGTTGCTGGCCCGACGACTGGTTGAAGCCGGTGTCAGCTTCGTCACGATCGACCTCAGTCATCACGGGGCCTCGGGCACCTGGGATACACATGGAGACAACATTCCACCCTACGGAGGCATCTGGAATGGTTTGCGTCCGCTGCTGCCGGTGTTCGATCATCTGCTGACCACGCTGGTGAACGATCTGGACGAGCGTGGCCTGCTGGAGGATGTGCTGGTGCTGGCGATGGGAGAATTCGGACGCACACCCCAGATCGGCACCCAGGGGAGCACCGATGGTCGGAATCACTGGCCGTTTGTCATGTCGATGACCCTGGCGGGAGGGGGACTGCAACATGGTCGGGTGATTGGCGCGTCCGACAGAATCGGTGGCGAAATCAAGGATCGCCCGGTGACTCCCGGCGACCTGGGGGCCACGATTCTGAAACACATGGGGGTTCCGCTCGAAGTGCAGTATCTCGATCATCGCGGCCGTCCCCGCTTTGTGTTGGAAGACGGGGGGACTCCTCTCGGCCAGCTCTCGGGGTGAATTCAAGAGGAGGCATTGACGCTTCACCGTCTCCGCGCGGACATCTTTTGTGATCCGTTGACAACCCAACGGACCGCCAGTGTAAGCAAGCCATTCAAGATTCGCGCGATCGGCAAGCCCCCTCACTCCGGGTTGCACTGGCGGACAAGCCGACCCGTGACACCACTTCCGGCCACACCGATTACCTGGGGATGATGGGGAGCAGGATGTGGCTGGGATATTTGGCGCTGTGGTGGATTGTCTGGTTGGCAACCTGGACCAGGCGATGGCGATTCAGTGGTTCTCCGGTGTTGGGGTTGATATCGAAACGGGGAAAGTTCGAACTGGAGATATCCACGCGGATGCGATGCCCCTGCTTGAAGACGTTCGAGGTCGGATACAACTTGATGGTGAATTCGTAGACGTTGCCGGGCCGCATCAGTTTCTCGACCTTCAGGCTTTCCCGGAAGCGGGCACGGATGATGCCATCGCCGATGTTCAGATCGAATCCGCCTGGCCAGTCGGACGAGGGGGGATACACGTCAATCAGTTTTGCGGTGAAGTCGGTATCGACAGCGGAACTGGCGGCGTAAAGCTTCACTTCAATCTCGCCCGTCACCTCGACATCCTCCGCGAGAGGTTCGGTTTGAAAGACCACCACGTCGTTCCGGGCGGACAGGGGGACGGGGTTGGTGAAGTTCCAGACATGTTCTCCCCCCTTTTGATTCCAGGCCCCCTGCAGCAGAATGTCGTTGTGGGAGGAGATGTTCCCCCCGATGGTGGGGACGGGGTTGCGGGGATCGAATTGAAATGAAGTGACAGACTCCTTGCCTTCGGGTTTCCGTGGGGTCAAACCTCCACCAGACTGCAAATAGTAGGGAGTAGACACCGTCCGAGCGAGTGGCCATTCCTGTTCGTCGCGCCAGTAGCCCCCATGGCGCAATCGTCCCTGTTCATCCTTGCCGCCGTCTCCGGTTCCCATCACAAAAATGCGGACGGGTGTCGCAAATGGTGCCGACTTCCCCACGGAGTTATCCATTCCCTTCAGCCAGTGGTCGTACCATTCCTTGCGCCAGGCCCACTGATCGGGAATCGCGGCGTCCTTGCCGAAGGTCACCTGACCGTGGGCGTAATTCGACTGGGCACCATGAATCCAGGGCCCCATGATGAGGTAAACCGGCCCTCGAATGGTTTTCCCAAGTGCCATGAAATTCGCCGTGTTGTTGCCTCCCCAGGAATCGTACCAGCCCGAGACGAGATAAACGGGAATGTCCTGATATTTTTCCGGAAAATCGACGATGTTGTTCTGAACCCAGAATTCGTCGTTCGCCCCATGTTCCATCGCTTCGATCAGCCAGTTCTCGTATTCCGCCGCCAGGCGGAGCGGGGTCATGCCTCGACGAGTCGGCAGATTCCGTAGATACGTGAAACGCTGGTCCGCCAGTTCCTTCAACTCGGCGGCGGTGCCGGGGTCGGTAGCGGCATTACTGCCTCGCCCCCCGTTCAGAAAAATCCAGTTCCAGAACCGCATTTCAAAAGCCCCGGCATTGCGCAGGCTTTGACGGCCCAGATTGGACATGGCATCGACGGGAATCACGGTTTTCAGTTCCGGCGCACCCGCCAGCGCCAGCGCGTGCTGGGTACCGCCGACATACGAAGTGCCGATCATTCCGATCTTGCCGTCGGACCAGGGTTGTTTCCCAATCCAGGCCGCGCAATCGACTCCATCCGGCCCGTCGTCGGTCAGCATGTGCCAGACCCCCTCGGATTGGTATCGCCCGCGCGTATCCTGCGCGACAAACACATACCCGTTCGTGGCAAAGTACCGGGCGGCGGACTGGGCGCCGCGCTTGTTGTACGGGGTGCGGGTGAGGATTACGGGCAACGGCTTGTCGAGAGGTTTTCCGTCGCTGGCGGGGCGATAGATATCCGTTGCCAGGCGCACCCCGTCACGCATCGGGACCATAACATTTTCTTCGAGGATGAAATCATCCGCACTGGCCGGCGAGAACGCTGCCGTAATCAACAATAACAGCAGCAGACCCGCAATCGGATTGATGAAGTACCCATCGCGGGATGTCCGTGCGGTCGTTCGGAAGTGGGGCGTCATGTTCGTGGGTCCTGATGCAAGTCGCTAGATTGGCAAAGGTCCGCAACACGAGAGCCGTCCCTGCGGGGAATTCTGGCGCGAACCCTGATCGCGTTCAGTGTGACGAATCCCTCCCTGGATGAAAAGCATGCCGCATGCCCACGCGTCCGCATCGCGCCCTTGGCGCAGTGAATCGGAGCCGCACACGCCAGCGCCGGTCGAGGCAGGCGGATCATGATCACTCCTCGGCTTGTGCAGTCGGCTCAGAGGTTCTGGACGGGAGATTTCTCCTGTCGAATTTCCGTGTAGAGTTGCAGGTGCCAGCGTTCCGCGTCCGCACGGGAAATGGCGAGTGCTTCGATCAACCCCTTGCCCGCGGGCAACAGTTCGATCGGACAACCCCGCGACAGTTTTTCAAGCAGACCTGCCGCGGTGTAATCGTACGGATACAACCTGCAAACCAGAGGCCGTGTTTCCAATGGCAAGCAACAACCGGCCGTGCCGAGAAAGTGGCAGTCGCCGTTTTCCCGTTGCTTCAACACACGGCGTGTCCCATCCTCGCGAAACACGCATTCCAGCCAGAGTGGGTCGTCGTGCTCCAGCCCGTAAATCGGATCGGCGGGGACGCGAAACTCGAAAAAGTCCTCGCGTCCACTCGCCGTGCGGATCCGTTCCACGTCACCGGGTGTCACGTAAATCTCACTATCCTGGCAACAGGTGCGGGTGTGCCGCGCGCAACGGGCACACAGAAACTCCTCCTGCCCCAATATGGCCAGTTCCATCGCGATCAGTTCTCCGGATCGGGATAGTGGAACGTTTCGCCCTCGAAATTCCGCAACACGAGGTTGTCGCCGGATCGCCCCACGACATATTCGGGCTGCAGGGGAATTTTCCCTCCACCGCCAGGTGCATCGATGACATAGGTCGGGACGGCATACCCCGTGGTATGGCCGCGCAGCCCCGCAATGATTTCAAGCCCCTTGGCAACCGTGGTGCGAAAATGGGCCGAGCCACTGATGGGATCGCACTGGTACAGATAATAGGGGCGTACGCGATTTTTGAGCAGATGATGCACCAGCGACTTCATCGTCTCCACGTTATCGTTCACCCCCTTGAGTAGCACGGTTTGCGACCCCAGGGGAATTCCAGCATCGGCCAGGCGCTCGCAGGCCTGTTTCGATTCCGGCGTGCATTCCTCGGGATGCAGAAAATGCAGACTCATCCAAAGGGGATGAAACTGACGCAGAACCTTCACGAGTTCGGGCGTGATACGCTGTGGCAGGACCGCTGGCATTTTCGTCCCCAGGCGGACGAACTCGATGTGCTTGATGGCCCGCAGCCGACCGAGAATATAACCCAGTTTTTCGTCCTTCAACGCCAAGGGATCTCCGCCGGAGATCAACACGTCGCGCACTTGCGGAGAATTTTCCAGGTACTGAAAGATCTTTTCCAGTCGGGCTTCGCTCGGTGCGATTTCGCCATGTCCCACCACTCGAGAGCGGGTGCAGTAGCGGCAATAGGTCGAGCAGAAATCGAGCGCGAGCAGCAGAACGCGATCAGGGTAGCGATGCACCAGCCCGGGAACGGGGCTGTGGCCATCTTCCCCGAGGGGATCGTCGGCTTCCCCGGGCGTCCGTTGAAATTCTGCCGTCGAAGGGAGCACGGTTTTTCGCAGCGGTTGCGCGGGATCGGCAGGATCGAGCAGACTCATGTAGTAGGGCGTTACGCCCACCGGAAGCATCGTCCCTCCCTGCAGGAGCGCCTCCCGTTCAAAGGGGGCCAGCTCGAGCATGCGTTCGAACTGCTCCAACAGGCGGATGCGGTTCTGGGCCTGCCAGCGCCAGTCATCCCATTGCCGAAGGGAGACGTCGGGATAAAACCGTTCGCGGAACAAACGGGTACGTTCGCCTTCGTTTCTTTCCGGCTCGGGGAGGTTCCGTGGCGTCGAAAAATCGGTTGGGGAGGAATCGAAGCGAGGGCGAGCCGAGGAAATCGCTTCCAGGTAGTCGCTCTCGTTGACCTTTAAACGCACATAGCTGATTTCGGTTCCCGCAGCCGATCCATCGGCCAGGATTTCGAGGGGATAAGGGGTTGCGGGGGCGAGTTCCGGCAGCAAGGCCTGGGGGGGGCGGGAAGGCGCAAGACGATTGCGCCCCTGCGAACTGGGCGGTTCGTCCTCGGAGTCCATTGGGGCAGCCAGCACATCAAGGAATTCACTCATCAATTCAGTTCCTTCTGGGAATTGGAAGCAATGGTCGTCGATACCCAGCGGATGAGTGCGGACCGGTAGCGCAGGACGCCTGGCTGGTCGGAGCGCAGTGCAGGAGGGTAACCACGAAGAAAGCGGCACAACATGGACGGGGATTCAACTTATGGAATCCGAGTCCCAACAATCCTTGTTTCGTTGAAATCAGCTCAACGGTGCAGGGCGGCTTGGAGGAAGGCTGCGTGGATCAGCAATGACCTGATTCCCGCAGTTGCCGGAGCGGTGCGTTGAGTTTCGCCAAATAAATACAGACCAAGGGACGCGAACAAGTTGAACTTCCCGATGTTTTCGATAAACGAGGAGCGAGCAATTGGCGAATGGGGTGGAGAGTTTGGTCTTGGAGGAAGCTCGCTCAAAACACAATAAGTGCAATATCAGGAAATCTAATTTCTTGTCCGGTTTACTTGCAGGCGATGGGTCGCGACGTATCGAGGAGTTAACGCTCTGCCCCGACCTCGACAATCCCACGCACTCTGCATGTCGCAATTATATAGGGACCGCTTTTCGTTTCAGCAAGATCGTTCCGCCCCAATTTTTCAAAAATTTTTTACCTGCCCGGTCACGGTCGGTTCACCCCTCGCCCCCTGGACGACGAATTCACGCCTGGACTGCCGTGTCCCGGAGGAGTGGATCCTGGTCGTTCGCAATACCGAAAAACCGGAACGAAGCCGCTCGTAATCTCGGCCTGCGATGGGGAGGTTGGGCAGGCGGGCCGCTTCACTCGGAGGGAGTATGCAGCGCGATCTCGGTATTCGAGACTGGGGCATAGGCAATGGGATTCGTCGGCACATTCCGTTTCGCGAGAGTCGAAGAGTGCCCGAAGCGATGCAGAACCATAAAGGCAAGATTCATGATCCCTACTCCCGCGAAGGCACAGATCAGCAGGCCGCCGCTCACCTTCTCCTGCATCAGCGTCCAGGCAAACTGGCCAATGCACAACAGCGAAACCACCAGGATGGTGGGCGTGCGCGAAATCAGGTTCACGATCAAAGCGCCAAAGGGAGCGCCGATGGCCACCACCGGCGCCGCCGCCAGCCAGTTCGGGAACACGGCTGGCGAGATGCCATACACGGCGGGGTTGATGCGGGAAAGCAGCACATTCGAGGCGATACCCACCAGCGATGTGAACGCCATGATGATCACCGAGGTCGGAATGGCCATCTTCAAATCGGCCCGATAGAGCAGCACCAGCGTGGCATACAGCATCATATCGATCCCAACGCCCGTCAGCGAAGCCACTATGCCACCCGACATTCCGACCGAAAAACCGATAACACGGTCCAGGTTTCCATAGCTGACATCCAGCTCGTGAGAGTTGACCAACTCCTTCAGCTTCACCAGGTGCATGACGCCAAAACTGGCCCAGACAATGGCGAACAACAATTTGACCCAGATATCAGGGAGCACCGGGGCGATGAACGTGGCACCCAGCGGAGTCCCGATCAGCGTGCCCAGCAGCGCGGGACGCAACAACCGCCACTGCACGGGATAGCCCGCGGAAAAAATGAAGATACTGGCGGAGACCATGCCAATTGACTGGATCGCCAGGCCAAATGTTCGGCCCATCGCACCCGGATACTCAAACAGTAGTACCAGCACGGGAAAACCGACCGTCCCCCCTCCCATCGGCGTGGAGCCCGCGAAGTAGGAACCAAACGCCATGGAAAGCGCAATCGGCCAGTGGGTCTTCAGCGTTTCTCCGTATCCTCCCAGCAGAATCAGCATCAGCCAGCAGGAGTAAAATATTCCCAGCCAGAGAATGAACGGGCGCAGCTTCCAGAAGGATACCAGGGTGAATTTCTGCGCCGACATGCCTGTGACCTCGAATGATTCACATCTTCATGAGAGCCCGCTGGCGCTGGCTCTCTCAATGGCCCAGCCAGCCGCAGCTTCCATCCTCGTTCTTGGAGCGCGCCAGTTTCAGCAATTTCAATAACTGCTGCTGCTCTTCCGGCGCCAAATGCCCCAGTTGCCGCTCGTGCATCTCGCGTACCTGATCGGCTACTTCCTCTAATAATTCCAGTCCCGCAGGGGTCAACTGCACCTGCACCACGCGCCGATTCAGCTCGCGACGCAGGCGTTGGATCAGCCCCCGCTGCTCCAGCCGATCCAGCATCCGCGTGATGTCCGGCGAACGGGATATCATGGCCCGCCCCAGCTTCAGCGTGGGCAGCGATTCCGGATGCACATGCTGCAAGATACGCAGTAAATTGTATTGTTGCGGCGAAAGCTGATACTGGGAAAATAACTCCTCTTCGATCGACTTCAGGCAATCATACGTACGCCATAGGTTCAAATAGAGTTCCTGCGCGGGCGAATCGAACTGGATCCGGGATTCCGAATGATGTATCTGGGAACTGCTCATGACGGAATTATCCATGTGTCAACAACACTTGTCAACACAAGCAAAAGAAGACCAGGAAATTCAAATAAATAAGGTGCCCCCGGGTTCTGCTCTGGGGCCAGGCTCGGAATTGCACCCCGGCTGCGTTCACATGTGGCCTTGGCCGATGCTGATGGAAATGCCGCGGATCACAGTGTTTTCAGATATTCGAGCAGAGCGATTTTCTCCTCAGCGGTGAGGGCCTCGGGGTAGCGATGCCCTGCCGCGCTTTTCCCAAACTGGCTGGTGCGAAAGTAGTTACGAAGCTCTGCGGGGGCGAGATCGTCTGGCGGCGTCTCGGGTGTTTCCACCAGGAATCCGACCTGCTCGGGATTATAGGCATTGCCCGTCCGTTTCCAGATCCGGGGGCGCTGATCGGGATGCAGCATGTGCCATAGAGTGGGGACGCTGCCGTTGTGCAAATAAGGGGCGGAGGCCCAGATGCCATCGAGAGGCGGGGCAAGATACCCTGCCGGTTCGACGATAGTGTTCTGCTGACCATAATTTGCCAGCCAGCTTTGGGCATAGTTCTGTCGATGGTTCCGGGAGAGGGCCTTCCAGCGGACGGGGTCGGTGCCGATTTCCGCGATCGGCACGTTGGGTGGGTTGTATTCCGGGTTGTCACCGTAAGTTCCATGGCACTGGGCACAGTGCGCATTGAACACGACCTCCCCCCGAGCGGCCAGTTTCCGATCGATGGCGTACGGATAGAGGGGAGGCGTCAAGGATTCCAGAAAGGCCGCGATATCCTGAAAATCACTTTCGGCGGCACGGACTTTTTCGGGGCCATTCGAGCGAACCAGCATGAAGGGGATTAGAGCGCGATGACTTTTTTCGACAAATCCATCCGCGTAGAGTTGCTTCTTCTTGCGGAAATGCCACCAGGGAGGGGCATCCATGTCGTGATGAGTCAACTGAGGTGGAGTAAACCGGGCGACGACGTTGAGGTCGGCATCACGGTAATTTTCCAGGGCCACGCCGAACATCACCGCGTTAGTGGTCCCGACCGTGCTCCCCATCGGGAAGATCAGCTTGGCGATGTCGGAAGCCAGCAGCTGCTTCTTGAGGAGCGGTTTGACCTGGCGGGTTTCCTCGGTGATCGTCTGCAGGGCGAGCCGGGTGTTGGGTAGTCCCGGCAGAACCTGCCCGTTCAACTCTCCGCCATGGCAAGTAAAGCAATTCATGGACCACCCTCCGCTGGCGGTGACGACGTATTGCAGGGGGAGGTCGGAAGTTTCACCGGGGCGGGGAGTCAAGCCATAGCGATGGAATGCCATGCGGCGACGTTCCTCGGGAGTCGCCTGTTCGGCCTGTAGCCTGAGTGCTTCGGGCCATACGCGCCAGGCGTTATCGAACGTGTCCTGGTCGAAATCGGCTGGTACATAGGCCTTGTTGAGAATGTACCAATATCCGCGCTCGGCAGGAGTAAGTCCCTCCGGCGGGGATTGAGCGGATGACGGAGGCCCCCAAGCCAGGGTGAGCAGACTCAGCCCGAACAGCAGTTGCCGAATGGTTGGTCGCATGACGGAATTCCCTCAAATTGATTGTCCGGGTACAAGGAATCTCAAGTGCTGCTTCGATTGTGATAATCGAGTGGGGGAGTCCGGCTGGGGTCTCCAGGACGCCTTCCGAAAAAAATCAGTTTCACTTTAGAATCGGACTTTGGCAAGAACCAGACGGTCGTCGTCCAGGAGATAATAAGGTACAGGGTCAGGAGTGTCGCACCCGAACTTTCTGACGCGCGACCCAGCGAAAATGGCGTTGCAAATCGGGATGTTCGAGCAGCGACGAGAGCGAGGCAAACCTCTCGGCGAGCGTGCTTTCATCGAAGCGGTCGTGGATCCCGTTGTGGCAGGGGCGGCAAATATCGATCCCCTGATTCAATTCCTCCTTGCGGAAGCGTTTGCGGTAAAAATCCCGGCGATGCAGTTTACGGGGGATCAGGTGGTGAAACGTGAGGGCCACTTCCCGCCCGCACAAGGGACACCGACCGTGTTTACCGCGAGGAGACGTCATCTCTGCCCTGCCCGAAAACAGAAAAAACCTGATTCCGCATCATTCCTATCATAGGGGAGAACGGTGAAAAAGTCAGTCCCCCTTGTGCGGCGCGCGGCTCGAATTCCAACTCGAGGCTCCATTTCCTGCTGCATCCCCGGAGTGGACAGTCGGGAGATGTCCCCTCCGGGAAGGTACGGAGTGGAAGCATTCTGATTTCCCGCGCTTCGCTGGAGGATAAGAATGTGTGTGTTACACTCGTGCAGGCAGGATCGTTCAGCGAATGCTGGCGCACAGGCGAGGCGCATCCGACGGCAACTTTTGCCAGGCACACGGGACAGGAGCGGAAGGGAACAATGACCGATTCTATTTTAACTTGTGAACAGCAGGATGGCGTGGCGCGGATGATGCTCAATCGGCCCGAAAAGCGGAATGCGTTGTCGTTCGAATTGCTGCAGGCGCTACAGCGAGAGTTGACTCGACTGGAGCAGGATGCAACTGCACGCGTGATCGTACTGGGGGGAAATGGCCCCGCGTTTTGCGCTGGGCACGACCTGGGCGAAATGACAGGTCGCGACGAAGCGGAATATCAGGAGTTGTTTCGCACATGCTCCGATGTGATGCTGCAGTTACGCCGGATGCCTCAACCGGTCATTGCCCGGGTGCACGGCATCGCGACGGCGGCGGGGTGTCAACTGGTGGCGGCTTGCGATCTTGCGGTGGCTTCCGAGGAAGCCAGATTTGCCACGCCAGGCGTGAAGATCGGTTTGTTCTGCACCACACCCATGGTGCCGCTGGTCCGCGCGGTACCTCAAAAGGTCGCCATGGAAATGTTGCTGACGGGTCAGCCGATCACCGCTCGAAGGGCCTGGGAAATTGGTTTGATCAATCGGGTGGCGAGTCTGGCCGAGCTGGATAGTGTCATTGCGGAATACTGTGTTGCAATTGTCAATTCCAGTCCGTTGACAATCCGGTTGGGCAAGGCGGCATTTAAGCGTCAACTTTCCATGTCGGAACCAGAGGCCTATGGAGACGCCGTTTGCGTTATGACGGAAAATGCCCTGAAACACGATGCCCAGGAGGGGATTAGCGCCTTTCTGGCCAAACGCGCGCCGAAATGGACGGGAACCTGAGCGTACACCGCGGGTGCGTCAAACGGGCTGGCACAAGCCTGCTGCATAACTGCGAGGTAAAGGGATAATCCACGCAAACGTGGTGCAATACCAGAGGGTAGAATTGAATTCGCGAAGCAGAAGCGGGACGAAAGCATGATGAGCCAACACGTATCGAGCCGGACGCTGCCATCCTTCAAGGAATTGTACGCGAGCGCGGACGCCCTGCGCGAGCCAGTCGGCGTAGCGGTGGCGGGGGGTGACGATCCCACGGTGCTGGCGGCGGCGGCCGAGGGGATCCGCCGAGGGTGGATTCGTCCTCTGTTGTGTGGCGATGCCTCCCGGGTTCGAGCGCTGGCCGCCGAACAGGGAATCGAGCTGTCGGGCTGTACGATCATCGATGCCGAGCAGCCCGCGGTTGCGGCAGTGGAATGTATCCATCGCGGCGAGGCACGGCTGCTGATGAAGGGCCAGATCGCCACGCCCGATCTGATGAAAGCCGTCCTGAATCGGGAAACGGGCCTGCGCACCGAACGGGTCATCTGCCAGATGGTGCTGATGGAGATACCCCGGGATCAACGCGTGTTTCTGCTGACCGACACGGGGATTACGATTGCTCCCACCCTGGAGCAAAAAACCGATCTGATTCGCCACCTGGTGGAAACGGCTCGCTTGCTGGGTTGCCCAGAGCCGCGCCTTGCGGTGATGTCGGCCACGGAGAAAGTCAATGCGGCGTTGCCCGATACACTCGATGCGGAATTCCTGACGAACGAGGGGCGGCAGGGGCGCTGGGGCGCTTGCCAGGTTTCGGGGCCGCTTTCGTTTGATCTGGCCTATCACCGAGGAGCCGGGGATAAGAAACGGCTCGAGGATCCGGTAATCGGGCATGCGGATGGCATGTTGTTTCCCGATCTGGTCAGCGCGAATCTGACAGTCAAGGCCATCATGTACACAGCGGATTGCCACTTTGGGGGCGTGCTGCGCGGAACCTCCGCTCCCGTGGTGTTCATGTCGCGCGCGGATGATACCGCCACGCGTCTCAATTCGCTGGCCTACACTCTGAATCTGTTACGGGCGGAACAATATGGAGATTCATCCTCAACTGCTGGCTGATTGCCTGGTGCTGGGAAACTGGGGTAACGACACATTATTACTGCATCGCAATGCTTCGCTTCCCTGGTTCATTCTGGTTCCTGAAACAACAGCCGCCGATTTTCTCGATCTGGCCTCCGCACGTCGGGCGGAATTGCTCGAGCGATTGTCGTCTCTGTCGCGGTTGCTCAAGCACGAACTCGGTTATTGCAAGGTGAACCTGGGAGCGATTGGCAATGTGGTGCCTCAGATGCATCTGCATGTGGTGGGACGCCAGCCGGGCGATGCCTGCTGGCCTAAACCTGTCTGGGGAAACTTGCCGGAAGGCCCCACCTATACGGACGCAGCGCTCGATCATCTGAAGGAACAATTGAGGTCCCATTGCGCGCTGGACATCCTCCCGAGTTTCAGAACCGGGGGACCACGGGAGTAATACTCCAGCGATCAATGTCCTGGGCGGGCGTGAGGAGGGGAGCGACAGGCCCACGCAATTCGCGCCGCCCCACTGCAAAGATCTGGCTGTTCCAGAGAGGCCGCATCCAGGCATTCGACGCCAGTTGAGTTTGCAGCGTCGACAAAGCCCGGTTGACATCACTCCAGTCGCGGCTGGATTCCAGTTCCAGCAGGGCTTGACGCAACGGCAGTGGCAGCGCTTGCAGTTCTCGGGGGGGCAAACGGCCCGTGTCGGTCAGCAAGGCGGGAAGTTCGTGGAGGGGAGCATGCATGTGGTACGACATCACACGGGCGTCCCAAAGGGGTACGCCGTCCTCGGCCTCCGGAAGGGAAAACTCATCGACGGTGAGGATTTCTATTTCCAATCCCAACGAACGCCATTGCCGGGCAATTTGCTCCGCCAGTCGTCGGGCCCCTGCTTCGGGCGAAACGGCCAGCCGGATGCCGCGGGGCGTGGCGGGTTTGCGGAGCAACAGCACGGCCAGGGCGCGTGCGGCGATCGGGTCGTATTCCGCCGACACGGGTTGCGGCAACCACGCGTGGGAACCGGGAGGGGTCAGCGAAGTGGCTGTCTCATGAAACGGGGCCGCGGGCGAGTCGGGCGGCACGAGTTGTTCCAGCAGGGCCTTCGAATCCAGAGTCAACAGGAGTGCCTGCCTCAGTTCGTTCTGGTCCTTCAGGCATCCCCGCAAATGGAACTGCACCGCGGTGATTCTCGGAAACAGGTAGGGATAGACGCGGAACCGTTGATCGTCCCGCAATCGTGAAACATATTCCGTGGGGACATCGGGGATGAAATCAATTTCATCGCGCAGCAAGCCGCGCAGGAGTTCGCGGGGATCGTCATGGATGAAGTCTTGCACTTCCGCCAGGTAGCGGGTGTTGATATTGCGAGCCGACGCAAAGGACCGGATGGACCGCTGATCGGGAATCCGCTGTTCGAGTTCCGTGGAGGGAAGGTGCACGCGAAAACGCCCTTCCCGCAGCAGGGTATGGGAAGCAGGGGCGGCGGGGGCCTGACTTAGCACGGCGGCCAGCCAGCCCAGTGGATGGGGGGTTTGATCTCGCAGCAGCAGCGAGAGTTCCATGGGCGATTCCCGCTGGATGTTCATCACAGATTCCGCGAACAGCCCACGTTCCTCCGGTCCGGTGGCAACGGTGGCGCGCGAGAGTTCCGCGAACAACTCCGTGCTACTGACGTTCGGTTGCGATTCAAATGGTTGTTGCCGACGGCGCAGAGTGACGTATATGCTTTTTCCCAATTCCCGGGGCACCCACGATTCCACGAAACGCGAGCGATAGCGCGGATAGCCTTCCTTGATCGATTCCACCGTGAACCATTCATGATCGAGCATCTGGTGGCGATAGGCGGGGATTATCGCCTGGTTTCGCAGCAGGCCGGTTCGCAGCAGGGGATAGCGTTCGCGGGGAGGGGCCGCGCGGCGCTGCAAGTCACTCTCCCCGGGCCAGATGTTCACACTGGCCCAGGCGTGCAGGGCGGCGGTTCGCTCATCGGCGGCGCGGCTGGCCTGTTCGGCCTGTCGCAGTTCTTCCCGCGCCCGCGAGAGCAATTCGTTGGACCAGTCGGCGATGCGCGGCTGCTCGGGCGTCATTTCCCGGAATTGCGTCAGATAATAACGCAACTGGCGGAAATCCTGTTCCGCGATTAAAACCGGAGCCATGGCATCCAGAATTTCACCGGTCAGTGCCGGCAATTCCTCGCAACCGGGATCTTGCGTCCAATGGAAACGGGCCAACTGGAAGGCCTGTTGGGGCTGTTTCCCCTGTAGTTCCGCGCGAACTTCGGCAGCCATGAGACGCCGCTGGGCCTCGATCAATCCCGGCCAGGAGAGAGGTTCGAGCAATTCTCTTTCCCGTTTACGATTATTCGTGAATTCCCGCTGGGCCACATAGCTGATCAGTCGGCGGGCATCGCTCAGGTTGTCCTGCGTAATCATTTCACCGGCCAGTTCCAGGGCCAGGTCTTCATGGTACAGGATACGGGCGATATGTCGCGTCGGCAGCCGAAAATCGGCTTCCACGCCATTATCTTCCACTTCCAGGGTAATGAAGTTGAAGCGGCGCACTTCGGCTTGCCACTGCTCGAAGGCCACCGGATCCTGCGGGCGAAGCGGCTGCAACTTCTTCTGCTGAGCCAGCAGCCAGTCGAGATGATCCGGGCGAGGAGAAATCGCGGGAATCACCAGCACGCGTCCGGCGTGGGTCACTATCCAATCGCGTGGTTCCTCGCGCAGCAACTCGGCCATGGTCGGGCGGGGAACATCCTCCAGCATTGGCAACTCGGTAACCGAGTCGCTAGGAGGCGTCTCTACCGGCGGGGAAGACTCGGGCGCGGTCCCGGGAGGCTGCGCCAACAGCGGCATTGCCGGCAGCACGATGACCAACAGCAGCATGGGCAGCAGCGCGATCAGCAGCCGCATACCCGCGATCCCCGGCAGACCTGATTTCGCCCCGTAACCGCTCACGTTCATACCGCTTAATTCCCGCGATAAATTAGTTAGGAACGGATGGATTCGGAACGATTAAATTCCACTTCGCGACCGCGATGCTTGTCGTTGACACGTTCCCCGTCGAACACAAGTTCGCCCCCGCACCAGGTTTTCACGGGCCACCCCGTGAGTGTGACGCCGTCCCAGGGACTCCAACCGCATTTCGTCTGCTGTTCGGCATTGCGGATGGTTCGCTGTCGAGTCAGGTCAACCAGGACCACGTCGGCATCGTATCCTTCCGCCAGTTGTCCCTTGTTGGCCAGGCCCCAGATGCGGGCGGAGGCGAGTGACATCGCATCGACAACGCGTGCCAGCGAGGTTTTTCCCTCATGCACCGCGTTCAGCATCAGTGCCAGCGAGTTTTCCACGGCAGGCAACCCCGAGGGAGAACGAGGATAAGGCTGCTGTTTTTCCTCCCAGGTATGCGGCGCGTGATCGGTGGCAACGACTTGTATCGTCCCTTCGTTCAAGGCCCGCCACAGCCGGAGATTGTCTTCGACGGTTTTGATGGATGGATTCATCTGCACCAGCGAGCCCAGCCGATCGTAATCCTCCACATGAAACAATAAATGATGCGGGCAGACTTCCGCCGTGATCACGCTATCCTTCTCGTGATCCAACGCATCGTAATAGGCCTGCAATAACTCGCATTCCCGAGCGGTGGAAACATGCAGTACATGGAAGGGATGCCGATGCCGAATGGCCAGATCCATGGCCCGCTCCGTCGCCAGGACCGCCGCCCGATGATCGCGTATGCGGGAGTGATCGCGAAATTCATGCCCTCCGCCGAGGGCTGCCGCGTTGGCACGCACAGTGGATTCATCTTCGCAATGCGCACATATCGGCAGCGAGGTTTCCGCGAAGATCCGTTCCAGGGCCTCCTGGTCGTCGACAAGCAGATCGCCCGTGCTGGAGCCGATGAAAATCTTGATGCCCGGCGTGCGGCGAGCCCGCTTCAGTTCCTCCAGATTGTGCGGCGTGGCCCCGATGTAAAAACCGTAATTCACGATCGATTTTTCCGCTGCCAGGGCGAGTTTTTCATGCAATGCCTCGCACGTGGTCGTGGTCGGCCTGGTGTTGGGCATTTCCAGAAACGTGGTGACGCCCCCTGCCGCGCAGGCCCGGGATCCGGTGTGCAGGTCTTCCTTGTGAGTGAGTCCGGGATCGCGAAAATGGACTTGATCGTCAATCACGCCGGGCAGCAAATGCAGGCCGGTAGCGTCGATCACCTGGTCTGCCTGGATGGTATCGGGTGGATCGAGATGAAGTTTGCCCTCCGCGAGCAACACATTCAGTCGCAGCGTGGCGTTCGGCAGGACGCAAGTGGCATTTCGGATAAGTGTGGAGGACGACATCGGCAGTCTCTTTCGAGCAACACGGAAGGGCCCAGGGATCGGAAATTTTAAGCGTCCCGAGTGGCAAAACCAGGTCTCGGCACGCTATTCTCAACAGCAGACAGTCTAACACACTTTGTTCAAGGGCAACACATGCAAGGCCATTTCCCGGTGCTCGGACAGCTCGCGAGGCGCGCAGTTACGCTCCCACGCATTCCGAATCGCTGCTTCGGGGCGATTCTGTTGGGTTTGCTCTGTTGGCAGGTTGGGGGTGCTGTGCCAACGTGGGCAGCGGACGGGCCGAAGCCACCTTCGATCGCCGAGTTGAGGCAAGAAGTTGCGGGCCTGGCGGAAAGTCTCGGCGAGCGGCAGACGCGGCAGCGACTGATCGCCATCGACGACTCGCTGGTGGGACAATTTTCCGCCGAGGTACAGGCCTTGCGGGCGTCCATGCTGAAAATGCTGGGGGATGCGGGGGAAGACGAAGACCTGTGGTATCTGCGTTCGGTATTTGAAAGTGATACGGAATTCCGCGATGAAGCGGCCCACGGGCTGAGCCTGGCGGCCATCAAGTCTCCAAACGATTTGCAGGATTGGCGTTTTCTAATTCGCTCCCTGCCCATGCTCGAGGGGGAACAGGCGGTATCCGTCATGAAAGCGCTGCTGCGGTTTCGGCAACGGGCAACGAATTCCCACTGGATTCGCCGCGTCATTTTGCTCGGACTGAAATTGCCGGAAGAACAGCAGCAGGTGGCAATCGATCTGCTGCGGCACTGGTCCGGAATGCAGGCGACCGAATCGAATGGGGAGCAGCGGACCACGCTGGCGAGTTATCAGGAGTGGTATCGCCAGAAATGGCCCGAGGAACCCACCCCGGAGTGGCCCACCGAACCGGCAGAGGGCCGCTGGACCTACCGGAAAACAAAAGACCTGCTGGAAACAGCCGCTTTTTCCGCCGAGCAGGTGCAACAGGGCCGCGAAGTTTATGTAAAAACGAATTGCTCGAAATGCCATATCAAGGGAAACCTGGGGACCGCGCAAGGGCCGAATCTTTCCGATATTGCAGCCATGCGCCAGCGGAAGGAGTTACTGGAAGCGATTCTGTTTCCCTCCCTGGAACTCCACGAGGATTTCCCGTCGGCCACGGTTGTCACGCTGTCGGGGAAAATCCTGACGGGGCTGATGTCCGCGGAAAAGGATGGTAATGTGCGCATCGTCGATATCAACGGTCAAGCGCAAACGGTCGCTCGGAATGAAATCGAACAGCTTCATCCATCCCTGGTTTCGAACATGCCAACCGGAGCCCTGGAACCACTTTCCACCGAGGAACTCCTGGCGTTGTTTGCCTTTCTGGAATTCCGGGAAAATCCCCAGAAACCGTATCACGCGCTGGAATAGCCGCCAAGGGCCGGGACTGCTGCAAATGTAACTCTTTATTCTCCCACAACGAGGCTGTATTCGGCGGCAGGGGCAGAGCCCTTCAGCAGCAAGGCCCGCAAATGTTCGTTGCGGAATTTGTTCGTGTCGATGCGGAACAGCAGGCGATGGTGTCCCTCGGTCACGGGCAGATTCTCCCAGTTTTCAGCTGCAACCCGGGTATTGTCGAGCCAGAGCGTGATCCCTTGCGGATCGTTCAGTTTCAACTGCACGTGACCGGGCACATTCACGCGAAATTCCGCATAGGCAAAAATGACGGGGCTGTGGGCGAGTTTCCCGGCATCGGCCAGCGGCAGAGCGCCCGATGCGAGGGAATACATGGGCCGCCAGCGATCCGGGGCATATTCAAACAGCATGTTCCGCACGGAATCGTCATCGAAGAGTTCCACCGCCACTTTTCCCGGAGTGTCTTCATAAACACGCCAGCGATAAATCGTCGGTTCGGACGACATGGTGTAGCCCGAATCCTTGCCGAGGGCCGACAGGAATCTGACGAGATCGATCAACTCGGCTCGCGTCAGGAATTTTGTCAGCCCCGCGGGCATCAACGATTCCCCTTCCTTCTCGAATTCGATATCCGCAATGGCAATCGTCCGTTCCTTTCCCTGGGCATCGCGGAGGATGAGGCGATCCTGATCCCGATCGACCACCACCCCGGTAAACGACAGCCCCTCGACATCGACCACCAGCAGGGTTTTATAGGCTTCCTTGATCGCCTGGCTGGGCAGCAACAGTGAGTTCACGAGATAATCGAGAGGCGAAGTACCTCCGATGGGGCTGAGATCCGGGCCGATTTTCCCCCCCGCCTGGCCGAGCGCATGGCATTTGTAGCAGTTCAGGTCTTCGCGTCGAAAAACCTGCTCTCCGCGGGCGGCATCGCCGTGGGTAAGTATTTCCTGTTGCAGCCGCGCCATTTCCTCCGGGGACAACGGTTGAAGACTGTTTTCCAGTCCCGCGGCCCGCGCGAGGGGGGCGGACAAGGCTTCGTCATTGCGTCCCGCGGCCAGCAGGGCCCGCAAGGCAAGTTTCGCGATATCGGGGGAAATAGTGCGACTGGAAATCGCTTTCCCCAGTTGTTCGGGCCCCGTTTTTCGAGCCAGAAAGGGTTGCAGCAAGCTGTTCAGAGAATCTCCCGCACGGGCCTCGACCAGATAATCCGCAGCGGCAGTGGAGGCCAATTCGAGATCCAGCGTGGCCAAGGTGGCAATGGCCTGCTTGCGCACGCGGGGCGCTTGGCCTGGCCTGGTCAACGGGAGAATCAATGTCGTGGCGTCGCGTCCCTGCAGGGTCGCCAAGGTCGTGATCAAGGGTTCCGCCAGATCGGGGGTGACTCCCGCCTGCAGCGACATGGCCAGTTCCCCCGCAAGTTCACGGACTCGCCACAGGCCGATCAGTTCGATGACCTGTTTTTGCATGGCGAGATTGTTGGCGGAGTTGGCCTGCTGTAGCAGATCCTTCAAGCCGTTCAATTCCCCCGACGGTTTCAGGTTGCGATCCCGTGCCGCCTGGGCCAGCAATTCCAAAGTGTGCAGTTGCATTTCGGAGGACAGGGTTTCAGGATCGGTTGCCTTACGGAATACAAACGCCAGATCGGCCTCGTCTCCCCGCTTGCAGATCATTCCCAGTACGGTAGGCAAACGCGCCTCGGGCAATTTCCCAGTTTCGATCAGGCGAATCATTGGGGCCACTGCGGGATTCTGGGCAACCACCGGAAGGGTATTTCCCAGAATCAGACACACAGGGAGCAGGCACAAAAACCGAAAACTGCCTGAAATCATATAAGGGGACTCCTCTTCCATAGATACGATGCCAAGTCTGGTCGCCTCTAGTGCGGGGCGGTCGATCCTCGCCGTTTGCCGTCGACTGCGTTTGTTTCACGCGGTCAACGGTCGCAAACCCGAGCCCACTCCGCGCTGGCGTGTGAGAGGATCCCCCGAGACTTCCGCGGGCACTCAAGATCACCCGAAAGTTTGGGCCGCCTTTTCCAAACCCCGCCTCGCCTCGCGACCGTTGCCGAGGTTTCGGGGCAGCACCAGTCTATCGTACGAAAGTCACTCCTGGTCGTCGAGTAGAGCCTGCAATTCGTCCCGTTCCTTGCGTGTCATTTCCAGATCGAACATCAAGTATTTGATATCCAGCCTTAATTGCGACAAGGCTTCCTGCACCAGATTCAGAATGCGTCGGCGACGGCGGACGCAATCGACAACCTGATCGAAACAGGATTCCAGATCCTTCTGGGCGGATTTGGGGAGGGATTCGATTCGCCGGCCCAAATCGATCAGTTCACGTGGTAATTCCTGTGTATCCTGATCATCAAAACGAGATTTCGCAGGTACCATGTTGTGCGCCGCTTTCTGGATCACCACGACAATACCCAGTCTGCTTGCCTGTCCCGCAGCGTGGGGAGAGTCTGGTGTTGTCGCTACTGTTCGTTATCTGATATGCTTCGCCCGAATTCTGGCCCGGGCGAGATGCAGTTTCACCCTCGGGGTTGGGATGTTGCAATAAATAAACATGCAGAATTAACGATTTTGCCGCTACTGCGGACCTGTTTAGCGCGGTTGTAACTATTTTACTGTCAACGGAAGCCCATTTGAGCCCTTTTCTGCCAGAATGGCAGTGATTCCCGGTAGGGGACGAATGTCTGTATCAATATCAAATCACGACGAATGCACTGTTCCTGTGTGCGCTTTTCCCGCAGATTCCTTGAGTAACCCTCCGGTAAAGTGACAGTTCAAGCTCAAGGATGAGCGAACGTGAACTCCGTGTTCTCCCTGCGACAATCTGTCTGCCGCGTCACGGCCCGTCTGGCCAGGGAAGCCTGGTCGAAAGGGACGGTTTGCGCCCTTTTAATCCTGCTGCTGGGGTGTTTGGCCAGTTCTTCCGAGGTCTGGGCAGAGGAATATCAGTTTGGATTCGAGGAGGGGGACAAGTCGTGCCGGGTGCAGTACGATCCGCAACGGGCCTTGCTCAAACTGCATGAGCGTACGAATGGATTGGCGTTTGCCGGACAATCCGCGGAGCGGTTTCAGTTCGTCACTTCGGACTACGACATTCCGGTCGTGATTGAATGCCCGATTCCTCCCGCTCGCATACTGGATGAATTGCGATTGACCCTGGCGGTCTTCAGTAATCGACCAGGGGTGCAACTGTCCGCTCGGGTAGTCTTTCCGCGCCAGCTCGATCCCGAAACGGGCATGCCGTTGACACGTCTGATCAATGGAGACGTGCTGCAAAAGGAGAATTCCTGGCAACGGCTGACCTGCAGTACCTCCGACGACGTGCTTGCCAAGCATCTCATTTTGTGGCGGGGTTCGCTGAAGCCGACGGAACTGGATCCGCGGGGCATGTACATTGATCGGGTGATCTTGCGGCAGACCCTCGGACGAGGCATGACCGAAATTCTGCTCGACGACCTGCGGATGGCCCCCATCGTGGAACCCGAGCAGGAGGGTTTATCGCAACTCGATCAATTTGAGTCCAGTCGGCAGTCCCCGCGGATCGACTTTCAATTGGACCATTTACAGGTGAATGGGCGGTCGGTGTTTCCCATCATCGTCCCTTATCAGAAAGAACCCGTGGAACTGTTTTCCCAACTGGGGGCAAATGTCGTCTGGGTCGACAATTTCCGGAATCGGGCCTTGATCGACGAATTGAACGAACTCGGGCTCTGGGCGACGGCCTGGCCTCCCAGCGCCACGTCCAGCCAGGGAGAAATCCTCGATGCCCACAAGGCGAATCTGCTCCCTTTCGGCCCGGAGACGGATGGGATTCTGTTCTGGAATCTGGGTGTGCGGATCGAGCCCGAGACGCACAAGCAGTTGCAGCACTGGGTTCACCAGATCAAGTCGAGCGATCGAAAGTTCAATCGCCCCATCCTGGCCGACGTCACCGGCGCGGAAACGGTTTTTTCACGCGATGTGGAAATGCTCGGCGTCAGCAAGCATGTGCTGCAATCCCCCTATGGATTGCGCGACTATGCTCAGCATCTCCTGAATCGCAAGCAACTGGCGCAGCCCGGCACGTTCGTAATGACGTGGATCCAGACGGAGCCTTCGCGCGCAGTGCATCTTTCGCGGCAATCGACGCAACAAACGCCCGCGGTGATCGAACCGGAACAAATTCGACTGCAAACCTACACCGCATTGGGAGCCGGATGCAAGGGCCTCGGATTCTGGAACTGGACTCCACTCAATGCCGAGGGAGTGGGATTCGAGGAGCGGCGACTCGTTCTGGAACAACTGTTCCAGGAACTGGCTCTCCTGGAACCGTTTCTGGCGAATGGCGAAGTGATCCATCGTTTTGAAGTCACCTTGGAGTCTCATCAGGTGGAACGCGCGCGTTCCGCTTCCGTCCCTCCGGAGGGAGCCAAGTCTGCAACCAGCGCGGAGCAGGCAAAGGCAGCGGGGGCCGATGCCGCGAAGACACCCGAATTGCCTCCCTTGTCGGCCGCCGCCGCCGTCGTGCGGAGCGAACATGGCCTGGTGATTCTGCTCTCTGCCCTGGAGGAACATGCACAATATACACCGGGGCCGATGGGGCAAAGCGATCTGCGGCTGATGATCCGGGGTTTGCCGGAATCGGCCTTTCTGTGGGAAATTACTTCCACGGGGTTGTGGCCGCTGGAAACCCGCCGGGTTACGGGGGGCACGGAAATCCGTCTGCCCCGATTCAACATGACAGCCGCGTTGATGGTGGCGACCGATCAGGGGGTTGCCCAGGAAATGGAACGAAAAATCCAGCGCATCCAGCAACGGAGTGCCGATCTCTCTCTCCGGCTGGCGGAAGCGAAATTCGAGCGGGTCCGCGCGGTCGATCGGGAATTGTTCGACGTCGGCGTGGGCTTGACCGAGGCGAGTCATGTGCTCGATCAGTCCCGCCGCGTGCTCGAAGTGGCACGCGAAGCCTGGACGAAACAGCAATATCATCAAGCCCGCATCAATGCCGATCTTGCCTGCCAGTTGCTGCGGATTCTCCAGCGATTGTACTGGCAACAGGCCGTGCGGCATGTCTCCTCCCCCACGTCGATTCCCCACACGCTCTGCTTTCAAACCTTGCCCGACTATTGGCGGCTGATACAGCAATTGTCCCAGGCGGAAACGGTGAATCCCTCGGTAATTCGCTCGGGCCAATTCGAGGATCCCGACGCCATGCTCGTGGAAGGCTGGACCAAGGACGTTTCCCCCTCCAAGGATATCGTGGTTTACGACGCGCTCGATCCGAATACCGCCCACGAGGGGAATTTCTGCCTGCGAATGGCCTCGGTCCCAGTCAATCCCAAAGTCCCCCTCGCGCCGCAGGAACCCGCAGTCAGTTATCGCTCGCCACCGATTTCTGTTAAGCCGGGGGACCTACTGCATGTGACAGGATGGATACGCATTCCCCGCCCCCTCGGCGGCAGCCTGGAAGGGTTTCGCATTTACGATTCCCAGTATGGCGTGGCTTCCTGCCTGAAGTGGGACCAGCCTTGTTCCTGGCAGCAATTTGAACTCTTACGACCGATCTGGAAACAGGAGCAATTGCACCTGTTTCTGGAACTGCACGGACTGGGGGATGTCGCCGTCGATGATCTGCAGGTGAAAATCCTACGCCTCAAACAGACGGGGGGATCACTGCAGGCCGAGGCCTCTGCCTCGGAACAGACAGACGAAACTCCCAAGTCGCGCGGGGCGGCTCTCGATTTCCTGAACCGGTTTCTCAAGTGAGCCAAACGCGCATGGCTGCGGGGCAGGACCATGCGTGCCGTCGCTGACTTGACGCGGATCGGCGCAACGGCAGGAGCCGGCCTATTCCCCCGCGCTGCTTTTCGTACGCTGTTCGAGCAGATACCCCATGAGGTGAAAAAATTCCGTCTCGCTCAGTTTTTCGGCGATGTTCGCGGGCATCGGGGAAAGTTTGATCGTGGATCGCTCTTCGATGTCGCTGTTGTCCACGCGAATTTCACGCCCCTGCTCGTCCGCCAGCACCACGACAGCCCCTTCCTCGCGAAGTACCAGGCCGGTGATGACCTTGCCCGTTACGGTATTTATAACCGTGGTGCGAAATGCCTGGTCGATGACCCGGCTGGGATCGAGGGTGTCTTCCAGCAGGCGATCGAGCCCCCGGAGACCCACCCCCTCCAGTTCCGGACCAACTTTCGCCCCCTCGTTCCCGAGACGATGGCAATTCGCGCAGTGCTGCTTGAACAGCGCCTGACCTGCCGCCAGGTCGAGCGGAGCCGCGGAAAATCGAGACCGCCGCTCCGAGATCAGCTTCAGGATCCGTTCGTCGGCAGCGGGGAATCCCTGCAACAGTTTTTCGCGGCGCGCCTGGAATTCCGGCAGGCGGGCCGCGGCAAGACGCTGTTCGATCGGGCCATCTTGTAACAGTCGTGGCGAAGCCCGTCCCTGTTCGAGTGCTTCCATCAAGGCGCTGCCGCCCGTAGGTGTCATCGCCAGGCCACGAGCGATCGACCGCGCCGTCGCCTCGGGGGCAGCTTGCAGTTTGGCCAGGAGCAGTTCCCGGGCGTCCGCGCGGTTCGTGCGCCCCAGCATTCCCGCAGCGTGTTCCTGCAATTCGCTGGACGTCGTCGGCGAGGATAGCCAGTCCGCCCCGCAGGAAACCGCCTGTTCCACATCGATCGCCACCAGTGTTTCGAACGCCAGCTTTCGCAGATTCGTTTCCGCACTGGTCGAATCAGCCACCTCGCGGGCGGATTCGACGTGTCCCCGTAAACCAAAATCACGAATCAACTCCAACGCCGTACCGGAATGGCGCGCCTCCCAACTGGCCCGGGCCAGTCGGTCCGCCCAAGCCGTCAACACGTCTGGTCGTGGGATACCTCGTTCCTGACGGGCACGGTCTGCTGCCCGCAACGAGGCCAACTGCTGGCCCATTGCCCAGTTGCCGCGTTGCGCGAGAAATTCCATGCGGGCCTGCAGGCGATCCTGAGGCAGGTGGCGGATGATGTGACGCACGAATTCCTCCAGGCGCGCCAGGAACCATGCCGGAGGCTGTTCCGTAAGTTGACGATCCAAGAATTCGGCGGCACGTTCGTCGGGAACTCCCAGGGCCACGTCGGCAATATGCTGAGTCTGATCGGCTTCCCGGGGTTGTTCATCTGTCGGATCATAGGAGTGATATTTGGCCAGGTGATCTCGCAGGGTAATGCGGATCGCGTGAATCAGCATGGCATCGGCTGGATCCGTGGCGTTCCAGATGGCGAGCAGTTCCCGTTCCCAGCCTGGCTGGGGATGCTTGGCTGCTGCCTGCACCGCGGCCAATTTCACGCGGGCATCGGCATCTCGCATCCCCTGCTGCACCCCCACGGCAAACGTGGGAAAAACGTGTGGCGAAACATCGCCGGCGACCTGCAGGGCGTACGTCCGAACGAGAGGATCGGAATGCTGCAGCGCGGGCACCACACGTTCCTCCTTTCCCAGGCGCGCCCAAACCCACAGAGAGTGCGCCCGTTGCCGAGGCGTGGCCTGGGGAGTTTGCCACAATCGATCGATTTCCGCGAGCGCCGTCTCACGCTCGATGCGATCCACCAGTTGATGCGTCGCCTGCACGCGCACCCACAGGTTGGGATGATCGAGCGCGGCAATCAACTCGCGCGCGGAGGCGGTGTTCAATGCGGGTACGGGGGTGCCTCTGGCAGGGGTAGAGTCCGTGCCGACATAACGAACCCGCCAGATGCGGCCACGTTCTCGATCCCGTCCGGGATGTTGCAGCGGAACTTCATAATGCCCGATGATTCGATTGTAAAAATCCGCAATATACAGGGAACCATCCGGAGCAAGTTGCAGATCGACCGGGCGAAACCAGGGATCGTCGCACCACAGAAAATCGGGTTGTTCGATGGCCTTCGGAGTGCTGCCCGTCCAGGCCAGTGTATCCCGGTTGACGCGCCCCGTGACAGGATTCCCGATCAGCAGGTTTCCCTGGTATTCCTCCGGAAACCGATCCGCCTCGTAATACACAATGCCTGCCAGGCCCGTTGAACCGTGCGCGTGCTGCATGATCTCGGGACCAAAGCCCAGGCCATCATGCGGTTTCCCAAAGCTCGGATAATAGGCCCCCCGCAACAGCATATACGCGGGACGTGTGTGGCAATCCGATGTGTACACATTCCCCCACGGATCGAAGCACATCCCAAACGGATTGACCTGGCCTCGCGTGTAAGCCTCGATACGCGTGCCGTCCGGACGCAACCGATACGTATTGCCCGATTGCATCCGCAGGGGCTTCTCGTCACTCCCCTGCACAGTGGATTCATTCGAAAATCCATGACAGCCATAAACCCAGCCATCGATCCAGTAATTCAGCGAACTGCACATGCCGTGTGTGTCGCGGAAGCCCCACGAGGCATACAGCGGGCGACGCCCCTCCGCGCGGAGTTCCCCCGGTGCAGCCGGAAAATAGGACAACTCGGGGATACTGTAGGCCAACACTCCTCCCGGAACGGGGGTGATGCCAATCGGAATGTTTAGCCCCTCCGCGTAGACATGCGTCGTGTCGGGAACGCCATCCCCATTGGAATCGACCAGCACGCGAATCGTGTCGCGCCCCACCTCGTCGGTTCCCACAGGAAACGGGTATTCGATCGACTGCGTGACATACAAACGTCCGGCAGCGTCGAACTTGAGATTCATCGGCTTGCGGATGTCGGGCTCGGCCGCCACCAGTTCAATCACGAATCCCGGCGGCAGATGGAACTTCAGCCGTTGTTCCTCGGGCGTAAGCGGTTCCGTTTCCGCCACCAGTTGCACCTGCTGCGCGAAAAGCCCCCGCGGGGTGACAAATACCGTGAACAGACAGGCCGCGACGAGGACAGACCGGAAACAACAGCAACGTATTTTGAGCATGGATTCCACTCCCGTGAACGCATTGGTCAATGGTAATGTTAATGTAGCGTGCGTCCGCGCGAATTTCATGCCTGACCTGTCCTCCAGTGCGTACTGGAACCAGCAAATCGCGAGCGGGGCCGTCAATCCTCTGTCTATTTCAACAGCATGGCGACTCGGCCACTTAGCCACATTTCTCACACACTTACCAATGCGGTAAATTTTGCCTCGAAAATGCCCAGAAAACTAGCCGCGCCCGTCAGGAAGCGGGGCAGTCGGGCAGTTTTTCAAAGAGCATTCCATGGACACATCATCAGCCCTGGAAATGCATTGCGGCACATCGGGCCTCATTCTGGCCCGCTTCCTGACGGGCGCGGCTAGTTCGTCGAAGTCAGCAAGCCTGACTGATTGACCCGGGTGAGAAATCCGGGCTAACCTCCAGGGTCCGCAGCAACTGCCAGGGGGCTGAATTCCGCCGCTCATTTCGCCGGAGTATCCGCGGCCAGGGGTTCGTTCCGCTGTTCTTCGGACGTTGCCGATTTCCTGGAGGCCAGTTGTCGCCGGGCCGTTGCCATTTCCCCCGGCGACATCCCCAGCAGTTTGGCCAGGATCAGGCAATCTTCCGTAGTCAGGGGTTGCAACAGTTGAAACTCCTTTTTCTGAAACACCCCCACGGCGATGCCGCGCCAGTAAACGAGTCGATTGGCCACGGTGGCGGGGACACGAGGCTGGGCCGTCAGGATTCCCACCAGGTTCAGCGGATCGCATCCTCGAATCAGTAGCAGTTCCTGGGGATCGTTTGCGGTCTCCCGCATTTTTCGCAGTTCGGAAATGACGTGGGGCAACGCGAACTGCTCGCCGGCCACTCCCTTGATGAAGCGTCCTCCTCGAATTTCTCCCCGGGCTTCAAGCCGCCGATAAAATTGAGCCAGTTCATACCAGCGCGGGGCGGCCTGTTCCCGTTCCAGCAGATCGCGAAACATCACGCCCCAGCGGCGCAGCAGTTGCCAGGCCCATTTTTCCAGCCGCTGGCGCGAGCGTGCGGGATCCTCCTGGCTTTCGTCTTGCCGCCAGACGGACCAACGCCCCGCACGCGTGGAGACGGTGCGCGTCTTTTTCCCGGCGCGCAGATAACGAAACCGGACATTACCCGATTGCGACGATTCGATCAGCCCCCGCAATCCGGAAAACCCGTCGGAGGTAATCCAGCCCTGGGCAATCAATTCCCCCAGGACCTCGGTCAACTGGGCGGAGAGCAACCCTGCCCGATGAGCCAGATCATTGGCGAACATGGCCCCCTGCTGCTGCAAAATCTCGAGCACCTCTTGTGCGGCTCCACTCAGGGAATCTCTGTCCAACCCGGCCCGTTCCGGCAGCAACCAGCCGGTATCGTCCCGGCGAAACAGTCCGACCAGCGAATTTCGATTCAGCGAACTCAGCGGGCGGCTCTTGTGCTCCCGCTGTTTCCGTGCCGGGTACAAGCGTCCCCAGGCCACTTCGCCAGACAGGCAGAGTTCATCCAGCAGCGCGGCTGTGTAATCCCGAACCCGCGGCTTGAGGATATCGCGCTCCCAACCGATTGCGGGAAGATCGAATCCCTGCATCTGTTCGATCACCTGGAATACTCCGGCGGTCCCTTCGGGCCGGGTCCCGGGATGCAGCCCCTGATGCCGAAAGAAAAATCGCATGCAGGTCGCCACGTCAACTGGTTCGATCTGCTTGCGCAGCCCCTGGAGTGTCAACCGATGAATCCGCGCCAGCAGCCCCCGATGGCACCATTCCACCGCCGTTGAAGCAGGTGCGCGGTTGACAGGCTTGGCCGTCGCAGGCTGCGTCATCGAGCGAAACGATCCCCGCAATACCAGTCCCTCCCCTTCGAGAGCTTCAAGGGTGGCCTCGATTTGCGATACCGTCCACCCCAGTTGATCCTGCAGTTCGAGGCTGGTAACCGGCCCGATGTATTCCAGCCAGCCCCGTAACATTTCGACCCGGGCTTGAACACTCTCCACGTCGCGCGGGATATTCGCGGGGATGTCCAGTGCTTGCGCCAAGGTTGCGTTCGGCCACACGGCAAAAACCAGGGGGAGTTTCTCCGCGCAGGTCCAGAAATTCCGGCCGTGCTCCGTGGCGACTTCACTGGCGCGATGCTGCCGGCACAGTTCCGAGAAAGCCGAGTTCCACGTGGCATGCGTGGGGGTGGGGAGTACGACGCGCGTCAGCAGCAGATCGTGCAGTTCATCGGCGTCGCGAACATGCGGGCAGGCTTCGCGGACCACCTGTTCAATCGCCAGGGGATCGAGTCGGCCCAGATCCTCGACTGATTCCACCGTGACCGACCGCCGGGTACCCACCGCGCGCGACCGCCGATCTATCGCCTCGCCCCCATCGAGAAAGGCGTACGGATTCGCATTCAGTAATTCGTAACAGAAGGGAGAAGGCTCCCGGGTGTCGCGGGCCTCGAAGACAATTTCGCCTGCTTCCACTTGCCGCAGGATCCGCACCAGTTCATTGAAATTCAAGGCCTCGTGCATGCAGTCGTCCATCGTCTGCCTGATCAGCGGGTGATCGGGCAATACGTGATCTCCCGTGTGTTCCTCCTGGCATCCGGTCAACTTGGGAAAGACAGCCGTCAGCAGATCATCCGAGCGAAAACGCTGCAGCGCGGGGGGAACCCGTTTCCCGGCCCTGCGGCGTTCCACCAGCAGGGACGATGTCACATTCCAGCGCCAGCGAAGCTGAAACGTGGGAACGTAAATCAACGCCTGCTCCAGCAATTTATAGGCGTTTTGCGAGGTCAGCATGGGAAACAGGCTTTCAATCGGAAAGCTGTGCTGCGGGCCGAGTGTTAGAATGAAACCCTCGTTGTCCGCGGTGGCCTGCAATTCGAAATCGAACGAACGGCAAAACCGTTTCCTCATGGCGAATCCCCAGGCGCGCGTAATCCGGCTGCCGAAGGGGGCATGCACCACCAGTTGCATTCCACCGGTTTCATCAAAAAAACGTTCGAACACGATCCGCTTCTGCGTCGGTAACAGTCCCAGGGCCGCTTTCTGTGCCGCCAGGTACTCGACAATCTGATCCGCCAGGGAGGCTTCGCAATGGGTTTCCCGCGTCAGCCAGCGGGCGATGCGGGAACGCGTGACCCTTGCGTTGAGCTTGTCTTCCACTTCCTCGCGCAGACGCGACACTTCGGAGGAGAGTTCCAGGGTGCGCCCCGGGGATTCGCCCCGCCAGAAGGGAACCGTGGGCGGTGCCCCCTGGGCATCCACCACGATGACATCGTTCCCGCGCAGATGCTGCAGTCGCCAGGAGGTATTCCCGAGTAGAAAGATATCGCCCGCCTGGCTTTCCACCGCGAAGTCTTCGTCGAGCGAGCCGACGACCACGTTTTCCGGCTCCGCCACCACGCGGTACGAACCAATGTCGGGAATCGAACCCGCGTTGTTGATTGCCACAATCCGCGCGTTCCGCCGCGGACGCAGGCGCTGCCCCACCCGGTCGTGATGCAGGTAAGCGCGGCCGCGCCCCTGCTGCTGCGTAATCCCCTCGCTGAGAGAAGTGACCACGTCGTCGAAATCCTTCCGTGAAAGCTCGCGGTAAGGCCAGGCGCGGCGCACCAGCGAGAACAGGGCTTCTGTTTCCCATTCGTCGGCGGCGACTTCGGCGGTGATCTGCTGGGCCAGCACGTCCAGCGGAGCGCGGCGGCAATCGATCGCATCGAGGCGGCCCGACTTCACGGCACGGATCAGCCCCATGCATTCAATCGCCTCGTCCCGGGTCAACGCAAACAGACGTCCCTTGGGAGTCAACCCCAGCGAGTGGCCCGAACGCCCGATCCGCTGCAGAAACTTGGCGATCCCGTCGGGCGAACCGAGTTGAATCACCAGGTCGATGTACCCGACATCAATCCCTAGTTCCAGCGACGCCGTTGCCACCACCGCCTTCAACTGACCCGTTTTCAGGCGTTGCTCGGTCGAGAGACGAATGTCGGCGGAGAGCGAGCCATGATGGCTGCTTACGTGATCCTCGCCCAGCAGTTCCGTCAACTGGTGCGAGACCCGTTCCGCCATGCGGCGCGTATTCACGAAAATGAGCGTACTGCGATGACCGTGAATCAACTCCACGACGCGGGCATTCACTTCCGCCCATTGTTCGTGGGAGCAAATGGCCCCCAACGGGCTGGCGGGGGTTTCGATCGCCAGATCCATCTCGCGGGAATGCCCGATATCGAGGATGCGAATTTCCGCCGACTCCTGGCGGGCCCGCTTCTCTCCGGCATGCCCGCTCCCCGGGACCTCCGTCAGAGGCGGAATCGCGCCTAGCAGCAATTGCCGAGGCACCGCCGCATCGGCCTCCGGGAAAGACCAGGTCACGGGCCTTAACGGCTGTTCGCGTTCGCGACTTCCCATCAGAAAATTGGCAACCAGATCGATCGGTTTCTGTGTCGCCGACAGTCCGATCCGCTGCAGCGGTCGATAGGGAGGACTGCCGCCACAGATGGCTTCCAGGCGCTCGAGGGATATCGCCAGATGCGCTCCCCGCTTGTCGGGCACCAGGGCGTGAATTTCATCGATAATCACGGTCCGAGTGGTTTTCAGCCGTTCTCGACTTTTCTCGGCCGTCAGCAGCAGGTACAGGGATTCCGGAGTCGTCACCAGAATTTGGGGCGGTTTCCTGATCAACGCCGTTCGGTCCGACGCCGAGGTGTCTCCCGTCCTTAGCCCAATCCGGATTTCTGGCAGGCAATAACCCCGGCTTTCCGCCAATTCGCGGATTTCCCGAAGCGGCTCGACCAGATTTTTGTGCATGTCGTTGGAAAGCGCCCGCAGAGGTGAAACATAGACGCATTCGATCTCGTCCTGTAATTGCCCCGCAATTGCCCGGCGAAACAGGCGGTCGATGAGGGCCAGAAAAGCGGTCAGCGTTTTCCCGGAGCCGGTGGGGGCGGCAATCAACGCATGCTCTCCCGCGCGAATGACGGGCCAGCCCAGACGTTGCGGTTCCGATGGCGCGGCAAAACGCTGTCCGAACCACTCCGCGATAATCGGATGAAACTCCTCGACAGCCATCTTCATCGCTCCCTGAACCCGGTTTGATACCTCATTCTTGGTATTCCGGCATCACAGGTCAATCGACCATTTCCGCCCCCCTTCCCGCCAGCTTGTTGATTTACGCATTCTTGTATGGCACGGCTGCGCCAGCCGTGCGTAATTCCAGGCATATTCCGCAGTTGCACGGCTCGCAGAACCATGGCACCCTGAAATCAACACGCCAACGCAGTCGCGGCTCATTCGCGGGGAAAGGCCACGGTTTTCTGGCCGGAATCCCCCCAATGCGGGGGGCCGAGACATTTTCCGCAAGCCGGACAGCAAACCGGAATCAGGCTTGCAGGGGGCATTTCTGAACGGATAATGGTAGGATAAACATTCCCTGTTGTGTTCCGTTTCCCCGCTGCCCCCCCTGGCCCCACATTCTCCGAGAACACCATGCCGCACGTGAATCACTTCGTCCGGATTGCGGTCGATCGAGGTATTACGGTCCTCGCCTGCCTGCTGATGTTCCCGCTTGCTGGCCAAGCCGAGGAACCCCTCGATTTCACCCGGGATATCCGGCCGATTCTGTCCAACAAATGTTTTCATTGCCACGGCCCCGACGACGCCGAGCGTCAAGGGGGGTTGCGTCTGGATACCAAACAGGGAGCCTACGGCATGGGTGAATCCGGGGAACTGGCGCTTAAGCCTGGTCAACCGGAGTTGAGCGAATTGTACCGCCGCATTACCAGTCACGAGGAGGCGGAGCGAATGCCTCCGGCGTCGGCGGGACCGGCCCTGGAGCCCGCGCAAATCGCGAAGATCAAAACCTGGATCGAGCAGGGAGCCACCTACGCGGATCACTGGGCCTATCGGAAACCGGTTCCTCCGGAACTTCCCGTGGTCAGGCAGCGGGACTGGCCTCGAAATCCCATTGATCATTTCATTTTGGCCCGTCTTGAAACACAGGGGCTGAGCCCCCAGCCCCAGGCCGATCGCGAGACGCTGATTCGCCGACTGGCACTTGATCTCACCGGCCTCCCCCCCAGCGCCGAACAGGTGGAGGCCTTTCTGCGGGACAATTCCCCCACGGCCTATGAAGACCTGGTGGATCGCCTGCTCGAGGAACCGTCCTACGGCGAGCACTGGGCACGAATGTGGCTCGATCTGGCCCGCTACGCGGATTCCGCGGGTTACGCGGATGACCCCCCCCGCACGATCTGGGCCTATCGCGACTACGTGATTCAGTCGTTCAACGCGAACAAGCCGTTCGATCAGTTTACCATCGAACAACTCGCCGGAGACTTGTTGCCCCAGCCCAGCGACGAACACTTGATCGCCACCGCGTTTCACCGCAACACCCTGACCAACAGCGAAGGGGGAACCGACGACGAGGAATTTCGCAACGCCGCCATCGTCGATCGCGTGAACACCACCTTTGCTGTCTGGATGGGGACCACGATGACCTGCGCGCAGTGTCACAATCACAAATTCGATCCGATCTCGCAGGCGGAATTCTTCCAGGTCTTCGCCATCTTGAACAATACCGCCGACGCCGATCGCCGCGATGAAAGCCCGTTCCTCTCGTATTTTACCCCCGAGCAAAAACAACGGAAACAGGACTGGCAGGAGGAACTGGCGCGGCTGAAACGCGTACTCTCGACTCCCACGCCGGAATTGCAGGCCGCGCATCAAGCCTGGAGAACTCTTCTACAGCCTGCCTTGCAACTGCACACCGCCAACTTGACGCGGGCTCTGGCCAACCCGGAAACGCCCCTGCGGATCGACGAGGAACGGATCGTCTCGGTGGCTGCCCCCCCCGCAAACGGAAACTACACGCTTCACCTGCAAGCCCCCGAGGGAACGGAATCTCGAAAGTGGACGGCCCTGCAACTCGAGACATTCCCCGAATCCGAGGGTGCGGGCCGGAATTTTGTCGTGACCCGCGTCGCCGCCCACATCGAACCCCAGGGGCAATCCGCGCCAACGGCCCGCTATGTGCGCATCGAGTTGCCGGGCAAGGGGAAAATGTTGTCCCTTGCGGAAGTACAGGTCTACTCGGAGGGGCTCAATGTCGCTCCCCGGGGAACGGCCACCCAGAGCAGCACCGATTATAATGGCCCCGCTCCCCTGGCAATTGATGGCAATACCAGCGGCGATTACTTCCAGGAAAAATCGACCACGCACACCGCCCTCTCCGACGATCCCTGGTGGGAACTTGCCCTGCCGGAAGCGACCCCGGTGCAGGAAATTGTCGTCTGGAATCGGACCGATGGAAACACGCATACCCGGCTGCAGAACTTTCGTGTCATCGCGATGAACGATGCCCGCGAGCCGGTCTGGAGCCAGGAGGTTGCCGAAGCGCCGAATCCCAGCCGGAAGTTTTCCTTGAGTCTCTCCCGCCCCATCCCCTTGCGCCAGGCCTATGCCGATTATCACCAGAACGGTTTCGAGCCAGCGTTCGTGTTGGAAGAAAAAGAACCGAACAAGCGAGGCTGGGCCGTCGGCGGACAAACCGATAAACCCCATACGCTCACCGTGATCCCCAGCCAGCCTTTTGCACTCGCCCCGGAGGAGCAACTGGTCATCACGCTGGAACAACAATCGGAACACAAGGATCATCTGCTGCGAAGGTTCCAGGTGAGGTTGTGCGACGATGCGCGCGTGTCGCAGCTGGCGGAGTTGCCCGCGGATCTGCGTCCCTTACTGGCGCGTTCGGACGCCGAGTTGTCTCCCGCGGAACAACAGCACCTGCTGAGCCATTATCTGACGGAAGTGGCACCGGAGCTTGCGAGTGAACGGCAACGGGCCCGCCAGCTTGAAACATCGCTCGAAAGCCTGAAGCCCTACACCACGGTTCCCATCATGCAAGAACTGCCAGCCGACAAGCAGCGGACGACCCGGATTCAATTGCGGGGGAATTTCCTGTCGCTCGGCGACGAAGTGCAACCGGGTTTACCCTCCGCCTTCCATGCGGTTCCTTCCGCGCGAGCGGCTCCCAGCCGACTCGATCTGGCGGAATGGCTGGTGGACGAAAACAATCCCCTGACGCCACGCGTGATCGCCAACCGCTACTGGGAAAAACTGTTTGGCCAGGGCTTGGTAATTACCAGCGAGGAATTCGGATCCCAGGGGGAATTGCCCACGCATCCCGAATTGCTCGATTGGCTGGCGACGGAACTTATCCGCCTGCAGTGGGATTTGAAAGCGTTCGTCCGCTTACTCGTGACGTCGGCCAGTTATCGACAATCCTCCCAGGTGAACGAGACCCTGCTGGAAAAGGATCCCGAGAATCGCCTCCTCTCGCGCGGGCCTCGCTTTCGGCTCTCCGCGGAAATGGTTCGCGATCAGGCATTGTTCGTGAGTGGCCTGTTGAGTCGCAAGCAGCTCGGTCCCCCCGTGCATCCGCCTCAGCCAAAAATGGGATTGAGCGCGGCCTTCGGCAGTGGGATCGACTGGAAAACCAGTGAAGGCGAAGACCGTTATCGCCGGGGGATCTATACCACCTGGCGGCGTTCGAATCCCTATCCCTCGATGGCAGCATTCGATGCCCCGAATCGCGAGGTCTGCACGATCCGCCGGGATCGCACCAATACCCCCCTGCAGGCGTTTGTGACCCTGAACGATCCGGTTTATGTGGAAGCCGCACAGGCACTGGCGCGCCGCATGCAGGCCCGTCCCGGCGAACTTGCCGACCGTGTGGATTTCGGTTTCCAGTTGTGTCTGGTCAGAAAGCCGAGCATGCGGGAAAGGGACCGGCTGATCGAACTCTACCAGGCCACCCTGAAATCGTATCAGAATCAGCCCGCCGAGGCGTTGAAACTGGCCACCGAGCCACTCGGCCCCCTCCCCGAGGGGTCGACCGCGCCCGAACTGGCGGCCTGGACCCTGGTGGGCAACGTCCTGCTGAATCTCGATGAAATGTTGATGAGACCCTGAACCACCCCCTGCCTGCTGGACGGCCGGCAGGGGAGCAGATACGAGCGGGTGAATTTCAGTAAATGGAATCCCGTGTCAATCAAATACAATCCCTGTCCTTTCACGGGAATGGAAACGAATCATGAACGACTGGCAACTGAGGAGTTTGCAGGCCACGCGCAGGAACTTTCTTTCCAGCGCGGGGGTCGGCTTGGGCAGCTTGGCACTCTCGACGCTGCTGGGAGACGGTTCCCTCCAGGCGGCACCGATTGCCAACAATCCACTCGCTCCGAAGCAAGCCCATTTCACTGGCAGGGCGAAACGTGTGATATACCTGCACATGACCGGTTCGCCTCCCAATCTCGATTTGTACGACTACAAACCCGAACTGGTGCGCCGTAATGGCGAAGATTGCCCACAATCCTTTCTCGAAGGGAAACGCTTCGCCTTCACCACTGGCGTGCCCACATTGCTCGGCACGCCTCAGAATTTTCGGCAATCGGGCTCCTGTGGCATGTGGTTGTCGGATGCCTTGCCCCATTTGCAGAAAGTGGCCGACGATCTTTGCGTCATCCATTCCATGAACACCGATCAGTTCAATCATGCCCCCGCGGAACTACTGCTTTACACGGGATCGGCTCAATCGGGTCGCCCCTCGCTGGGCGCCTGGACCACATACGGGCTGGGGTCGGAAAGCCAGAACTTGCCCGGATTCGTGGTCCTCATTTCCAGTGGAGTTCAACCCAACGGCGGAAACAAATCGTTCGGAAGCGGTTTCCTTCCTTCGGTTTATCAGGGGGTGCAATGCCGCTCCCAGGGCGAGCCCGTTCTGTATGTTACCAATCCTCCGGGCATGGATCGCGATATTCGCCGACTGAGCCTCGATGCCTTGCGTGATCTCAACGAAATTCAGGCCGACAGACTCGGGCATCCCGAAACGCTCACGCGGATTGCACAGTATGAACTCGCCTTCCGCATGCAGGTCTCGGTGCCGGAAGTCATGGATATCTCCCGTGAACCTGCCCACATCCTGGAAAGTTACGGCGCTCGTCCCGGAGAGTCCTCGCTGGCCAACAATTGCCTGTTGGCGCGTCGCCTGGTGGAATCGGGAGTCCGCTACGTGCAGTTGTTCGATTGGGGCTGGGACTTTCACGGCACATCGCCCCGGGAAGACATCGGCGAAGGATTGAAAACCAAATGCGCCACCATGGATCGCCCGGTGGCGGCGCTTATCAAGGATCTGAAGCAGCGTGGTCTGCTGGAGGATACTCTGATCGTCTGGGGGGGCGAGTTTGGCCGGACGCCCTTCCGGGAAGGACGCACCGCAAAGGGGACCGTGCTGGGCCGCGATCATTATCCCGACTGCTACACCATGTGGCTGGCCGGTGGAGGGGTGAAGGGGGGCTTCGAGTATGGGCAGACGGACGAACTCGGATTCGGCGTGACCGAAAACAAGGTCCACGTGCACGATCTGCAAGCGACCATCCTGCATCTCCTCGGTTTTGATCATGAGCGTTTGACCTATCGATTCCAGGGACGCGACTACCGCCTGACCGATGTGCATGGGCATGTCGTGGAAGACTTGCTCGCCTGACTTCCCCACGGGTTTGTCGTCCGGGCGCGTGTTTGACGTTTGCATTCCATTATCTTGCGTGTCGACTTCAAAATCCCCGCCGCGACAATTACAACCTGTCGCAGCAGGGTCCACACGATCATTTTTGTCCCCCTGTTTCGACGAGGCTCTCGGAACAATTGTTCTGGAACGATTCGTTATTTGAACGGCAAGTTTTTCAAGAAAACAACGGCACAAGCATCCGCCGTTGCTCTAGTTTTTTTGCCCCGATTGAAAAAAGTGAACGGAATGCGAACAGTCTGGTTGAGCGTGGTGGCGACGTTTCTGGTTTTCCCCGGGGTGCGCTCCTGGTCTCAAAATGTCCCCTACCAGCCGCCGATTGCCCAGGCCTCTGCCGAGGGGGAGCAGGCGATTGCCACCTTCCGCGCGCCTCCGGGAACGCGGATCGAACTGGTTGCCGCCGAGCCTCTTCTGGCTAATCCCGTCGCTTTCAGTATCGATGAACAGGGGCGGTTCTATGTCTGCGAAACGTTTCGGCAACAGCGTGGCGTCGAGGACAATCGCGGCCACATGTACTGGTTGCAGGATGATTTACAGGCGGAAGACGTCGAGGATCGCCGGGCGTATATTCTCAAGCATCACGCCGGGAAAATTGAACACTACACCAGCGAACGCGAACGCATTCGCCTGCTGACGGACACCACCGGAGACGGAAGGCTCGATCGGGCCTCGGTCTTTGCGGAAGGATTTAACGACATCGTCGATGGCACAGGCGCGGGAGTGCTCGCCCTCGATAGGGACGTGTTTTTCACTTGCATTCCGAAACTCTGGAAATTCCGCGATACCACGGGCGATGACGTGGCCGATGTTGCCCGGGTGCTGCACAACGGCTTTGGCGTGCGATTCGCCTTTCGTGGGCACGACCTGCATGGCTTGACGCTCGGACCGGACGGACGAATTTACTTCAGTCTGGGAGATCGCGGTTACAACGTGCAAACGGCGGAAGGGCAAATACTGCACCGTGCCGATACCGGGGCCGTGTTCCGCTGCGAACGCGATGGTGCGAATCTTGAAGTGTTCGCCTATGGCTTGCGCAATCCCCAGGAACTGGCCTTCGATGATGCCGGGAATCTGTTCACGGGAGACAATAACTCCGATAGCGGCGACCGGGCGCGCTGGGTGCATGTCTGCGAGGGGGGAGATTCGGGCTGGCGGATGAACTTTCAATATCTACCCGATCGGGGCCCCTGGAATCGGGAGCGGATCTGGCATCCCTATCGTGCAGATGAACAAACCACACAGATTCAGCCTGCCTATATCATTCCTCCGGTCGCTTTCCTGGCCGATGGCCCGTCCGGACTGGTGGCCTATTACGGCGTAGGCCTGCCCGAACGCTACCGCGGACACTTCTTCCTCGCCGATTTCCGGGGGCAGGCAGCCAACAGTGGCATCCGGTCCTTTGCGAATCAGCCCCGCGGCGCCGGTTTTGAACTGGTCGATTCGCACGAATATCTCTGGAGCACTCTCGCCACCGATGTCGAATTTGGCTACGACGGCCGCATGTATTACACCGACTGGGTCAGCGGCTGGGAAGGACTCGGCAAGGGGCGGATTTACCGTTGCCTGCCCGAACAAGAATCGCTTCGGACGGCCGGGGATGAAGTCGCTGCCCTGTTTCGCCAGGGGTTTCGCGAGGCTTCCGTGGCGGAACTCACGGGCTGGTTGAAGCATGCCGATCGCCGCGTAAGGCAACGGACTCAACTGGAGTTGGTCCGCCGCCACGAGGGGGACCTGCTGGTGAAGCTGGCTCTCGGCGGGAACGATCCGCTCACGCGACAGCATGCCCTCTGGGGTGTGTGGGAACTGGGCAGACAACCCGACTCCGCGCGCTGGCTCGCTCCCCTGCTCCCCCTGTTGGCCGATACCGATGCAGAACTGGTGGCACAAGCCTGCCAGGTGCTGGGCGATTGCCGTCATCGCCCAGCGGAGCAGGAGTTCACTCGGCTGCTCGAACATCCAGCCCCGCGCGTCCGTTATTTTGCCGCCCTGGGTCTTGGAAAGCTGGAATCGACTGCCGCAATTGCCCCGCTGTTCAGACTGCTCGCGGACAATAAAGAGGATGATCTAATTCTCCGGCATGCGGCGGTCATGGGCCTGACCGGGGCCGGTCGGACCCTGCTCCGCCAAACCGGGGATCTCGCGGAACTACAGGCCGGGGGGGGACACACTTCCCCCTCGGTGCGCATGGGAGTATTACTGGCATTAAGACGATTGCGGCATCCGGGAGTGGCTGCCTTCCTGACCGATGGGGAACCGCGTCTGGTTCTTGAAGCGGCCCGCGCCATACACGATGAACCGATGCTCGAGGCGTACCCGGCGTTGGCGGCAGTGCCTGTCGCCGCGGGAACTTCAGCGGAACTGGCCCGTCGCGTACTGCACGCGAACTTCACCCTGGGACATTCGGAACACGCGGAACGCATCGCACGCATCGCGGCACTCCCTACCGCAGAAGAGAGGGTGCGTCTGGAAGCGTTGGAGGAACTGGCGATGTGGGAAGCCCCCACACCGTTCGATCGGGTGACCAATCGATACCGGGAATTGGCCCCACGCCCGGCCGACTATCTGGAGGCGATTCTACGGCGCTATCTGGGGGCACTATTGAATGGGACCGAGGCAATCCAGAAGCAGGCGGTCGCGCTGGCGGCGCAACGGGGAGTGCGGGATGTGGTCCCCATTCTGCGGGACGTGCTTGCCGATGAATCGCGCGATGTCGACTTCCGCGTGGCGGCTCTGCTGGCACTCGATCGCATCGACACCGAACCGGCACGCGAACGGGCACGCCAGTTGTTGACGGCACCGCATCCGGAACTACGCATCGCCGCGCGCGATATCCTGGTTGTCCGTGAACCGGAACAAGCCGCCAAACTGCTGGCGGAAGCCATGCAACACGGCACTCCGTTCGAACAACAGGCCGCATTGCGGCAGTTGGCCACCCTGCCCGCCTCCTCAGCCCTGGCCCTCCTCAAAGACTGGCTGGAACGCCTGCTCGCAGGGAACGTGCCCGAGGAAATCCATCTCGATTTACTCCTCGCCGCCGAGCAGCACAAGGAGAGTCGACTCCAGCTTCTTGTGGCCGAGTACAATCGTCGACGCGACGTGAATGACGCGCTGTCCCAGTTTCGAGAGTGTCTCGTCGGTGGAGATGCCCGCCGGGGCGAGGAACTGTTTGCAGGCAGCGCGGTCGCCTCCTGCAGGCGGTGTCACGAAGTGAACGGCCAGGGGGGCGGCGTGGGGCCCGATCTTTCCGAAATCGCCAAGCTTAACGACCGGCGTTTTCTGCTGGAATCCCTGCTGCTGCCCGATGCCAAGATTGCCAAGGGCTTTGAAACCGTATTGATCGTGACGACCAGCGGTAAAATTATTTCGGGCATCCTCCGCGAGGAAACCGACGACTATCTACTGCTGATCGAACCGCTGGGAGGCGTCGTCAAAATTCCGCGGGACGATATCGATGACCGCGCTGTCGGAAAATCCGGCATGCCCGGCGATTTCGCCAGGCAGTTGAGTAAATCCGAAATTCGCGACCTGGTGGAATATCTTGCCACACTCAAGCAGAAAAAAGTCCCTGCCGCCCACGGCGTGGAGAAAGAGTAAGCCCATGCCTGCAATTCAAGTCGGGGAGCATGAAGACGAGGAATGGTTCGACGTGGTGGACGAGCAGGATCGCGTGCTCCGTTCTGCACCTCGTTCCGAGGTCCACCAGTGTGGACTCCTGCATCGCGCGGCCCATGTGTGGGTTTTCAACTCGAGCGGGGAACTGTTGATTCATTTGCGCTCGGCGGGCAAGGAGGAAGAGCCTTCGAAGTGGACCTCCTCGGCGGCAGGCCATCTTTCCGCCGGAGAAACCTATGCCCAGGCGGCGAGCCGGGAACTTCAGGAAGAACTGGGGTTGGTTGCCGACCTGGAGTTCTGGCACAAGATTCCCTCCGGGCCGGATGTCGGTTACGAACACACGGCTCTGTTCGTGTGCCGTTGCGATCACCCTCCCACGCCCGATCCCCGGGAAATCGCCGAGTTCCGTTACGTATCTCCCGAACGGATTCGCGACTGGCTCGAACGCGAACCCCGGCTCTTCACGAACCCGTTCCGGCTGCTGTTCCGCTGGTACTGTGCCCGGGAACGGGATTGAACCTGCGAGCCCCCGCCGCGCCATTCGGGAACAGACTCCCGGAAGGCAACGGAATCCGAGCCGTCCCGTCATGCGGGAACGACTCGCTTTCCAGGATTCACCAGCAGCGAGAGGATTCTCAGCGGATCGCGCGATCCACCAGGTTCTGGGTAATCCGCTGCACGCGGGGATCGGGTCCATGGGGACGCGACCAGTGAGACCACGGCAGCATATGTCCGGGTGGATTGGATAAATCCTGACACCAGAAGATCGTCGAAGCATTGAAGACGAAATTGTTCTTGGGGCCGGAATAAATCGTGGCCTGCCATTTCGACGGATTCACGCCCCCCTGCAGCGCGACCCCTTCCGCCACGATTTCCAGGTCCTTGAGATCGGCGGGGGCATCGCCGTGATACTCCCAGCCGATCAACCCGGGAATCCGGTCGCCGTTCTTCATGCCGGTCCCTTCGAACATCCAGTGGTCCGCTTGGCTGACGATCCAGTCTCCACCTCCGTTGACTGGGCGGATATTGCGGCCGCCCATCAGGTAGCCTTCATCCGGGCCACGATGGGGGTACGGCCCAAACAGTTTTTCGCGTTCGCTGGCATATTTGTAATCGGCACCGTAGGGACCGCCCCGAAAAATGATCCGGTTGGGACGCCCATCGGAACTGTCTCGGAATGGCGTCACCCAGCAGACGGAATTGCCGCTGAAAAACAGCAGATTGACACCGGCATCGCGCAACGTCACCACCGATTCGTACTGGCGAATGTCCCAGTATTCATCGTGCCCATTGCTGATGAAGGCCTTGCATTTCAAGGCCCGTTCGGGGGTCAGCATGTCACTGTTGGAACAGTAGGTCACATCGTAGCCGTGTTGTTCCAGCCAGTAGGCAAAGGGAAATTCAAAGCAGAGCCATTCCCCGGATCCCAGCGACTGGGGATTGCTGTAGATCTGCCCGTACTTGGCATACGGGCGATCGAAACTGACATCCGCCCACGGCCCCTGCACTCCCTTCGGGTGAGAATACAGGGAATAGTTCAGCGGCCAGCGATTGTACGCCTGCCAGGTATTGTCGGAACATTGCAGCAGGATATCGGCGGGGCGATCGTCACGGACGATGAACACCACGTAATTCTGCCAGTACCCATGCCCGGATTGATCTCCCAGCGTCGTGAGCCGACCCAGGTACACGCCACTCGGCCAATCGGCTGGAATCGTCAGGCGGGCGCTCGGTTTCCACTGGCACTCGCAGAGGTTTTTCTCTCCGGGTTGCGGGTCGGGCTGGGTTTCTCCATTGAAGGGCCCCAATTTGGTCATCAACCGTGCCCCCCGACCGCCATAATAGCCGGTCCGGAAAATCTCGATAATGAACTGCTGGGGTGGATTCGTGGAGACCATAATCTCCAGTGTCTCTCCCGCCGCCACGCTTTGTTTCGAACAGTAACCCTCGATATCCGGCGCGCGATAGCCGTCGCTCTTGTCGGCCCGCACCCGGGTCAGTTGCCAATCGAGACTCCCCTCTTTTGCGTTCTCGCGTTGGATCAGTGTGCGGTCCTTCGCGGTTTCCGGGGCCCCAGCAAAATTCGCCTGGGCCGTTCCGAGCGAAGTTGTTCCCGCACCCGTTGCCGAGATGGCCAGAGAACCGGCCACGGCGGTTCGCAACAGATCGCGACGACTGAATGCACTCTCCACAGGCTGATCCGATGATGACATGAGGTGTCCTTCACGCTGGAGGAGGGAAAAGTTCCGTGTCCGAAAATACTCTCGCGGGGCGACCCGATATGCCCCAAACCCCGTTTCACAGATAATACCCTCCCAGATATCACCTGTCATCACTGGGCAGAAAATTGACCTTCTGCACCCCCAAACCCATCACCCGCGCGATCACTGGTAAACAGGGGCCAGACTATCGGGGAATCGTGTTCGAACATACGGATTGCAGTCACGGGGCTTGCGGAAATCCATGCTTCCTCTGACGGTGCACCGGTCTGTCTATCCGCACCGATTCGACTTCTCTTATGCCGTCCATTATGCTTTCGTTTTTATGTGTTGAAGCGTGCCATCCTCCTACGGGGCAACCCATGGCGTTGTGATTTGCTTCAGGCAACGCGGAGGCAACAGCACCCTACCCCTCGATTTTTGCACCTGGAATTGTTTGAAGGAGACTCGAAATGGCATCGATTTCCCGCCGCGAGGCGCTGCAGTGGATTGGTCTCGGCTCGACGGTGGTGGGGCTGGCGGAATCGGGTGCCGTCCCGGCCCACGCCTCGGTCGCTCCGGATGGCGTCGTGGGACGTTGGCGGAACTCTTCCGATCGCGTCTGGCTAGGGGCGGAATTCTGGGCCAATCCGATGGAAGACTGGCGGCTCGTCGAGGGGGCAGCGGAATGCCAGTCGGCCGGGGGGGACCGCAATATTCACCTGCTGACCCACGAACTGACCGATCCCGCACAACCCTTCGCGATGCAAGTTACGCTGCGTCAGTTGGAAATCGTGAAGCAGGACGGCGGGGCCGGTTTCCGACTGGGACTCCGTAGCGACATCGGCGAATATCGCGCCAATTGCTTCGCCAAGGGGGGGCTGAATGCCGGTTGGATCGAGGGGCAACTGGCCCTGGCAGGCAAGCGGCAGACATACGCCGGGCTCCGCGACGTTCGGGAGCTTACGCTCTCCCTCGTCGCGACCCCCCGGCAGGATCTGGTGCTTCTGGAGTTGACCGCCACCGATTCCAGCGGCAAGGTGCTGGGAACCCTGCAGAACAGCGTGCCTGCCGAAAAGTTGCTCGGGAATATCGCCCTGGTCAACAATTTCGACCCCAGCCTGAAGGCTCGGCAGGGGGCCCGCTATCGATTTGTGGACTGGAGCGTAACGGGCAAGGCCTTCCGCGTGGAGAGTTCGCGAAAATTCGGCCCCATTTTATGGTCGATGTATTCGCTGAGCGATTCACGCGAACCCGAGGGCTACGTCTTCAAAATCACCGCCCTGACCGGGCCGGTTGGCATGGCCTGTCGGCCCCGCATCGAACTGCAGGCGGAAATTGCGGGAGAGTGGAAATCACTGGGTGAGTCTACTCCCGATACCGATGCCTGGACAACAACCTTCAGGATCCCCAACTGGGACGCCCGCCACCAGACTCCCTACCGGTTGATCTACCGTGAACAGGGGAAAGACGGTCGGACGTTCGAGGCGGAACGCACCGGGCTGGTGAAGGCCAACCCCGAAGGACGGCCGTTGCGCATGGCGGCATTGACCTGCCAGAACGATTACGCCTTCCCCTACGAACCCGTCGCGAACAACGTCCTCGCGCTCGATCCCGATCTGGTCTACTTTTCCGGCGATCAGCTTTACGAAAATCATGGCGGGTACGGTGTCATCCGCGACGAGGAAGTTCCCGCCATCCTGAATTACCTGCGCAAGTTCTACCAGTTCGGCTGGTCCTTTGGGGAAGTGATGCGCGATCGCCCCACGTTGTGCATTCCCGACGACCACGACGTCTTCCATGGCAATCTGTGGGGCGAAGCCGGTAAAAAAATGGCAGAGGGGACCACCTCCTCCGCCGGAGGATATCGCCAGCCCGCGCGGATGGTGAATGTGGTCCACAAAACCTGCGTAAGCCATCATCCCGATGTCGCCGACCCGACACCCGTTCTGCAGGACATCAGCACGTATTATGGCGACATGGTATATGGAAACGTCGGTTTCCTAGTGCTGGCCGATCGGCAGTGGAAGTCGGGCCCCGAGCATGTGGATACCGGCACCGGCCGCGCTGACCACGTCCTCGATCCTAACTTCGATACCACCACCCTCGATAAGCCCGGCCTGGTGTTGCTGGGCGAGCGGCAGGAAAAATTCCTGGAACAATGGATGCACGACTGGCGGGGACACGCCATGAAAGTGGTGTTGAGCCAGACCGTCTTTGCCGGGCTGGCCACGCATCATGGCGGCTACGACGGGTACCTGAAAGCCGACCTCGATTCCGGCTCCTGGCCCCAGACCGCACGCAATCGCACGATCCGCCTGATGAAACCCGGCATGCCCTTGCACATCAATGGCGATCAGCACCTGACGACACTGTCCCAGTACGGTGCAGATCAGCAACGCGACGGTTGCTGGTCCTTCTGCACCCCCGCCATCGCGGTGGGCTATCCCCGCTGGTGGCGCCCCGACGAACTGAACATGCCTCACAAAAACCGACCCGCGCACGGGTTGCCCGACACCGGAGAATACACCGATTCCTTCGGCAATTTCACCTACGTGTATGCCGTTGGGAATCCGGAAGTCCCCACGGCGACGCAGCGCTACGAAAAGGCACATCAAAAAGGGAGTGGCTTTGGATTCGTAACGATCGACACCGTGAAAAAAACCTACTTCATCGAGTCGTTCCGGTTCCTCGTGGATGCGAAAAACCCGAAGCCAGGCGATCAATTTCCTGGCTGGCCAGTCACCATTCATCAGCGTGAAAACGGGGGTGACAACCTCCTGAAATAACCCAGGGGAAAAAGGATAAGATGCAGTCATGCCGAACTATCATCATGTCAATGGACCTGACGGAACGTTTTCTTCACCGTGGCGGCACATCGACGGTGGAGGTTGTTTTATGTCGAGGAAAATCGCACACAACTGGATGAGGACATTAGCCCGGATTTCTCACCAGGATCAATAAATCAGGATTGTTGACTTCGACGAACTAGCCGCGCCCGTGAGGAAGCGGGCAAAACTGGGGCCAGGGTTGTCGCAATGCATTGCCATTACTTCAGTTATGCCATGGTGGCACTCCTCGGAGAACCGCCCGCGTGGCCCGCTTCCTGACGGGCGCGGCTAGTTTTTCAGGCACTTTCGAGACATAATTTACCGCATTGGCAACTGTGCGGAAAATGCAGCCAAGGGACAGCCAACGAGATTGGCATGTGGCCTTATGACAAAGATTCTCCGCAGACTTTTCCTGTCTTAAGAGATGATTACGGGGAAGCCTATGGGGGCACCAGCCATGAATGACAATTTCAGGCAGGCCGCCCTGCATTTCTAAGCAATTAAATACTCTGCTCGTATCGGAAGAAATCGTGCGAAGCAAGCCCTGTGAATGCTCTTTTCAAGGGAGTCGTCAATGATACTTACTGCTCTGGGATTTTTCGATTTCCTGATCATCGCCGTATTGATAATGTTGTTTGCCGGTGGCACGACGATTACCTCAAGGCAGGTGGCACCGGTTGACGCGGTAGCGGCTACCGGTGTGGCCATGCCACAAGAGGTTTCCTTGAAGGGGTGGCAATTGCGTGAAGTTCGCCTTGAAGGCGG
>JACTNB010000027.1 GCA_014584345.1 Planctomycetota bacterium
ACGGTCGATACTAGCCGCGCCCGTCAGGAAGCGGGCCAGGCGGGAAACTCAATTAACCAGCATTCCATGGAATTCAAGCACGAACAGCATCGAAAACAACATGCGGTAAGAAATTCCAACGTGGCCCGCTCCCTCACGGTCGATACTAGCCGCGCCCGTCAGGAAGCGGGCCAGGCGGGAAACTCAATTAACCAGCATTCCATGCAAGAAAAAATCAACAGCATCAAAAACAACACGAGACAAGAAATTCCCATGTGGCCCGTACGTTCGTGCCTCAGTGGGATTTCCTGTTCGAGTGAGCACAATCCGAGGCGGGCTGTCTCTGGAGTGGAAAATATGAAACGCGAACTGAAACCACACACATACTCGCAGGCCCGGCGCGGGGGGGCGGCACTCATCATCGTGCTGGCGATGACCGGCATGCTGATGTTCCTGGGATTCTTCTTCTTTTCCTACATTTCCGCGGAACGGAACAGCGCTGCCTGGTTTGCCCTGAATGCGAACAAACAGGTATCGGAAAGCGATTATTTCGATTTCGCCCTGCAACAGGTATTGATCGGCCCCCCCGACGATCTCAAGAATTCCGCCCTGTATGGCCGCAAATGGTCGATCATTCCCAACATGCTCGGCTCGTTCGGTTCCGACCTCAAACCGCTGGATCTGCATCCCTTCTCGGGACGCGGCATTCATGTCCGCTATCAGGGCGACAATACGGGCGAAGGCCTGCCAACCGACAGCCTGTTGACCAACGACGAGTTTCGATTCGATTACGATGGCCAGAATGATGCCGTCAATTTCCCGCTCCGCCGAATTCTCAACTTCAGCCCGGCGGCAAATCCCGTGACGGCGAGCAATGTCCCCTTTACGCCACTCGGGCAACGTCGCCATCCCGATTTCGTGTCGGACTTCGAACCCGATGCCGGTTACACGTACCCCGATATCAACAGCATGTTTCTTGGTTACTTCACGCTGATCGATGCCAGTCCCGATCCGGCAAACACCGACCTCCGCAAGGTCTGGATCCCCTCGTTCCACCGTCCTCAGTACCTGCCCCGCCAGGCCACTTCCACGCTCTATACCGATTCCGCCTTTCGGAATCGCGTGCTGCGCCCGCATCGTGAAAGCCGGGTCCAGTTGAAACGCTTCAACGGCACGGAGATTGTCACCAATAACGTTCGCCGTTATGTCGATGCGGGCGGATTCGATACCACCTTCACCAATGCGACTGAAGGCCCGGACCTCGGTTTTTCCTTCGGTGCTCCCGCGAGCACGGGGATCTGGCAGGACTCCACGAACTGGGCGGTCTACAACACGATCGATTACGAAGGGATCGATGTCGATGGCATTACCGCCAACGGCAACGAGGCGATTATTCTCGATCTGGATCATCGCGTGGAAGTCATGCCCGATGGAACGCGGCGCATCCCGATGTTTTACATTACGATCATGGATGCCGATGGCCTGTTGAATCTGAACGCTGCGGGGAACCTGTTCGGCGAAGAGACCAGCCTGACGCATGCTCGCGGCGGGGCCTCCTCGGGGGTGGATACCTCGGCCTTTGGTAACGGGCGGTTCATTACGCAATCAAACCTGGGGCTTTCGCCGGGCGAATTGAACCTGGGGCGCGCGTTGTATCGGCCCCTTCCCGCGGCGATCCTGTCGACCACGCGGACCGGGCCCGACCCCTCGGGACTGTACGACGATATGTTCAATTACAATCCCACCTCCCACCAGGTGACGCAGGTCGATATGGCCAATATGGAACTGGCCCGTCTGCTGGTCGGCGTGGCCGATGGCAACGCGGTGAACTCCGACGAAGTCGTGGCAGGCCGCTGGGGTGAAGCCAGGTCGGGGAATCGGCTGGAAGTGGCGGTTGCCAGTCAGCAGCCCCCGACGCCTCCCTTCCCACGCACCACCTGGAACACACCGTTCTTCCCGGCGCCCGGGCGGACCAACATCGACGACAACAGCAACTACGGCACCGGAGGAGGCAAGGCGCGGTCCGCCGGAACCTACACGGAGGATCCCATTTTTGGCTCGCTTGGCATCGGTATCCCCTCGGTGGTTCATCCGATCGATTCGCATGGAGTCGCGCCCGATTACATCGCCACGCCGAATTTCTCCAGCAGCTTTGCCACCACGCAGGCCACCGAGGCGTTTATTCTGAATGACACTCTTTATACTTCGTTGTCCGCCAACAATACCCATGGCAAGCTCCGGATGGCCCGGCAACCCGGGGTGGCTTCCAACAACCCGAGTCGCTGGCCCTCCTACAGCACCCATTGGGAACTGCAGGTTGTGGATACCTCCATCCTGCCGAACATGCTGGCCTCCTCGGGCGTGCAGCCCTGGTTTCGAGGGACCAGCACGCCAGGCGCATTGCAGTCTACCACTTCGAATGGCGGGCTGAATCTTTTTATGGCGGATGAGCCGGACGAAGTGGTCATTGAACCGGCCCTGCGCGATCTCAACAACGATGCCCTGTTCGCCGTGGGGGAAATTTCGTATCTGCACATGAACGATAGCGACTGGCTCAAACTGGGGACAACCTCCCGGCTGGGGCAACTGGTGGAATTCAATTTTGACCGCGGCTTCAATCTGACCACCACGTCTCCCAGTCCCACGCTCGATTATGGCTGGTGGCTCCGCAGTCAGTTCACCACCGACAGCTTCGACCGCTGGGAATTCGCTTATGCCCCCCCCATCGGGTCGCAGCCAGGAAATTCCACCACGCCGCGCGGCTGGGAATACAGCCCACTCCGCAGCGACAACACCCGGTTGCTGTTTCCTCCTGAGTTCGGTTCAGTCGAGCGATTTACCTCGAATGATCCGTACCGGCCCGAATTGCGACAGTGGCTGACGATCGAACGGTACCGCAAGGAAAACTTCACGAACTTTCCGCTGCCGCAACGCCGTCTGAATATCAATCGCTTCCTCGACAAGGACGCGCGGGGTAACTTCGTGGAACGCCACCTGACGCCGCATCCGGTGTTTGATGCCGGAGATATGGACACGAATGGCATCCTCGATCTGATGTATGCCTCGACTACTTCGGTGGCGCGGTTACACAGCACGGTCCCCGCGCAGGTCGCCTTCGGTAACATGCAGAACAATAAGTTCGTGCAGGAATGGTGGGCCAAGTACGATCGCCAGCGAATGGCCCGGGATATCTATGTCCTGCTCTACACCCTGGGAGGGGGCGATCACACCAAGGATCCCACAACGGACCCGTTGGCCCACGGCAGCGATGCAGACGAGCATCAGGCCCGTTGCAAGGAAATGGCCCAGTTCGCGGTGAACTATGTCGATGCCCTCGATCGCGATTCGGTCATCACGGAATTTGTGTACGATACCGATCTGTCGGATGGCTGGGAAATCACGGGTGAAAAGAACGTCAACGGAGAGTTCGTGGATTCGTCGGGCGAAACGGCCAGTGTGTTTGGTGTCGAAACGCAGCAGTTGGCGTTCAGTGAATCACTCTGGACGGCCTTCGAAAACAACCAGACAGTTGATTCCAACAAAACCCCCTGGGACGACGCCTCGGGAACCGATATTCAGTTCCTGTTCGTCGAACTTCGCAATGCCTCTCCCTTCAACACCAACTTTGCCGATGGAACCTGGCGCTTGCGGCGGATTGTGGGGAATGACGATTTCGAGGGGAGTGAAACGGACGATATCTCCGCCGCCTTCAGCACCAACGCGGCGGTAACGGAAATTGAAGCGGGAGCAAATTTCTGGATCGGTTCGCACAACGTGAACGACGACCAACTTCCCGCCGCGATTCTGGGTGACGTGGATGGCAATAGCACCTACGAGGCGGGCGATGTGTTCTGTCCCAGCCGTCAGCCGCAGGATCCGACCAATCCCGGACCGATCTGTCAGCTCGATTTGTGCCATTCCGACCACAGCACGTATTTCCAAATGGGGAACGGTTCCGATCCCGGTTATTTCCTCTCTGAAGCTCCGGAGCCACCCGGCCCCGCAAACAATTTCCAACTGGTGCTGGAACGCCGCTTGAATCCCCATGGCAACGGCTCGCTCGATAATGATGCGGCCAATCCCTGGGTGCCCGTCGATTACATGCAAGTAGAAATGAACAGCAGCGTGCTCGATATTTTTGGCGGAGGAGCCGACATCGCCTTGGGCGAATTGCAAAAGGCGACAAGTCGGGAGCGCCGTCAACCGTTTGATTCCGATACCACGGTCGAACACCCGGAAGAGACCAATGGACGCAGTCACACGTTTGGTCCGGCCTCACCCCTGACGTATAGCGATACCGCGTACACTCCCTATGTCGAAGCCAACGAAGCGACTCCCGAAATCGACGGGGTAAAAACCTACACCCTGTGGCAGCCTCATTTCGACCGGGATTACACCTCGGTGTACGAACTGTTGAGCCTGCCACTGGTGGGGCCCGACAAATTGACCCAAAAACTGGCCGAGGACAATCGCCTCAACGGTAAAAACACGGCCTTCACCAAATTTGCAGCGCCCGATTACGGCAGTGGCTTGGGTGACCCCGAAGATCGCTATAACTACTGGTATCGCCTCCTGGAGTTCCTGGAAGTGCCGACTTCAGTGCAGGCGCATCTGCGCGAGGAACTCCCTTTTCCCCGCACACCGGCGAAGATCAATCTGAACACGATCCGGCATCCTGGGGTGCTGGCCGCGCTGATCGATGACGATTATCACCTCAATACGTTCCGCACTCCGGCCCAGGTGCTGGCCGATTCCGATAACTTCAAAACGTTGTATCCGTATCTTCAATTACGGGATCGAGTGGAAACGGCGCGCCATTGGTACGAACAGTTCATGCAGAGCCGCGATCGAATCGACCCCGTGAGTGGCTTGCCCTTGCCCGGGATCCCGGGTTCGAGGCCGTTCCGTCCGCTCAGTTATGTGAACACAACGGGCACCCGCGAAGCCCGGGCGACCTTGGAACACACGCTGCTCCGTTCATTGCCCTTCAATAATGTGGGGGCCATGGGGGAAAATTCGTCGAATCTGGGCGTATTCGGCTCGGACTGGGTCCCTGCCGACCAGGACGCCTCCATCGATGCGGTGATCGCCCGGCGCGGATTATTCGAGGCCCGGACGGATCAGGATGTCGGCGTCGATGCGGTCGATTTTCACACCCGTACCCGGTTGCTGAACAAAATCGCCAACAATACGACCGTGCGGAGCAACGTTTTTTATTGCTGGATCGAAGTTCGTTTTCACGAGGCCGCCGAGGATGAGTTTGGCAATGCCCAGGTGGGGGGGCCGCTGGATACGTCGGTGCATGCTCCCAAGCGGGCGTTTTTTGTGCTGGATCGATCGAAACTGGAAGAAGCGTGGGACCCACGGACGCGGAGCTTCGACTGGCGGAAATTTGTAACGTTCCGAAAGGTTCTGTAACAGGTTTTGTGCACGGATGTTCCTTGGTAAGAGGGCCATGATTCAAAATGCTACAGTGAAACGGAGCAAGGGACTCGCGGCTGGGGCAAATTGCCCTACTGCATTCGCCTGACTGGTGTTCCGTCGAATTGGGATCCCATGAAAGTTGTGTAAATAAGCAAAATCAGGCTGGATTTTTTCCCGGGGGCAGGGCCATAATAGGAGACACACACATCAGCAAGAGTCGATCGTCAAATTTCCGCCGAGGGAAGCGTGGAATCCCCGTCACTTCGGCAGGGCACGAACAGGTGCCATTCTATTCAATCCCATTATTTTTTGTTCTGCGGGCGTAATGAATTGCGTTTGAGGAAGCGGTCTTATCGGGCCGACAGCCGCTCCCCGAGGCAGAGAGTGTCCACAACCCACACAAAACAGTGAACTAGAGGAGCGTTTCCATGAAGACTATGTCCTCCCTTCGTCTCGGCACAGCGCGGCGCCGCGGCTTTACCCTGATCGAACTGCTGGTGGTGATTTCCATCATCGCCACCTTGGCCGCTTTGATTCTGCCCGGTATTCAGTCGGCTCGCGAAGCGGCTCGCCGCACCACCTGTCTGAATAACCTGCGCAATATCGGCTTGGCCATGCAGAACTTTTCCTCCCAAGCGGCGGGCAAACTCCCCAAGCTGGTGGGCGAAGATACGTTCTTGAATGCGGCCGGGACAGGCAGCATTTCCTACGGCTGGCCCGTAGCGTTGCTCCCCCTGCTCGACAATGCCGCCTTGCAGCGGGAATTGCTGAAACAGGAAAATACTGGTACGCAGTCTCATGCGTCGCTGTTTACGACTCAGATTCCCGTGTTTACCTGCCCCAACGATCAAACCAATTTTCAGCAGAATGGCGGTTTGAGCTACGTTGTGAATGCGGGGTACGCGGCTTCGGGGACCTGGGGTTCTGATGAATCGGGCGGCGTCCATGATTTCAACAACGTTAACTGGTTGGATGGTGAAGTCGGCGGAAACACCGAGTTGGCTCGCAGAATTTCCCAGGCAACGGGAGTCTTCTGGCGCGATACCTTGATCAATTCCGTTACCGGGGAAACCGTCTCTACCATGGTGACCATGGATTTCATTTCCACCAATGACGGTTTGTCCCAGACGCTGATGTTGACCGAAAACTTCGATGCGGGTCCCTGGAATTCCAATTTGACGGGCCGTTTGGCCTTTGCCTTGAATGTCGGCACCACCAGTGGGGCACCCAGCCCCGTAGTCGATTCGACCAGCACGCGGGGGATGGGACTGGGAACGGATGCGGATTCCACCGCATCGCCTCCCAGCCGGGCTTTGGCGACCATTGAAGACATTGGCTCTGTATCCGGCAGCTACAGCGCTGGAAACTCCAAAATCAGCTCCACTTCGCTCGGTCGTGGGTTGACTTGGCGTCCTGCTTCCGACCATGTCGGGGGGAACGTGAATGCAATCTTCTGCGATGGACATGCCGCGACTCTGAAGGCCGATATGAACCAGGCCGTTTATGCCCGCATCCTCACGCCAGCCGGTGTGCGTTATGGTCAGAACGTGCTGCAGAACGAAAACTTCTAATCTTCCGCCATTCCTGGCTGATGCAATCACCGAAACCGTCTGGGCTGTTTGGCCCCGGCGGTTTTTTTCGTGGAGACTGCCGACTGTGTCTGGATATTCCGCGGGGGATCGAGCAGAATGACTGTTGAGGTAACCAGGGTCGCGCGAGATTGCTATTCCGGATGAGAGGAGGAAACACTTTATGGGAGGAATGTCCTCCCCGGGTGGACCTGTGCGATCCGCGAGTTTTTCCCGTAGGCAAGGGGCGGAAATGATCAATCCGGACGAAGTGGAAGCCGAGGCGGCACCGTTGAATGATCCGTCGGCGCTGGCGCGGTTTGGTCGGCTCGACGTCGTCGCGCGGCTCATCGTGGAAGGCTACATGATGGGTCAGCACAAAAGCCCGTTCAAGGGGAGTAGTGTCGAGTTCGTGGAGCATCGGCAGTATTACCCCGGAGATGAAATTCGCCACATCGACTGGCGCGCCTACGGCAAAACGGGCAAGTATTACGTCAAGGAATACGAAGAAGAAACGAATCTGCGATGTTATCTGCTGCTGGATGCCTCTGGCAGCATGGGGTATGGGCAATCGACAATCAGCAAATTCGCATATGCCCGGCAAATGGCGGCGGCGCTGGCCTATCTGCTGATTCAGCAGCGGGACGCGGTCGGGTTGTGTCTGTTCGACAATAAACTGCGGGAACTGATCGAACCCTCGATGAACGCCATGCAGTTTCCCAGGCTCATTCAGGCCCTGGAAAACACAAAACCGGGGCGAGAAACCAGCCTGGCGGGGGTCTTTCAGGAGATCATTCCCCGGTTGAAACGCCGCAGTCTGATCATCCTGTTGAGCGATTTATACGACGAAATTGAACCCCTGCAGGCCGCCCTCAAACGGTTTCGGCATTATCATCACGAGGTGATTCTCATGCAGATTGCCGCGCCGGAGGAGGAGGAGTTTCCCTTCAGCCGCCCGACGCAATTTCACAATCTGGAAAACGAGCGGGAGCGGCTGCTGGTCGATCCTCATCGGCTGCGCAAGCATTATCTCGAACAATATCAGGCATTTATGCAACGAGTCGAACAGATTTGCAGCAAAACCAACGTGGATTATGTCAAGGTCCGCACCAGCGACTCCTTCGCCGAAACACTGGGACGTTACTTGGCGTATCGTGCTCGTCGCCAATAACAGGCCCGGAATGACAGAAGTCATCAGCATGGCAGGGCCCCGTCGCATCCGCTGCGCACAGTTCGGAGACTCGCTTTGCCCAGCAGTCCCATCATGAGAGATAATACCAGGAGGGCCAATGTTTGCCCTTCCACTATACCTTGCTGCTGGAGAGGTTGCCATGTTCCATCAACAGAGTTCCCGCTGGCGGGCAGATCAGATGCACGGCGAATTGCGCGTCCGCATTAAGGGGGATGATGTTTGCAAGCAACTGACTTCCAAGCTGACGCGGACCGGCGTGGAAGTCGGCAATCGCGAAGTTTCCCAGGCAGGGCGTCCCTACTTCGAATATCGTATTATCGTATGCTCGCCCAGTCAGTATGCGAAGGTGTTTCGCATCATCGAGTCGACCGTGGGAGTGGAACTGCTGGAATGAAGCGGTCGCGGGGGAGGATTTTCGAAGGGCATGCTGTGCGTACCACGGATTGCGTGTTGCATTAAGTTCCACTCCAGCGGACGCCGCGTTGGGCGAGTGATATTCGCGATGATGCGCCCCTCGCGGCCTGTTTGCTGCAGGCCATCGTCAGTTTTCGCGGCTCGTATTGTGCACGAGCGGTTCGCGGCAGCTCAGATGTCCTGGTTGTTTCATGGGAGATGGCGGTGTAGTGCGGCCTGGCACATGCGATCGCACAGTTCCGGCATGGACCAGCCGAACTGGGCTGCTGCCATCGGCACGGTGCTCTGGTCGGTCAAGCCGGGGAGGGTGTTGACTTCCAGCACCCAGGCCTTACCCGCATGATCGAGGATGAGATCGACTCTTGCCAGATTACATGCACCCACGGCCCGGTAAGCGGCGCGTGCGGTGTGGATCAGCTCGTGCCGAATCTCCGGGGCCAGGGGGGGATCGATATGAAACCGGGTCGCCGGATCGCCGTATTTCGCGTGATAATCGTAGAACTGCTGGGCTGGTTCGACGAAAATCAGCGGGAACGTGACTTCGTCGAACAAAGCGACCGTCCATTCCGCCCCTGTCACGGCCTGTTCGACCAGGCCTGTCTGATCGTATTTCAGAGCTCGAGGGACGGCCTCGAGCAGTTGGGAACGATCCCGCGCGGGAGAGACTCCCAAGCTGGATCCCTGGGCATTGGGTTTGACATAGACCGGAAACCCCAGCTTTTCCGCGTGCAGCAGAATTTTTTCCGGCGTGTCCGCCGAGGTAAACGCGACGCAGGCGGGCGTGGCGACATCGCAATCGCGAAATCTCTTCTTTGCCAGCAGTTTATGGAATGCGAGGCGCGAGGCTTCCGGTCCGCTGCCGGTGTACGGCAGGTGTTGCTGTTCGAGCAGGCTTTGCACCTGTCCATCTTCGCCGTATGTGCCATGCAGCGCCAGGAACACGACATCGCAATCGGGCAGGGAGGTGGTCGATAGCGGCTGCTCCGCGGGATCGAGGCAAACCACGTGGTGGCCTTGCGCTTCGAGGGCCCGCAGGACATTCTTCCCGCTACGAAGACTGATCTCCCGCTCGGCTGATGTGCCACCCAGTAACAGCAAAATATTCATGCGGGAATCCATTCCGGTTCGTATTCAGTGCGAAGTCATCTCGAATCAGACGAGGCCGAAATTCTCGGCGATCATTTTCCAGGCGAACGGAACACCCAGGTACAGGCCGTAACCGATCGCGCCCACAATGGCCAGCCAAATCATCAGGCTAATCCACCCGAAGGTGCCGTCCTTGATGTTTTCCAGCAGTCGCCACCACTTTCTGCGGCCATGTTGCTTGTCGAGCTTATTGTACAGGGCCTGCATGTCTTGCTTGCGTTTGCCCTGGGCTTTTTCCATCAGGATTTCCTCGACCTGTTTCTTAAAGGCAGGGACGGAACCGATCGAAACCATGGGGGCGTTTTGATTCTTGGTGACTTGCGACAGTTCGTTCAACATGCGGGTTGCCAAGCCGCGATGGACCTGATCGGTGGTCATCCGCTTGACCTGCTGCGAGCCGGCGCGGTCGGTGAATTTCACAAACCAGACATCCTTGGACTCCTGGGCCTTCTCGCGTTTTTGCTGTTCCGCTTCCTCGCGCGACGATTTGGGAAGGCTGATGGTTTTTTCGTGGCCACTCACTCTGGTTGCGTTCCCCGTCGCCACGACACTTGTCGTCGCCGTTCCCAGCACAACCTTTTCGTTGGAGTCGATAAAACCGAGCGAGGGGTTTTCCAGCCCGAGTGCCAGCAGGTCCGTCAGCAGTTCATCGCAACTCTGGTAGCGGTGCTGAGGGTCCTTGGCAATCATTTTATCGATCATCAGGTCGAGCTTTTCGGGGACGTCCTTGTTCAGTCGGGCTGCCGGCGTGAATTTCCCTTTTTCCTTGTTCAGGATCAGTTCCATGGCGGAATCACCGGTGAAGGGGGGGGCACCGGTCAGGAATTTGTAGAGCGTACAGCCCAAGGCGTAGATATCGCTACGGAGATCGACGTATTTGGCATTGCGGGCCTGTTCAGGGGGCATGTAGAGCGGTGTTCCCATGCCGGTTCCCGATTGTGTCATCGAGTTGTCTTCGTCGACAGCCTTGGCCAATCCCAGGTCGGCGACCTTCACGGCTCCGTTTTTCGTGACGAGAATGTTATCGGGCTTGATGTCACGATGGATCAGGTTCATCTTGTGGGCATGGGCCAAGGCCTGGGCGCACACAATCGTCACGTGCAATGCATCGCCGACCGAGAGCGTCTTGAGGGTATCGATCCAGTTCTGCATGCTGCAGCCATCGATGAATTCCATGGCGACATAATACGTTCCCTTGAATTCCCCGACGGCGTAACAGCGGACCACGCTGGGGTGCTCGATTTTCGCCATGACCCGCGCTTCGCGGATGAATCGCTGGACGAAATCCTGCTTTTTGGCGATCTCGGGAGACATCACCTTCAAGGCGCAGGGACGATCGAGGCTGACCTGATGAGCCAGATAGACGGCCCCCATGCCTCCCTGGCCCAGCTTCTTCACGATTTTGAAGTCGCCCAACTGCTGGGATTTCTTCTGCTCTGGCGCGTCGGGTTTTCTGGCCGTTTGTTGTTGGGCGGTCTCGGGGGAACTCACGGGGGTCCCCTCGGCCGAGGCGGCCACGGTGGCATCGAGAGGGGAACGGGAGGCTTCGTTATCAGTCATGAGGATACCTCTGGATGAATACCAGGCAATGCAGGACCAAGGCCGCTTGGAGGCGGTGAATTATTGCAATACGAAGGAAACAGTCCACAAGTGGTGAGCCTGGGATGGAAAAGCAACACGTAATCCTTGGTACGCAAAGTGCGTACCCTTCGATAAATTCACGACCTTGCCGCGGAAACTCGCGACTTCTATATACTCAGCGGGAACCTGCGACTGGATCGCAAGCTTCCCAGTGGCCCGCCCTCACACGTAAAAAATCAGCAGAAATGTGTCGGAAACCATTCCAGGCCGACCAGGCCTCGCGGGAGAGGTTTCCTGCATAGGGTCTCGTTGACTTCAGGAATTCCGGTTCACCGGCCATTGGCCTGGACCGGGACCAGCCAAATGGCATCGGCAATGACATAACCATCCGCGTTGGCGTTGGAAATCGTCACGCTTCCGACCTGTTCGTTCGAAAATTCGTATGCCCCCAGGGAAACAAACACCTTGTTGATATAGGGTGCTTTTTTCTGGTTGACGTCCAGTGTTTCCAATCCCTGCCGATGTTCGATCTCGACAGTGGCATTGCTGGCCCGATTGGAGTTGGGAGGATAGGCGAGCCGGACTTCGTACTTGCCGGAATTCGCCACGGTGAATTCGAACCGGGCCGACTTGCTCCCCTGGCCGGCGTTGCCATCATGCAGGTATTCCGTGCCGACGTACGCCTGGGCCGCCTGGCTGGCGACCCATTCGCCCGTCAGCTTGGCCTGGGCGTTGTCGAGTACTAGGCCTGGCAAGCTCTTGGGGTCGATATTGAGTTTCGGTTCGCGATAGGGACCGGAGTATTCCAACACCTGGCCCTCCTTGAGCAGTTGGGTCCGGAGGAGTTCGTAGTCGATATCCTGAATCGCAATGCCCCGTTCCAGCGCCTGGGCCGCGGCGGCGGCGGCGGAATGTCCGAGAATCATGAACACGGGTTCCATGCGAATGGAACCGTAGGCGATATGCGACGACGAAAGGCAGACCGGCACCAGCAGGTTGACGCACTCCTGCTTCCGGGGGACGATGGCGCGGTAGCTGACGGGATATGGTCCACCGGGGTTGACTTGAATGTCCCCCTCGTTGCGGGCAAAGCCCTCGGGGGTGACGTAGCGCTGCACGTTGTGGGAATCCATGTTGTAGGACCCCATGCCGATGGCATCCGGTGTCGGCTGCTGGCGTCGCAGGTGAGGTTCGGCCATGACGAAATCGGAAACCATGCGTCGGGCCTCGCGGATATAGAGTTGGTGTGGCCAGTGGTTGTTATCGAGGAATTCGTCCTTGGCGAGACCCCATTGATTCATCTGATTCTGGATCGGGGCGGGGACCCGGGGATCGTTCGCCAGGAACCACATCAGGCCCAGTTGGTAAGCGGTGTGTTCCTGGATGATCCGTTCCCGCGTGGCGTAATCTCCATCGGGATAGTCGTAATTCATGCCGATGTTGTCAGTGGAAAAGGCCCCGTGGTTATTAGTATCGGTTTTGCGATTGGGGATTACGTCGAACTTTCGGAAGACGCCTGCCCAACCGGTGGCCAGGTAACGGGCCAGCAGTTCGTAGCGGAGCGGGTCGTAGTTTTCGGGTTTGGGGAAGGGGACACGATTGTCGGGATGGTTGGACAGGCACATCCGAAAGCAATATGCCTGCACGCGATGATCCCCCTCGCAATCTTCGCCGGGGTCTTCGCCATGGACTCCGGGAAGCAAGCCGCTGCTGGGATTGCCGGGCACGATATACGGGCTGACGGGCGCCTCGAATTGGTGACTGATCGTCCTCGCCTTCTGGATCCCGTTCAGGGTTTCACCATATTGGGCGCACGGTTCCCGCCCGATCGTGTACTGAACTTGGGCGAGCGCCATCAGGTCCCCTTCGTAGGTGGCATCGATGAAGCAGCGGCCACGAAACCGCAGGCCCGATTCCATCTTCACTTCCTTAAGTTCCGCGCCCGATTTGACGACCCCCTGCTTCAGGTCGAGACGTTCCCCGCGATAAACGGGAATTTTGTATTCACGGACCAGATCTTCAAACACCCGCTCGGCGATATGCGGCTCGAACGCCCAGATCGCTTTTTCGTTTTTGCGATAGAGCGTGTAATCTTCCGGATTTTGCCACTTCCAGGTTTCGGGCTTGTCGTATTCACGTTTGACACGTTCGTAGTATTCCAGCGCGATGCCGCCGATCACGCTTTTCACGCCGCTGTCGGTCCAACCCAGTCCCCCGGAGGTCAAGCCCCCCAGGTGCTGGCCCGGTTCAATGACCACAACGGATTTATGGAGTCGAACGAGTTCCACGGCGGCGGCGATCCCCGCCGAGGTTCCCCCGTAAATCACAACATCAGCTTCGTGCACTTGCGATTTTTCCGCTGCCCAGGTTGATTGTTCGGTGAGAGGGAGAGTCGCGCCCGTCATGAGGCAGGCAGTCATCAGCCAGGAAAATATCGCACTCAATGGGCTACGCATTGTGAAAAAATCCTTCGTCGATTTATATGAAGCAAGAATCGTTCGGAATGGAACTGGATTGCATGATCAATAGTTTAAGCAACCCGCGCGGCACTGTCACACCGCAAAGCAGGGATTGATGCGTTCCCTGGAGGAATTTTTTGCGTAAATGCTGAATTCGTGTTCATTCCCGAGGGGGAATTCGGAATAGCAAAATTTCGCGGAAATTATATGCTGTCGCAATTGCTCGCACGAGCAGAGGCGCGCTTTCTGGCGTACCGCAATTTTCCGCGGGGGAACGTAGACAGGCTGTGATTTTATTGAATTTGCTTGCAATGCATTGCAGCATGCAAGGTCCGCAGCGCGTACCATGCGAACAAATCACGGAATGGCGGTGTGCCCTACGGGCCAGCTCGGTTTCGCGAACGGGCTGCTGCCGTGTGGGAAATGCCCGTTAAAGGTTTTCCTCTGCGAACTTGGCAACCGCCAGTCCGAGGAACCGGAGCATGCCTGGCTCCACGCGCAGGGTGCCGAGTAATTGGTCGTTCTCGAACTTATTTGTGACTTCGAGATAGTCATCCCCCTGCGAAAAGGCCTCAACCAGCATGCCGCGGAGTTCTGGCCGGTCCTTGTTGGGCTTGAGCGTATTGAGCGCCTTGGCAAACGGTTCCATGTGCCCCTTGAACGTGAGGCAGTAGGGAAGGGGGTGTGGTTCGGGTTGCTCGTTGATTTGACGGGCTGTGGTTCGCAGCCATTCCAGGGAATTATCGCCAAAACCGACCAGCAGGAGTTTATCGCTGGTGGCAACGTTGATTTTGCAGGGAACACCGAATAACGATTCCAGCATCGAGGGGACTTTGTCCTGCATGAGAATTTCATGAAACTGAAAGTCCTGCTCGCTGGCAACGTTCATTTTCACCTCGAAGCGAGAGTGAATCTGTGGGAACAGCTTCACGATTTCGTCGACATCGCGACCATTGAGGAGTTGCACACCGCCGATCGCCTCGTGGAGTTTGGGGTTCTGTCCCTTGCGCACTTCCATGAAGGCATCGAACATGCCCAGTTCAAACCCTTTTTCGAGCAGGGCCATCACTTTTTGCACTGCCAGCTTGCTGGCCTGCTTTTGCTTGTCGTCCATCTCCTTGTTGGTATCGATTTTTTGATTGATGACCGGCAGATAGGCCTGGTAGGTAGCGGCAAGTCGCTTTTGCTGAGGAAGACTGACAGGGATTTGCAGGCGTCCCGTGGCGACAAATTTTTCCGTCTCCGGGATCCGAGTGAAGCGGCTTTTTAACTGGGGAATCTGCTTAAGATTTTCGTCGAGACTGGTGCCGGGCGTCGCGGTCAAAATCAGATTGCCACGGCCTTCCTTTTTTTCCACGTCGGTCACCCAGCCCGCTTCAAGGGTGTCCAGTTCCGCGTAGAGATTCTGGAACTTTTCCAGTTGATTCGTCGCGAGCAACTTGCGAAGGTTATATTCGTCGGGAGACTCGGTCGATTTCTTTTTCACTTCGGCTAGCGCGTTGGCGATGACCTGTTTCAGGCTGTTGCGTCGACGTTCCACTCCTTCGAGAGGGTGATCGATTTTCACGGCGGCATCATACTTGGGGGCAGTGATGTCCTTGATGGCCTCTCCTGGACCGGGCAGATCCGCGGGAATGATCTGCAGCCATTCCTTGGGAGCAAAGACGGAATAGTTGTTCAAGATCCGCATTTGCCCTTCAAAAGCCGATTCCAGGCGATATAGATTCTTGCCGATAGCCGCACTCGTAATGCCCAGGGCATCCAAATTGTTGCGGAAACTCGGCAGATCCGTGATGGGGAAGTACGGGCGATAGTATTCAGCCTGTTTTTCGTCAAAAAACAAATCCATCCGTACTGGCTTAGTGCGATCGACGCCATCGAGGAACAGTTCGATATTCGGCTCGATATCGTTGCCCCATTGCTTTTGTTTCTTGGCAAGTACCTTGACCATGTATTCCATGTCGGCCATCAGGCTATCGGCACTGGATAGCGTGAAAATGATCTTGTCTTCGCCCGCAGGGTCGGCAGCGGCAGAACGGGAGCAGGGGATCAGGCAGCCACAGCAGATTAACAGGAATGCGGTCCATTTCCGGGCGCCCCGCATACATGGGGCGATGACCTGATTTCTTACCATCATTGGCTGCAATTTCCCTGGTTTATAAGTTGACGGAAAGGCTAGGTGTCCTTGTTTCACCTCCCGTGATGATTGCGGACGAGCAGGATCGTATTCCCTCACACTCTCTCCTGGCAATCAAGTCACGATAGGCAGTTTATTCAACAACCAGGAATCCGGGAAGTCCTATCGGAAGGGATTTAAGGCCCCATTTTCCAGGAATTCCTGAACATTTACCTGAAAAAATGGGGAAATGCACGCAAGGCGCTGCCGTTGGTGGGCAAAGTAACAGACCTCCGCGAACCTGCCGATGCCAGCTCGTTTGTAAGTCACATGGGAGTGGACATGCGTATTGGATCGACTGCGAAGGTCGTGCGCAGGAAATCCCAGGTTCGCCTTGGGAATTACCTTGCGGCCGCTTCGAGCGGAGGCGACGTGGCGGGAGTGACTTCCTCCTGGTAGGCGTCGGTTGTTGCCAGGCCCTCCATCAGTCCCAGATTTCGTGAGTTTTTTTGCGTGGCAGAGAGGTTTTTCAGTTCGCTGGTCTTCCAGTATTCACGAATTTGTCCCCGCTGGGTGAATTGAGCGGCGGTCATGCGTAGAGAAAGTTCCTTTTCCACGGGATCGGGAATGGCGTTGATCCAATCGATAACCGTTGCGGGAGAATTGTTTTCCGCCAGCAGGCACGACCAGCGCACGAAGAGCAGGGGCTCGCGCAACTGGGACTCCACAGAGCGGAATAATTCATGCGCCTGCTGGCTTTGTCCCGCCAGCATCAGGCGTTCGACTTGTTGTCGGAGCTGGGCTTTTGACTTCGCGGCGCCAGTTTCCGGTGCTTTCTGGCCTAGATCTCGGGCTTCGGCGACCAGCCCGGCTTCATTCAACGCAAAGAGCAGGTCGGGGATTAGTTTCGCGTGGACTATACGCGTGACATTTTGCGTGTTACCCGTTGCATCGGCCTGCAAAAGTTTCAGAAAAGCGGCGTGCAATTGAGGGGCAAGTCCCCAGTCGAGTGCCAGTTCGAGAATCCGGGTTTCCTGGTCGAGCCGTTTCTGTGCCTGTTCCTCAATGGTTCGGGCATTCTTACGGTACTGATTGAATGCCGCCCGTTTCAGATCGTCCCGGGTGATTTCATACATCGTTGCGAGTCGATTTTCAATTTGCACGCGTTCCTGATCGAGGCGGGACGCGAGGGCTTCCGTTTGTGTTTGCGCGGGGCCGAGGGCTGGTGTCCAGGCCAGCGCGGTCTCGATTCGCCCCCAGGCAGCATCGGGTTGTCCTGCCAGAGACAGGGAACGCGCTTCCAGCAGCAGTGTCTGCAAGGCCGTCTGTAACTCGGATGCGGGAAGCTGGTAAGTCCCTTCGTAAACCCCCTTGAATTCTGGAATCGTGGAAGCCGCCGGTGTCTCCCATTTCGAAGTCTCGGCATTCAACTGTTGCATAAGACTTTTCACGAGCGCCTGGTTCTTCGGTTCCTGGTGCAATACCTGTAACGCGATGCCGACCGCTCGTTGCGTGTCGTATTGGGAAACTCCTGCAACGGTGAGCAGATTTTCCACTGCAAAGCTTTCCTTTGCTCTGTTGGCGCGCATGGCCAGGCCTGCGGCGTAGCCTGCCAGGCAAATTGCCTTTCGTTCGGGAACCTGCAGCTTATCCAGCCAGGCGCGTGCCTGGGCCGCATGCCCGTGTACCGTTGCGCCATAGGTTGCGGCGAAGGCCAGCGGCGACGCCAGTTCCACGCGGGGCAACCAGCGGTAGGACTCCGCCAGATTGTAGGTTTCATCCTCGATGATCATCGACATGCGCGCCGCCGATTGCGCGACTTCCTGCGTGCTCTCCCGGGTTTCAATCAATACTCGCGCTTGCTCGTATTTTTCCAATGCCACCAGCAAGGTGCCCAGCACCACCGCCTGTTGAACGGCATCTGCCCCTGTTTGCGGGAGCTTGGCGGCGTATTCGAGGGCCTGTTCCGCCACCTTTTCGGCTGCTGCCCGGTCTCCCTGTTGCAGGTGGTGCCACCCGATCCGGCAGAGGGGAGCGATCTTCATGAAATCCAGCCCACTATTGAGATTGTCAAACGCTTGCAATTGTTCCAGGGCGGCGGAGATGTTCCCCCCATTGATGAAGGCATTGGCGGCCAGAATGCGGCAGAACTCCTTGCTGCGGTTGTCGTCGCGCTGCCGGGCGGAATCGACGCTTGAGGCCAGAATCTTCGCCTGCAATTCGGAAATAGGCATCAACGGCGGACCCGCCTTGGGGGTGGTCGTTTCTTCCGTTGCCACGGTGTGTTCCTCGACCCTTGGCTGTAACGTGACCGGCTGTTCCTCGGGAGCAGGGGCCGGCTTTTGCAGAACCATGGCATAAAAGATCCCGCCTCCCGCGGCCACCAGAATCAAGCCGAAAATGGCCAGATTCAAGGGAGTGAACAGGCTTTTCTTGGGGGGAGGCGGCGCTTCCTTTTCGATTTCGGGAGCCGTGAAAATCGGCATCAGGCACTTGGGATTGGCGCATTTAACTTCCTTTCCCGCGATGGCTGGCGTGCCGAAACCGGCGGTGTCGCACATTGGACAAACGACGCGGTGCATGGTCTTGGCGGTCGGTTTGGGGCGCAGCGCAATCACCTTGCGGGCTTGGCGCGGAGCCACGTCGAACGGATTCTCGGGGTCCGCCGATTTGGTTCGCGCGGCAACGGGGGCCGCCGGTTTTGCCTCGGCTTTCCCGGCAGGCTTGCTGGCCGGTTTTTCCGCAGGTTTATCGAGGGGTTTTGTCGGCCCGGAAGAGCCATCCATGGCCGCCCCGCAGAACGGACAAGTGACGGCGTCGTCGTCCAGTACGGATTGCTGGCAAGCGGGACAGGCTCGTAATTCCATGGGTTTTTCCAGTGTTGCTATCGGTTGTCTGTCGAGGAAACAATTCGGGCCAGCCGTTTGCTTCGCATCAGGAATTATTCGTGGGGAGTATCACTTCGTCAGCCATCGGGAAGGGTTTTTTCGTCGAATTGACTGAGAATCCTGCCGCGAGATCCAGATTTCCCGCCGTCGCTTCCGCAGGTTAAACGTCTATAATAGAATCTGTTACGACGGAATACAGCCAACTGCGGGATTTTCTGGCGGACAACTTCGTTTCGGGACCATCGCATTTCGTCTGCTCGTATGACGCCTGAGCGTGGGAGCGGATGTATTGGACGCCGTGAATCGATATATTCTCGCGTGGCAAGAGACGTAACCAGAGCTTACACGGGAGGCAACTTGGATCATGCAGCACCCTTCGGAATCCCTGATTCGCGGTTTGGCCAAGCTATTACAAGATCTCGGCCAGGCTTCCGAGGATCTCACCGAATTGCGGCAGGAGTTGCTGAGGGAAACCGGTGCCTGGGCGGTTGGCGTGTGGCGTGTTCGGGGGGCATCCCTGGAGCAGGTTTTGTTTGCCGCAGCCAAGGGCTTTGATCCCCTGGTGGCCCGGGAATTCGAGGCTGCAACGCGGGACGTTCCACTGGATCGGACTCAACTGGGGATTGTCAACGCGGTGGTGCATCAGCGCCCGGCGCGTGCCCTGGCGATGGATCAGGCGGGGGAACTGCGTCAATCCGCCGGCTGGCTGGAGCGATTTGGCGCAAAGTGCTCGCTCTCCTGCCCGCTGCGTGATTCCGAAAGCCGGATCGTGGGAGTGATCGCGGTTTCCTGGCGTGAACTGGTCAACGAATCCGACGAGGCTTATCTGCAGTTGCTGACATTGGCGGATGCTATTTCAAGGAACTGAATCCGCTGCCTGGCTCAGGCCGCTTTACGACAGCGAAAAGCGACATCACGGCAGAAGAGTTCGGGAAACCACTTGGCCTTGTTTCCTCCCTTGATGGAAACCAGATCCTCGACTTCCAGGTAGTTCGCGATGAAATCCCGCAGTTCGGCGTACTTGAAAAACTGCACGTGTGTCGGATCACCATTCATCCACAGTTTTCTGCCACGCAGAACCTGCCAGCGATCCTTGAGGTGATACGCCAGCGGAATGCTGCCGACCAGCATGCCGCCGGGTTTGAGTATCCGCTGGATTTCCCCCAGGGTAATTTTGGGATACGGTAGATGTTCCAGCACTTCCGCCAGCACCACCACGTCGTAACTCGCGTCTTCAAAGGGGAGGGATTGATTCAAATCCACTTCGATGGTGTCCACGCCGTAGGTCTCGCGGGCCAGAGCCATGGCCCCCACATCGATATCACCGATGACGATCTGGTTCCCCGCCAGATAATGGCGTGTCAGGGTTCCGTCGCGGCCCCCTAAGTCGAGTATCACTTTTCCCTGGCCGATCCACTCGCGAAACAAGGGGGCCCGGGTGTCCTCGAGAAACGACTTGCCGAGTCGTTCTCCTGTCGCGTGATGTTGAGCATAAACTTCGCCCAATGTGACGGGATTGGGATGTGCCATGTATGCTTGCTCCTCGCAAGAGAGGGGTTGAACAGGTGATCGTCGCGGGATTTTTAGCTGCCAAATCGAAATGACGCCAGATCATTTTCTGGGCCAGAGGGGAGAACGGAGCCCCATCTTCCCGCAGGCTTGATCACGGCTGGGCAAAGATGTCTCGATTTATCACGTGATGCGGGGTTGCCTAAAGATGCGGCATGCCGCCGTGAAGTCGCGCAGACGATACCTCCCAAGACGTGGTCCGGATGGATTTCTTAAGTTTTTTCCCCTGTGAAACCGCTGGAAAAGTCATTTGCCGCGCGGTTGTGCCAATTATTGGCGCAGCAATTGCAGAACGACATTTTCGGGAGTTCCGTGGCCCGTCCCCGTGATGGGGGACCTTGAGTGACGCATCACAGCACTCGGACATTGGGCTGGAACAAGAGGGATCCCCTCGTGATAGGGGATTTCAAGGACGGAAAGCACGCGCGGCCCCACCCGGGTGCGTTTATTGCGGGCATGTCTCCGTAGCGGGTGGCATTTGCAGTGAATGCCGCCCCGTCAAAATGTTTCTGGCAGGCCCGTGTTTCCAGGAAAATCGAAATCGCGACTGTCGCCATCATTAGTTTCTAGAATAGACGACCCTAGAGTGAAGTGAGAAAGAGAATGACCTTGCCGAGAATGTTTCTAGCGTTCAATGACAGGAATCGCACGGCGAAAATTGCCGCGGTTCTTATCCTCTTGGTGGGTTGGCTGGCTTTGCCCAGTGTGGGCCATGCCCAGGAACCAGCACCAGATGCACCTGTGACGGAATCCGCCCCCGCGGAAGAAGCCCCGGCGGAGGAAGCAGAACCCGTCACCCTGGAATCCCTCGCTGCCGCGGTGGCAGCCGTGCGGACCGAAACGGACTGGCTCTGGACCTGTATCGCCGCGTTCCTGGTCTTCTTCATGCAGGCAGGCTTCGCGCTGGTGGAAGCGGGTTTCACGCGTTCCAAGAATTGCGTGAACATTATCATGAAGAACCTGCTGGACTTCAGTCTCGGCTCGATCACCTTCTGGCTGGTCGGTTTCGGGTTAATGTTCGGTGCAAATCCTTCGGGCTGGATCGGCACGACGGATTTCTTGGTGGATGGGATGGTGGATGGAGCCTACAACAACTGGGAATTCGCTTTCCTTATCTTCCAGACCGTATTCGCCGCCACTGCCGCCACGATTGTATCCGGGGCGATGGCCGAACGTACCAAATTCACCTCCTACCTGGTTTATAGTGTTGCCATCACCGCGATCGTGTATCCCATCGCCGGTTCCTGGGCCTGGGGTAGCCTGTACAACGGCAGCGGCTGGCTGGAGGACCTGGGCTTTATCGACTTTGCCGGTTCCACCGTGGTGCACTCCGTTGGGGGGTGGGCTGCCCTGGCCGGGGCCATCGTGATCGGCGCCCGCAAGGGGAAATACAATGCCGATGGCACGGTCACGCCGATCATGGGGCATTCGATGCCGCTGGCGGCACTGGGTGTGTTTATTTTGTGGCTGGGCTGGTTCGGGTTCAATCCCGGTTCCACCACCTCGCTGGATGGAGGCAACTTCGCCCGTGTTGCGGTGACGACGAACCTGTCCGCCGTGGGGGGCGTGGTCTCGGCGATGATTGCTTCCTGGATTCTGTTCGGCAAGCCGGATGTCAGCTTTGCGTTGAACGGTGCCTTGGCGGGACTGGTGTCCATCACAGCCCCCTGTTACGATGTCAGCCCGTCTTCCGCCTTGATCATTGGGTTGATCGGGGGGGTGGTCTGCGTGCTCTCGGTGTTGATGTTCGATAAACTGCGGATCGACGATCCAGTGGGGGCGATTTCCGTGCACGGTGTGTGCGGAGCTTGGGGAACGCTTTCTGCGGGTCTGTTTGCCCAGGAAGCCATCAACGGAACCAACGGTCTGTTCTTCGGCGGCGGTGTGGGGCAACTCATCACCCAGTTAATTGGCGTGGGAGCCTATTTTGCCTGGGCCTTTGGCGCGTCTCTGGTGATCTTCCTGGCGATTAAGTACACCATCGGACTTCGCGTTCCGGAAGACGAGGAACTCCGCGGTCTGGATATCACCGAGCATGGCATGTTGGCCTATCCCTACCTGCAGAGCCTGGAATCGGCCTGATTGGAATTTCAATCGTCAGGATTGGGGTTCATGGACGAAATCCGATCCTGGCGGTTTCTTCACTCTGTTCCCCTTCTCGGTTATGATTGCAGTGAAGCAGCGACCGGAGCTACACGATAAAACATTCCGATTGAAAACTGGAAAACTCTCATGAAAAAAGTTGAAGCCATCATCCGACACTTCAAGCTGGAAGATGTCAAAGCGGCCCTTGTCGCGGCCAAGATCGAAGGGATGACCGTGGCCGAAGTACGCGGCTTCGGGCGGCAAAAAGGACACAAGGAAACGTACCGCGGGGCCGAATACGTGGTCGACTTCATGCCCAAGGTGAAAGTCGAAATCGTGCTCGCCGATGACATGGCCGACAAGGCCATTCAAGTGATTTCCGACGCGGCCCGCACGGGCAACATCGGCGACGGAAAAATCTTCGTCTCCAATGTCGAGCAAGTCGTGCGGATTCGCACCGGGGAAACCGGTGACGAAGCGATCTGAAATCGACGTGTCCCTGAAGATTTCGTTTCAGGCGAAGAGGTTCTCCTTCGGGGAACCTCTTTTGCTTTTTATCCCGGGGTTTCCATGCGTACTTCGCGATCGTCGGAGAAACTTCGAGACGCGGACAACGACAGTGAAGAATTGCCTGCGGCTTGGCAAGGCAGGCATAGTTCGTATAATCGGGAATATTACGCATCACTGTTGGGCGATGGGGATTTTCTCGCCCGGCGGAGGATGTCGCAAGACGAGTCTCCGTGCTCCCCACCCGAATCCACCTCGATTACACCGACCAGAAAGTGAGCCATGATGTTGCCGTCCAAACTCGTTTCCCATCATCCCCCCGCGATCCGCTTGTTGCTGCTCTCCTGTGCCTGCCTGCTGATGGGAGCGCTCACGCTGCCATCGGTTTCCCGGGCAGCCGATAAAAAGGCCGCTTCGGAAAGCGACGCCCAGGCCGTGTTGCTGGGGAAAACCGGGGTCTTACAGGGTATTCCCGGAAAGGGGCCGTTAAAGCAGCGGGAACTTCGGGCCTGGCTGTCGAATCCGGCCAATCATGTACCGCTGAAGGTAGAACTCCCGCTGGGCTTGAATGTGGGGGCCATTCCCGAAGGGGTTCTGGAAGCCAATCCGCTGACCCGTGCCAAGGTAGAACTGGGCCGCCAGTTGTATTTCGATACCCGGCTCTCCAAGGATAACACCATCAGCTGCGCCACATGTCACGATCCCGCCACCGGGTGGGCCGCTCCGACCCAGTTTGGCGTGGGGATCGAAGGCCAGACGGGAAACCGTAACTCGCCGGTCAGCTACAACCGCATTCTCACAACAGCTCAATTCTGGGATGGTCGGGCGGGTTCCCTGGAAGAGCAGGCGGTGGGGCCCATTGCCAATCCCATCGAAATGGGCAACACGCATGAAAATGCCGTGAACACCGTGAAGAAAATTCCGGGCTACGTCATGCAATTTCAAGCGGTTTTCGGCAAGGAAGGGGTGACGATTGATAATATCGGCAAGGCCCTTGCCGCCTTCGAACGGATGCTGGTCACCGGGCCATCGCCATCGGACTATTACGAACGTATGCTTCCCTACCAGAAATTCACCCAGGAAGATCTGGAAGACGACGAAGACTTGGAGAAAATCTACGCTCAGGTGATGGCGGACTACAAAGCCCACCCGATGTCGGAATCGGCTATCCGCGGGCGGGATTTGTTCTTCAGCAAACGCGTCAACTGCGCTGCCTGTCACGTCGGAGCAAATCTGACCGACGAGCTCTATCACAACCTGGGTGTGGGTATGGATCAGGAAAATCCCGATCTGGGCCGGTTCGTGGTGACTGGCGTGGAAAAGGACAAGGGAGCCTTCAAAACCCCCACGATTCGGAACGTGGCCCAGACCGCTCCCTACATGCACGATGGCAGCCAGAAGACCCTGATGGAAGTGGTGGAACACTACAACAAGGGAGGGACGCCCAATCCCTGGCTCAGCGATAAGGTCGAAAAGCTGAATCTGACTCAGCAGGAAAAAGAAGACCTGGTGGCCTACATGGAAGCCTGCACGGGAGAATTTGAAAAGGTCGAAACGGGACGCCTGCCCGAATAGCTTCGGCCGCGCGGATTCAAATCGTGTTGTTGATCACCGGAAACCGGGGCATCCATGCCCCGGTTTTTTACGCGCGGTGACTGTGGCAGGGCTGAATTCCGCAGACGGGTTGTGTTTGGCTGCCGCATCTGAAACGGACCGGGCTTCGCGAGGTTCGTAGTACAGTCAGGGCACGACCAGCTCCCGCCACCCAGGGACACCAGGGGTTACGAGGTCAGTTTGCCGCGGTAGTATTCTGCGCCCGCCTGAAGTGCGGCTGCTATATTGCCGGGATCCTTTCCTCCGGCTTCGGCCAGATCGGGACGTCCGCCGCCGCCTCCCTGCACGAGTTTTGAAGCGGTTTTGACACAGTCCGAGGCATTCACGCCCTGCTTGACCAGTTCCTTGCTGACGGCTGCCAGCAGGGAAACCTTGCCATCAATTTCCGCGGCCAGCAGCACCGCCGCCTTGCGCTTGGTTCGCAGTTGATCGGCAAAATCGCGGAGAACTTCCTTGTCCACGTTGAGTGGTTGATGCACGATCAGGGCGACATCGCTGATGAGTTCGGCGTTGTGCAGCATTTCCTCGACTTCATCGCCAACGGATTGCCGCATCTGTTCGGAAAGTTTTCGTTTCGTCTCCTTCAACTCTGTTTGCAGGGTCTGTACCTTGCGGAGAAGTTCGTCGGGAGCGGAGACCTTCAACTCGGTCATCAGGTCTCGCAACAGTTGTTCCTTGATGCGGGATTCTTCAATGGCCTTTTCTCCCGTGTAGGCCACCAGTCGCCTTACGCCCTTGGCGACGGGTTCCTCGGAGATGATCTTGAACATACCGACCTGGCCCACGTTTCCCAGGTGCGTTCCCCCGCACAATTCCTTGCTGTAGTCTCCCATGGAAACAACTCGGACCTTGTCGGGATATTTTTCGCCGAACAACGCCATGGCGCCGGCGGCCCGGGCCGACTGGATATTCATCAGATCGATGGCAACGGGCGAGCCCTCGGCAATGCGACGATTGACCAGGTCCTCGATCATGCGTAATTCATCGGCGGAGACCGGCTTTTTGTGGGCAAAGTCGAACCTCAGTTCATCCTGCTGCACCTTGGAGCCTCGCTGCGTGGCGTTGTCTCCTAGCGTTTTTCGCAGGGCATAGTGCATAAGATGCGTGGCGGAATGCGCGCGGCGAATGGCGTCCCGGCGGACCGCATCCACGGTGGCCGTCACGTTCTGCCCCAGTTTCAGCGTACCGGTTTTCAGATGGCCGATGTGCAGCCACAAATCGCCGTCCTTTTGGGTATCCTGCACCAGAAATTCAATTCCGTCCGCGGTCAGCAGGCCCGTGTCGCCAACCTGTCCCCCCGATTCCCCGTAAAAGGGGGTGCGATCCAGCACCACCGCCACCAGATCGCGATGGCCCAGTTCGGTCAGTTCCTCGACGAGTTGTTTTTCCGCGATGATGCCTACAACCTTGCCTGGGGCGGAAATGTTCTCGTATCCCAGGAATTCCGTTCCTCCCGAGGTTTTGCGAATGGCATCGAGGGGACCTTCCGCCATCACCGATTTCTGTTTCCCGGCATTGCTGATGATGCCGTGCTCTTCCATCAGCTTTTCAAAGCCGATGCGATCCACCTTCAGGTTGTGCTTGGCGGCAAGGGCATCCGTCAGTTCGTACAAAAAGCCATCCGTGGTGTGCAGTTGGAAGGCGTCCTGTCCCGAAATGATGCCGGTCGTTTTGGCGTCGTCGAGGCATTTCTGAAAGCGATTTAGACCCCGCTCGATCGTGTCGAGAAACGCGGATTCTTCTTCTTCAATGGCGTTTTGTACCGATCCGATGGTCTCTTTCAGTTCAGGGTACGGGCGTGCCAGCATCTCCACCACCTTCGGCACCAGGGCATGCAGGACCGGTTCCTGCTTGCCGATGAGGTAGGCTTCGAGCACGGCACGTCTCAGCAGTTGACGGACCACGTAGCCCTGTTCCTTGTTGTCGGGCAGGACATTTTCGTGGACGCACATGGTAACGGCTCGCACGTGATCGGCGATGCGTCGCATGGCTCGGCCGTGTTCCCCCGAAAAATCATATTTTGTCCCCAGGACGTCTCCCACGGCTTCGCACAAGGGGCGCAGGGTATCGATTTCGAAATTGCTTTCCACTCCCTGTAAAACGGCGGCGGTGCGTTCCAGGCCCATCCCGGTATCGATGTTTTTCATTGGGAGGGGACGCAGATTGTTCGGCGGGTCGCCGACACGATTGAACTGCGTGAACACCAGGTTCCAGATCTCCACTTCCTTGCCACCCGTCGGGGGATGGTAATAGATTTCGCTGCATGGACCACAGACACCATCCGGGCCGAGCGTGGGGGCGCCGGCGGGCCAGAAGTTTTCGTGTTCGTCCATGCGTGAAATGCGGTCCTGGTTCAGGCCGATTTCCTTTTCCCAGATGTCAAACGCTTCGTCGTCATCCAGGTAGACGGTTACGCTCAGCCGCGCGGGATCGAGGCCCAGCCACTCCTTCTTCGTGAGAAATTCCCAGGCCCAATGGATCGCTTCCCGCTTGAAATAGTCTCCAAACGAAAAATTCCCCAGCATCTCGAAAAACGTGTGGTGATACGCAGTCACGCCCACATTGCCGATATCACCGGTTCGCAGGCACTTTTGGCAAGTGGTTGCCTTGGTGAATTCCAGCTTGCCGATGCCGAGAAATTCGTTCTTGAACTGATTCATCCCCGCGGGCGTGAACAGCACGGTGGGGTCGTTCGGAACCAGCACATCGCTGGGGCGGCGGACGCATCCCTTGGATTCAAAGAAGCTCAGGTAAGCGTCGCGGAGATCGTCTGTTTTCATGTTGTTTCCGTGGGCTTCATCTGCCCGATGTCGATTAATATGTGCCTCGGCCCAATCGCAAGAGAGCGGCCGGAAAGCCCGGCGACCAACGTCCGTCCCGTCCCGGATGAGGGAAATCGCGCGATTCTGGTAGGGGATTATGAGGACCGCGTTCGTTCCCTTCAACCAAGAGGCAAATTCTCAAGCAGCAGATTTTTGCCGGGCGGACGGAATTTCACGCCTCGTCAGGATATCCGAAGCGATCCCCGCGGGAAAGACTGGCTCGCGTGCGGTGAAATTGATATGATCTCCCCTAAATTCCTTCTTTGATGGGACGTAATCCGGGAGTGCTATGATGCGACGCTGCCTGTGGACCTGGCTTGCCCTGTTCGGCTGTTTGAGCGTGAACTTCGTGACCGATGTCTCCGCGGAAAACTGGCCTCGGTTTCGCGGTCCGAATGGGGCCGGGATTTCCTCGGAAACAGGCTTCCCGGAAACCTGGACCGAGAACGATTACGCCTGGGTGATCAATTTGCCGGGAATCGGGCACTGCTCGCCCGTGATCTGGGACGATCAACTCTACGTGACTGCGGGCGAGACGGATGGGACCGTGCGTCGGTTGCTGTGTTACGATGCCAAAACCGGAGTGGAACGCTGGCGGCGGGAACTGGCGCTGAACGATGTGCATCTGCACTTGAAGAACAGTCACGCCTCGGGTTCGCCCGCCACCGATGGCCGCCACGTGGTGGCAGTTTTTGGCGACGAAACACAACTCGTGGCTGGCTGTTGGACGGTGGATGGCAAGGAACTCTGGCGGCAGGATCTGGGGGAATTCCTCAGCGAGCACGGCCCCGCCTGTTCGCCGATTATTCAGGGTAATCTGGTCATCGTCTGCAAGGAAATGAAAGGCCCGAGTGCGATTTTTGCCCTCGATGTGGAGACGGGAAAGCTCGTCTGGAAAACCGAACGTGAATTTCGTCGGACCTCCTATGCCACGCCCATCGTGCGCACCCGGAAGGATGGGGTGGATGAAGTCATTTGCGTGAGCGGCATGATGGGCATCACCGGCCTGGAACTCAAAACGGGCAAGATGCTCTGGAAAAGTCCGGAGTTCCCCATGCGCACCGTGGGCTCTCCCGTTCTGACCGAAAAAGCCGTGTTAAATCTGTGCGGCTCCGGGGGGAGTGGCAAGTTGTTGATGGCCATCCCGCTCGATCAGACTGGCGAAATCGAACCGCTGTACACGATGTCGCAGAAAATTCCCTATGTCCCCACTCCCATCTATAAGGATGGCCTGCTGTTCTTCCTGCTGGATGGCGGGATCCTGCATTGTGCCAACGCCGAGAATGGCGAGGAAGTGTGGGTGGAGCGTCTCGGCGGCAAATTCACCGCTTCGCCGATCTGGCTGGATGGGCGGATTTATGCCGTGGATGAAGAAGGAACCGTCGTTGTGATGAAAGTGGGGGCGGAGGAGTTCCGGGAACTCGCACGGGTTCCTCTGGGGGAGATGAGCCACTCCACGCCGGCGGTCGCCAATGGAAGGCTCTACTTCAAAACCGCCACGAAATTGTTTTGCCTGCCTGCAAAATAAGAACCCCTTTCTGCTGCGAGACCGCGGGCCCAAGTGAAAGTCGTCGGCACGTTATCGCCGTGTCGGCTGGATTATCCCTGCATGGGGCAGCACGTCTTTTCATCGTGCCTTTCCCCTTGGTTGAGCCCATGTGACAACAGGGCCCCTGTTTCTGCTTAAGGAATATGATCATGCCCGCCTGGCCTGGAGGGGAATGCCCCGATTGTGGCGATTACATGCCTCCCAATCTGATTACATGCCAGACATGCCGCGCTTTGTTGAATCCCGAACTGGAAATCGGACTCGTGCAGATCCCGGAGTTCATTCCGCTCAAGGAAATATCTCCCGAGGAACTGGCTCGCACCGAGTCTGGCTCGGGTGATGCGGGAACATCCGACACCGCGCGGCCAGGGCCTGTCGTTCCTCCTCGAGGCTTCTTTGTTCGGTGTCCCGGATGCAGGCAAGAGTTGAAGATCCCCGAACAGTTTGCCCATGCGCGCGTGCAATGCAAGCACTGCAATGTTCCGTTTGTGCTTGACCAAACCATGCGCCGCCAGCAGGTGGAGGCATGTTATGCGAATTGCCCGCATTGCAGCCAGCGACTCCGCGTGTCTGTCAAGTTTGTGAACAAGCAGGTTGCCTGTAACTTTTGTGGCGGCGCGTTGATGCTGCGCTATGAACCGTAGAGCCCTTGATCTCCTGAATTTGACGTGGGGGCCAAGGACGGGGCCGCGCCCCTGTTCGCGCAACTAACCGCGTCCGTCGCGGCGTGTTGGAATTGGGTGACATGCTCTCGCGCCGCGGGCGGGTGTGCATGCCGAGCGTACGTTCGGCATGCACCTGGGAATCCGAGCCGCCGCTGTGGGCTTCGGGAATCCGTCCGGAAATCTCCGACGGTGGCGTGCAAGGGTAAGGCAGGCGCGGCCCCCGAAATGTCCCGAACGGATTAAAACTGGGCCAGAAACCGCAGATCGTTTTCGAACAGCAGCCGGATATCGTGAATGCCGTAGCGTTTCATGCAGAGCCGTTCAATCCCCAATCCGAACGCGAAACCGCTGACGCGCTCCGGATCGTAGCCGACTGCCTTTAGCACATTCGGGTCGACCATGCCCGCGCCACCGACTTCCATCCAACTGTCTCCCCATTGAATGTCGACTTCCACGGAGGGTTCGGTGAACGGGAAGAACGAGGGGCGGAAGCGGATGGCAATATCGTCTCCCAGGTACTGCGTCGCTATCAGTTTCAGAACCGTTTTCAGGTTCGACATCGTCACGTGTTCGTCGATGTAGAGGCCTTCCATCTGGTGAAACATGCAGGAATGCGTGGCATCGATGGTATCTGGACGATAGACACGCCCCGTGGAAATAATCCGCACCGGGGGCGGGGTCTGCTCCATCACGCGAATCTGCACCGTCGAGGTTTGGCTGCGGAGCAACCAGGGACCCTCCTGTTGACTGGAAGCAACCGCCAGATAGAAGTTGTCAAGGGGATCACGGGCCGGGTGTTCCTCGGGAATATTCAACGCCACGAAGTTGTGGTAATCGTCCTCGACTTCGGGTCCCTCGGCGACGGCAAATCCCAAGCGGCCAGCGATTTCCTTGAACTCGGTAATCGTTTGGGTGATGGGGTGCCGACGCCCCAGCAGCCGCTGCGTGCCTGGGAGTGTGATATCGAAGCCCTCGCGCTGTGCGCGGGGCACGCTCAATTCCTGTTTTCGGGCTTCCCAGGCTTGTTCCACGGCCTGCTTGACTTCGTTGAACCGCTTCCCGATGGCGGGGCGTTGTTCGGGAGTCGCCTTGGAGAGCTCAGTCTGCAGATCCTTCAGGCGGCCCTTTTTCTTGCCCAGAAAATGGATTCGGGCTTCTTCCAGGGTGTTGGCGTCCTGGCAGCTCTGGATCGATTGCAGTGCTTCGGCCTGATAGCTGTCGAGAACAGTCAGCAATTCCATTGATGGAACCTGTCGGGAAACGGGTGCGCGTCACAGGCTCTGCAGGGGGATCCTGCCCAAGGCGAGAACGCGGCAAACGCCTCGGTTTTTCGCGGACATATCTTGATTGTGCAGGGCGCGCAGCGGATGCGTGCCAAGCCAGGCGATCAAGTCTGGGCCTGCTGCTTAACCAGGGCGATCACCTCAGCGAAGACGGCAGGATTGTTGAACGCCAGTTCGCTCAAGGACTTGCGGTTCAGGCCCAGATTGGATTTGAGTGCCATGTTCATGAACTCGGAATAACGCAATCCGTGCATGCGGCAAGCGGCATTCAAGCGGATGATCCACAGCTTGCGCATTTCCCGCTTGCGGACGCGGCGGTCGCGAAAGGCGTAGGCGCGGGCTCGCAGGATTGTTTCCTGAATGGTGCGAATCAGATTCTTCCGGGCACCGAAATTCCCTTTGGCTTCGCGAAGCAGGCGTTTCTTGGACTTCAGGCGAGCCTTGCTGGTTTTAACTCTCATGTCAATTCTCTGTCGTGGATACGGTCAAGCAGTTGGAATAGGGGAAAACCACGCATGTCTGCGTCGGCGGAAGAGTTCCTGGCCGACTCAGGGCGGGAAGTCACAGGCCGGGGCGAAGTGCAGCCGCAATTTTCTTGGCGACGGTTCCGGTAATCACACCATCCCCGCGCAAGCCACGTTTTCGGTCTCCGGATTTCTTGCCCAGAATGTGTCCGCGGTTCGCTTTCCGGTGCTTGGCCTTTCCGCTGGCCGTGATTTTGAACCGTTTCTGCATTCCCTTGTGTGTTTTCTGCTTCGGCATGTTGTTCACCGTATGTTTACAATAGTGCGACGGTTGTGCACCGTCTCAAGAACATAGTTTTGGTTCGGCAAGATACATCCGAGTATCAAGCCGCTCTGACTGCGAGCGTTTTTCCCAAGCAGACCGATCGCGGCAAAAACTTTCGCGGCGGTACGGGGAATATCGGCATACTAAAAACGAGTCGCGAAGTATAACAAGCCTCGACACCGACTGGTAGTGATTCACCACTCAAAGTTCGGAAAAGTTTTTTCCGTCCGGGGCGAACGGTTTTCGGAAGCTTATTTGGGGGCCAGAATCGCTGTCATACTGCGACCGCTTTCCATGCCAGGGGGTTTTTCGAGCTTGGCGATATCTTCCAGATCAGCAACGATGCTGTTCAAAACGTCACGTCCGCGTTCGTGGTGGGCATTTTCGCGTCCCTTGAACATGACGGTCAGTTTGACTTTGTCGCGATGTGCCAGGAAGTCGCGAGCTTTTTTCATCTTGAATTCGATGTCGTGTTCGCCGATTTTTGGTCGCAGGCGAATTTCCTTGAGTTGTGTCTGGTGAACCTTGGTGTTCTTGCTGGCCTTCCGCTTTTGCTCGTACTTAAATTTGCCGTAATCCATGATGCGGCAAACAGGCGGGCGTTCATTGGGGGCCACTTCCACAAGATCCAGTCCAGATTCCAGCGCCAGCGCCAGCGCCTTGGCCGTTTCAATTACTCCGAGCATCTCTCCTTCATTACTGACCACCCTGATGGGGGAGATCCTGATTTGCTCATTGAGCCGGTGCGTAGTCTCGATTGTGTTTTCCTTTCAAATCTCTTGGAACAAACTCGGAGGAGATACGATCTCTCAGTGTATTCAGACGGATTTGTCTGTGTTATGGCCCGTCTTGTATTATTTGTTCAGTATTCCTGGCCCCGTACCCCGTTTGTGGGCGTCATTTACAGGGAAGGAATTGTGACAATAATACTGGGTTATGACAATAATATACGGAAATGCAATGGAGGGATCAATAACAGCGGATCCCTGGTGCGATTTTCCGTTTCGGTACCGTTTGCCCGTGGACGACTGCTTGCCCGGCTATAATATCCCCAAGATGCTGTTTACAATTCGGATCATCGAAGGATTATTTATCGCAGTTTTTCCCGCGGGTCAAGAAATTCCATGGAAAAACCCTGTCCTGGGGGCGAGTTCGCCACGTACGAGCCAGGCGTGGGAAAGTCCCGCCGGGGGGGATCTGCTGCCGTTTCGCGTGGATCCGCCACAGCCGATCTTGGTTCTTTTGGGGAAAACTGATACAAGAACGGTTCGGGGCCGGGGCAATCACCGGGATGCATTTCCGCGGTGCAGGGCAGGCTGCCGGTTTCGTTCGAGAAGTTTGCCTGACGGCGCTCGCATGCGCATGCAGACGAAAATGGTATGATAGACGTCGCTGGCGTTCACGTCTGTAAGGGGCAGGACAACGTGCAATCCGCAACGAGGAGAGAAAAGGAATGGCTGAAATGAAGACCTCGATCAGGCCGTGTGTCGCAATGTCGACCACTTTGCCCGTTGCGGCCAGGGAGTCCCGGACTCGGGTGTTCCCCGCGAATCGCCCCGGCTGGAGCCTGAGCTTCGTGGTAGGGCCTGCGGTGTTTGCCATGCTGTCCTGCCTGATGCTTCTCGGACAGGCCGAGACTCCCGCGAGGGGCGAGGATCGCCCCGTGGTGGATCCCGCGGCTCAGCCGGAATCTCAGCCAAAACTGCCGGAACTACTGGAGCATTTGCGTCAGCTCGGAGACGATGCCGTCGACCCGACGCCACTTCCCTTGCCCGACGAGCAGACGCAAAACGGCCGCAAGGCGCGCGCGTTATATATGTCGGGCCGTGTTTTCGAACAGGACAAGAAATTTCGCGAAGCCTACGAGGCCTACCGCGAGGCGCTTTCCCTTGATCCCAATTCACTGACGTTGCATCGTGCCTTGATCCCCCTGGCGTTCAGGCTGGAAAAGACGGAGGAAGCCATCACGCTCGCCAGGCGGGCCGTGGAACTGGATCCCAATAATTTCGAGCTGCTGAGTCAGTTGGGGATTTATGCATTGCGGCAGCAGGACCTGCAAGGTTCCATCGACTTCTTTCAAAAAGCAGTGAAAAGCCAGACCGTTGACAAAAAAAGCGGGCAATATGTTTCGATCATGAGCCAGTTGGGGCAGTTGTATCTTTCCATTGGCGACAATGAACGCGCCGCCGAGGCTTATGAAACGGTCTTTGATGCGTTGACGCAACCCGATGCTTACCGTCTGGATTTTCGCACGGTGCAGGCGCTGGAATCGATCCGCGGAACGAAAGCGGAAACCTTCGAGTCCTTCGGGGAATTGTTTCTTGCCACCAGTCGCCTCGAAAAAGCCGAAGCAGCTTTCCTCAAGGCACAGGATGCCAGTCGGGGAAAGCGGGCCGTTTTCAGTTATCAACTGGCCCGGGTTTTGACAAAAAAGCAGGACTTTCCGGCGGCCGAGGCCAAGTTGCGTGAGTATTTCGATGCTAAGTTGAATCAGAAGGGCCGGGGACCATATTTGCTGCTGGCGGAATTGCTCCGCGAGCAGAATCAGGCGGACCAGATCACCGCGCGGCTGGAACATTTGGCTCAACAGGACCCTGAAAATCAGGATTTGCGTTTGTATCTTGCCGAGCGGTATGTGGTCGACGACCGGCTGGATGACGCGGAAGAAATCTATGAAACGTACAAGGAAGACGGCAGCAACAAGGGGGAGATTTATCTCGGCTTGTTGCAGATCCATCGGAAGCGGAATCAGCCCGAGAAAGCCTTGCAGGCCTTGACTCAGGCCATGATGAACGGCGCTAACAACGAGCGGCTGGAAGCGGAACTGGAACTACTGGCCCAGAACGCCGAACTGGCCGATGCCATGATCGAACTCGGGCTGGAACAACAGGAAGGTGACAAGCGGGAATTGTTCTCCCAGGCCTACCTGGTGGCAAAACTGGCCATGCAGCGGAAGAATTACGAGGCCGTGATCGATTTTTATCAGCGGGCCATGGAAATTCGGCAGGAACGCCAGATTCTGTTGACTCTCTACAACGAGTTGATTCAGTTCCTGATTGCCGAGGAACAATACGAGCTGACGATCGACGTGCTGGAAGAAGCCATTGATAACCCCGGTCTGGCCCAGGTCCGTCAGGCGTTTCAACTGCAGTTGATTCGCGTGCTGGCGCAGGACAAGAAAACCGAGCAGGCCCTGGAGGTCGTCCGGATTGCACGCGAATCCGATCCCGAGAACCTGCTCTGGCAGTACCAGGAAGGCTGGATTTACTACATTGCCGAGAACTGGGAAGAAGCCATCAAGCTGCTGGGGCCCGTGCTGGAAAAGGCGGTCGAGCAGGATAACGAAGGGATCGAACGCGAAGTGCGTTATAACCTGTCGCGTTGCCTGGCGTTCGCGGGGTTGGTGAACGAGGCTTTGGAACTGATGACGCAGTCCCTGGATCAGCAGCCCGAAAACCTGCTCTGGCAGTACCAGAAGGGCTGGGTTTATTACTACTCTCATCAATGGGGCAAGGCCATCGAGGAATTCCAGAAACTGATTGCACGGGAGGATCAGGCCGAAAACAAAACGCTGGTTCGGCAGGCGAAGTTTTCACTATCGGCGGCTTATGTGCAAAACGAGCAGTTCGACGAAGGGGAGCAAATTCTGGAGGCGATCTACGAACAGGATCCCGATGATATTTCCGTCTGCAACGATCTGGGATATCTGTATGCGGATCGCGATAAGAAACTGGATCAGGCGCACGAAATGATCCGCAAGGCGGTCAAGGCGGAACCCGACAACCACGCTTATCTGGACAGCCTGGGGTGGGTCTTGTATCGCCTGGGGCGTTACGAGGAGGCGCGCAAGCATCTGGAGCAGGCGGTGCAGGATTCCGAGCAGGGGGACGCCGTGCTCTGGGACCACTTGGGGGACTGTTACCACAAATTGAATCTGACGGAAAAAGCCCGCCAGGCATGGAATACGGCTCTGGAGCATGAACGCAAGGAGAAATTCTCCAATCAGAAGTTGATCCAGCAGATCGAACAGAAATTAAAATAGCGGTAACAACGACAGCGGCGCGGGAACTCTGGTTCGACCGTCGCTGGCAGGGTTTGGATTCTGATCAAGGGACGATTACGGTTGAAGTTATGGCAGGTCATTCACACTGGGCGAACATCGCCCACAAAAAAGGGCGGGCGGATAAAAAGAAGGGGAAGTTGTTCGGGAAGCTTTCCAAGGCGATTATCGTGGCGGCTCAGAATGGAGGGGGAGATCCCGACGCGAATCTGGCGCTGCGGTATGCCATCGACAAGGCCCGCAAGAACAGCATGCCCCGCGACAATATCGAACGGGCCATCAAGAGAGCAACCGGCGAAGCGGGGGGTGTCCACTACGAGGATCTGCTTTACGAAGGATATGGCCCGGCCGGCGTGGCCGTGATGTGCGAAATCCTCACGGACAATCGCAATCGGACAGCACCGGAAATCAAGAAAATTCTCGAACTTCACAATGGCAATCTGGGAACCACCGGGTGCGTTGCCTGGATGTTCGAACGCAAGGGGATGTTTCTCATTCCACTTGCCGCGACTTCGGAAGATGCCCTGATGGAACTGGCCCTCGAAGCGGGGGCGGAGGACGTGAAAACCACCGAAGAGGGCTATGAAGTCCAGTGCGCGCCCGATCTCTTCGAGGCGGTCGAACAGGCGCTGCAACAGGCCCGTATCGAGCCTGCCACCGCCGAAATCCTGCGGATCCCCGCCAATACCGTCGACCTCGAGGGGGACGATGCCCGCAGAATGTTGAAGTTACTGGAAGCGCTGGAAGACCACGACGATGTCCAGAGCGTTACGGCTAACTTCAACATTTCCGACGAGATCATGGAGGCGGTCGCCTCCGAGTGATCGCTGGACGCCGCTTGCCCCGGAAACTCTACGCCAGTGGATTCGGGCATCAGGAATGCTTGGAGACAATGCGGGAGTCCGCGGGGAGACCGGGTTGGACTCGCCCGTAGCCTTTCCGCAGCCAGGTCTTCAAGGACTGCAGGTGTCTCCGCCGCAAGGGCAGAATACATTTGACGGCGGTTTTCCAAGTTTGCCCGATCGCTCCACGATTCCAGACGGCCTGGCAGGCATGCTTCAGGCTGGCAAGCTTCTTGCCTGTTTCCATTTCTTCATGGGCCAGCCAGTCGTAGCTTTCCGCCACCACCGCGCGGCGTTCACGGCGGGTCAAGCCGCTTTCCAGCCCGTGTTCCGCTAATTCCTCGTGGAGTGTCCTCACGTACGAGCGGGCGAAGTGAATGCGGTTGCTCGGGCGAGTGATGTTGTCTCCCAGATTGATACGGTACAAAATGGATGCCGCATCGATGTAGGCCACTTCTCCCAGCCGGCAGGTTGCCAGGTGGAACTTGAAGTCCTCGCCGCCGTTTCGCATGGCGGTATCGAAAGGTCCGATTTGCCTGACCCAGTCGGTTTTGATGACCACCGTGGGCGTATGCACCAGGTTCCCCTGGAACATCTGACGATAGATCGTCCCGATACCACAGAGGGTGTTCGCGAATTCCGGAGCGATCCGCGGGCAATGTCTCCCCAACGGTTCCAACGAGGCAAACAGTTTGCCATCGGGCAGCAGGGAATAGGCGGAATACATTTTCCGGAGGTAGTTGAGGGACAGCAATTCACCCGTGCCGGAGATCGCATCCATGTTCGTCCAGCACATTCCGACGTGGGGAGCCGCTTGCAGCAGTTCCATTTGAATTGCAAGTTTCCAGGGATGCCACAGGTCGTCGGAATCGAGGAAGGCCACATACTCGCCTTGGGCCTGCGCGATGGCGTGATTCCTGGCGGCGGAAACTCCCTGGTTGGCCTGGTGAAAATAGCGGACGCGCTCGTCCCGGGCGGCAAACTCCTCCACAATCTGTCGGGTGTCATCGGTGGAACCGTCGTCGACAACAATCACCTCCAGGGCTTTCCAAGTCTGGGACAGGGCACTTTCCAGTGTCTCGCCGATAAATCGGGCGCGGTTGAATGTCGGAATCACAACAGAAACGAGAGACGCGCAAGACATGGTGAGGCGATCCGGAAAAGGCTGTTCCAGGCTGGATTTCAATTGTAAAAGAACGGGTGTGAGCAGGATGACCGTCAGCAAATTCTGATGCTGCACGTATCCCGAAGCCAGATTATTCCCTGGATTTTTCAGGCGTCGCCGCGCAAACCAGGCAAGGCACGTTCAATTTCCGGATTTTGACAGTTAATCCGTGCCAACGTTGCCGGAAACAAGCGAGCCGTCCGGCGATTCAATAGTCGGAAAGGACTATTCTTCCTCGAACAACTCGCGGATTCTGCGTTCCCAATGGGCGACTTCCTCGCTGCTGGTGGTGGTGCTTTCGGGCAGTGTGGGTTGGTCGAGGGGGGTGCATCGGCTGCGTGTGTGTTGCTGCGGCCTGTGTCTTGGGAGGCGCTGTTGCATCTGCTCGTGGAACTGCTCGCTATCGATGGCACGCGCCTGGCGAGAACGTGCCGCCCGGTGCAGGCGGTGATCGCTGGAGACCACCAGCACTTGCTTGGGCACGGCATGCTCTTGAATCAACTGCTCGATCTGGGAATCGGCATCGGCATGCTCGACGGCGTTCAGGATGGTCATTCGGGAGACAAATTCCCGGGGAGGGACTTCGCTCCGATTGCGGCGGACATCGAACACAATGGTGGTTCGGTCGCGTTCCCCCGGAGAGAGACACGCTTCCAGAAATCGGGCAAGTCGCTTGCGGGCGTTCTCCAGCGTGATTCCGTCGACTCGCCTGGGGAACATACCTGCCGCGTGGAGAAAGTTATAGCCATCGATGATCAAATATCGTTTTGCCATGCGACCGATGGACTCCCTCTCTATCAGGAGTGGCCTTGCAACCGCTCCCGGGGCGTTGGCAGGTGATGGGGTTCGGTCAGGGGGGTATAGAATTCCGGTCGGCGGTCGGCAAAGCGATCGATTTCATGCAGGTCCTTGCGGCGGATGATCCGCTTTTCCCGTGTCTGGGTGATATCAACGTCGGCCAGCAATATTTTTTCCTCGGTGGGACTGGCGGAATCGAGCAGGGAGCCATCGGGCCCGCAGATGCAACTCCGCCCGATGAACGTCACGTCGTTTTCCGTTCCGATGCGATTGATGGCTGCGTAGTAAATTTTGTTTTCCAAGGCCCGTGTCGATATGACCGCTGGAGCCATGCATTCCGCCCCCGGGGGCCAGTTTGTCGGGAGCGCGATCATATCCGCTCCCCGCAACGCCAGGATGCGGGCCGCCTCCGGAAAGGCGGCATCGTAGCAGATATTCATTCCAATGGTTACGTCATTCACGGCATCGACGGCAAAGGGGCGGTCTCCGTAGTCGGTAAAGCGATCCACGCCGACATAGGGGAGGTGGACTTTACGATACCAGCCCAACACTCCTGTTGGTCCCAGTAATACGGCCGCGTTGAACAACCGTTCCGCGTCGCGTTCCAGTAACCCGACGATACAGCACACATTGAGTTCGTGGCAGGTTTCGATCAATTCCTGCTGCAGCGGACCATTCCGCGGTTCGGCGAACTGCATCCCCTGGAGGCGGGAATCGAAGCAGTAGCCGGTTAACGCGCATTCAGGAAAAATGATCAGCCGAGCACCCAGGGATGCTGCTTCGCGTAATTTTTCCCGGATGCGGGCCAGGTTGTGCCTGGGGGCTCCGAGTTGCACATCCATCTGCACACCAGCGATTTTCATCTTCCGTTCCTCGACGGGTAGGCGGATCTGAAACAGGGGACTCCCCGCAGAGCCGTGACACGCAAAATGGAGTAAATCAACACGCCTTTCAAGCAAATGTTCGTAAAAAAAGGCCTGCCTGTCCGGCTGTGTTTTTCGTAGGGTACTCAGTGCGTACCATTTATGTGGTATCCACTCGGCAATAGAACCACAATGAATAGTGGCAGGTTACCTTTACACACTATTGTTGGCGAGCCAACGGAATGCCTAGCCGTGATAAACCAGCAGGGCAACTTTCTCGCCAGGACTTACGTCATTGTCTCCGGGAAAAAAACACAAAAGATCGCAGGCACGGGCCGGCGATCTTTTATACATTAAAACGAGAATCAGCTAAGGCAAATTTCCGAGGATTCGATCCAGGGCAAATCTTGTTGCCCTCCCCAGTGTACTTCGCGAAGCCCACCTCAAGTCCGAAATTCGTCCGAGGGGGAGAGATTGCCAGTGGGGAATAGGGCGAACTTTATACTTCATCCAGATTGATGAAAGGGCTGATCCGTCGCGCCTTTTCCAGGATTTCCTGTTTTTCAGTCTGATTCTTGGCGGCAGCGTATTGCGCGCGAAACTTGCGCAATTTGACTTTTCTGGTTCTCTTACGGGCCAACTCGCGGTCGCGTTCAATCCGTGGCATAGCTGTTCAGAAATCTTTCAAGTAACAAAACAAGGCAGGGAGTATCTCACTTCTGGCGGGAAAAGGCCCTGCCAGGATTGTGCAGGATAATAGAATCCAGTCGGTTCGTCAAATCAGACTGCCTGCAGGCTGGAAATTCCTCTCCCCAAGCGTTCCCTCCCCCGTTACACTCCGAAAAACCAGCCAGCAGGCAAAAGGATTTGCTGAAAAGACAGGCATGAAGTCTCCGTATCGTTCGATTCCGACACCGTCTCCCATTCATCGATTGGGGGAGATATGCATCCAGCCGGTTGCAGCGCTCGGGGAATTTACGCTGTTTGCCTGGGAGACGCTGCGTTGGGCAGCCACTCGTTGGCCAAGGGCTGCCGTGTTGTGGCCCAATTTTTATCAGATCGGCGTGTTGAGTCTCCCCGTGATTATGGTGACGGGGGGCTTTATCGGCATGGTGCTCGCGATTCAAACCTACGACCAATTGCGCCTGATGCATATGGAATCGCATTTAGGGTCGGTGATCAATTTAACCCTGGTGAAGGAACTGGGGCCCGTGCTTGCCGCGACCATGCTGGCGGGACGCGTCGGGAGTGCCATTGCCGCTGAACTGGGCACGATGCGCGTGACCGAACAAATCGATGCCCTGGAAGCCCTGGGAGCCAACCCGGTGCAATATCTGGTGGTTCCCCGGTTCCTGGGTTGTGTCTTCCTGATTCCGATGCTGACCATCATTGCCGACACCGTGGGAATGCTGTGCGGCTGGGCGTTTTCTACCACCGTGTTGAACATCAACAGCTATTATTACTGGTACCATACCTACCAGTACATCACGCTGTTCGATGTGTATTCGGGCATCGTAAAAAGCGTGTTTTTTGGGGCTGCCATCTCGCTGGTGGCCTGCCATCAGGGCTTCCGGGCGAAGGCGGGCGCGGAAGGCGTAGGGACCGCGGCCACGCAGACGTTCGTCTATTCCTTCGTGTTTATTTTATTTATCGACTTTCTGGCAGGTCTGCTGCTCTCGCGGATCTCCGAGTGGCTGTATGGTTGAATAATTCCCGCGCGCGGTGCCGGGTGGCAAACTGCCGCCGCGGGAATAAACACCTTGGTGTCGTCGCGAATTGAGTCCGGATCATGACTATTCTTGAACTGAAAAACGTGTCGCGGGATTTCAAGCAGACCCCCGTCCTGCGGAACATCAACTTGCGGGTGGAAGCCGGCGAGACGTTGGTGCTGATCGGCGAAAGCGGGTGCGGGAAAAGTGTTACGACTAAACTCCTGGCGGGCATGCTTTCGCCGACGCGGGGCGATGTCTATTGGAATGGAGTCAACATTTCCCAGCTTCCGGCGGAGGAATGGCGTCGGCAACGGCTCCGTTTTGGATATCTGTTTCAATCCGCGGCGTTGTTCGACAGCATGACCGTCCACGAAAACGTCGCCTTCGGGTTGCATCAGAATACCGACCTGGCGGATCGCGAAATCCGTGAGATTGTGCAGCAGCGGTTGCTCGATGTGGGACTGGCGTTTGACGTAGCCAGAAAAAAACCGTCGGAACTTTCCGGAGGAATGCGGAAACGGGTTGGGCTGGCCCGGGCACTCGCTCTGGCACCGGAAATTATCGTGTACGACGAACCGACCACGGGCCTGGATCCCGTCATGAGCGATGTCATCAACGAACTGATCGTAACCATTCGCCAGCGTCGGCCCGTCACCAGTATTGTGGTGACGCATGATATGAATACGGTCCGCAAGGTCGCAGATCGTATTGTCATGTTGTACCCCCTGGCGCGACTCCCCCAGGGGGAATCGCAGATCCTGTTCGAGGGGACCGCCGCGGAGGCCTTCACGGCCGAAGACGAACGGGTCCATTCATTTGTACATGGGGATGCAACCCGACGTTTACAAGAATTGGCAGCGGCGTAACAATACGCCCGCGCTCTCTTCTTCCGGGTCTTGCTGGCTGTTTTGATTAGTTATAACGTCATGTCCGATAGACAATTACAATTTCGAGTCGGCGTGTTTGTCATTCTGGCCATAGCCGTGGGTGTCGGGCTGACGTTCCAATTCGGGAATTTGAATCGTTACCTGGAACCCCGTTACCTGGTCGGCATCGAATTCGACGACTTATCCGGGGTTCATCCCGGGACACCCGTGCGCCAGTCGGGCATTCCGATTGGTGAAGTCCGCGAGGTTTCCATCAACCGCGAAAAACGCAAGATCCTGGTCCTGGTCGAAATTCTCGAACGCTATCCCCTGGCCAAGGATGTCAAGCCTCAACTGGTTCAGACGCTCCTCGGGGAAGCGCACATCGATTTCTCGCTGGGAACCAGTAATGAATCCGTTGTGGAGGGGGATGTGCTCAAGGGAGTCATGCCGCAAGATCCCCTGTCCGCCGTGCAACGGTTGGAATCCCAGGTGCACGAAACGCTGGAAGTCTTCACGCAAACCAGCCAGGAATGGAAACAAGTGGGTCATAATCTGAATTCCCTGGTGATGACCAATCAGGGCTCTCTGGATACGATCATCGAACAAGCCGCAGTCGCTTTGCAGGGACTGACGGCCACTATGCACAAGGCCTCGCAAACGCTGGATCAGACCAACCAGTTCATTGCCGATCCGGAATTACAGTTGGCGGTCAAGGAGGCCATGACCGCGCTCCCCCGGTTGATCCAGCAGACGGAACAGACCGTGGTGACCACGCGTGCCGCGGTGAATTCCCTGGGACAGACCATGGAAAATCTGCGGCAGGCCACCGGGCCTTTCGCCCAGAATTCCAACCAACTGGCGGTCAAGCTGGAAACCAGTCTCGACCAATTGTCGCGTACGTTGGGGGAACTGGAAAAATTCAGCACCCAATTGAACCGGGGCGATGGTTCCATTCAAAGATTGGCGCAGGATCCCCAACTCTATCGGAATCTGCAGCTTTCCTCGGCCTCGCTGGCGGCGCTGTTGTCGAATCTGGAGCCGATCATGCAGGACATGCGTGTCTTCAGCGACAAGGTGGCCCGTCATCCAGAACTGTTGGGGGTCAGCGGTTACATGAAGGGGAGTTCGGGCTTGAAGGAACTGTCCATCGAAGCGAATCGCGCCACTGCCCCGGCGGAATTGAATTCCCGTCCGGCGTTCCTGCCCGCCGCCGATGCCAACGGGCGTTCCCTCAACCTTCGAAACAAACGGTGAAGGACGCTCCGGAACCGGAGTGAACTGAACCCGGCTTATTTCACAGAGCAACGGCAGCCTTGTCCAGCGTCAGCCGAGGGGAGGCGATGCTTGATAATTCCACGGCTGGCGGCGGCTCGAAATCTTCGAGCCGCCGCTCTTTCCTGGTCATGTTAGCCCTGGCGGGAAAATCCAGCTTAAACGTCGTTATCGACGATCGCCGTGAAGTCGATCCCCAGGTTGTAGTCCGTGGGGACCCCCAAGGATGAGAATTGATCGTAAATCAGTTCGATGAAGTATTCCCCGGGCAACAAGCCGGACAACGTGATACTCTCGTTGTTCGTGCCGAAGTTCGAACTGTTTGCGATCAGGTTGAAGCTGGAGTTGTAAACGCGGACATCCACGTTTCGCGACAAGCCGGAGAGGTTGATCTGTATCGATCCCCGGTTAGTGTCCGCCACCTGGAATTTGAAGTAATCGTAGCGGTCCCCGATATTGCCGATGTTCCCATTGATGGTCTGGATAATCGGGAAGAGGGGAGACGCTTCGCCCAGGAAGTAGGCATCCGCGAACGAGTTGTTCGGCTCGAACGGGGTTGTGATGGTCACATTCACGGCCAGGCGATAGGGTGTGGTGACTCCAGCAAGCACGGTCTTGTGCATGATCACTTCGATCAGGTAATCCCCTTCGGGGAGTAACGCGAGCGAAATGTTTTCGTCCTGCAGCCCGGGATTCTTGGATTCACCGAGCATCGTTCCCATTACGCCACCGTTGAGATTGTACACTCGCAACGCGACTTCCGCGGTCAATTGAGACAGATCAATCGTCGCAGAGGCTTCCAGTCCCGGATTGATGGTGAACTTGTAGTAATCAATCCGGTCGTTGTCTCGCGACAAGGTGCCGAAGCGAACCACGTCGATTGGGGCGGCTCCCAGATCAATCGCCAAGGCGGGCGTATCGTTCGATTCCGGATCCTGGATTGGCAAAGCCACCACTTGTACATCAAGAATGTACGTGGTCTGATTCCCCGCGGGAACCGAACCATTCATGAACACGCCAATTACGTAATCCCCGGAGGCCAGCCCGTTCTGCGCGATTTGTTCGTTCAAGGTGCCAAGGTTCAAGGAACTACCAATAATCTGCGAAGGGACTCCGTTAACCAACCGGGCGATCTGCAAATCGACATTCTGCGAGAGGCCCGACAGGTTCACCAGCATGTCCCCCGTTTGACCTTCCGCGATGGAAAAATGGTAGATATCGACAGGGTCTGTATCGACATTCACGGTTCCATAACGCGTCGTCATGATCGGATTGAACTGGCTGGCGGTCCCCAGCAACACTGGTTCGTCCACCGTGTTGTTCGGCTCCGGATCGTTGAAGTTGTTCGCGACAACATTGACTGCGATCTGGTATGTCGACTGCGTTCCACCAGCAACGGTTTTGTGCATCACCACTTCAATCGCGTAGTCGCCCGCCGCCAGCCCGGAGATGTTGATCAATTCATCTGCAAGGCCCGCATTCATCGAAGAACCAATTTGTTCTCCCAGGGTATTCCCGTTGATGCGGTACAGTCTCAAGGCGGTCTCCGCGGTTAAATCGGTCAAGTCGATCTGAGCCGTGGCGGTGTGATCGGCTGCGACCGTGAAGCGGAACAGGTCCACGCGGTCGGCGTTGCGATGCAGGAAGGACGCCAGCGTGGTATCGATCGGGTTCCCTTGCGAGGCTATGCCCAGGTCGGTCGCTTCCGGAACAAGGTTATCCGGTTCGCGATCGATTGGCACAATGCGAGCCACGATGTCGACTTCCAGTTGATAGAACGTCGTGGTGTTGGCCCCTTCCGTCTTGTTCATTGCGACTTCAATAATGTAGTCGCCAGCCGCCAGATCGTTCAGCGTCAGCATTTCATCCTGAATGCCAGGCTTGGCGGAATTCCCCACCATGGTGCCCAGGGCATTGCCATTCAGTTGGTAAATTCGCAGAACCGCGTTCGCTGTCAGCTCCGAAAGTTTCGCTACCAGGTCGCCCGCGGAACCATCGGGAATGGTGAAGCGGTAGAAATCGATGCGATCGGTGTTGCGGTGCAACTGCCCGAACCGCATGGTTTCCAGCGAGGCGACTCCCAGATCGATCGCTTCGGCGGGTGTGTTATTCGGTTCCACGTCGAGCGGCGAAGGCAGCACGGTGATGCTGTGCGAGACGGTCAGATCGGGGCTGCCGCCGAGCGTCGGATCATTGACATTCACGGTCACGTCGAGCACCGGGTTGGTGGTGGCATTCAACACCGAACCGGCCTTGATGAACAGTTCCGTACCGACAATCTCGAACAGAGAAGCATCCGCCCCGGAGACAGACAGGTCATTCGTTCCCAGCGCGTCGTCCGTCACCACGATGTCCGCCACCTTGCGCGACGTGGTCAAACGGATGATGTCCTGCACTTCGGTGACTGCATTCTGCAATACCACCGCGGTGGGCAGTTCATTCACGTCGGTCAGGTTGATCTGCACATCCCCCGTGGCCTGCAAGCCGCCGGCGTCGGTGACACGCAGGGTCAACGTATATACGGGAGTTACCTCGAAGTTGAGGAACTGAGGCCGAAAGACCGAAATCTCTCCTGTCAGCGGATTGATCTGGAAGGTATTGTTGGTGTTCCCCGCGATAATGGCCCAGGTATGCGTGTCGCCGGGGTCGTTATCGGTCACGGTGGCGGTTCCCACCACGGATCCCAACGGGCTGTTCTCGGCAATGGAGAAGGGGCCGACCGCGTCCACCACGGGAAGTTCATTGATATTCTGCACATCGATGGTGACGGTCTGAGAATGGCTCAGCTTGGGCGTGCCAGAGTCGTCCACCCGGATGATCAGGTTGAATTGCGGACGTGTTTCGGTATCGAGCAGGGCATTGTTGGCGACGGTGATTTCTCCCGTGGCGGCGTTGATGGCGAATGTTCCGCCAATGTTGCCGCTGATGATGGAGAACGTCAGCGTCTGGCCAGCATCCACTTCAACCACGTTCACGGTGCCAACCGACGTGCCATTCACGCTGTGTTCGAACACATCCAGCACCTGCCCGACGGAAATCGTCGGCCGCTCGTTGACGTCCGTCAAGTTGACGGTGATCGTGGCGGTGGCAAACAAATCGGGGAAGGCCGGATCCCGCACTTGAATTGTCAGTTCGAAGCTGGGATTGGTCTCGAAATTGAGATTGGCATTGTTTAGGACCGTCAACACGCCGGTCGTGGCGTTGATCGCGAAGACACCTGCCTGGTTGCCATCGAGAATGCTGTAGTTGATGGAACTGTCGATGTCGTCACCGGGGGTGGCGGCCACGGTTCCCACTACGGTGCCGTTGGGCCGGTTTTCCTGAATGGTGAAGGTCTGGTCGAAGATTTGCGGCTCGGATTCCGCCACGTTTTCAAGTTGAACCCGGATGGTGGCGACATCGGAGGTTTCCGCATGGTTGCGATCCGTGGCCCTTACAATCAGGTCGAACGTGGGAGTGGTTTCGAAATCGAGGAAGATTTTCGGGTCAACTCCCGACAGATCTTCGTTGAACGGGCTGTTGTTGATCAGGTAGTCGTCGCTGATCGTATTGCTGACCGTCAGGTCGCCCGTCACGGGGTCGAGCGTGAAAATCCCCTGGAAGATCACGGTGTCGCCAATAGTCAGCGGCTGGCTAATCAGATTGCTGAACAGCAACTGGTTTTGCGCGGTGATCAGGATGGAGGCGTTGTTCCCATCAATGATCTGGTAGTCCAGCACGGCCGTCAGCACGTCGACATCCTGGGCCGCGATGGTCCCCACGAATGCCCCCGCTTCGCTGTTTTCCTGGAGCGTCAGCGTGGCGTCGTTGAGCGTGGTCGGCTCGTTAATGTCCACAATGTTGACCGTGTAGGTCGCGGTGGTCGCCAGATTGCCAGTGGAAGTGTCGGTCACTGTCACGGCCAGATTGAACGTGCGAATCTGTTCGAAATCGACATTCGAGGCGGTGTTCACCCGGATTTCCGCGGAGTTCACATTTCCGGTGATCGGATCCACAATCGGGACAATCACAAAGGCGTTGCCGGGGTTGGTGGCGGGGTCGAGCGAGAAGGTGTAGGTGCCGACATCGTACGCGCCGGTGACCGAATTGTACTTGCCCCGGTCCCGCACGATGGTGTTGAGAGGCGTGATTCCATCATCGTCGTAGGGATCGGGATTGGCGATACCGAAGTCGGGACGAATGGTCCCCACCAGGGCACCGGCGATGTTGTTGTTGGGAGTGTTTTCCTGCAGGAAGAATTCCTCGTCCGGCACAACGGGGGAGAATTCGCTGACATCGTTCATGCCAACCCAGACGCGGGTGACCAGGGAATTCAGCGTGGTGATATCCTGCGTGCCGATGAGATCGTTCACGTCACGGATGTCGGTCACCTGCACGTCGATGGGGACGTAGAAATCGTTCTGTAGTTGTCCCCAGACAATCTGAGGGAATTGGGAGTTCGGCCCGTAAACCCCGAACAGGCTGTCCTGCAGCGCCAGGTCGGTGAAGTGCCCGTAATTTGCTCCCGGGTTTTCGTAATCGAAGTATTCCCGCAGCAGTCGCTGGGCTTCCTGAGCGTTGGGATGAATGTTGGGGTTGATCGTGATGCGGCCCGTGTTCTGGTTGATCACGAAGACATCGACCATGCCGATGCCATTGTCGATCTGGGGCGTATTGGTGATGCGGTAATTCTGGATCGGGTCGTTATCCTGGTCGGTCACGTACAGGTCGCCGACGGTCGCCCCCTGCTGGGGATTCTCGTTGATGTAAAACACATTGGACCGATTCCGAACATCCTGGCTGGGGCTTTTGCTGCCATAAAAATCGACGGGGATATGCGGCGCATCGTTCCGGTCGCGAATATTGACCGTCACGACAATGGTGTCACTTTCATTGTTGACCGGTGTCCGCGCCCGGACCGTCAACGAGTAGCTGCCAATCTGTTCCCGGTTGAAGTCCCCCCCCAGCATGGCATTCGTGCCAAACAGGGTGCTGCCGGTGCCGGAGTTGAAGTCGTTGATGAAAACTTGACCGGTGCTGGAGTTGATGGAAAAGGGCAGGTTGCCGTCCCCGTCCTGGTTGTTGTTTCCTCCAGTAATTTCGTAAACGCGGGCATCGCCATCGGCGTCGGTCGCCTGAATCTGGAAGACTTGAGTACCGTTATAAACGCCATCGGCCGCCGTCGACGGGTTCAAATAGGAGTATTCATTGATGTTGACCGTGAAATTGTTCCCGCCATTGGTGGTGATAACGGGTGCGGCGAGCAGGATTTTGGCTTCGAGCGCTTCCAACCGGGGGGAGCCATTGGAATAACGGCGGCGGCGAAAGGTTCGATTTTCGCGGCGGCGCTGCTGAATTTTCGCCATGCGGGCACAGTAGCGGGTGGTGAACAACTTGGCAAAGTAGGCGGAAAAGCCATTGAGCAGCATGGTTGAAGCCTCGAAAATAGGAGTCCACAAGAATTTTTTTGACACGCGGGCACGAGTCCCCGTCTGGTTCGCGCGGGTAGTGTACAAATTTCGGAAAGCAGGAATGTCCGTGGCCCGGCAATGAGAGCAGGAACGCTACGATTGTGTGTTTTTGGGGCTGTTTTCAGCAACGTCTTCGGTATCAGAATCATCCTGTGGGTAACCGAAGTCAACGGCTAATATTCAAAAAAACACAATTCTTTTCGTTCGCAACTGAGGAAAGTACGCATTGTAGTAAAACAAAAACGGTGATGTTGCCAGAAATCTACAAAATATACAAAAATCGATTCATTCCGGGCGTTTTTTTGCCGATAAGCCCGCTCGATCCGGCACGTAGGGGGAACGTGGCGGCCTGCTGTTTCCTGGTCGTTCTGTTACGATTCGGTACGGGATGATCTACGGGAAAACCGCGTATCCGTAACGGAGGCGAAGCGAGGACATTTAGTTGTAGGACTGACGAAATCGTTTCCGATGTTCTTTTGTGCCGCATTTTTCATGGCCCCCACGAGGAATCTGTTTTCCCGGGGTCAATCCTGTTAAGTTACGCCTTCTCCCGAGGGGAAGGTCCGAACAGTCCCCCCGATCGAGTCCGCACGCCTGGTCACGGCTGAATGGAATCGGCATTTGAAGACGCATGTTTCCGTTGGAATTCAGGAATTGCTGGAACGCCGCGCCCCCCCGCGCGTGCATCTGGTCGGACTGCGCGGAACAGGGGTCCGGTCCCTGGCCGATTTTTTGCTGTGCCGGGGCTGGCGCGTCGGCGGGTCCGACGTCGCGTTCTCCGAGCGGGAACAGCAGGGTTACGCAGCGCGCGGTGTGGTGGTTCAGCGAGACCACTCTGCCCGGAATATCACCGCGGACCTGGATCTGGTCGTCTACAGCCTGGCCGTACCACCCGATAATCCCGAACGCCTACAAGCGGCAAGCCTGGGGATACGGACGGTTTCCTATGTCGAGTTTCTGGGGGAGTTGACCCGGCTGATGCCCACGCTGGGCGTGGCGGGGACGCATGGCAAAACGACCACCTGTTGCCTGTTGAAACATGTCCTGCGGGAGGCCGGGCAGGGAGTCGAAGCCCTTTGTGGGGGGCGTTTGTTGCAGGACGAACCGGGTGGGGCAAGTTCATCCGCGGGCTGGCTGATTGCCGAGTGTTGCGAATTTCGTCAGGCTTTTCTCGGCATGCATCCCCGTTTTGCTGCTCTGCTCGGCGTGGAACCCGATCATTTCGACTGTTATGCCGATACCGAGGCGCTGGTCGCCGCGTTCGGGGAATTTTGTGGCCAGTTGCCCTCGGAAGGAAAACTGGTGGTCAATGCCGACAGTCCTCTGGCAGTGCGAGCCGCTCGGGGAGCCGTCTGCCCGGTGGAGTATTTCAGCCTGCAGCCTGAGTCGTGCGTGGCCGCGGCCTTGTCGGCAATGTGGCGGGTCGACCGGATCCAAGCTGTCCCCACGGGCATGTCGTTTCGTTTACGTGGCCCCATGGGTGCATGGACGCCATTCCATGTTCCCCTCTTCGGGGCACATCAGGTGGCCAATACGGTGGCTGCGGTGGTGTTGTTGAAAACCATGGGGGTGGGCGACGCGGAGATTCAGGCTGGGTTGCGAAATTTTCCGGGCGTGGAACGCCGTTTTCAAGGGTGGGGGAGTTATCGGGGGTGGAGTTTATGGGACGACTACGCGCATCATCCCTCGGAGATCGAGGCGACGCTGGCCGCCGCACGTCTGAGATTTGGCGGGCACCCGTTGACCGTTGCCTTTCAGCCCCACCAGATACTACGGACGCGAAAATTACTACCGGACTTTGCCCGGTCACTGGCGGCAGCGGATCGGGTCCTGATTCTGCCAATTTTTGCCGCCAGGGAACACGTAGATGAACAGACGGTTCACGTCGCGCGGGAACTGGTGGACCGTGGAAATTCCATATCGTCCGTATTTGAATTCTGTCCCACGCTTGACCATTTGCGGTCGATGCTCGACGATACGCAGTTTAATGGGCCTAAGGAACAACAGCCTGTCTTTCTGACCCTGGGAGCAGGGGATATTGATCGGATTTTCAATGAATTGCCTCGATAAATTTGCAGACATCACCCGTCGCGACGAATCCCTGGCGCCGTACACCTGGCTGAAACTGGGAGGACCGGCCCAGTACCTGATCGAGCCGCGCACCCAGGAAGAACTGGCGGAAGTGGTGCAGTGTTGCCAGCAGAATGAAATTGCCCTGCACGTGCTGGGAGATGGCTCGAATTTGCTGGTGCGCGACGAGGGGGTGAGCGGCGTGGTGCTGCGGCTGGTTTCAGGCGAATTTTCCCGGGTGACAATCGAGGGAACCCGGGTGACTGCGGGGGCGGGAGCCTTGCTGTCCCATGTGGTTTCCCGCACGGTGGCGGCCGGTTTGACCGGATTGGAAGAGCTGGCTGGTATTCCGGGGACAATTGGTGGGGCGATCGTCGGGAATGCGGGAGGGCGAGGCGGGGAACTCGGCTCCAAGGTGGAATCGATCCAGGTTGTCACGCATCGGGGAGTCATCGAAACCATTCCGGCGGACCTGATCGGTTTCGAGTATCGAAACAGTCATATCGATGCCCCCGTGGTGATCTCCGCGACCTTGCAACTCGAAGAGGGGGATGCCGAGGAAATTACCCGGCGCTTGCGCAAAACGTGGATCATGAAAAAAGCGTCCCAGCCCCTTTCATCGCAATCGGCGGGCTGTGTGTTCAAGAACCCCCGGGGCCTCAGCGCGGGAGCCTTAATCGAACAGGCGGGGCTCAAGGGGACGCGTGTGGGGGATTGCGAAGTGAGCGATATTCACGCCAATTTCATAATCACTCACGAAAACACTACCAGCCACGATGTGCTTCGGCTGATTGATCTGGTCCGCTCCAAGGTGGCCGATCATCACGGCGTGGAATTGGAACTGGAAGTGAAAGTCTGGCCGTAGAACGGGCCTCGCCGGGATGCGGATCACGCGGGCGATTCAGTGTGGGGGGCATCGTCCACGGGGAGCAGGAATCTTTCGGGAGAAAAAGGGGAGATGTCCAGATCCGGCGGCTGGTCCAGCAGCAGTTGTCTCATGATCCTGCCCGTCAGCGGCGAAAGCGACAAGCCGGCGCGATAATGTCCCGTGGCCATCCAGGCGTTCTTCCAGTGGGGAAAACGTCCCAGGATGGGCAACAGATCCTGCGTTGCCGGGCGAAAACCACACCAGTGCCGTTCCGGGGATACGTGCTCCAGTTCGGGAACGAGGGACTTCCCAAAATCCAGCAGCTGTTGCAACAACTCCTCGTTTTCCTCGCGATTGAATCCGACGCGTTCCTCGGTGGAACCGATCAACAGGCGACCATCGGCACGTGGCACGAGATAGCGTTTCCCCTGTTCCACAATTCCTCGCAAAAAACCGGGCGTACGGAGCAAAACGATCTGCCCGCGCACGGGTTCCACGGGAAAATTCCACTGCAGCAGGTCCCGCAGAGACTGTGTCCAAGCCCCCGTGGCCCAAAGAAATTGCCCGGCGGCAAGTGTTCCCTCGGAAGTGCGCAGATGCCGAATCCCTTGGGCGTCGGCATCGACAGAATGCAAAGTTACACCTCTGGTGCAACGCACACCGAGTTGCAGGCAGGCGGCCAGCAAGGCTGCCAGATGGCGGGGATTGCGAACCTGGGCCTGTTGCGGCAGCGCATAGGCCAGTGCGGAAGCTGGTCGCAAGGCTGGTTCGAGACGACTGCAATCGTCCGCATCGAGAGGGGTGGCAGTCACTCCCTGTTGAGTCCAGCGTGCCATTTCGCTCTGGAATACCTCGGGCGCCACGTCGGGCTCGGCCAGAATGACCGCGCCGCAGCGGCGATATTCGTTATCCAGTCCCGTTGCCTGGAACAGTTCCGCGGACACGTCCGGCCATAACAGGGCACTTTGCCTGGACATTTCGCGATAGGGCCGGTTCTCGAAGTGAATATCCCCTGGGGGAATCATACCGGCCCCCGCCCACGAGGCTTCCTTGCCAGGCTCGCGTCGGTCAATTAAATGCACGCGTGCCCCTTGGCGTGCCAGTTCCCATGCGGTGGACAGCCCGATCACTCCCCCGCCAATAATTAACACGTCATCCATCGATACCGCTTGACCACAGCCCTATGCCGAATGAGTCCAGGCGCACAGCCTGTGCATGTCCACTTCGCACCCTGGCGTGTCTCACCTTGAAATGCCACACGAGTTCACAACGCCCGACGCAAGGCTTGCGCGAGATCAGCCGAGGTGGCATTATAAACTTCCCGGCAGGCTTCGTTCACGTTGCGTCCGTCGATCACCAGCCGGGCAAAACGGCGAAATTGTTCCGCACTTCCCGAATTCAACAGAAAACGGGTCGTCACATAGCCGACATGTTCGGTGGCATCGGGTGCGAAGGTGCCGTTCTGGAACAGGTCTTCGGGCCTCCGCAACCCTGCCAGCACCCCCGAGGCGGACCCCTGCATCGATTTTTCAAACTCATCCGAGCGTAGCGCGGGATCCGCCAACGCCCAACCGGCCCCTTCCAGCAACCAGAGGGGCCGCGCGCGGGCATTGGTTTGCCAATAGGCCGAATTCAGGGACTTGAATAAGGTCCACCGCAGGGCCGGCTTCGTCGCGGTGGAGACATCTCCGGTATCGAGTAGAGCCACGTAGGCATCGTTGAAGTTATCCGTGACCCGCGCGTGGCCAAACAGGGTATCTGCAGGTTGACGATTTTCGATCGAGCGGTTGAATTCGTCGTAGTCGTAACGATCCTTGAAGACATAAATCGCAAGGCGTCCCCGCCAACTGGGCAAATCCTTCAGCCCGAACCGGGACTGCAGATCCTTCAAGCCAGCATCGGCCCAGGTCGCCACTTCCCCCATGCGGGAGGAATCCACGTTCCCCATGATCAGGAATTTATCGGTACTGACGGTAATTGGCTTGGCGCTGGCCAGCGTGCGACGCCAGTGGGCCTCGGCCTTATCCTGGCGAAATTTCTGGAACTCCGGCTCGGGCATTTCGCGCAGCCGTTTCGCGAGAACTTCCTCGTCGGTGGGGACCAAGTCCCGGATTCGCATTTTGGGATCATCCACATCGATTTTGATCCCTTCCAAAATCCAGGTTCGAAGGTCTTCGTAGTTTTTGCGCGTGATACGGGCCTGGCCCTGGGGCATCCGCGGATTTTCCAGCCCCCCCGTCAGACGGAACAGTCGGCTCTCTTCGAGTTTACCGGGAATCAGCACGACTCCGCTGTCGCCGCCGATCAACATGCTCTCGATGGTTTCCAGGGAAAAGCCGCTGTCGGGATTATTGCCGCCGTGGCAGCCGATACAAAACGTGACAAACAGCGGGGCAATATCCTGCTTGAAAGAAACGGTTTCGGTGCCCTCCGGCTTGGCAATCTTGATTTCGGGTTTTTTCATCGTGGGCTTGCCCAGGTCCGCGAGCAGGGTCGTTTCGTCGTCGTGATCGTACCGCGCCCCCTGATTAATCCACTCCGCGATTTTGTTGATCTCGGCGGGGGGTAATGGCTGGGGCCCGCGCGGCATGCGTTGCTGCCCGGGTGCAACGAGCCGCAATGCCAGTAGACTCCGCTGAGCACTCCCTGGCACAAGGAGGGGCCCGGATGTTCCTCCCTGGCGGAGTCCCGCAAAGGTATCGAGACGCAGGCCCCCACGGGCATCGTCATCGTGGCAACTCACGCATTTGCCGGCCAGAATGGGCGCGATTTCCTTGCTGAAGCTGATCCCCTGATTCGGTTTTGACGCATCGCCGGGGTTCATTTGTCGCTGCAACTGCTGTTTTTGTGTGTCAATCGCCTTTTGCAACCCCGCGATGGCCGGATCCTGATCGGTCACGCCCGCGGCTGACGCAATCTCCTTCAAGGTGCCCTCGGTTTCCTCCAGCAGTTTTTGCGCTTCTTCGAAATCCTTGCGACGGATCAGTGAGGAGGCCTTGGTGAGTTCGCGGCGCAGATTGCTCAAATCGCGGCGATGTTCAGGAGTTAACTGTGCCTGCACGGGCGTTTCGATAGCCAGCATTCCCACAAACATCGCCAGCAGCATGAGTGCCACGGCAGGCTTGAAGCTTTGCATGAAAAGCTCGCACTTCATCAACAGGCAGGAGAACTTCATCGGGCAGCCCTTTGGGGGTAGCGTGTCGGAACAGTACAGCCCACCTCGGGATCAGGCCGAAAGGTCCATTCCAAGGGGACTGAAGGCGAGCGGACAGCGTATTGACCGCTTTTTGAGTTTATACGTAAACCACATCAAATCGCAAACAGTGAACCGAAATTTCGACCGGACGGGCCAGATTCCATTTTTTTGCCTGTTCCCCATTCGGACACTACCGGGAGATTCCTCGGAACCGAAGCAGGGCCCCCTTATTTGTTTCCGAGGAACGCCCCTGCCGGTATTATTAAGATGTGTTCCTTCCGTATAATCCGTTTTCTTCCTGGCTACTCTCGACATGCTTAGCAGTACACTTATCAACAAACGAGAGAAGCTGTTGGCCTGGCTGGAGCAAGCCGGGCGAGTAGGGGTGGCATTTTCCGCGGGCGTGGACAGTACCGTGCTGGCAAAAGCGGCCCGGTTGGCATGTGGTTCCGGGGCGCTCGCCCTGCTTGCGGAAAGTCCTTCGTTGCCACGGGGAACCATGGAGGAAGCGGTTTCCCTGGCGAAACGGATCGATATTCCCTTGCAGATCCTGCAAACCGGCGAGTTTCTGCGTCCGGAATACCAGGCGAATGCGGGTAATCGGTGTTATTTCTGCAAGCAGACACTGTATTTGTGTCTCTTGGAGCGAAAGGCCAAGTTGGGGATTGATATCGTGGTGAATGGCACGAATCTGGATGATTTGGGCGATTATCGCCCGGGCTTGCAGGCAGCAGAGGAGTTTGACGTGCGCAGCCCTTTTGTCGAAGTCGAACTGACAAAACCGGAAATCCGCGAATTGGCGCGTGACTGGGATCTCCCGGTCTGGGACAAGCCGGCCGCTCCGTGCCTGTCGAGCCGTATCGCCCATGGATTAGAAGTCACGGTGGAACGGGTTCGCCGCGTCGATGAAGCCGAAAGGTTTCTCAAAGAGTTTCTGCAGATCTCGGAATTACGAGTCCGGCACGAATTTCACGAGTTGGCCCGCATCGAAGTGCCGCTTTCTTCGCTCGAGTTGCTGACCAGGGAAGCAAACGCCGCAACCATTGTTCAGTTTTTGCGCGATCTCGGTTTCCGATATGTCACGGTTGATCTGGCCGGCTTCCGCTCCGGCAGTCTGAACGATGTCCTGCAGCTTCAGATTTAGCCCATCAATTTAAGCATGAGCGCGAACACGCCGCATCGGCAAAACTAGCCGCGCCCATGAGGAAGCGGGCCAGAGGTACGCCGCTCATGTCGTGTTGTTTTCCATGCGAGTGGACTTTATGTCGGGCGGGTGCATTGCGATATGCCGCGCCCGCAGAGCCCGCTTCCGGTCAGGCGCGGCTTTACCCTCGCTCGCACTGGCGGACAGGCAGATCAGTGGCACCCGATTTCTCGCGCCTGACGGCGTATTAGTCTTCACTGGGCAACTGAAATTGCAGAAAGTTCGCGAATTGAACGTCCTTGATGAATTGATGGCCGATTACCTCGTTCAATTGTTCGACCAGTTTCGTGCGAAGCTTGGCCAGGCTGGGTTGCTTCAAATCCTCCCTGCTGGCATTACTCATGACGGCTTCCACGGTGGAGCGGAGTCGATGCTTGCGATTATGCACGATATTTTCCACATCAAGCAGTTGTTGGGAATGCCCATTGGTTGTCAGGTAGGCATCGTATTGCAGCACGGTCAGGTTACTGGGAGTCGCGGAACTCCGGGCCATGGTTTCGAAATCCCCCAGCGGAATTTCCAGGTTTCGCGAAGGGCCCTGGGGCGCTTGTTCTCGTTGTTGCCGGGAACGGATCTGTTCGCTGGCGCTCTGTTCCTGCACAAACAATACCAGCAGGCAGCTCATGCAAACCAGCGTGGTAATCAATACCAGTAGAAACAGATTATCGGATTTCCATTTCAGTGATGCGAACCAGGAGGGTTTCCTGGGTTGTTGTGATTGAATCTGTTTTTCCAACTCGTGCAGGCGAGTCAGCGATTCTTGCAGGTTATGCGGGAGTGACATAGGCGTGGTATTTGGAAAGGGTGGGATTCGTGGGAGAGTTCGTCCAAGGGAAAGGCGTGCCCACTAGACACCGGCAAGTACCGCTTCCTCTTCCGTAAAAGAGAGATCCGTCTGGCCGTCCAGCAGCACATAACCTTTGTCCGCCAGGGGGTCGATGCGGAATCGTTTGCGGTAGGAAAATGGTTCCGGGGACTTTCGTTTTGTCAGTTGATCCCATATCCGCAGACAGCGCACATAGGCTTCCTTGAACCGGGCGGTCCAGAGCCGAGGATCCGTCGAGAGATGTTTGCAGCCAAACTGTCGCCGTAAATGATAATTGGCCAGATGGACGTTGATCCGCCGCTTAGCCAGGGGGTTGCGGTGTTCCGTCGACAGGGAAACGTTCAGTCCGTCGCGGTTTGTCACGCGATGGGGTGTGTTTTGCGGCCAGGTGATCATCTGGCCCGGTTGCAGCCGAAATGAAATCGCGTAATTTTCGAACCAGGATTGATAAGGCATATCTTCGGCCATTTGGCCCAGAATCAGCCGTTCGATATTGCGAGGCGAAACGAAACGATCGTCGAAGGGGGGATAGACCCAGACCTGCTTTTCTCCCCGCAAATGCCACAACATGTTCACAGGCAAGTCGATATGGTAATACACCATGGCGTTGGGCGAGGAAATCAGGAGATTCGCGGAGCGATGCTGTGCCTGAAATCCGGGGCATTGGGATTCCAGTTCGTGGTAGATGGAATCCAGCATTCGGGCGTATTCGGGATGAAAACGGGCCAGCGAGACCAGATTGACCCATAACTGCCCGTTCTTGACGGCTTGCAGCAGATCCTCGGCGGAAGTCTCGCCGCGTACGCCGGTCATCCATTCGAACCTGTTTTCATCGTTCCCCATGGCGGCAATGGTCAGGTAATCCTGGGGATGCAGATCGATCAACTCGCACAGAGCCTCGTCGGAAAACAGTCCGCTCTCATGCACGCGGTGCCGGGCCGTGAGCACGGTTTTTTCCAGCATGCGGTAATCTTCGGGGGGCCAATCCACAAGATATGAATTTTCCGAATACACGTCCGCTTCTCCCAGATCTGGATGATGCATGCCACAGTTGAAGAAATCCACTGTGGGAAGCATAACTCGGGGATCGGGAGAAGTGCCCGAAAAACGGGGGCGGAAATACCGACCGGCACCCCCACGGCAAAATCAACCGACAGAATCGATATCGGTGTACCGGAGGCTGTTGCCCCGGGGCAACAGCGTGTGCGAAAATTACACCATCGGGTGACTCATTCCCGACTGCTGGCTGGCCAACCCGCGAATGGTGTGAATCAGGCCAACGGCGTCGAGACCCAGGTCCGCCAGCAGTTCCTTGCGGTCGCCATGTTCGATGAAGCGATCGGGAATACCCAATCGGCGGATGTGCTGGGTGGGGAGGCCCGCGTCGTTGGCGGCTTCCAGCACTGTCGAACCGAAGCCGCCGCACAAGGTATTTTCCTCGACGGTTACCACGAAGCCACATTCTTGAACGGCCCGCAGAATCACCTCGGTATCCAGCGGCCTGAGAAAACGGGCATTGATGACGCCCACGTCCAGGCCATCCTTCTGCAGTTTTTCCATCGCCTTCAGGCAATCGGGCAACAAGGCGCCAAAGCAGACGATCATGCCGTCGCTGCCCCATTGAATCACTTCGCTTTTCCCCAATTCGATGGGCGCGGGAGCGCTCTCGCGGGCAATCGTCTCCGCATGCGTCTTGGGATAGCGAATGGAGATCGGCCCGGACTGCTTCAGGGCAAAGGGAATTATCGCCTGCAGATCCCAGGCATCTCCCGGGGCGGCAACAGTAATGTTGGGGAAGGTTCGCATGTAGGTGTTGTCAAAAACACCGTGGTGGGTCGGCCCGTCCGGACCACACAATCCCGCGCGATCCATGCAGAAGACGACGGGCAGATTCTGCAGCGCCACCTCTTGGAAGATATGGTCGAAACCGCGCTGCAGGAAGGTGCTGTAAATATCTACAATCGGCTTCAGTCCCACTTTTGCCATTCCGGCGGCAAACGCCACCGCGTGCGATTCGCAGATTCCCGTATCGAAAAATCGCTTGGGAAAATCGTCCCGGATTCGCCCCAGATTGTTTCCCGCGCACATCGCGGCCGTTAGCACCACAACCTTTTCATTCCGTTGCATTTCCTGATAAATCGCTTCACTGGCGACATCGGTATAGGCGGGGAGAGAGTCCCCCTGTTTTCGCGGAATGGCGTCTCCGTTGTCGGTACGCTCGAACGGAGAGGGGGAGTGAAACGTTACTGGATCTTCCGTCGCGGGCTTGAAGCCTTTCCCCTTTTCCGTAAAGACATGCAGCAGGGTCGGGCCCTTGATGTCCTTTACCATCTCCAGGTACTTCCGCAAGGAATGCAGATCGTGGCCATCGACCGGCCCGATATACCGGAAACCCATCTCCTCGAACAGGCGACCGCCGTGCAGCAACGTCTTGACCGCGTCCTTCACGTTCGACAAAGCATGTTCTATCGAGTCCCCCACCACCGGGACCTTGTTCAGGACCCACGAAATATCCCGTTTCAGACCATTATAAAAGGGGGCCACACGGGCCTTGTCGAGATACGTGGCCAACCCTCCCACGCGCGGGCATATGCCCATCTGGTTATCGTTCAAAATGACCAGGATATCCTTGTTCAAGCCGACCGCATTATTGATCGCCTCGAACACGACTCCCGACGGCAGCGCTCCATCCCCCAGAACCGCCACCGACTTCCGGCCATCGGAATGCAGCATGTCGTCCGCGGTCTGTAAACCCAGAGCCGTGGAAACACTCGCCCCGGCATGACCTGTCATGAACAAATCGTAGGGACTCTCGGCGGGGTTCGGAAATCCCATCAGCCCCCCTTTGTCCCGAATCGTGCGGAAGCGGGGGAAGCGACCGGTGATCAACTTATGCGGATAAATCTGGTGGCCGGTGTCCCAGATCAGGCGATCCTTTTCGAAGTCGAATACGAGGTGCAGCGCCAGGCAGAGTTCGACCACACCCAGATTGCTCGCAAAGTGGGCGGGCTTGCGTTCCACAATCTGGCATAACGCTTCGCGAATTTCTGCCGCCAGTTTGGTTAACTGAGGCTCCGACAGGCTTTTCAGATCCCGGGGAGAGGAAATCATGGGGAGCAATTCGTATTCCATCACTTTTCCAACGATTCGCCGCCAGGGGCGAATGCTTTCTTCGTGGTCTATGTTGAATCATTACAAGAGATTCGATCGATACCCGGCCCGTCGGGAATACCCTGGTACCATCCCGAATCCCATTCTCCGCCTGCCGCGGCAATTTCGCTCACGTTTTCGCGAGCAAAATTCCCTCAACACGCCCGCTCGATGATATACCGAGCCAACACCCGCAAATCGGCTGCTTCCTCGCCAAACGGATCCAGCGAGTGCAGCGCGTCCCGTACCAGGGATTCCGCCACGCGACGACTTTCCACCAAGCCCAGCACCGCGGGGTAGGTCAGTTTGTCGCGGTTGGCATCCTTCCCAACCCCTTTCCCCATCTGCTCCTCGGTTGCGGTACAATCTAGAATATCATCCATGACCTGAAATGCCAGACCTACAGCATCGCCGTATCGTGTCAGGGCGTCAAGTTGTTCCGCGGTCGCTGCTGCCAGAATTGCCCCCATGCGGACCGCGCAAGTGATTATTTTACCTGTCTTACGACGATGAATGGCCTGCAAAGCGGCCAGTTCCTCCCCGGGAGACGATATAATTTTGTCGACGGAGACCGCAGCCTCCGGGGTATGTTCTCTCGATTCCGCCTCGATGTCTGCCTGCTGCCCGCCGACCATTCCCACAACACCAGCCGCTGCCGCCAGTTCCCGGCAGCAGTGTACCGCCTGAGCGGGATCTTCGATCCGCGTGGCCAGAACTTCGAAGGCATGGGTCAACAGTCCATCCCCCGCCAGAATCGCGGTCGCTTCGCCGAATTGACGATGATTCGTGGGGCGCCCCCGCCTCAAATCGTCGTTATCCATCGCGGGGAGATCGTCGTGGATCAGGGAATACGTGTGAATCATTTCGATCGCCAGGGCCGCGGGAAGAGCAGCACGGGGCGCGCCACCGCAAGCCCGGCAGGACAGCAGCGTCAACAAGGGACGAAGTCGCTTCCCTCCGGCGAGCAAACTGTAACGAACGGCATCCCGCAAGCGGGACGGGCACTCGGCGGAAAAGTCTGTCGATTCCGCCAGCCCCTGCTCGATCATTTCCCGAAGTCGGTCTACCTCACATGAAAATGGATTCACACGGTCCTCGTAGCGAGTATACTGTTCCCTTCCGGCACCCCAGGGAAGGGGATGTCTGTCGCGAAGCGGGCATCTTAACATAATTCGAGGGCATGGGAACATTGATGACAAGCGATTCAAATCACATTCTGCCGCTCGATTTCCTGGTGGCGGGGCTCCCCTGCGGAATCAAGCAGAATTCCACGAAACGGGACCTGGCCCTGTTCACCTCGGAACGAGATTGCGTGGCGGTGGGCGTTTTCACCACCAATAAAGTGTGCGGCGCCCCGGTGCAGGTCAGTCGGGAACGCTTGCCCTCCTCCCTGGTGCGGGGTGTACTGATCAATTCCGGGAATGCCAATGCCTGCACCGGAGAGCAGGGTCTGGCGGATGCCCGCGAAATGACCGCACTCGTAGCACAAGGCCTGGGGCTCTCGGCCGAATCCGTGCTGGTGTGTTCCACCGGAATCATCGGTCATCCCCTCCCCATGCAGAAACTGCGCGATGGCATCCCCCAAGTGGTCGCCGCGCGGGGCAATTCGGAAGAGCATCTGCAGCAGGCTGCCCAGGCCATGATGACTACCGATACCTACCCCAAGCGGATATCGCGGACCATCCCCCTGGAAACCGGAACCGTCACCCTGACCGGCGTGGCGAAGGGGGCAGCCATGATCGCCCCCAACATGGCCACCATGCTGAGCGTGCTGATGACCGACCTCGAATTGACCATCGAACAGGCCGACGAATTGATCCACACCGCGGTCAATCATTCCTTCAACTGCATCAGCGTGGAAGGGCATACCAGCACCAGTGATTCCGTGATTCTACTGGCCAACGGGGCCTCGGGCGTCCGGCTTGAGGATCGCGGTGATCTCGCCGCGTTCCAGGCCGCCTTGAACAAATTTAGCCAGGAACTGTCCCAGATGATCGTCCGCGACGCGGAGGGGGCCGAACACTTCATCGCCGTCGATGTCGAAGGCGCCCGTAGCTTCGAGGATGCCGAGCAGATCGCCCGCACCGTCGCCAACGATGTGCTGGTGAAAGCTGCCGTCGCGGGGAACGACCCCAACTGGGGACGCGTTATTTCGGCCTGCGGACGGACCGGGCTGGTCGATTCCGAGCGGGATATCTCGCTTGCCATCAACAACTTCGCCGTCTTCCGCAACGGGGCACCTGTCGAATACGACGAGGAAAAAATTTCAGCCGCCATGCGCACGGGCGATGTGCAATTCGACATCACACTCCCCTACGGTCGAGGCCGCTGGCGCATCTGGACCTGCGATCTTACCCAGGAATACATCCGCCTGAATTCGGAATACAAAACCTGATCCCGCTTTGTTTCAGAGTATTTCCGGTTTTGGGTTGAGTACAAGGAGTATTCCTTGTTGCGTCGCTTGCACGGATTTCTCACAGGGGGAAATAAAACAGGATTGCTGACCTCGACGAACTAGCCGCGCCCGCCAGGAAGCGGGCCAAGCGGGCGGTTCCCCGAGGAAAACTCCTGGCACACCACATCAACTCTGGCAATGACTATAATAACAGCGGACCCAGCGTGGCCCGCTTCCCCGCGGGAGCGGCTTAAAGTGGAGACTTTTTCGAGACAAACCCTGCCGCGTTAACCACCGGGCGGGACATGCGGGCGCTGCTCGGTTTTCACTCGTAACCCCGGATACCGCGACTGCTTTGCAATTCTGTACGCAAGCGATCAGAATACCGTCTCGTCACATATGGATGACTGGATTCCAGTTCCGTGTTGCGGGATTCCAACGGTATTGCTTCTTCTTCGATAGACACAAATTCACTTACAGCACTGCAAGGAGAGACTACTCATGGCCAATGTCGCCCAGTTGACCGCCGACGCCTTGACGGAAGGGGGAGGCATTCTCCGTCTCGCCCCCACCTGGGTTCCCCGTTCGTTCCTGCAACCCGGACGTCGGCTGAAATTGCGCCCCCAGGATTATTACGCCCTGGGGATGCATCGGGGGGGCATCGATGAACGCTGGTTCGGTTCCACCACCGAAGCCGCCAACGAAAATCGCAACCACGACGAAGGGCTTTCCTACTGCGTGTTTCGCGGCGAACGCTTCCTGCTCCGCGATGCCATCGCGGAACTGAAAGCCGAAATCATCGGAGAGCACATCTGGAAAACATACCAGAAATGGCCCGTCTACTCGAAATTCTTCGATAACATGGGGCCGATTCCCCATCACATGCACCAGAACGCTGAACAGGCGAAACTCGTTGGGCAGGAAGGCAAACCGGAATCCTATTACTTCCCGCCGCAGATGAACCAGATCGGCAACAACTTCCCCTATACGTTCATGGGACTGGAACCGGGGACCAGCAAGCAGCAGGTGATTGATTGCCTCGACCGCTGGAACGCGGGGGACAACGGCATTCTCGATCTCTCGAAAGCTTACCGTCTCAAACCGGGAACGGGCTGGCTGATTCCCCCCTGCGTGCTGCATGCTCCCGGTTCGCTGGTCACCTACGAACCGCAATGGGGGAGCGACGTGTTCGGCATGTACCAGTCCCTTGTCGAGGGACGCATGGTCCCCCGCTCGCTGCTGACCAAGGACTTCCCCGAAGACAAGCACAACGACAACGCCTATCTGGTCGATGCCCTCGACTGGGAAAAGAACGTCGATCCCAACTTCAAGGATAGCAACTACCTGGAACCTGTCGTGTCCGAACAGGGCGATGGCTGGTGCGATAAGTGGATTGTGTACGGCAAGGTGGACGGCAAGCAACTCTTCACCGCCAAGGAACTGACGCTGCAACCCGGTGCGAAATGCAAAATCGCCGATGGAGGCGCGTATTCCTGGATCACCGTGCAGGGGAGCGGACGCATCGGCAAACTGCACCTGCAAAGCCCGGTGATGATCGCGTTCGGCGAAATGACCGAGGACGAAGTTTTCGTGACGGCCAAAACCGCGGGCGAGGGAGTCGAATTCGAAAACACCGGCACCGAACCGCTCGTCGGCCTCCGCTACTTCGGCCCCGACGCTCAACCCAACGCCCCCGAACTGGGAGCCTGGAAGAAGTAGCCCCGGGCTGACTAAAAATCGATGAAAAGCAAAACAGGCCGGGGAAGGCGATTCCCCCGGCCTGTTTTTTGTGATGTCAATCTGGAGTGGTGGTAGATTGTTTCGTGATCTCAAGTGGGGGGAGTCGGAATACCAGTTAATGCAATGGTATGAGTCAAGTGTTGCGCGGCTCTTCTGAAAAATGCATATTACCGCCATTGAGAGTGTGTCCTGAGGCAATACCACAGCGGCACTGGAGAAGCCAACGGCACACCCGTGCGAGGGGCGCATGGCATGGCTCCCAAACTAGACTCAGCCTCGAAAGTTTACTTTCGAGGCTGAGCGGTCGTAATGACACATACATTTCAGAGCGGTTAGAATTCCCCTACTTTTTCACTACCGACATTGGTCCCCAGCGCGCCGAACGTGCCGTAGGGGGAAGGCAAGCCGGACGTGGTCCCGGCAGGCGCCGCGTTCAGGTCTCCTGTATTGATGTTCTCGCTGATGAACCGGACGGCTCCATGAGCCATACAGAACTGGGCGCCGCCGCTGTGCTTGCTGGAAGCACTCAGGATGCCGTCGCCACTGTCCTGGGTTTGGAGCATGCAGCTCTGCGAGTTAGGGTGGAGACCCGAAGTGAAGTAAGTATTGTTATCGAATCCCCCGTGAACTCGGGACAATCAGGCATCGTTGAATTTGGGCGGGGCTTTTTTCGTGGGGCCGCCAGGCTTGAGATCGAAATCGATGGTGTTGTCGCCCGGCTTGACGGTCGCCTTAAGTTCGGTTTCCGCATGGTAGCGAATCGGCAAGATTTCCTCGCGCGGTTCAATGTGCTTTCCCGCCCCGCTTTCATCGGAAAAGCCCGCCCGTTCCGAGGTGATGCTTACCCTGTATTCCCCGACAACCGCCCCTTGCTTGTCCGCCGTGTATTCGAGCACATACACACCTTGTTCGTTCGTGGTGCCCATCGAACCGCGGGCGGTTTCCGATACGGGCGAGAAGGTGACCAGCGCATCGGCCAGCGGTTCCCCGTTGAAGATCACCTTGCCCGTCACCGTGGCCAAATCCGGACCCTTCTCCCCCCCGCAACCGGGGAGTGTTCCCATCGCGAGGGAAACGATCAGCAGCAGGTTCCACCCCGCCCTGTTCTTGTTGTTATCCATGAGCAAGCATCCCGTTCAGTTCAAAAGTCAGATAAAACCGATGGGGGCAAACCGCGGTAGGTCCCTTCCGTGGGAGCGGTCCCAGCGACCGCTCCCGCGGAAATCGAGCGATTAGAATTCCCCGACTACAAAGCCGTCGGCGATCCCCACCAGGCGCTCCAGCGTGCTGTTGGTATCCCAGGCCGCATCGTTATCCAGGTTGACGTTCTCGCTGATGAAACGCACGCCGCCGTCCCCCAGGACGAACTGGGCGCCCCCCTTGTGATGGCTGCTGAAGGCCATGTTGCGTTCGGTGCTTACCGCGGTCAAGGCGACGTTAATCGGATACCGCACCGAACCGGCCAGGGAGACCCAGCCCTGATTCCAACTGGCCCCATTATCATTGGCGCTGGGCCCGTTGCCGTTTGCATCGCGGACGGCCAGCAAGGTTCCTGCCGACATCCGCACATTCCCCATCCGCCAGACCCGTTCCCCAATCAGCAGGGTATTGCTGAGTCCATCGGTAATATCGCGGAAGTTGACCCGGCTGTCCCGGTAAAAGGCGCCGATGGAACCCGTGGTCCCCACGCGGGGATTGGTTGCCTTGCCGATGCGAACATTGGCAATGTTGGTCACCAGGATGTAATTCGTCACGGGCAAGCCGCGATTGGCATTCGGGGTGTTGTTGTCGATGGCATAGCCGGGATCCACGGCGGGATCGTGTGTTCTGGGAGCTCCCGCGTCGGAAGGGCAGAGGAAGACATCATAGGTCTGCTGCATGGCCGTCTGACTCAGGGTCATCCGGGTGGAGGCGGTGGTGTTGCTGATCGCCAGCGTATCGTACAGGGCCCCCTGTTCGACGAAGGGGAGGATCATGGCCGACCAGGCCCAGTGCCCCTGATTATCCAGAATGGTTCCGCCGGACCCCCGCTGATCGACATAGCCGGGCGGGAGGGTGTTGTAGGTATCGTGGTAATTGTGCAGCGCCAGCCCGATTTGTTTCAAGTTGTTTTTGCAACTCGACCGCCGGGCGGCTTCCCGCGCCTGCTGCACGGCGGGCAGCAGCAAGGCCACGAGAATGGCGATGATTGCAATCACCACCAATAGTTCTATCAATGTAAAACCCCGACGCACGGTTAATTTCGAAGTGTGCAACCGCATAACCAAATCCCTCCTCTGTTTACGACACTGGAGATAATGAGACAGGAAGACAAGGACGCGGATCGAGAAGACATGGAGTTCCAATCGATCACGAGTGCGTAAGGCAATACGGAGAATTCCGCAGTAAACATAGAACCCATATTCATAGATTAAAGTTTTGGCATGCCAACATCAACTGGAATCAGTATGATTTGATGGTTTTTGCAATTTTTGTTCGACGCGATCCCCGAATGGCGGGCTATCGGATCCCAGGCCTTTCTCCTGCTCGAATGCATGGAATCCCCCAGGGCAGAGCCACTGGGTTGGCCCTCTTTGCGGAAACCCTCGCCCAAGTCGACCTTTCGTGATAAACTCTCCCTGAAGAAGCACCACTGCTGGTATTTCTCCTCCTGTACGGAGAGAGCCTGTGTGCGTTCCGTGCCTCTTCATTGCCCGATTGCTCGCGCAATCTTATTTGTGTCAGCCCCGTACATGCCGAGTTCACGGCAGGAATCAGACAGATGAATATTATTGTCAACACAGATGCCCACATGGCCGGTAATCAGGCCGTTATCCGCCTGGTGGAAGAAACCCTCCAGCGCAAGCTGGCGCGCTTCGCAGAACGCCTGACCCGTGTCGAAGTGCAGTTGACGGACCAGAACAGCAGCGGCAAATCTGGCCCCGACGACAAAAAGTGCGTGATCGAAGCCCGGTTGGCCGGGTTCCAGCCGATCACGGTTTCCGACGAGCAGGATTCCTGGGAACATGCCTTGAACGAGGCGGCGAATAAGATGAAAACCACCCTGGAGCGGACCATTGACAAACGCCAGGAACATTCCTGATCCCCAGTTCTGGCCACGCCGCTCCCTGTTTGGCATGGCGGACTCCGGAACCGCCACTTCCGGGCAAGCGGGGGAGAACTCCTTTTCGTGCCATCCGGATCAGGTCATTCCAGGAAGCGGAATCCGACCAGGTGTCCCTGCATGCCATGGAAACGGACCATGACTTCCATGGTCAGCGAGCCGCGCGACCCGGTCAGTTCGTAAACCAGGTCGATCTGGCGGAGGCGTTCGTCGGGTTGTATGACCAGGCGTGCCTGCCGATAGTGAATTTCGGGCTGCACTCCGGTTCGCGTTTCGATCGTCGCCAGGGAATCCTGCAGATACTGGTCGGTCAACTCCCGCGAGACTTTTTCGTGCAGGGCCTTGCGGCAGCTTTCCCAGTCGCTGTTTGTCAGGGACTGTAGAAACAGACGCCCCTGGCTATGATACAGATCGAGTGAAGTGGGACGTTGAAACCAATTGGTGAGATGTTCGGATTTTACTTCGAAGGCGACGACGACATTGTTTTCCAGAATGAGCTCTGCCTCGGCGGTTCCCTTGTTGAAGAAGACTTCGGCGGTCAGTTCGCGGCGATTTTCACTGATCAGCGAGGTCACCGGGCTGATCAGTTCAACGTGACCCAGGCGAAAGGAAACCGCCTGCAACCAGGCTTCCAGAATGGGAGGATCGATCCGTTCGGCCAGTTGTGGGTGCATCATTTTCATCATGTCGGCCACGTTGCCGGCCTGGATTACGCGAAAAAACTCGTCCAGCCCGATCTCCTCGCCCCGAGCAGATGCGAGATTCCAATTGGCACATAACAGCCCTAACAGGCAGCAGGTCAACAGTTTCATGGAATTCGCGAACCTTCCTTGCAGCGAGGTCGAACGTAACAGTTTCCGCCCGTGACAGTCTGCCCGCGACTCCGCGGAAAACCCAAACCGACACCTCCCGGCGTTTCCCTCGCAACCGGCGGATCCCACCGAACTGAGTATTATCCCTGGCTTTCCGAGTTGCGAAGTTGTCTATGTTTAACCAAAATCAATCTGTTCTGGCAAGCAGGAGTTCCCAAATTGTCTCGTTACCCGCTCGTGGTTGCAGAGTTTCCTGCTTCAGGATTGACATCACTGTTTGAGTAAGCCATGCACTGGACCCCCAAATTTCAATACGCCTCCCGCAGCGATACGGGGATGAAGCGGCAAAACAACGAAGACACCTGCAGCATTACGCTGTGCCCCGAGGAACAGATGTGGGTGACGCGCGGGCATTTATTTGCCGTCGCCGATGGCATGGGGGGGCATGAGGTGGGAGAACTGGCCAGCAAGACGGCCATCGATACCTTGCCCCACGTCTTCTACAAATCCTCGCAGCCGACCGCGGCCGCGGCCCTGCGCGAAGCCCTGACGGAGGCAAACGCCGCGATTCATGATATCGGTATGAAGAACCGCGACTTTCATCGCATGGGCACCACCTGCTCCAGCCTGCTGATCAATGCGGAAGGGTTTATCATCGGACATGTCGGAGACAGCCGGATCTACCGCATCCGCGAGGAACGTATCGATCAACTCACGTTCGACCACACCGTTGCCTGGGAACAAAAACTGCGGCATAAACATAATCAGTCGCTCGAGCAGGTCGATTCGGATAAATTCGGCCACGTACTGACTCGCTGCCTGGGACCCGAGCCACAGGTACAGATCGATACCGAAGGCCCGTTCGAATATTTGCCGGGAGATGTCTTTGTCCTTTGTTCCGACGGGATTGTGAAATATCTCTCGGATATCGAACTGGGAACGATCGCCAAGTATCTCCCCCCAGCCGAGGCCGTTCGCCTGCTGGTGAACATCGCAAACCTGAGAGGGGGCGCGGATAATTCCACAGCCATCGTCGTGCGGATCAGCAAACAGGATGGCTCGACATCCAGTCTGCCCGCAACGCAGGAATTTCATCTGCGCAGCGCGCCGCCCGTCTGGGCTCAACCGTTGTTGTTGTTTCTTGCCTTGCTGTGTGGCATTGCCGCCGGCGTGCTTTCGTTTAATCAGTGGGCAATTCTGGCGGCCAGCATCGGCCTGCTGGGGGCCTGTTTTCTACTGGGGGCCTTCCTGGCGGGGCGGGAACGTCGGCGGGTGCTTACCGGGGAGGAATCCGAGAACGACGCGGCCGATCAATCCTCGACGATCTTCTTCCGTCCTTACCGCACCGCGGCGCTGCGGCTGAATGATGCCATCATTGAAAAATTTCGCGAAGCCGCCTTCCGTTTGCAGGCCACCGCCCGGGATGCCAACTGGACACCCGATTGGCCCCAGTATCAGACACACGTCAAGGGAGCCGAACTGGCTACCCAGCAACGAAAATATCGTCTGGCCTTGCAGGAATGGTCGCGCGGAATTGAAATCCTGTTCGCGGGAATGCCGAAGTAAGCTTCCCTTCGAAACTCCCCCCATGCCGATTGCCGAATTAATGATCACGAGGCCGCCCGATGACGTCGCCGTCGATGAAATATGAAATTTCCGGCAACGATTTGCAGTGCCTGGAACTGCAGTTGAGTGCGGGCGACCGCCTGATTGTTTCCCTCGAATGCCTGAATTCCCTGGACGAGGCGATTCGGCCCGAAAGTTGGGCCATTCCGCCAAGTCCCGCTGGCGCACCCGGCACCGTGGCAGCCGAGGCAGCGCCAGCAGCCAGTTCCATCGATCTGAGAATGTTCCATAATTCGGCGACGGAAGATCGTAACATGGTTCTGTCCGCGGCGATTCCCGGGCGGATTATTATTCTCGACTTGTCCCGGATTGGGGGCGAGGTCTTCTGCAGGGATGCCGTTTTCCTCGGCGCTTCGGCTGATACGGAATTGCGGATGCATTCGCGTGAACTCGCCGTGGATTCCTCGGGAATTTCCTCGCCGACACACTGGCTGCAACTACAGGGGCAGGGGATTGCGTTTCTGCAGGCGGGAGGCGTTGTCGCCAAGCGGAAATTGAAACAGGAAAAACTGATCGCGAAACTCGACGGTCTTGTGGCCTACACGCCTGGCATCGTCTGGGAGGGTGTTGCGTTCGAAACTCCAGACCTGCCCGCCGAAACTCCCAGGCCCTCGCAATTCGTCGCCTTGTCCGGAACAGGAACCGTGTTGTTGCAAAGTTATCCCCTGTCGGGGCAGAAAAGTTCTCTATAATCCGCCTGAACGACACGAATCCTACTCGTCCAGCAAGGCGAGAAAAAATTGTGCATTTCCGGGCAACAGCCCCGTTTCCTCACGCTTGTTCCGATGCCCTCAAGATATGCCTGCACGTACTCTAAAACACTGTCTCGACGATTTACGACGGTCGGGGCAACTTCTTGAAATCGAGCAGCCGATCGAGCCACGGCTACAAGCGGCGGAAATTCAACGCCGAGTGTACCAGGCCGGCGGGCCAGCGATTCTGTACAGGAATGTTGTCGGCTGCCGATTCCCGATGGTTAGCAATCTGTTCGGGACGCTGGAAAGAACACGCTTTCTGTTTCGCCATACCCTGCAGGCGGTACGGCAACTGGTGGCCCTGAAAATCGATCCCCGCGAAGCGATGAAACATCCCTGGAGATCCCTGAAGGCCGCACCGGCAGCTTGGCGTATGCTCCCCAGGCAAGTTCGTACCGGTCCCATTCTGAAACATCAGACCACGATTTCCGAGCTGCCCCAACTGGTCTCGTGGCCCCGCGATGGCGGCCCCTTTATCACCTTGCCCCAGGTCTACACGGAAGCCCCCGGGCAACCGGGCCTGTTAAAGTCGAACCTGGGCATGTATCGCGTACAACTGGGAGGGAATCAATATCGGCTCAACGAACAGATCGGCCTGCACTATCAGATTCACCGTGGCATCGGCGTGCATCACGCACAGGCGCTCGAACGCGGAGAACCCTTTCGCGTGAATATCTTCGTGGGGGGGCATCCCGCCATGACGTTGGCAGCGGTCATGCCCTTGCCCGAAGGGATGAGCGAACTCATGTTTGGCGGAGCCCTGGCAGGCCAGCGCATTCCAATGATCGTCCAGAAGAATCGCCCCGCCATCTATGCGGAAGCCGATTTCTGCATTACAGGAACCATCGAGCCACGCACGTTGCCCGAAGGGCCATTTGGGGATCACCTTGGTTATTATTCCCTGCAACATGAATTTCCCGTGCTGCGGGTCGAGCGGGTTTACCATCGTCCGGGGGCCATCTGGCCCTTCACCGTGGTGGGCCGGCCTCCCCAGGAGGACACCGCCTTCGGAGACATCATCCACGAAATCACCGGACCCATCATTCCCACGGTGATCCCGGGAGTGCGCGAGGTTCACGCAGTTGATGCGGCCGGGGTGCATCCCTTGCTGCTGGCCATCGGCAGCGAACGTTACGTCCCGTATGCCACGGCCCGTCAGCCCCAGGAATTATTGACCTGCGCGAATGCCATTCTGGGACAGGGGCAACTCTCCCTGGCCAAATATCTGTGGATTGCAGCGCACGAGGATGCTCCCGACCTGACCTGCCACGACATTCCCCGGTTCTTTCAACATCTGCTGCAGCGGGTCGACTGGACGCGCGACCTGCATTTTCAGACCCGCACCACCATCGACACCCTCGACTATTCCGGCTCGGGCTTCAACCAGGGATCGAAAGTGGTGATTGCCGCCGCGGGCAGGGTCATCCGGGAATTACCGACGGAAGTCCCCAGCGGCTTGAACCTCTGCGGCCTGCGCGACCTCCGGGTGGCACTGCCCGGCGTGCTGGTGCTTTCCGGTTGGAAATACGAGGAACAGGACGAGGAGCGGGGGTTAAGGGAATTGCTGAATCTGCCGACAGACCACCCCCTGAACGCCTTTCCTCTGCTCGTGGTGGTGGATGATGCCGAGTTTTCCGCTGCAACTCTCAATAATTTCCTCTGGACGACCTTCACCCGCAGCGACCCGGCCAGCGATCTCCTGGGGATAGGCGCGTTTACGGAGGCAAAACACTGGGGCTGCCGTGGGAGCCTGGTGATTGATGCCCGCGTGAAACCCCATCATGCGCCGCCCCTCCTTGAAGACCCCGAGGTCACGCGCAGCGTGGATGCCCTGGCGGTACCGGGGGGGCCCCTGCATGGCATTTATTAAGAGGCCGTTTCAATCCCCCTTTTTAGATGCGGTTCGGCATGGTAACGGGAGAATTCCGGGAAACCGCTGGTCACAGGGCGAACCGGGGAGCTATACTTGGGCCGAACGATTTGATCGATTACGTGGAAAATTCGTTCCCCCGGAGAGTTCCGCGCCGGGCGGCACCAGACTCGCGGGCAGAGCATAAACTGCCTCCGGGGCAGGCTGGCCTTGCAAGAAAAGCCACCTGGCTTATCCTAGTCGGCAGCAGCCTTGCGTAACAATTGGAATCGACACCTTTGAGACCGAGCTTCAAGGAACAATTATGTCTGCTGGAATCCGTCGTTTGCTGACCGCCGCCGCCGTCGCTTCCGGCCTGGTGGGAATTCTCGCCCTGCTGGACATGGCGCTCGGAATTCCCTTTTCGCGCTTCAGCATGATGATGGATATCATGTTTCTGGTGAGCGCCTTGTTGATATTGTACATGGTGCGGCAATGCTTCCAGGAACTTCGCTGATCCGCCAACCGGCACAGCATCGTTCCGGCGAGGACCTCCAGGCGTTGGGTGGAATCTCTTGAGTTTGGTTGCGGGTACTCCCCTTTCAGTCAGTAAATTCGGGTGATACATGAGCGGGCGGACCGTCAGTGGAGCGAAAAATGTTCTGGGCACCCCGCTCGAACCCTGCAGCATGGAACCGGTGACCGGTTTTTATCGGAATGGCTGCTGTGATACTGGCGCGGGCGACATCGGCCTGCATACCGTTTGCTCGGAGATGACGGCCGAATTCCTGGCCTTCTCGAAATCGCAAGGGAACGATCTTTCCACGCCTGCCCCGATGTACGGCTTTCCCGGGCTTCAACCTGGCGATCACTGGTGCCTGTGCGTGCTCCGCTGGAAGGAAGCCTACCAGGCCGGACAGGCCCCGCGGGTGAATCTCGCCGCCACGCACATCTCCACGCTCGAATTCGTTTCGCTGGAAGAATTGCAGGAATACGCCCTGTGAGCCCCGGTCAAGCCGGTCTCTGGCAGTCCAGTTTTTCTGCGTAGGGTGCGTGACGTGGGGATTTGAATTGGACACGGGGCGCCTTGTTGTCATCCTCGGGAACTCAACCGTCTGGGGCTTGCGGCGGCGGGCAGCGTCGTGCATGATCTCGCTTAGGTCAGGTTGCCTGCTTGAATCAAGGGGTATGCTTCCGCGGTTCGTCGGCGACGGAGCGCGTCCGTCTTTTCTTTTCGACTTGGGGCGTTTGTGTGATTATCCTTCTGGCGCAAGAACTTCAGGAACTGGGGGGCGATTCATTCCCGCTGCATCTTCTGTTTCGCGATGCCGTCACGTTTGTCGCGGGCGGAGCGGTACTGCTGCTGCTGAGCCTGTGGGCAACACGCCGGTTGCGCGATGCCGGTTTCGATCTGCTGTTCGTGCTTCCCTGGAAATCGCCTTATGCCCTGCGTGGCCAGGAACGGCCGACGGGACGAGCATCGACGCTGGTGGGACGGGGACTCTTGCTGACGGGCCTGGTGTATTTGCTGTTCGTCCTGCTGGAATGGCATGCCGCCGCTCCACTCGAGGCGGCGCGGGTCCTGGGTTATTTCGGGCAGGTCTGGATGCTGCTGGTCACGCTATGTGTCGCGCTGGCTCTTTCCCGCTTTGTGGCCTTGGCGGTGATCTCCATTTTCGATAACCCCACGGTTCGCACGCAGTTGGAATTGATCTGTCCCCACGAACCGGCGGCCGTAGCGTCTCCCGGCAGGGGCCAGGAGACGCCACGCGAGCCCGCGGAACAAGTCGTAGCCGAAGTTGATCGGCGGACGGTGCAGCCAACTATCGACGATTCCGCCTCCGCGGCAAGAATCGAGCAACTCCTGGATGAAGCGGATGATCAGCCGCCCCCCGCCCCCCGCCTGGCGACGGAGACAATTCGCAGGAGTCCCGAATCCTTCGCCGATACCGTAGCTCGGTTGATCGGCATGTTGATTTATCTCATGGTGTTTCTGCCGGTTTTGATGATCGCGGCGGAAATCTGGGGCTGGACGGCGGCTGGCAGTTCGCTGGGAGAAATCTGGCAATGGCTGCTCCCCTTTGCGGGCCTGTCGGCAACGGTGCTGATAGGTTGGTTTGCCTTGACCGCGGTCGCACTTTCCTTCTGCCCGGTGCGGATGCGCCGCAGCGTCATGATTGTAACCACGCTGCTCGCCTTGATTCTGTTGACGGCCAGTTACAACATGGCTTTTGCCATAGTCTTTGCCGTCTGCCTGCTCGCCCTCGTCTGGCTGACACGCAACGACGTTCCCGATGCCTTTGCCGGCCTGTATCTGCAGACTCAGAAACGTGTTACCGTGAAAACCACACATGGTCCTGGACACGCCCTCGAACGGCAATTGTTGACATGCGAAATCGGCACCCTGTCGGGAACGTTTCGGGTACGCAATCGCTACGTGCTTCGCAGTTTTCTCGACGGGCAAATGTTAGACGATTCCCGTCTCGTGGCGGTCGAAGGGAATCCCAGTCAACACACGGCCGAGGCTCCGGCGGAACAGTCTGCCGGGATGAATCAAGCGGACGAATCGCCCGGGGCGCCGGCTTGAACGTCGCAGCGGCGGCAGACCACGACCTGCGTCTTTCCCGCGACACGTGCGTAAATCAGCGTGGTCGATTCCTCCCCGCGCGGAGATAGCGATCGCCGCAATTTTTCCACGTCGAGAGGAATCTGACGGCATTTGATTTCGACAATGCCCACATTTCGCGAGCGGAGATAGTGCCGCAATTGTTTCTCGTTCCGATTCAGCACGTCTTCCACCTGGAAACCAGTGACAAAAGGGGACGCGACCAACCGCTGGCTCGTCAGATATTCGTCGGCGTCGTCGATGCGACTCAGGTTCAGTGACTCGCCCAGCAGGTTGATCAGACCGGCCCGCACCACTGCGGGATCGGGGTCGTACAGATACTCCTGGATTTCGGTGGTTTCGGGCCAGGCCGCCAACGGATCGCCTGCCAGGGTTTCTCCGGTGGGGAGCGAAGTGGCGCGCCATAGACCCGGTTCTCCCAGTTCCCCGCACCAGACGGTTGCGAGTTTGCATTCTCCCCGCCAACTGACCAGTTCGATCTCGGAACGGGGAAATTTGCCTCCGAAATTACTGGCCGGGCTGAGCTTGATCGCACCCGCCCGGCAGTTGTTCGCCATTTCCTGCAGTATCGTCAACTCCGGATGAACTTGTTCGAGCCGCAGATGCCGCCGGCCCGTGGCATCGCGCTGATCAGGATCGATATGGATGATCCGGCCCGTGACGTCGCTTGCCGCGGCGTCGGCCTGAGCAAACTCGATGCGATCGGCGACACCATGGACTTCCGCGTTCCAGGCCGCCAGTTGCAGCACGACCGGATCGAGATCACTGGCCAGCACCCGGCCATGTCGTGCCAACGCTATGGCATCGCCCCCCATGCCGCAGCAGTAGTCGTGAATGAGCAGATCGGGATTCGACAAGCGACCAAACCGTCTGGCCTTGTATTGGGCGACGGGTTCGGAAGTCGCCTGCTCCAGTGCCCGGCGCGTCAACCAGAGTTGATTTCCCCGGGAAAACTTGCCAGACGCCTTGAGTCGCACGGCGTTTAGTTCCAGGCCCAAACGGACCAGCTCCGCAGGGTAGCGGGAGCGCAAGGCGTGTTGTATCCGCAATTCATCCCCTGTCTGCCGCTGGATCTCCTCCAGCAGTTCCGGCGTCTCCCGCAATTCTCGCCACAGGGCGATTTCGCGGCTTTGTTCGGGAGACATGCTTACGTTTCCTGCTGTTGCGAGGGTGAATTGGATCTCAAACTGTTGATGGCGCGATCCACACGCGCGCGGAATGTGTCCAGTATGCGCGCATCGATCGGCAATTCCACCAGTCGGGGAGGAGACGACAACTGGGTGATGCGAATCGAAGTCGGCAGTGTACCCGTTAATTGACGGATTGCCAGGGCGTAAACCGTCATTTGCAGCCCATATTTTTCCAGGATGGCGGCTGGGGCGTCTGCCAGTACACCGCTTTTGTAATCGAGCAGATGCCAGTCGCCTTGGCCATCCCGCAGCAGGCAATCGATCGTCCCCGAGACAATCGCCGGTGTGGCTATTCCTTCCGATTCCCATCGCAACAGGAACTCGGTTTCGCGAAACAGACTCGAGGCGTTCCGCAGCTCCTCGACAACAGAGCTTTCGAGAATCGCGGCGAAACGCTGGCCGGCCTCCTGACGCAGATTCTCCGAAACGTGACTCCGCCAATTGTCGCACAAAAGGCCGATGAAATCCGTGGGATCGGGAGGGGAGGAGGGATCAAACAGTTCCATGGCGGCATGCAGTAAATTACCCAATTCCTCGGCATCGCGCGGCGCAAGCGGGCTGCCGGGACCGGAGGATTTCGGCTTCCCGGATGCTGCGGGGGTAGACTCGGCCGCAAGATATTCATCGGCCTCTTCCAGTTCGCTTACCGAGAAACGGCTGCGCCCGGCACAATCCGGTTCGAGCGGTCGTGCCTGTTCCGGAGGGGGTACCGGCTCAGAGTTTGCCAGTGTCTCGGGCCACTCCGACAATTTCAATTTCCTTACGGCAGCTTGCCGCCGAACGCTTGAGGGGAGGGATGTGATCACATCTATTTGGGGAATGCGGCGCCAGTCTTCGCCGGCTGCCTGCGTCTGCCCCAGCCAGGCATCTCCGCGTGGCAGCCCCGATGCGAGGTCGAAGCGTTCGTCCAGCAGTTTCAGCCAGGGCCCCGAGATTTTCTCCCGATCCGTCCAATAAGCGGAAAGAATCAGGTGATCGGCGGCCCGCGTGGTCGCGACGTAAAACAATCGGATTGCTTCTTGCTCGTCGGCCAGGTTTTCCTCGAATCGATACATATTTAACGCAGGGTTTTCGAGGGCCTCCTTCCCCAGCCGGGGCAAGGTTAATAACGGTCCCAACGTGGGGCTTAATACGGCGGCATTGGTGTTTGGGCGTCGGGGGCGATTGGTATCCGCAGTGATCACGACGGGAAATTCCAGGCCCTTTGATTGGTGCACCGTCATCAAACGCACCACATTTCCGGTTTCCGGATGCGTGGCCGCCAGCTCTTCCTGGGCTTCCTCGTCGATCGATTCCAGCAGGCGATCCGCAAATTCCGATAGCCCCAGCATGCCATTGCGGTCGAATTCATCCGCCATCTCGATCAACTTTTGCAGGTTGGCAACTTTCCGTTCTCCCAGAAATTCCGTCATCAAAGCCGCATCGTAGGCCGTTTCCGTGACTGCGTGGCGGAGCAGCGGCCCAATTCCCGAATGGAATCGCAATTCCATCAATTCCGCGAGAATTTCGCGTGCAGCTTTCACGGCATGGGTCTGTCCTTCCGCCAGACCCGTTGGAAAACAGTCCCGTTGCAAGGCGGCCGTCAGGCTGCCGTATTCCGCGGCGAGCAGCATCAGGGTGTCGTCGCTCCAGCCAAACATGGGGGACCGCAGCACACCCGCCAGGGCGGTGTCGTCGCTGTCATCGTCGAGAAACCGGCACAGATTGACAAGATCGTAGATTTCCTGCTGGGCGAAGAAGGCTCTCCCGCCCACCACATAATATTCGACCCCCGCGATGCGCAAGGCTTCTTCGTAAACCGCAAGATTGCTGAACGCGCGGAACAGAATCACGATGTCGCCCGGCTGCGTCGGCCTGAGCGCCACGGCGCCAGTTTCCGGGTGCCGCGTGCGAATGCGGGGAATGTTGTCGTGAAGCAATGCGACGATTCTCGCGGCGATCCATTCCGCTTCCACCTGTCTTTTGGCCCCAACCGAAGAGTCTGCCAGTTCGCTGTCACTGGCCCAGAGAAACTCCACTTTGGTCTCGGGGGGATAGGGACCGGGGTCGAAGGCTTCCAGCGGATCGTATTCATCGGCCATGGCTGGCGCGAACAGGAAATTGACAAAATCGAGTATCTCCTGTTGACTGCGGAAATTCCTGGTCAAGGCCATTCGGCCCGCCTCGGGGATGCGGCTACGCAGGGCACGAAACACGTCGGGATCGGCACGGCGGAAGCGGTAGATCGACTGTTTCACATCGCCCACCAGGAACAGGCCTCCGGATATCAGGCGTTCCCCGCAGATTGTTTCGACGATTTGCGTCTGTACCGGGTCGGTATCCTGGAATTCATCCACCAGCAGAAACTGGGTGCTTTGCTGCAAATGCCTGCGCACGTCGGCATCCGCCTGCAACAGGTTCCTCAAGCCGAGCAGCAGGTCGTCAAAGTCCAGTACCGACTGTTCGCGCTTTGCGCGGGTGTAGGCCGCGGTGATCGTATCGGTCAACCGGAGCGCCTTCATGCCAAACTGGGCGGATTGTTCGAGGGCCCGATCCTGCAGTTCACACAGCGACAGTACGTTATCCAACTGCTTGCGGAGCACTTCGCAGCTTAGTTTGACCTGCTCGTGGATTTCCTCGGCGGGCCAGTGTTGCGGGCGGGCACCCGTAACGGTGGCGTGTTCCCGCAATTCCCGCAGGCCTTCGGGGGCGAGCCAGGAGTTGCGCAGCAGTTCTTCCAGGAGTCTCAGCAGGATAATACGCCGTTCCCGCATTTTGGGGGCAGTCGTTTCGTTCTCCCGCAGCAGGGAAAACAGGCGCTGCAGGTTTTCCGACATGGCAAGCTGTTGCATGCGACGAGGCAGGAACTGCTCGCCATGGTAGCGGCGCCAGAGCGCGATCAGTTCTTCCTCGGTCGGCGCGGTCTGTTGGGTTTCCGAAAGCTGAAAACGCTGGCCGACGAGTCGCTGTAGACTCGCAAGACTTTGCTCCAGGCCGTAGCGCAGCACCAGTTCATACAGGTCTGCATCCCGTTCCCGCAACAGGCGCGCGAATTCCTTGCGAATTGTCTCGTTGCGCAGCGAGGTCGCCGTTGGTTCGTCGAGGACCGCAAAATCGGGGTCGATGCCCAGTTCGATGGCGTGGCTGCGCAACGTGGAGGCGCAAAACGAATGAATCGTCTGGATTCGGGCCGACTCCAGTTCCCGCAGAATTTCCTGCCAGAGAGGCAGTTCCTCGTCGCTGCACCGCTGCAATTGCTGCCGCACCTCGTTGCGAATGCGATCTCGCATTTCCCGCGCGGCCCGGTCGGTGAAGGTGATAGCCATCATACCGCTCAGGGTTTCGGTACGGGGAACACGCTGCAATTCGGCCAGAAACCGTTGTGTCAGCACGAACGTCTTGCCGCAACCGGCCCCTGCCGCCAGAGCTATGGAAACGTGGCGGGTTTCAATCGCCTGTTGTTGCTGCGGTGTATAGGGCATTTCGAGACGGTCTTGGGGGGCAAGGGACTGAAAAAATGAGTGGGCAAGGTTAAGCGTTTGCCGGCGATTCCTCGTCCGGTTGCAGGCTCCAGTTCTTTTGCAGGCGTTCGCTGACGGCGCGAATCTGCCCCACGCGGCAAACGGTGCGATACGGGCAGCGGGACATGCAGGTCTGGTCCTCGTTGATCACGGGAAACTCGCCTTCCCGAATGGCTTGAACCATGCGCGGTAGTAATCGGTCCAATGTCTCTTCCCACGAGTTCAGGATCTCCTGGGAGAGCGCTTGCGGGACGTTTTTTCGCTTATCCACCAATTGAGGCTGAAACCCTTTTTCCCGCACGCCCCAATAACCAATCAGCCAGGGCAGGGCATCCGGACCCACCAGTTTCAGGCGGGCCACTGCAACGGCATACAGGGCCAACTGCAGTTGAGTGCCGTGGGAGATGTGCTGTTCCTTGACGGTGGGTGGCTCTCCCGTTTTGTAATCGATGATCGTGAAGACATCCCTGCCATCCGCGCGGCCCGTGTCAATGCGGTCAATACGGCCTTCCATCAGAATTTTATATTCCCCCTTGCCGAATCGAACTGCCGGCAGGACGGGCGCGCCTGTCGCTTCGTCTGTTGCCGCGCCAGGTTCCGCAGCCGGCCCGCGGGCACTCCCAAAGGAAATTTCCAGGAAGCGGGAATCGGGGCCCTGATCCCACACTCCTTGAAGACGACCCGCATATTCCTGTGATTGTTCCGCGAACAACTCGGCCCATTCCGCCACCAATTGCTGTTCGAGGGAATCAAGTGTCCGTTGTAATTCACTACGGGTGAAGCGGCGTTCGCTGCGTTCCGTCAGCAGTTCCAGAAATCGAGCAGTCAGGTTTGTCTTGAACGCTTCCTGGTTTTCCGATTCTCCGGGGAACACCCCCCCGCCATGCAGTTTCGCCAGGATGTCATGCACGAGATTGCCACGCCGCGAATAATCCGTGGCCAGTCGCGGTGCCTCCAGGGGATGTATGCCCAGGACATGGTCCAGCATGAATCGAAACGGGCAGTTGGCATAGGCTTCCAGTCGCGAGGCGCTGAAGGTGTGTTCCTGGTGAAACCGCGATTGCAGGATCCGCCGGTTGGCCGCCAACTGCAGCATTCCCTCGTACGAGGTAAATCCCGACTGCTCGAAGCGCGCGGAGTTCATCCGTGCAGCCTCCAGCACGGAAAGAAAGGATCGCTGCCGTGCCGGGCGCGTGCCCCACCAGCACAGCAGGTTCGGACGATCTTCGTGCATCTCGGTGACGGCCTGCAGACGGCAATCGGATTCCGTCAGCAGGTCCCCTGCGCTGGGGAGGGGAGAAAGCTGGCCAACCGCGATTTCCGGCAAGGCCTCCGTGCGAAACAAGCTTCTCAACGCCTGGAGGAAGGCACACGGGTATTGTGGGCTGCCGCTGTTCGATACATGCGAATACGAGAGCGTCAATTCGGTCTGGGCCCGGGTGATAAGCTGATGGAAAAACTGCATCTCCTCCTGATGCTGGGCACTGCGGATTGCCAGGGGAATTCCCGCTTCATTCCACGCCTGACGCTCCTGCTCGCTGTAGAAGAGTTGCTGGTCGCCTCGTCCCGGAAAGCTCCCTTCCTGCAAACCCAACACGAACAAGTAAGGCGTTTTCAGGTGGCGTGCCTCTCCCGCATCCAGCACGAGAACCTCGCCCGGTTTTCCCTTGCGCGCGGGGAGCGATTGGAAACGAAACTGATCGTCCAGCCAGTCGGCATATGCCTGCCAGGATACTCGGGAGGCATGGTCTCCCGCCAGGCGATCCTGAAACGCCGCCGACTCTCGCAGGAGACCTGCCAGCAGGTCCCATTGGTCCTCGAGTGTGAGTATCGGCCTGTCGCGGACAGCCGTGGTGGAACCCTCCGAAGCGGACAAAAACAATTCCCGGGCAATCGCCAGCAACTGCTGAGTCTGTTCAACATGCGATCCCGCGCGGGAGAGCAGCTTCAGGGACTGGTCCAGGCTCTGAAGGGTCTCCAGGGCCTGGGTGAACAGCGCGCTGCGCCGATCCCCGCCCACGGACTCCTCAGGCAATTCTGGCGTCGTATCGTCTCGCGATGCCAGACGCGTCACCAGGGATCCCAGGGTATCGAGGATTTCCTGACGCCCCCCTTGCAGATTCAGTTGCCTGAGGACCTGCAATATCGCTCTGGCCCGCTCCGTCGACGGGCCCCTGCCTGTCCACTTGAGTGGAGTATGACGCAACAGCTTTTTCAGAGACGCGAACGACCAGTCCTGCCGCATGACATCCAGCAATGCAGTCAACGCGCGCGCCAGTGGGAGCAGGGCGATCGAACGACTGCTGTGAATGGCATGCGGAATGCCTGCATCCGTCCATAGGGTGTCGATCAATATTTCATATGTCTCCAGGTTGCGCACGGTGACCAGAATGTCTCTCGCTGCTACTCCCCGCAGCAGCAACTGCTTGACACGCCGAGCCACCTCACGCACTTCCGCGCGGGGGCCGAGTGCCGCCAGACACGTAATACCCGAAGCGTTATCGGCCGGGATGTGCTGCCGCGGGTTGCTAAACAGGCTGCGCGCGATCACGCCTGCTCCGACTGCATGGGGACTTACCCCGGCATCCGCCGCGGTAAACGTCTCGCGGCATTCCAGGTTGCGGGCGCGGGCCTGCCGGGCGAGCAGGGCAACGGTTCCCGTCGACTTGGCGAACAGATCTTCCCGACCCTCCGTCGATTCACCGGGCAGCGTGATCAGCAGGTGCTCGGCATGCCGCCCCAGTAGGACCAGCATATCCCGTTGGGTCCGGGTGAAATCGGTAAAGCCCGAGACGACGACCAGCTTCAAGCGGGGAAATGCCTCCCAGTGTCCCTTGGCCAGGAGGGTACGCGCCAGCCAGAAACGACCTTCCGGATCGTACTTGTTCCAGTCCTGCATGCGCTCCTGGTAACGTTCATAAAGACAGGCAAGTTCCAGATCCTTCGCGGTGGTCTGCCTGTTTGCCAGCGACTCTCGAAATTGTTCGGGCCAGGTTTCATCCCGTTTTAGTTCCGCGATAAACCGCCCTACCTGATTCGTGAATCCCCTGGTCGTGCTCACCTCGGCGAAGTACGACAATTCACCCGCACGCTTTGCCTCTTCGATGACCGATTTCACCAGCATCCGGCGTTCGGCGGGATTCAACAGCGAGGCGGAGGCACCCCCCCCTTGCAGGACTCGCTCGGCAAACTGTTCGAATGTCATGACACCCGGGGTAAAACAGCACGGGAACTCTGCGGTGGGAAGCTGTTCGAGAACCTGTTGGACCGAGCGATGCGTGGGGGAAAGCCATACGGTTTCCCCCAGCCGACCGAGATTCCCGTTTTGTTGCAACACCTCCCGGTATTGGCGCAAGCATACATCCGTCTTGCCACTTCCAGCGATGCCTCTCAAGATATTCAACATCGGCAAATTCGAGTCGTGTCCACGTGTTCGGGAATCGTTCAAGACATTGTACCGCCGAGATCTCCTGGCGGCCATCAGTCGCTTTTCACGGTTTTTCCCGGTGGCGGGGCGTGCTTTGGGAAAAGGCTTCCCGTTCGAAGGGATTGTCGCGATACGCATCCTTCCCCTGGAACCACACTACCGCCGACAGCAGAAAATAGACCGGCACGAACAGTGGCCCCCACCGTTCATATTGCTTGACATGCACCAGTTCGTGACTGCGGGTGATCTCCAGGGCCGCGGCGGTACGTCCCAGAATGACATGGCCGAGGGTGATCGCAATGGCGTCCACTGGAGTGCAACGCAACAGCCAGTCCGCCAACCCGCCATGAAATTCCAATGTCCGGCCGCGCCGGTTGCCCCGACCGCCAGTCAGCAGGCTGCCGCACCCCAACAGCAACCCCAGCACATTCCAGGGCCCCACCCAGATCCAGAGCACCAGGGGCACGATACAATTCCGCGCGAACTTCATGGCACCCACTCCTCCCATAGTTAAGTTTCGCTGGTGGGACGGTGCCTGACAACCGAAAAAATCTGCCTGCAACGCGTCACGGAGAAAATTGACGGAGACGACCGTACGCCATACTGTCCCCGCCCCGCACATACTAGCCGCGCCCGTGAGGAAGCGGGCCACGCTTAGGCCGCCTGATTCATGTGGGGGGATCCAAACCAGGAAACGATCCCGTGGCAAAGTTCAGAAAAGTGGACCAACCCGCGACGTCGGCGGGGTTAAATCCTGCCGCTCACATCGTTCTCGGCGTTCCTGTTTTGCCGGGTGATTTCAAGCAAGAGCACAACATCGCGGGGACTGTCGCCCGTTGTATTTAATAAGTGAAAGCCCCCGCGGTCGCGGCTAATTTGCGAGTTCGGTGTTCTATCCCGCGAGAATCCGCTTCAGCGTGGCTGACTCACCAGGATGCGGCCCACGGCTCGATCTTCGGGCACCTGGGCCAGTACAAAGGTCGATTTCCCGTCCTGCACTTCCACAGTGACCGTGCTGGGAAGGCCGCGCGTCTGGGAACCGCGAAGAGGGGTTAACGCCAGTTCACGCGAACCTGACGGCAGTTCTACCCGTAAAACCTGAATGCGGTCTGGCAGCAAACTCCAGCAGCGGGTGTCGGCTCGTTCGCTCGCTTCCCATACGATCCCCGCCAGTGTCAGCAGCAGATCGAGTTCCGGCGAGCCTTCCACGTTCAAGCCATCCTTGACGGCATACACCGTTCCCTTTTTGGCAATGCGGCGAGCAACGGCTCGAGCAATGATTTTGTCCTTCTCCAGGGCATGTTGCTCGACTGCCAACTCCCCCACATTCATGAGAGTCGCTGTCGAACCGAGAACCACGCCCTGGTCCGCCACGGAAATGGCATCCACGAACTGCGGCGCCCGGACTATGGTTGGAATCCGCACCGGGGCGATATTTGGAGGTAACTCATACTTGCCCAGCGCGGAAAGAATCCGATCGGCCAGCAGCAGCGAAACCGTCGTCACCGGGGCCACTTCTTCCTGCTTGTAGGGGCCTTTGCCCACCAGTGCCAGCACATACACCACGCCATGCCCCGGCTGGGAATGACGTCCCGTTTCCGCGCGGGCCAGATCGATTTGAGCATCGCGAAAATCGGGTTGCCAGGAAGCCACCTGCACCCGGCAACGCTGCACGTCGTCATAATCGAGCGGCGAACTCTCCAGCACCGCCGCCCTCAGGTAGGAACCTATCGCCAGTTGACGCGAGAGCTTGGAAAAATCGGGCGGTGGAGGCTCGTTGGCATCGATTGGCCTTGCGGAACTGGCTTGCAGGAACTCCTGTTGCTTGGCGGCCACCTGCAGGGCATAGGCATTCACATCGCCTCCCCCCTGCATTAAGTTCGACAGCGCCAACATCACCCGTATCAGGATCCGCTCGTATTCCTCGCCGCTGTATGCCAGTTGACGATCGTCCGTCATCAGTGCGGCCGCTTGTTCCGCCAGCGATTTCTGTTCCAGATGATCGAAACGATCTCGTACTTCCCGCAGCAGTTTTTCCGCTTCTCCCGCTTCCCCCGCGGCCAACTGGATCATCGCTCGATTCAGTTTCAACACATCGGCATCGTGTTGCCCCTTGAGCTTTTCGGGAGCCGTTTCCGCCAGGGCGGACTGCAAATTTCCCTGATGGAACGATTGTCGCAAGGCGGCCGCGCGATCGGCATGCGTGGCGCAGCCCACCAGCCCGAACAGGGCGGCCAACAGCAGCATGTTGAAGGCAGACGCGTTCTTCATATGGAAATTTGATTCCAGGGCGTCAATCAGAAACGCACGCGGGGCTTCCGACCGCGGGGAACTTCCGATCTCTCTCGGTTAATAGCTGGCCATCTTTCCCAGTCGGGATTTGTGATATCCCTTCCGCAACATGGCCGATTCCTTGTCGTAGGAACCATCGTGCACGTTCACCATTTCCAGAGTCAACAGATAATCGCGCTGGTAGTTCTTATCGTTGCTGACTGTCGTCCCCGAGGTCACTTTCGCGTACAGCAGATAATCGAACGGCTGTTGCATCTGCTCCATGATTCCCGCGAACATCCGCTGGTTTCCCGGCACGAACAAATCCCCGGGACCAAGATGGGCCTGACGCAACCCGGCTTCGACGAAGCGGCGGCTGATCATCTCGAACATTTCCGAACAATTCACCAACTGATCGATGTGTTCAAAAATTTGTTCCTTGAAGTCGCCAATTTCCTCGGCGCTCTTGTTTTCCACTCCCAGAAAACAAACCCGTTTCCGCATCAGGATGTGGGACGTTTCCCCCTGATGAGACACCGGCTGGATGATCTGCGTCTGGCGCCCCAGCAGCTTTCCGACCGATTCATCGATCAGCGGCTTCCACGTTTCCGCACCGGCGGTATGGCTTCCTACCATGTCCTGCTTGTCGGGTTCCAGGATGTGCGCGACCTGTTTGCCGCGGCAGCCCATCAGTGGAGCCGAACTTGCCAGCAATGCGGCATAACCCATGCCCGCCAGAAAGGAGCGTCGATCCATGACATCACTCCGTTGCGCATTCTCGGGAATGCTTAAGGATGCTGTTTCCGCGAGCCTATCCCTGGCCCGCACCGTACTCGTTATAATCGGAACATTCACCTGCGAAACTTAAAAATCTCGATGATTCCGGCGAAGTATATTCCATTCCCCGCCGTTTCCCCAAGGAGAAATTTCCTCCCTTGGGGTTGTAAAATTTACAGGTCAGGTTATCTCCCCCGCGATCAGGCCGTGAATTTTTCGCAGGGTACGCTGTGTGCACAATAGTGTGGTGTCCACGCAGCAGCCCAACCACAACATGCGGTGGCAATTTGTTCCCATACTCAAATAATTCACAGCCACGCTGGGGACATTCCGGCCGGGGTTAGCGTCGCGCTCCGGCGTATTTCAAAGGCAGCCAGGCCCCGTTTTCCTTGTTGCTGGCAACACACTGCTGAATGAAGTACATCCCTTCCGCTCCGTCGTAGACGTTGGGATAGATCGTGTCGCGGGTTTCGAAGCGTTCGCCCTGACTCCGTTGAATCATGGCGTCATACGCAAAGCGGTACACGTTTGCAAACGCCTCGAAGAAGGCTTCCGGATGTCCCGAAGGGAGTCTGCACGATGCAGCCGCCAGGGGTTTTGTGAAGGGAGCATTGGGATCCCGCGTATAAATTTGATGCGGTTTGCCATTCTCGCGGATCCACATCGCATTCGGTTCTTCCTGTCGCCAGGCAAGCGATTTTTTGGTGCCATCGACTTCGATGAAGAGATCGTTTTCACGACCGTGCGAAATCTGGCTGGCGGTGACGGTCATCAGGCCCCCATTTTCCAGGCGAATAACGGCATGCCCGTAATCATCCAGGGCCCGGCCCGTTTCGAATGTTTTCAAATGACAGGAAACCTGTTCCGGAAGCAGGCCCGTCATGTAACGTCCCAGGTTGTAGGCGTGCGTGCCGATGTCTCCAAAGCCGCCCGCAGCACCCGATTTGCTGGGATCGGTTCGCCAGGCCGCCTGTTTTTGTTCCGAAGTTTCCAGGCGTGTGCGCAACCAACCCTGGATATAATTCGAGCGAATTGCCTGGATCTCGCCCAGTTCGCCCGCCTGAATCATCTCCCGCGCCTGTCGCACCAGGGGATAACCCGTGTAGTTATGCGAAACCGCGAAGACCGCGCCCGATTTCTCTACCAGTTGGACCAACTCCTCCGCCTGGGCAAAATCGTACGTCATGGGCTTGTCGCAGATGACATTGAACCCATGTTCCAGCGCGCACTTGGCGATTTCGAAATGCGTATGATTTGGCGTGGCCACGCTCACGAAATCGATCCGCTGCTCGGCTGGCAGGGCCGCTTCCTGCTGCATCATTTCCTGAAAGCTGCCATACGCCCGGTTGTCGGCAATATCGTAGGATGGGGCCGAAGACTTGGCTTTTGCCGGATTCGAGGAGAGCGCACCTGCGATCAAGGCCGCCCGATTATCCAGGACCGCCGCGGTGGCATGCACGCGACCGATAAATGAACCTTGGCCGCCACCGGCCAGACCCATGCGTAACTTGCGATTGAGTGCCCCGTTTGTTGTTTCCATGAATCCCTCGCGTTGCCTTGGCAGGTGGTGTCGAAATGCAAAATAACACGAATCCGAGCCACTTCACTTCCGGGAGGCTTCAATGGCCAGCCAAGTGGACCGAATCTATAGCAGAATAGCCCGGCGTCCGAGTCTTCTCAACCGACTCGCCCCGACCGGGCCCATCCTCTCTGGTTGTCGGCGGCACGTTTGCTTAGAATAGTACACGGTCGGCCCGCTATCGTCCGTTTACCGACTACCACGCCTTCAATTCACAGGAGATATTCTAATGCCACAAGCGGAACAATCCCGTATGCTCTGGTTTGCGTGCGGTCTCATGGGAGGGCTGCTCGTTTCCTACTTTTGGCCGCATGAAATTGCCTTGGCGGATGTGGACCGCGACAGTGAGGCCAAGTTTGCGATGGTGATTTCCAGCACGGGACCAACCGGGGGCGATGCCGTCTTCGTCCTCGACTTCCTTACCGGGCGGTTGTTTGGGGCCTCGCTCAATCCACAGCTTGCCAAATTCAACCAGTTTTATGCCCGAAATGTCTTGCCCGATTTCGCCCTGACTCCCGATATCAAACCCCGCTTCGTCCTCTCCTCCGGGCGACTCAACATCTCTACTTCCGGAGGAGCCCGCAAGCAGCCCGCGCAGGATGGGATCTACATTGCCGAACTGAACAGCGGACGAGTCATCGTTTACGCGTTTCCGTTTGCTATCACGACGCGCGCGGAATCCACGGAAACGCTAACCATCGTGGATGGTTTCCAGTTCCGTCAACCTTCCGAGTGAATGCTGCTCGTGAGAAATCTCCAAGGCCGTGTCCTCTCGACACGGCTTTTTTTCGTCCCGTTACGGAAAACCTGCCGGGTGCAGTGCGAGGGAGGTTCAGAGTCGAACGGCCAGCTTTGGGCGATGGCCTGCGGATTCCCGCCCCACCAGAGGTTGGCGCCGTCGGCTCGGCTTCCCCAGGGGCAAGCCGATCGACGGTTCGGCATGCTCACCCGCCTCGGCGCGAGAGCATGGCTCAATCTGGCCGCGTCCGCCAGGAAGTGAGTCAGGCGGGCACAACATCTCGGAATCACTCGACCCGCAAGAGGTCAACATCAGTGGACTACATCACAACTATTGCGTATCGAGTGTGGCCTGCTTCTTGACGATCGTGACCAGTTACGTAACCGGGGCGTGTTCCGCCAGCCATAAAAAAAGGTGGATCGTAAGATCCACCTGGGAAAAGCCGGTGTGCGTGGCTAGTCTCAACCTGCGATGGAATGGCCCTGGGCTTCGTACTGATTCAACTTGTTGTAGAGCGTCTTCAGAGCGATGCCGAGTTCGCGGGCTGTTTGGGGTTTGTCGCCGTCGTTGCGTTCCAGCGATGCCAGAATCACTTCCTGTTCCACCTGTCGCAATGTTTTGATTTCCTCGACGGGTGGCGCGAGCACTACGGGTTGCGGAATCGGTTGTTGAGGCAACGTGGCGGAGACGCGATTCGTCACGCTGGTGGGGAGATGCTCGGGAAAGATCGTCTGGCCTCCCGAAAGAATGACCGCGTGTTCTATCGCATTTGCCAGTTCGCGGACATTTCCCGTCCACACGTGCGCCTGAAGTTTTTCCATGGCTTCGGGAGAAATGAGTGAGGCGGGGACATCGGGCCTCTTCAGGAATCGCTTGATCAGGTTCAATGCCAGCAAGGGGATGTCTTCTCGCCGCTGCCGCAACGAGGGGAGTTTCACTTCGAAGGTATTCACGCGAAAGAACAGATCCTCGCGGAAGGTCCCTTCCTTAACCATATCCTCCAGTTGGCGGTTAGTCGCGCAGACAATCCGCACGTCCACATGGAACGATTCATTCTCGCCGACCCGACGTACTTCGCCTGATTCCAGGAATCGCAGCAATTTGACCTGCATGTTCTTGTCCAGTTCCCCCAGTTCGTCGAGGAACAGGGTTCCCCCATTCGCCACTTCGAACAGGCCCTTGCGCGGGGTGTCGGCTCCCGTGAAGGCTCCTTTGCGGTGGCCGAAGAATTCGCTTTCCACTAGATTTTCAGCCAGTGCGCCGCAGTTGACTGGCACAAAAGGCATGTGGGCCCGTTTGCTTTCCTCGTGGATGCGGCGGGCCACCAGTTCCTTGCCTGTCCCGGTTTCACCCAGAATCAGCACCGCGGAATCGGTTGGCGCGATCTTGGAGATCATCGCCTTCACCTGTTGCATTTCGGGCGTATCCCCCACCAGGCGACAGGTCCCTTCCGCCGCCTTCAGGCGATTCTCCAGAGCGATGGTCTTGTTCACCATGGCACGTTTTTCGGCGACGCGCTTCAGCACATTGGCAATCGACACCAACTTGCAGGGTTTGGGGATGAAATCATATGCCCCTTTCCGCAAAGCCTGGATCGCGGCTTCCATGCTCCCGTGGCCCGTGCTGATGATAATTTCCGTATCTGGCGAGACCTGCTTGATGTGATCCACCACGTCCCAGCCACTCAGCCCAGGCATCCGCAGGTCGATAATCGCCGCGTCGAACGTGTTTTTATCCAGCGCTTTCAGAGCAGAGGCGCCGTCTTCGCAAATGGTGGCGTCGTGCCCCATCCGCGGTAGTTCCAGTTTCATCACGTCGCGAATCGGACTTTCATCATCGACGAACAAAACGCGTAATTTTGCTACTGATGGCGAATTCAAAGTCAACTCCTTGACATCCACGGCAAGACTGGCCGTCTGCGGATTCTTCCATGAATCTGCGGAGGGGATTGGGACGGGATTTCGGGTGGCCGACGGGTTCGGCGAACCATTCGGCCACGTGAGGTGCGGGTGATAACAGAATCGGAAAATCGGGGCAATTCGAGTTTTCTGGTTTTTTTCAAATTCAGGTTTCGAGGGTGCGATTGAAGCTAACCGTGCCGCCGTATCGCCTGCTTACCCGGAAAAACTTAAATTTCCGGGTCCGGCGTCCCGAAATCCGTCTGGCACGTCACGGGCATCTCGGCCCGCACGCGGATGCGACAGGGGAATTTGGCCTGTAGAGAGATTTCCGACTCTTGTCCTACTGTGTTTGTGATCAGGTAAATTGTGTCGGCGGTATCGGGCGGGATTTGCTGGTTCAGCCAGGACAGAAAGTAGTCCGGGGCCGGATCGATGTCCAGCAGCAGAAGCAGCGGGTCACGCTGGCGTTTCAATTGCAGGTGAAATTCATGCATGCGGGTCGTCAGTTTCATATCGCGGGCCAGAGACTGCGGCAGCAGACCTGCCAGGGTTTCCGCCCAGGCGCGATCGGGTGAGTGAATCAGGCACTGCCGCGGGATTGGCAAGGTTTCAGACACGTTCGCAGCACCTTCCTGTTCAAATCGAAAAATCTCTTCGCGTGTCGCGGTCCGAGGGAGGGGAACCCGCCTGCCACGCAATACCTGCATTTCCAGTTCCAGGCGGACTGGCAGCTTTCTTGCGGGAATCCGCAAGGACAACGGCCAGACGTCTCGCGTGCGGCCATCGCTTTCGCACAGGGGACCATACACGCACAGAATCCGCGCCAGCGGGAAACGGTCCAGCAGACGCAGTACGTCCGAGGACGTAAATTGATCGGACCAGGTCTGGCCGATCAGAATAAGTTCCGGCGGAAAGTTCTCTCCACTGGCATCGCTTAACAGTTCCGCCAGGCTGCTCCGTTCCACCACGCGCAGGCGAGGATCCCGGACCACGGTTTCAAATCCTTCCGGTCCGATTTCGCCCTTCACCAGGCACGCACGCAACTGACGCGATTCCGCTGCATCTCCCTGATGTAGTCTGAGCATGGTGAATCCTATCCGCTCCCGGCAATCACGGCAAAACCCCAGCGGATAATTAACGATCAAGAGTCCCCCTGGCCCGTTGCCTCTTTCGAGTAACTCCACCTGGAACATCTCGTGTTTGCCTCGAAGAGTTTGGCACTGAAAGTATCGTCGAAGTTGTCCAAGTTCGCCATGTTCGCGGCACGTAAAAATTTCGTGAAAAAATCGCTGATTTGTCAATTTTCTCTCACGTAGTTTTTTCCCATTCCGGGAACACACAAACTTTCAAGATTTGGGGCCGGGATTCTGTTGGGAAAATTTCTGTCTTTTTTAACATGCTGCGCCGTAATGGAATACGTCCTTTTCTGTCTTCTGGTTTATGCGGTTGGCACGGTTCCTGCATTGGGGGTTAAGCATGCAGAGAGGATTTCAGGAAACCTTGACGGGAGTAACGATCAGAACGGCCGACTTGGCCAACCAGTGAATTCGAGCCTGAATTTGGTGGCACCTGAATCGAACCTGAATCGCTTGCTTTTATGACGAGAGACAAATTTCTGCCCGAGGACGTGAGACACCCGAGGGTAGGTCAACACATCGAAAGGATGACGAGAGATGTTTAACAAATTCAAAAAGAACTGGAAGAACTGGAAGCCGGCTCTGAAGCAGATGGCGTTGTCCACGCTGGTTGTTCTGGGAGCCATGGCCTCCCAGTTACTGGCACAGGAAAACCATACTGCCGACCTCCGCCCGGAAGCGGTTCAACAGCGAATCAGCTACCGTGTCAACGATGAAAAACTGCGACAGTTCATCGGGAGCACCAGCGACACCCAGTTGCGGGCCTTGTTTCTGGAAGTGTCCCAGTTAGTCGATTCGCGGCATGTTGCCCCGACGAACTACCAGGATCGGACTCGGCACGCCTTGAATCACATGGCCGAGGCGCTCGAGAATCCTGAATGGTTGCGGGTGAATGGCGTGAAGGCCAGCCAGGATACACTGGATCGGGCACGAGCGGAATTACGGCGGATGGCGACGGAACACACTGTCAAATCCGCCCAGGAAGCTGCCCAGATGATGAGTTGGACAATGTACCAGTTGGCGGGTGGTGTCGGCGTGAACCCGGCCGTTCTGGGGATGGAGTTTCTCCAGGGGAATATCGATTCCCTGGATAAATACTCCGCTTTCAATCCGAATGTTCAGGTGTCGGCTCCCCGGGCCGATCTGAAATCCCGCGAGGAACTGGTGGGGATTGGCGTGGAAATGAAGAAGCACGACCAGGGAGCCTTCGTGGTCCGCCCGGTGCAGGGAAGTCCCGCGGAAAAAGCGGGAGTGCAACGGGGCGATATCATACTCAGCATCAATGGCACCAAAACCGAAAGCCTGGATCTGAATGAAATCGCGAATTTGATCTCGGGACCAAGCGGCTCGCCCGTCTTGTTGAAGGTGTTGCGGAACGAGAAGGAAGTGGTGATTCACGTCGTCCGCGGGAAGCTGGTTCTGGAGTCCGTCTCCGAAGTGCGGATCATCGATTCCGCCAGCGGAACCGGCTACATCCGGGTGGATCAGTTTGCCGATCAAACGGCCAAGCAGTTGGAAGCCGCCTTGTGGAAACTGCACAATCAGGGAATGAAATCCCTGGTGCTCGATTTCCGAGGCAACCCGGGGGGATTGTTGAACGTGTGTGTCGAAATGGTCGATATGTTTCTGCCTGCCGGGACGATCGTGACCACTCGCGGACGGAACTATGGAGACAATACCTCCGAAACCGCCAAGTTCGCGAAAACCTGGAGAGTTCCCCTGGTGGTGCTGGTGGATGAAAACTCGGCCTCGGCCAGTGAAATCTTTGCCGCCGCCATTCAGGACAACAAGCGGGGGATCGTGGTGGGACGTAAGAGTTATGGCAAGGGGACCGTGCAAAGTCATCTGCCCCTGCGTACGGTTTCCGGAAACCTGAAGTTGACCACGGCCAAGTTCTACTCTCCCAATGGTCGGGAAATGGCCGGACAGGGAGTGACCCCGGATGTAATCGTCGAAAAAACCACCGAGTTCACCTCGGTCGATGCCGATCTTCGCAAAGCGCTGGAACTGATCACCAACGGACAGCCGCAACAGGTTGTCAACGAGTTGACCAGGAACAAAATGCCGAGTGCCTGATCCAACATCAAACTTTCGAACCGATTCCGAATGCCAGAAACAAGAAGCACAACTGACGGATTGACACCCTGGTGTTCGCAACCGACCGGCGGCCCGATTCTTCGAGCCGCCGGTTTTTCGTTGTTGGAAAGTCCGCGGCGGAATTCATACAGACGGGGCATTTCTAACCCACATTTCTCATACAGTTGCCAATGCAGTGACTTATGTCTCGAAAGTGCCTGGAAAACTAGCCGCGCCCGCCAGGCAGCGAGCCAAGCGGGCGGTTTCTCAAGGAACACTCCCTGGATACAACATCAATTATGGCAAAGTATTGCGATATGCCGAGCCCCAACCTGACCCGCTGCCTGACGGGCGCGGCTAGTTCGTCGAAGTCAGCAATCCTGTTTTATTGACCCGGGTGAGAAATCCGGGCTATATGACCGCCAGAATTTCCCGTCTATTTCCCTTTCCCGTAGAGCATCACAACATAGACGCGTTTACGCTCGTCACTGACCAGCACCGCAATCCCACAGTCCGTGCTCATGGGAGACAGCAGATTCTGATTGTGCCCAGCCGATGTCTGCCAGCTTTTCAATGTGGCCTCGGCCAGGTCCCGGGACGAGTTTTCCAGGTAACCCTGACGAAAATAGATGTTTTCCGCCAGAAAGCTCCAGTTGTACCCTGCCTCTGTCGCACGTTCCGTGTGGGTGGTTCCGCCAGCATTGTGGCTGAAAACTCCTGTTCTCAGCATCGTTTGGGCATGTTGCTGGCACGCTTGCGTCAAGGCAGTGTTCCCCTGCAGTTCAGGGAGTTTCTGCTGACGGCGGTAGTTGTTTGTCAACTCCAGCAATAACCGCTCCGCTTCATCTCCCACTTTTGTGGTTGTATACTTCGTTTCCGGGAGTTGTTTCGATTCGTTTTCCGCCGCGATCACAGCCCCGCTTCCCATTCCCAGCAAGCCGATCACGAAGACGTATTCCAGCCCATAAAGCCTCGGCCAAGTGTGCATGTGCGTTAGTGTTTCCTTGAAAGGCATGTGTGGTGGTCCGATGGAAACCATCGTTTCCGCATGCAGGCGGAAAGTCAAATTACCAGTGGAGGCAAGTGCTTATCTCGATACTGCTCTCCTGGACCAGGATCTTCCGACCGACCTTTCCCGCATCTTCCCCTTCACGCTTTCCGCTCTGGCTCGAACCTTCTACAATGCCTGTTTGTGAAATCGTCCCGGGGCAGATTGGGTCGCGATGACGGGACGAAGTGAATTGGGCAGGCGACCGAGGCGATGGTGGGATTGAATCGAGAAGTCAACTTGGAAGACACGATTGAAGCGGAAGTACAGCGACTGGGCCGCGCTGCCTGGGGAAAGCTGTCCCATCGTAGACCGACCCTGTTCGATCCCCGCTGGCTGGAGGATCGCATTCTGGCCTGGGCCATGGCCGACGAAGCCATCAAGGTGCAGATGTTTCGCTTTGTCGATGTCTTGCCGATGCTTCGTGATCATGAAGCGATCAATCGGCATTTGCACGAGTACTTCGAGGATGTCAAATCGCATCTTCCCTGGGCGGCTCGGCTCGCGTTGCATGTGACCGACGGCAACCGCGTTCTGGGGCGTGCGTTAGCCGTCAACGCCCGCAAAAATGCCCTGCGCATGGCGGAGCGGTTTATCGCGGGGGAGAATCTCGAACAGGTCACGAAGTCGGTCCTGAAAATCCGGAACGCGGGGTTTGCCTTCACGCTCGATTTGCTCGGAGAAGCGGTCCTCAGCGAAAGCGAGGCCGACCATTACGCCCAAGCCTATCGCGAATTGCTACAGACACTCACACCCCAAGTGAACAGGCTGCCAGAATCGGCCCAGGTGGATGCCAACCATCTGGGGGCCATTCCGCGAATGAATATCTCGCTGAAACTTTCCTCGCTCGATTGCCACTTCAATCCTGCCGATCCAGAGGGGACGGCCCGCAGAGTGCTCCCCAGGTTACGTTCCATCCTGCGGGAGGCCCGTGAACAAGGGGCTTTTGTCAATATCGACATGGAGCAGTACGCATTCAAGAATCTGACGTACGAACTGTTCCAGCGCGTGATGCTGGAACCCGAGTTCCGCGACTTTCCCGACGTGGGCATCGTCTGCCAGGCGTATTTGAAGGAAGCCGAGACTGATCTGACGCGACTCCTGGAATGGGTCCGCGAACGGGGCACTCCCGTCTCGGTACGCCTGGTGAAGGGGGCTTACTGGGATTACGAAACGGTCCTGGCCGGGCTTCGGAACTGGCCTGTTCCGGTCTTTGAAAGAAAAGCGGAAACCGACGCCAACTTCGAAAAACTGACCCTCTTTCTCCTGAAGCATTACGACTGGCTCGCCCCGGCATTCGCCAGCCACAATCTCCGCAGCCTGTCTCATGCACTCGCTGCGGCCCGCGATTTGAAAGTCCCGCGCGATGCCTTCGAATTGCAAGTGTTGCATGGCATGGGGCAGGATCAGGCCCAGGTTTTTGCGGAGCAGGGGTATCGCGTTCGCGTCTATGCTCCCTTTGGCGAGTTGCTGCCCGGCATGGCTTACCTGGTGCGGCGTTTGCTGGAAAACACATCCAACGATTCCTTCCTGCGTCAATCCTGCCAGGAAAATCAATCCCTCGAGGAACTGCTGATGAATCCCCTGCAGGCTGTCACCCGTTCCGATGCCGCGACGGCATCTCGTCCTGAACTCCCTTTTGTCAACGAACCCGCGACAGATTTCAGTCAAGCGGAAAACAGGGCCGCCATGCAGACCGCTCTCGAAGAAGTGCGTGAAAGGTGCGGTCTTGAATACCCCGTGCTCATTAGCGGGAAAATTTATGAAACTCGTCAGACGATGCTCTCGCGATCCCCTTCCCAGAACAGCCTGATCGTCGGTCGCGTCGCCTCGGCCACTCCCGAACTGGCCCAGGAAGCCATTCAGGCCGCGCGGCGGGCACTTCCCATGTGGAACACGGTCGATGCCGAACATCGCGCGGAATATCTCGATCTCCTGGCCTGCGAAATCCGGCACCGTCGGTTCGAGCTCGCCGCCTGGATGGTCTTCGAATCGGGCAAACCTTGGCGCGATGCCGACGCAGACGTCGCCGAGGCTATTGACTTCTGCTGTTATTATGCCGAACAGATGCGACGCATGGATCAAAGCCTCGATACCAATCTGCCCGGAGAGGAAAACCAGTATGCCTATCGACCACGCGGCGTCGCGGTTGTGATCGCACCCTGGAACTTTCCCCTGGCCATTCTCACGGGAATGACCGTCGCTGCCCTCGTCACGGGCAATACCGTTGTCATGAAACCGGCCGAACAGTCCCCCGTGATCGCCGCCAAACTGATGGAAATGTTCCGCTCGATCGGCCTGCCCGATGGTGTGGTTAATTATCTGCCCGGAGTCGGCGAGGAAATTGGCCCCGAATTGGTTGGCAGCCCCGAGGTTGATCTCGTCGTCTTCACAGGCTCGCGCGAAGTGGGGTTGGAAATTAACCAGCGGGCCGCCGAAACCGGCTCGAACCATCAGTCGATAAAAAAGGTCATCGCCGAACTGGGAGGCAAGAACGCTATTATCATTGATGACGATGCCGATCTTGACGAAGCCGTGACTGGCGTGCTCGAAAGTGCGTTTGGCTATTCCGGCCAGAAATGTTCCGCCTGCTCACGCGTGATCGTGCTCGACAAAATCCAGGCCGATTTTTCCGCGCGACTCAAGGCCGCAGTGGAATCCCTCCGCATTGGCCCGGCCGATGATCCGGGGACACAGGTTGGTCCCGTGATTGATGCGGAGGCACGCGAGCGGATTCAGCAGGCGATTGAACTGGCCCTCGAGGAAGAAACCGAATTGCTCGTGGCCTGCAAGCTCGAGGACTCGCTGCGGCAGGCGGGAAACTTTGTCGCGCCCCACGTCTTCACGAATGTCTCGCCCCGTTCACGACTGGCGCAGACGGAACTCTTTGGCCCTGTGCTCGCTCTTATCAAGGCCCGCGATTTCGGCGAGGCCCTGAAAATTGCCAATGACACCGACTACGCCTTGACCGGCGGGGTGTATAGTCGCAGTCCCGTAAACCTGCAACGGGCGCGCCGCGAGTTTCTCGTGGGAAATCTCTATCTAAACCGCCCCTGCACGGGAGCCCTGGTGCATCGCCAACCCTTTGGTGGCTTCCGCATGTCCGGCATAGGCTCGAAGGCGGGGGGATGCGATTACCTCCACCAGTTCCTCATTCCGGTCAATATTACAGAAAACACTCTCCGACGTGGTTTCGCTCCGCAAGACTAAGCCGGATTTCTCACACGGTTACCAATGCGGTAAATTTTGTCGCGAAAGTGCCTGAAAAACTGCCGCGCCCGTCGGGTCGAGTTGATATTTTGTGTGCCACGGCTGACACAGCCGTGGCACACAACAATGCGTAAATTCAACACTCCCGCCAGGAAGCGGGCCACGTGCGGGCCGCAAGCAGCGCGTCGTAATCCACGATAGTGGACTCCACGCGGGGCGATTGATTGCGAGTTGCTACACCGGCTAGTTTGCGCGAACGCGTCCCGGCTTTACTCATATCGAAGGCTCGGATCCCCAGGGCGCGAGGCTCGTTGTGCTCGCACTATTCCTTCAGATCGAATGAAAAAAGATTCTTGCCGCGGATCACTTCCGCAACCAGGGGCGTGGTCGCTTCGCTGCGATACGCTTGGGGAATCCTGGTATCGTCCGGAACGGGAGCAGCACTTGGAGTTTCTCCAGGCTCCGGGGACTTCGGCGTGATAAAGACGCGATATGTGCCCACTTCCACATTCGAAATCGAGAGTTGGCCCTTGTCGTCGAGTTCTCCTCCCGCTGCTTTTCCCGAACCGGGGATCGTCATTTGCACCGATACGCCCGCCAGCGGATCTCCTCCATGACTGATGGCAATTTCCACCGATCCCGTGACGCGATCCGAACCTGGCGTACCCCCGCAACCCGCCATCAGACATAGCAGCAGGGAGGAGAGCAGCATTTTTGCCAGCACGTGGCTTAACATGGTAAAGGCACCGTTTTTCGCTAAAAAGTTCCCATAATCATCCTGGAGCAGCGCCTGTGGACCAGGCTGCGGCCCAGGTTATCCACTCTGAAATGTGTGCCCGACGCAGCTGCCCCCACCTGTTGCCGGGGATTGCCACGCGCGGGAATTTCCGTGTCAGAATTCTCCAATCACCTGCCCATCGCCACGGGCACACAACTGAGTCAGCGTGGTGAAGTTGGCATTTTCGGAGACAAATCGTACGGCACCATCGGAGAGTACGACCTGAATTCCTCCCTTATGATAGGAATTCAAAATCGTGTTCCCATCGTAGGTATTGTTCGCACTATCGGGGGCACCGGAGGCCCAACTACTGTTGATGGCATGCTTCAGGGTAGTCGTGCCACTCCCCCAGTAATCGTCGGAACCGGATACCGCCGAGGGTTTTGCCAAAAAAGGCGTGCCATGCCAGCCACCGTAATAGTTGGCGCGGATATCCGTGTTGTTCACCAGGCCCGATTGCTCCGCCACAATAATCGTATTCGATGTCCCATCGGTGATATCTCGCATCTTGGTCTTGGTGTTGTACGCCAACAGACCGTTGTCGCAGTATGTATTACTGCCATAACGCGTCGAGGATCCGCACCCACCGGACCCTCCCGGCGAGGGGGTGGCCCCGGCAATGCCGACGTAATCGATTTTCATTCCTCCCTCGGTGTTGCCATCGGAGGTGCTTGCCATGGCGTGCGTGCTCGACGGACAGCGATACGTGGCGACACGCAACGTCCGCAGCACGACCAGGCCATCCGCCGTGTAGGTGCTGCCACGAAACAATGTTCCACCTCCATTAAAGGTCAGTTGATCGTACGCGGCCCCTTGTTCGAGAAAGGGGAGCAGGCCAACGCGCCAGTTCCCCTTGATATAGATCGCACCCACGGGGAACGTGGAATGGACGTCATGGTAATTATGCAGGGCCAGACCGACCTGCTTCAGATTGTTTTTGCAGGAGCTGCGCCGCGCCGCTTCGCGCGCCTGCTGCACGGCCGGTAACAGGAGAGCCACAAGAATGGCGATGATGGCGATGACCACCAGCAACTCAATCAGAGTAAACCCCGATTTCACCGTTCCGGGAGTCTGTTGCTTGCTCGTTGCGGATACCATGAACGCGCCTCCTGTTGATAAGGAAAATGAAAATCTGACCACATCATACATCGCAAAGTTTTCAGTAATTTACAGTTTTATATCACTCTATAATATATCGATAAATCAAAAAGTTTCAATTCGACTGATGGGACTGACGAAAAATTCGGCAGGTTCGAGGCTTGTCTCGCGAATGGCATGCCAAGCATTCGAGGGGCCAGTTGCCACGCATCCCATTGGCAACGGGATTTGGCCTAATGTGCCTGTGTGAAAGTGCTTAGAGCGTTTCTCGGTCCATGCGTGAAAGCGCAACGCGAACACCTGTCATGTGCCGCACTCGACAGCAAGATGCTCCCCGTGCGAATACGGGCAGCACGATCGACCAGAAAACCGGCAGGCCGGAGCGGAGGCCAGCAGATAGCGACTTCACTCGCCGGGGATCGACGGACGGTAAATCCGACGCCCGCCAGAACGTTCCTCCAGACTCGCTGCCGTTTCACCACCCCAGGACATAGGCGAACATCAGGGGAGCCACGATCGTGGCGTCCGACTCAATGATGTATTTGGGGGTATCGATGCCCAGCTTGCCCCAGGTGATTTTTTCGTTCGGGACCGCGCCGGAATAACTGCCATAGCTGGTGGTTGAATCGCTGATCTGACAGAAATACCCCCAGAGCGGTACGTTGTTCCGCTGCAGATCCTGATGCAGCATGGGAACGACACAGATGGGAAAATCGCCCGCGATCCCTCCGCCGATCTGGAACATGCCCAGGGGGGATTCGCGGGTCACTTCCGTGTAGAATTCCGCCAGCCAGGTCATGTATTCGATCCCCGTGCGGACCGTATGCACGTTTTTCACGTCTCCCCGCACAACAGCGGCCGCGTACATGTTTCCCAGCGTCGCGTCTTCCCAGCCGGGAACGATGATCGGCAGATTCTTCTCGGCTGCCGCCAGCATCCAGGAATTCCTGGGATCGATCTGGTAGTACTCCTCGTATTGGCCACTCAGCAAAACCTGGTAGAAGAATTCGTGTGGGAAGTACCGCTTCCCCTCCTGGTCGGCCTTGGTCCACACCTCGAGCATGGCCCGTTCCATCCGACGCATGGCCTCCTCTTCGGGAATACACGTGTCGGTCACGCGATTCAGGTGCCGTTCGAGCAATGCTTGTTCATCTTCCGCGCTCAACTGGCGATAGTCGGGCACGCGAACGTAATAATCGTGAGCCACCAGATTGAAGACGTCTTCTTCCAGGTTCGCCCCCGTGCACGAAATCAGATGCACCTTGTCCTGGCGAATCATCTCGGCCAGCGACAGTCCCAATTCCGCGGTGCTCATCGCGCCGGCCAGTGTGACCATCATCTTGCCACCGCTGGCCAGATGATCGCAATAGCCCTGCGCTCCATCTATGAGCGCGGCCGCGTTAAAATGGCGATAGTGATGTTTAATAAATTCCGTGATGGGACCACAACCGCTGGGCATCCTGATCTCCGTGAATTTCGACTCGTGACTAACGAAAGGCTTTGCCGTGTGACCGGCGCGACGAGCGGGGCGTTTGCCCTTGATTTTTTCGAATATATCTCTTGATGACGAAACAGATCTCCGCCATACCGACGTGCTGTTTGTCTGGCGAAGCGGGGATCATAACGCGTGCCACGCGAGAAGCCAACAAATAGCGACCATTCTCGGGGTCGCGGAACAATGGCACACGCGTGATCAACTGCGCCAGGGCTCCAGCAGTTTGTCAATGTATTTTCCCAGAATATCGGTTTCGATATTCACCGCATCCCCCGCTTGGCGGATCGCCAGTGTGGTTTTTTCCAGCGTATGAGGAATCAGCGCCACGCTGAAGCCTTCGCTGGTGACATCGACGACGGTCAGGCTGATGCCATCGACCGTGATGGACCCTTTGGGGACCATGAGCCGGGCCAGTGCCTCCGGTGTCTGGAACCACATCTTGATCCACTCTCCCTCGCGCTCAATGCGTTGCACCACACCCAGGCCATCGACGTGTCCCTGGACAAAATGGCCTCCCAGCCGCGCCTGCGCCGAAAGAGCCCGTTCCAGGTTCACGGGGGTGCCGGGTTGCAATCCTCCCAGGTTGGTACGCGACAGCGTTTCACTCCCCGCCTGAAATTCCCAGCAGTCCTCCTGCTGAGCCACCACGGTGAGGCAGCAACCATTGATGGCCACGCTATCCCCCAGGACCGTTGCGGGATGCGCGGCATCCGCGCGCAGCAGTTCCGGGGGAACCTGAATCGACAGCCGGACCCCGGCCGACTCGGCCGTAAGGCTGCGCACCACTCCTCGCCCTTCCACCAATCCTGTAAACATGGAATCTCGCACGGGAAAAGAGACTGTAGTCCCCTTCTGGTTCAGCCTCTCCGGCGGAGCGACTTCACGGGGGGGGGAATGACCGATGAGTCGTACTGTATCACGCAATACGCCGCCAGGGGAACCAGGGGCCGCGATGGCCTCGGTCAAGAGAGCCGACTTGCGGAACGATCCTTGACCGATGAATTTTCATCTTCTTCCGGAGAAATGAGTGTCTTGTCGGGGGGCTGTGCAGCCTTGGGCCTCGCTTCCTCGACATCGGCAGGTGTAGCAGCATCCGCCCCGGGAAGAGGCTGCTCTGTTCCAGCGGGTTCGCCGGGAGCCATCATACCGGCAATGCCTCCGTCTGGCGCCGATTCCGCGGTTATTTCTTGCCCGAGGGCCGGTTCCAACTCGGCAGGGAGCGCGTCTGTCTCGGCAAGCTGGTCTCCGTCCCCGTTTACGAGGAGTGCCCGTTCCTCCGTCCCCTCTCCCTTGGCGACCGGGACGAACAGCGAACTTGTTTTTTCCGGTTGCAGCCAGCGGATCAACCGGGCGGCGATCTTCGAGGAAACCGTCTTGAGTCGCAACACGGCCATGGCATGGGCGGAGACGCGATAAATTTCACCCTGGCACATTAAACCGGAATCGGGTTCGCTTTCGCAGGTATCGATTGTCGGTTTCCAGAATTCATTTTCGCGGTGGGCAGGCAAGGTGAAATCGACTGCGTGGTGATGGGCATTGAGCAGCAGCAAAAAGGTGCTGCCCAGAATTTGCCGCCCTTTTTCATCCACTTCGTCAATCATCGCTCCTTCCAGTCGGACGGCGAGACAACGCACGTTGGGTTCGCGCCAGTCGCGATCGGTCATGGATTTCCCGTTGGGTGTCAGCCAGGCAATATCCTGGACCTCCTGGCCTCGAATTTGCCTACCCTGAAAGAATTTACGCCGTTGAAACACGGGGTGGCTCTTCCACAAGCGAACCGTGCGCTTCACGAACTTGAGAAACCGCTGCTGCTCGTCGTTCAGTTCCCAGTCGAGCCAACTGGTCTCGTTATCCTGGCAGTAGGCATTGTTGTTCCCCTGCTGGGTATGTCCCAGTTCGTCGCCCGAGCGCATCATGGCCACGCCTTGCGACAAGAGTAACGTCGTCATCAAGTTGCGTTTCTGGCGCTCTCGAATCTTGCGAATCTCCAGGTTATCCGTCGGACCTTCATGGCCGCAGTTCCAACTGAGATTGTGGCTGTCGCCATCGCGATTGTCTTCTCCGTTGGCCAGGTTGTGCTTGTCGTTGTAGCCGACAAGATCCTGCAGGGAAAAACCGTCGTGGGAGGTAATGAAATTGATGCTCGCATACGGTCGTTTCCCGTTGTGCTGGTAGAGATCGCTGCTCCCCGTGATGCGGGTGGCGAATTCCGACATCTTACCCCCATCCCCCCGCCAGAACTGCCGCACGCAGTCGCGATACTTGCCGTTCCATTCCGTCCACAGAATGGGAAAGTTTCCTACCTGGTAGCCTCCCTCGCCCAGATCCCATGGTTCGGCAATCAACTTGACCTGCGACAACACGGGGTCCTGGTGAATGATATCGAAAAAGGCCCCCAGACGATCCACTTCATGAAGTTCCCGTGCCAGGGCACTGCAGAGGTCGAAACGAAAACCGTCGACATGCATTTCCTGCACCCAGTAACGCAACGAATCCATGATCAACTGCAGCACGTGCGGCGTGAGCATGTTCAACGTGTTGCCACACCCCGTGTAGTCCATGTAGAAGCGGCGCTGCCCATGCACCAGGCGATAGTACGAACTGTTATCGATACCGCGCAGGCTGACGGTCGGCCCGTAATGATTCCCCTCCGCGGTATGGTTGTAAACCACGTCCAGGATCACTTCCAGTCCCGCCTTGTGGAGTTTCTTCACCATCGTCTTGAACTCCCGAACGCAGCCTCCGGGGTCCTTGTTCGAGGAATAGCTCGGTTCGGGAGCAAAAAAGCCGAGCGTGTTGTAGCCCCAATAATTCGACAGCCCCTTATTCACCAGGTGCCGATCCTGGATCTTGGCATGCACGGGCATCAGCTCCACCGCGGTCACGCCCAGGTCGAGCAGGTGTTGAATCGCGGCATTCGAGGCCAGCCCGGCATACGTCCCCCGCAACGCCTTGGGGACGCCCGGATGCCGCATCGTGAATCCCTTCACGTGTAACTCGTAGATCAGCGTTTTATGCCAGGGCGTCCGCGGGGGGCGATCATTTCCCCAGCGAAATCGATTATCCGTCACCATTGCCAGCGGAGCACTCGCCGCATTATCCCGATCATCTATAGACAAATCCCCCTGCGGATGCCCCACGCGATAGCCGAACATGGCATCGGACCACTGTATCCCGCGACCAATCGCCCGGGCATACGGATCGAGCAGCACTTTATTGGCGTTAAAGCGATGTCCATGATGCGGTTCGTAGGGACCATGCACGCGAAAACCGTACAACTGTCCCGGTTTGACATCCGGAAAATATCCGTGCCAGACGAAGTCCGTCCGTTCCGGCAACCGCACGCGCCGCGATTCCTTGATTTCATCCGACGAGTCGAAAAAACAGACCTCGACACTCGTCGAATTTGCGGAATATATCGCGATATTGACTCCTGAGCCGTCCCAATGTGCTCCCAATGGATACGGATTTCCAGGCCACACCCTCATGACGGTCGCATCCTTTCCCCGAACAATCCCTGAACGCTCTATTCATCCCATGCCGCGTGGATGACACGGCATCACTCGGTCTTTCCCTTCGAGTTTCGTTTGCAGAGCGAATCGTTGCAAGGGGCACGCAATAGAAAATTAACAGGACCTCGGGATTCACAACACACACCCATGCGTTGATGCGTCCCGGCTCCGATCCCCGTTCCCGCGACCGCCGCGGAATTGCTTGGAAATACGCGAGGCTCGCAGATCCGTGGCACGCGAAAAGGCGTCAATCAACGCGCGGTGCAGGAGCACGGCTCGATCGCCTTGCGCAACCGGATGGCGTTGCCGACACCATTCGTATGTGATCAACAGGACCTCGTATTCTGACTCTCCTCCGTGGAGCCCCAGCCCCCGCCTCCGGGCGTGTAAATTTGCAGTACGTCTCCGGGTTGAACCTGAATCTGGAAGCTCCCCGGCAGGGGAGTTGTGCTATTCGTGGAGGCCTGCCATAGCTGATTGATTCCTCCGCTTCCCGGCTGCCCGCCGTGTAATCCATAGGGAACATGCGAGCCGCGCCGCTGGGACAACATGGAAACACTCAGGGGAGCCAGGAATTCCAGTTCGCGCACAATCCCGTTACCACCAGAATGTAGACCTGTCCCGCCGGATTTGTGACGCAGGGCAAATTTCCGCAGACGCACCGGATAGCGAGTTTCCAGCACTTCCACGTCGGTCAGACGGGTGTTCGTCATATGGGTATGCACGGCGTCACAACCGGGACCCCGCGGCGTTGCTCCGCTGCCGCCACAAATCGTTTCGTAATAGCCGAAGGAAGCGTTTCCGAACGTCAGATTATTCATCGTGCCCTGGCTGGCGGCTGCCAGTTCGAGTGCCCCCAGCAACACATCAACCATCCGTTGCGACGTTTCAACGTTGCCGCCAACCATTGCCGCGCAGCGCGCGGGATCCTCGTGGCTGGGAGGATTGAGCAGGCAGCGGGGGAGCACGATTTCCACGGGTTCGAGCAATCCGCCATTCAGCGGTGTCTCCACGCCTATCAGGCAGCGCAGTACATAAATCACCGCGGCGGTCGTAATCGCGCGGTTTGCATTCAGGTTACTGGATAGCACGGGGCCCGTACCCGAGAAATCGATTCTGGCACATCCAGACTGGATTTCCATTGTGACGGTGATCTGTGCCCCTTCATCAAGATAATCCGTGAAGGACCGGCGCGCTCCCTCGTAGGCCTGCAAAGCCTGGCGCGTTTTCTCCGCGGAGGCGGCCCGAATCAGTTTCATGTAGCGGTGCGTTCGCTCGACGGTCTGACTTTGAACCAGTTGCTGCAATAATGCCAGTCCCAGGCGATTGGCGGCCAACTGGGCCTGAATATCGGCAATGTTCTCCGAGACACTCCGCGAGGGGTACGGCCCCGACGACAGCAGCTTCCTCAGTTCATCGAAGCGAGGCGTCCCGGCTTCCACGAGGGCCAGGTTGCGAATCACCACCCCCTCTTCCGCCAGACAGGTGGAAAACGGAGGCATGCTGCCTGGGGTGATCCCTCCGATTTCCGCATGATGCGCCCGGGCCGCCACCAGCGCTAGCAGTTGGCCGTTTTCGCTGGACACCAGAGGAGAGACCACCGTGACATCGGGTAAATGTGAACCGCCCCGGTAAGGATCGTTCGTGACAAAGACATCGCCCGGCCGCATGACGGGATGCTCCGCCAGGATCGATTTCACTGTTTCGCTCATGGCCCCTAGATGCACAGGGATGTGCGGCGCATTCGCAACCAGTTCTCCTTGGGGATCGAAGACGGCACAACTGTAGTCGAGACGTTCCTTCACATTTACGGAATGGGCGGTTTGACGCAGGGTTTCCCCCATTTGTTCCGCAATGGAAGCAAAATGATGATGGAATATTTCCAGCGAGACCGGATCGATTCCGTTTGTGTCTCGCGTCCCGCAAGGCGGATCCTCGCTGGATGCGCGGGATGCGATTTCGATTAATATCTCGCCTCGTGGCAACACCCGGGCCTGGCAACCCGGTTCGAGAAAAATTGTGGAGGTCTCCTCGTGGAGTATCGCCGGGCCTTGAATCTGGCATCCCGGTCGAAGCTGTTTCCTGGAATAGATTCCGGCCGTGATCTCCCGACGTCCCCAAAAGACGACGGTTTCCCGGAGCGGGGCGACCACGCCAGGTTCTGAAGTGCCGAATTCAGGTGGAGTTTCGGTAAGCGCTGGCTCCGAAGCGGCCTCTTCCCAGGCGAGTTCAACGCGGGCAGCCGCAACTTCCAGAGGAAACTGTTCATGCAGAAAGCCAAACCTGCGGCGATGCTCCTGCTCGTAGGCATGTTGGAAGCCCGCGTGCGTGTCGGCGACAACATTCAACGTGGTCTCTCGTCCGAGATAACGCAAATCGAGCGAGCAGCGCATTGTCACGCCCCTCGTCGGGGGAGCCCATTCCGTCCCTCCCTCTCGCCGTGCCTGGGTTGTCAAATCGGCAAACAACCCGGTCAGTTCTTCGGGGGAGATATCCCGAAGCAAGCGAAGCACGGCCCGTTCCGCATGTTGTCGGCGGACTGCCTGCCCGATGCCGTAGGCACTGAGCACTCCGGCCAGAGGATGTATCATCACCTTCCGGATGCCCAGTTCGCGGGCGAGAGCGCAGGCATGCTGTCCTCCCGCACCCCCGAAGGTGACCAGCACATGCTCCGCCGGGTCGAAGCCCCGCGCCGAGGAAATTCGGGCAATTGCGCGTGCCATGCGGGTGTTGGCAATTTCCAGAAATCCCTCCGCCAGTTCTCGGGGCGTGAGTTTTCGTCCCAGTGGAGAAAGTTCGAGTTCCCGGCATACCGCCCGCAGCTTCGACTCCACGGCCGCGACATCCAGCGGAAACGGAAAGTATTCGGGCAATATGCGACCAGTGAAGACATTCATGTCGGTCACGGTCAGGGGGCCGTCACTGCCGTAGCAGCAGGGGCCAGGCTCTGCTCCCGCGGATTCCGGTCCGACCAGCAGGCGAACCCCATCGAATCGGCAGAGGCTTCCCCCGCCTGCCGCCACGGTTTCAATGTTCAAGATCGGTGTTGCGATTCGAACGCCGGCCTTTTCCGTTTCATATTCGAGTTCACAGGCACCCTCGAAGCGGGAAACATCGGTGCTCGTCCCCCCCATGTCGAAGCCAATCGCCCGGGGAAAACCGGCTTGGACGGCAACGCGGGCCGCTCCCACTACCCCACCAGCCGGACCGGATAGGATGCTGTCCTTGCCTAGAAATTGGCTGGCAGGCATCAAGCCTCCGGCGGATGTCATCAGCTCGAGTTGACTATCGGGTACGCAGGACCGAATCTCCGACAGATAGTCCTTCAACACGGGATTGAGATAGGCGTTCAGCAGCGTGGTATCGCCACGGCTGATCAGCTTGATCAGCGGGCAGAGACGATGCGAAACGCTGATTTCCCCAAAACCGGCCTGGCGCGCGCAATCTTCGACGAGCAACTCATGCGCGGGATTGCGATAGGCATGCAGCAGACAGATCGCCACCGCATCGATACCCGCTTCCCGGACCACCCGCAGTTGCTCCAGGACCCGCTCGGGATCGGGCTTCCGCAGCACATTCCCCTCGGCATCCAGTCGTTCCTCGATACCGAGGACCCGTTCATACAAGGGAGGGGATTTCTCAATGGTGAGGTCAAAAAGTCGGGGACGACTTTGATTGCCGATCAGCAAACAGTCCTCGAAACCGGCCGTCGTGACGAACAGCGTTCGTGCCCCTCTCCGCTCGAGCAGGGCATTAGTACCACGCGTGGTTCCCAGCCGAATCCGCGCCGCTGGGATCGGCACATCAACTGGCATGCCCAGAAGATAGCGAATCCCAACGATTGGGGCGGGCTCGCCAGAGGTCAATTCGTAGGACAACCCCACACAATCGGGAGGGAGTGCATGTCGCAGGTACAAGCGTCCCTCGGCACGGGAATCGATTAGCGTGCTCTCCAGGCAAACGTGCCCTGTCCGATCCCGCAGACGAAAGCGGCAGCCGCGCCATAGATGATCGGGATCGTGGCGTCGATGGGGATCGGAAAATTCACACTCTCCCCACTGCCGATCAATACACCCTTTGACCCTGCCCGAACTGAGCGTTTTATGGGTCAGAATCTGTCCTGCGGGAGTGCGGGCGACCACATCGGTAAATGTGCCTCCCACGTCTATCCAGAATTGCCAGGAGTTGCGATTTTCCAAGGTGTACTCTTTCCTGAATTTCTCATGTCGGTGGTCCCGGGAACTCGCACCGTGCATGGGGTAAATCACTGTGTATACGGTTTGGGTACACCCAGGCCATGGGGTAATCCGTTCTCGGAAATCCTGGATCGGCAATCAGAATGCAGTGAATCCCACTGTCTGGATATTCCAGGCAACCGATGGATTTCAACTTGTCTCTCTTGAATTCACCCGATAGGCTATGAGGAATGCGGAGTTGTTTCAACAAGTATTGGGAAAACGAGAGGCGGCTGTCCCGCTGTTCCTCCAAACTCTCAGACCCTGAGTTTCAGACCCTGAGTTGTGGAGAACTCATTTGCCGGAACACAGGCGACAGCCAATACCGGGGAACGGACGATATTTTCCAACTTGGACTTAATGGCGCGAATGGCCCTGAATCTTCAGGAGGAAAGGTCGAAAGGGATATCCCGCGGTGCCCATGAGTTGCTGGACGGATTTATGCCCCGCGACTTCGGTTTCGCGATGAACATCTTACTGCGACTGAGAAGAGAGATTAATACGTGTTATCTCAAACCGTTGAATATGCGTTACGGGCGGTCATTCAATTGGCCTACAATCAACCCCATTTGTGCAGTACCAGTTTCCTGGCGGAGAAAACAAAAGTGCCTCCTGCCTATCTCTCGAAGGTGCTGCAAAGCCTGGTCAGATCGGGGATCGTGCATTCCCAGCGTGGCGTGGGCGGGGGCATGACCTTGCAAATACCGGCGGAACAAATGACGCTGCTGGATATCGTGAATGCCGTGGATCCCATCAAGCGAATTCGCACTTGTCCCCTGGGGATTAAAACCCACGGCGTGAATCTCTGTCCCTTGCATAGTCGTCTCGATCAGACCCTGGCCCTGATGGAAGACGCGTTTCGCAAGGCCACTCTGGCGGATATCCTGGCTGAAAAATCCGACTCCGTTCCCTTATGCGAGACAACGGAGTCCCCGCTGAAGCCCCTGCTGGAGTTAAGGCATGCTCCGGAAAATGCATAGGGTGCAGGACATTTTAGATTTCTGCCAGGGAGTTCTCCGCAACGCTTGGCTGGAGAGCCCCCTGTTTTCTCGGCGGAATACTTGCAGAATGCATGAACAATGCATAAAATCGACACGACTGTGCGCATGAGTAGGCGTGAAAACAGCAGTAGGGATCCGGCGAACAGGAACTCGACAGAGTTTCCAGCGATTGTCTGAAAGTGTCGTTACAACGAACACTGCACATACCACGGTCAACGGGTGGGCCTTGCCGTCGATTGGTTGACGAAGACAAGCAGCGCTTGCATTGCATGTCGATTTCAGAGGCATTAACGGAGTTTGTGCCAATGTTCCGCAATCTGTTCCGAGATGAAAGCGGTTTCGTCGCTTCGGCGGAGTCGGTACTGATCGCAACGGTACTGATTTTGGGACTGATTGTCGGTCTAACTTCGATTCAGAAGGCGATTGAAGCAGAATTGAACGACACGGGAGACGCTGTCGGCAATGCGAATCAGAGTTACTGGCTGACGGGCATGAGTCGTACCAAGGATACGGGTGCCACTGTTTCAACTTTCACCCGCGGATCGTCTCAGACGGACTTCCGCGACGAAGGGGATAATGACCAGGTGGGCATCGTCTGCGATTTACCGGTGGACGAGGCACCCAAATAGAGCGCGAAATGCTGTTTTCGCCTCGACACTCACGACGTTTTCTGGACATATGTTCTGATTTGCTTGCATTTCTCAAGCTCTTGCCCCCGCTTTGTCCCGGGGCGTGTCGATCCCTGTTGAATTCAAACCCCGATTTCGCATAGAATTCACCCTGATTCAGTAATGTTATCGCCCCGATTCACGGAAGAAATCCATCGAGCCGTTGTTCTGCAAGGTGGAATGTCGTTGTGATCGATAATTTGCGATTCCGCAATTCCCGATGGTTGGTGGCGAGGGGTTTCGTTGCCCGGGAAAGTGGTGGACGGGAAGATTCCTGCTCCACTCCCAGGCACAGAGTTTGAAATGTCGTCCCCTGGACAACGGGAAACGGCAATCAGGGAGGGGTGTCCATGAGTATTTCCGGCGTCGGAGGGGCGGGAGGGAACTGGCCAGTCTCTCGAACAGTCCCTCCCTTCAAACCCGTGGTCGAAGCAGCGGGCGGGTTGAACATTCCCCGGGACCAGTTGGAGATCTCCAAGGCCGCCCAACTCTTCATGGAGTTAACATCGTTGGACCCAAAAACCGATCCGGCCGAACGCCAGGCCCTGATTAACCGCATCCGCGAGGAAATCGCGCAAGGGACGTACGACACAGACGAAAAACTGGAAAAGGCCCTGATGAAGTTCCTGGAACAGCAGCCTTCGGACGAGTAGTCCAGGCCAGCCCAAGCATTGTGTAGAGAATAAAGGTGAACCGGTGAGTAATCTGGGGGCAGTACCCGTATCCGCCAGCCCTAAGGAAAAGTTTCGCGAATTCCTGGCTACCCGCAATCAAAGGCTCACTCCCGAGCGAGAAATTATCGTGGACGAGGTCTTCTCGAACCACGAGCACTTCGACGCGGATCAACTGGTGGCCCGCCTTTCCCAGCGGGGATTGAAAAAACGCGTGAGCCGCTCCACGATTTACCGCGCGCTGCAATCGATGGACGAAGCAGGCCTGTTGCGCAAGGTGGCCCGTCCGAACGGCAGCGAAATCTGGGAACACGATTACGGCTATCCCCAGCACGACCACCTGATCTGCCGTAAATGCGGGGAACTGGAAGAATTCCATAACGAACAGATCAAGACCCTGCTGGCTTCCGTCGCGGACCAGCACGGATTTTTCATGGAAGGCCACCGTCTGGAAGTCTTTGGCGTCTGCGAAAAATGCCGTCGCGCGCCCGGTCGACGTCACGGCAAACTCGACATGATCTAACCCGATCTCCCGCACCGGTCAATGAAGCTGTGAATTGTTGAAGGGTACGCTGTGCATACCATTCACGCGAGATTCGACCACAATATGTCGCGCTGAATTGCTCGCAACTTCAAAAAAATTCACATCCGCTGTGCGTTCCCCAAAAACGTGTTGCCTTTCAACCCAAGTTTCAACAACTCGGGGACGGGAGTCCCTCGTATGAAATAAATGACAGCCCCGCGGGGAATCGGCCCAGGTGTGAAACGTCTTTCCCCATGTGCGTGCCGCCGTGGAGATACCGCCGGGAAAAGCGGCTGGGCTAGGGGCGGCTTTCACTTGGCTCCACCACGCGGACATTCGTGGAGAGATCCTTGATCAAGCGATCGTGCAGGTTGTCGTCGGCTGCCTCCGCACGGAGTTGCTGGACTTCCTCGAAGCGATCGGGAATCATGCCCAGGTGGCAAATCGGGTCGCCTGGCGTGATGCAGGGGAGCGTCGTCATGCCGAGGACCATGGCATGATGCGGGGCATTGATGACGCCGGTTTCCTTCCCCGTCAGCGTGGTGTAGGTGGCCAGCGGCGCTCCCTTGCGAACCAGGTCGCCGGGGGAGACGTGAAACCGCAAAAATCCACCCTTGGAAGCGCGAATCCACTGCGTGTGGTCGAGTATCAGCCGATAGGCCGGGGGAGGAGTTGCCTGTTCGATCATGCCTTGGCCGCTCAGCAGCGAGAGGATCCCCTTGACACCGAAATCGACCACGGCAGGCTCGACCTTCCAGATTTCACCCGCTTCCAGAATAATCACGGGGCAGCCCCGCGCGGTGGCTTCGCGACGGAGTGATCCGGGGGGGCCCTTGGAATCGAGAATCACTTCGCACCCAAAGGATTCTGCAAGTTGCGCGACCTTGGGGTTCGTCATTTCCGCGCGGACATTCGGAAAATTGGTACGCCGGACCGCGGCCGTATGCAGGTCGATGCCGAAGTCGCAGCGGGCCACGATTTCCTCGAAGATGATTTTCGCCATGCGATGGGCCAGGCTGCCACGCATCGAACCCGGAAAGCAGCGATTCAAGTCGCGACGGTCCGGCAGATAACGCGAATGTCGCTCGAAACCGAGAATATTCAACACGGGGACCAGAATCAGCGTCCCCCGAAGCAAATTGAGTTGTTGATCGCGTATCAGCGAGCGGATGATTCCCGTGCCGTTGATTTCGTCCCCATGCAGCGCTGCTGTGATGAAACCGACCGGTCCCTCCTCGCTGCCTCGCTGTACCACGATGGGAATTGGAATGGTGAGACTGCTGTAACTTTCCGTCACTGCCAGGGAGACCTCGGCCGATTGACCAGGCAGAATCTTGATATCTCCCCACACATGAGGGGATTTTCTCGACGGGCGGGCAGATTGTTTGGTCATGCGGAAACACTCTTACGGAGAAGTCAGAGAGACTCGTCCGGTGGCTTGGGGTGAAATTCCGAATCCACCAGGGGGACCACCTTGGGACGCCGGGCCTTGCGGATTTTGGGGGGGACCAGGTCGCGCATCGCTTCGAGTTTTCCAAAACAGAGTAAACGGTCGCCCGGTTCCAGTTCGCGGCTGGTTTTCGGATTGGGAATGACCGTGGATCCGCGATACAGCGTAAGCACGTTGATATCGCGCTCGCGCAGGCCAGAGTCTAGAATCGTGCGTCCAATATATTCCGATCCTTCGGGAATATAAACCTCCGCCACGCCGTAACCTCGACTGACCGTCAGCCGCTGACGTACGTCCAATTCGGGAAAGTCGACCTGGGCAGCCATGTAATCGACCACGGCCCCGGCGATATCCAGTCCGGTGGTTCGTTCGATCCCTTCCAGCCCGGGGGAGGAATTGACTTCCATGATCTGTGGGCCGTCTTTGCTTTCAAGCATATCCACGCCGGCTACCCGCATGCCCATGATTTGGGCTGCTTTGACGGCGGTTTCCATATACTGTTCATCGAGTGTCACCGGTTCGGTCCGTCCGCCGCGGTGCAGATTGCTGCGGAATTCACCCCCCTGGGCAACGCGGCGCATTGCCCCCACAACGCGATCCCCCACCACAAACGCGCGGATGTCGCGTCCTTTGCTTTCCCGCACGAATTTTTGCACCAGCACGTTTTGCCGCGCGCATTGCAGGGTTTCGATAATGGCCTCCGCAACCTTCGTGGTGTCCGCCAGAATCACGCCGACGCCCTGGGTCCCTTCCAGTAGCTTGATGATAATCGGTGCCCCGCCGACGCGTTCAATGGCCGGGAGGACATCGAAGCGATCACGCACGAACGTGGTTTCGGGAATTCCGATCTGGTGCTTGCTGAGAATCTGCAGGGACCGCAATTTGTCGCGCGAATTCGAAATGCTGTTCGAGGAATTCGCGCAAAAAACATCCATTTGCTCGAACTGACGCACGACGGCTGTGCCAAAGTACGTGATCGACGCGCCGATGCGGGGCAAAACGGCGTCGTAATGGCTGAGTTGCTTGCTGCGGTAGTACAGATCGGGATCGCCTTGGGCGACATCAATGGCGAATTTCAGCGTGTTGAGTACCTTGGCCTCGTGGCCGCGCTGCAAGGCCGCTTCGCGGAAACGGTTCGTACTGTAACACTTACTGCTGCAGGACAGGATTGCGAGTTTCATGGCATGGTGTCCGCAGAGATCCGGTAGGGTTCGGGGAAAATAGCTCGGATAATTTGAGCGGTATTCTAATCACTCCCCTGTGATTTGCGACTGTGCGCTCGAATCCGCATGCTGCGCTAACGGAAGCCCCCCGACGCGTGAACTTCATCCCCAATTATCCGCATACCGGAGGACATCAGACAGGCGGGGAATCATTCGGAAGGACAAAAATTCCACAAAAAAATCAAAAAAAACAGCGGAGCGGTAGTATTGCAAGTTACTTGCAAAGTCGTTATTTTGGCTGTCAAATGTCATTTTTTAGTGAATCAAAACCGGAGTTTTTGTTATGAGAAATACAGGAACGCATGCGGCGCCCTTGGTGCCGGGGAGAGAGCGGGGTTTTACGCTGATTGAATTGTTGGTCGTGATCGCCATCATCGCCATCCTTGTATCGCTGCTGCTGCCGGCGGTTCAACAGGCCCGCGAGGCGGCCCGCCGCAGTCAGTGTAAAAACAATCTGAAGCAGATGGGGCTGGCTCTGCACAACTATCACGATACCCATTCAAAATTTCCTGCGGGGTACTATTCCTATGGTACCAGTACCGGCGCGGGACCGGCCTGGGCGGAAATCGATCCAGATACCTGGGACGCCGCCCCCGGGTGGGGCTGGGCCACCATGTTGCTGCCGTTTCTCGAACAGGGAGCCTTGTACGATGCGTTGGATCTGAATCAGTCCAGTTGGTCCGCTGCGAACCGGGTTCCGATTCAGGTGAAATTGCCCGTCTTTTTGTGTCCCTCGGCCACGGGAGGGGACGATTCCTTTCTGCTGCAGGATTCAACGGGCGCGCCGCTGACGAAGGGGGGGAGCACGATTCGCGTGGGGCGGTCGCATTATGTCGCCTCGCATGGGCAGGAATCGTGTTGGGGAGAATGCGGCTCCGAGTTTACGACCACAATTTTCACGAATATCTATACGTCCGCCACCACGACGATCACGGTGAGTGGGGATGTGTCGCGGGTTGCGGATGGACCATTCTTCCGGAATTCCCGCGTGAGTTTTCGGGATGTCACGGATGGCACCTCGAACACGATCTTTCTGGGGGAACACGCTCCCAAGCTGAGTGATAAAACCTGGGTCGGCGCGATTCCAGGTGCCTTCACGCATCCCCGATTGAGTTCCCCGGTCAACGGACCAGACGCCGCCGCCACACTGGTGCTGGTCCACGCCGGCCCTTCGGGGGGTGAGTTGGACATCACGGGGGACCCCATCATTCATCCCGTGAATTATCCGGCCTTCCACGTGGGGCAAATGTATTCCCAGCATCCCGGTGGGGGACATGTTTGCCTGGGAGATGGCTCCGTCCGATTCGTTTCCGAAAATATCAGTCAGATCCTGTTCGCGGAACTGTCCAGTATCGCCGAAGGGGAAGTGGTGGGAGAGTTTTAATGAAACCTGCAAGTCAAACTTGGTGCCGCGGTATTTGCTTCCTGCTGGCCGGGCTGCTGCTGGGCTGCGGCTATGGTGCCGTGAGCGAACGAACGTACGAGGTGGCCCAAGCGTTGTGCAATATCAGCAATCGTCAACAGGCGGAGAAATTGCCCCAGGTGCGGAAGCTGATCGAAGAGTCCCTCGAACAACAGTTGCTTTCTCAGCGGGAAGCGGACTGGCTGAACGAAATTGTCGAAGACGCGAACCGAGGGAACTGGGAGGTAGCCGAGCGAAAGTCACGGCGAATGTTGCAGGATCAGGTACAATAACCGCAACCCCAAGGTGCCGTAATCTTCCGTAGTCCGTAGGATCCGCTGTGTGGACCGTTGATGCGGTATCCCCGCGAGGTGCGTAGTGCTACTGTAATGCCGGGTGCCACGGCAGTGTCAGCCGTGCGGAATCTGCTTTGGGCTCACTAGCAACTTCGCCACTGCTCGCAGAACAGTGGCACACAAGTCCAAACTACCCACTAAAAATGCCGGACGCCATTGGGCATAGCCTGACCTACTCAACTGCGGCACACCGGTTGCCGCTACCGCGTCAATCGGCGGTACCCGATGGATCGTCTCGCAAAAACACTGGCAGAGCCAGTGGTACCCAAATTACATGCCTCACGTCAGCGGAACCGGCGTGGCTCGAACGCGTATCGGAATGACTAGCCGCGACCGTAAGGGAGTCGGGCCGGGTGCTCTGGTTGAGTGAAATGTGGGGGTGCCATTGCTTTGTGAAAATGCGAATTCCCGTTGGACGTGACTCCTGACGATGGCACTCCTCCTCGAAAGGGAGTCACATCCCGCCACGCACGGCTGACACAGCCGTGGCACCTAAATCATGCTCCAACCAGGGCACCCATTTCACGAATGGCTTATGAATGAGCAACGACCTCTCCATACCACTCCTTTGGTCGGTCAACGGCGAAATCAACGAGCGTGGAATCGCGGGTGGCACCGGTTGACGCGGTAGCGGCTACCGGTGTGGCCATGCCACAAGAGGTTTCCTTGAAGGGGTGGCAATTGCGTGAAGTTCGCCTTGAAG